>CANSYW010000031.1 GCA_947651395.1 uncultured Pseudoflavonifractor sp. | reverse complement strand
TTTAGAGGGGTGCATTTGCTACAAGCCGGGCTCCCAGCTGAGCTATACCCCCATATTCACTTTCCTGTCGGCATCTTGTACCGTACCGAACGAATGATATTTTAGCAAATCATATTGCGTTTGTCAACAGGAAAATGAAAATTTCTCAAAAATTTTTTAGTGGTGGAACAGCCTCATACCGGTGAAGCACATGGTCATTCCATACTTGTCCGCCGTGGCGATTACATGGTCATCCCGGATACTGCCGCCGGGCTGGACGATGTAGGCCACGCCGCTGCGGTGGGCCCGCTCCACGTTGTCCCCAAAGGGGAAAAAGGCGTCGGAGCCCAGGGTGACGCCGGTGAGCCGGGACAGCCACGCCTCACGCTCCGTCTGCGTCAGCGGCTCGGGCAATGTGGCAAAAGCCCCCTCATCCGTCTCCCCCAGCAGGTAGTTGTCGATGGCGTTGTCCCGGTCGGGGCGGCGGATCCCCGCCGTGAAATCCAAGCCCAGGACCCTGGGGTGCCGCCGCAAAAACCAGGTGTCCGCCTTGGAGCCCGCCAGCCGGGTGCAGTGGATCCGGCTCTGCTGGCCGGCACCCACGCCGATGGTCTGGCCGTCCTTCACATAGCACACCGAGTTGGACTGGGTATATTTCAGGGTGATCAGAGCCACGATCATGTCACGCCCGGCCTGCTGAGGCAGGGTCTTGTTCTCCGTGACGATATCCGTCAGCAGGCTCCCGTCGATCCGGTATTCGTTTCTCCCCTGCTCAAAGGTGATCCCAAACACGTCCTTGCGCTCCACCGGGGCGGGGACGTAGGCGGGGTCGATCTGAACCACGTTGTAATTGCCCTTCTTCTTGCTCCTCAGGATATCCAGCGCCTCCCGGGTATAGCCGGGGGCGATGATGCCGTCGGAGACCTCCCCTTTCAGGTAGCCGGCCGTGTCGGCGTCGCACACATCGGACAGGGCCGCCCAGTCCCCGTATGAGCTCATGCGGTCAGCGCCCCTGGCCCTGATGTAGGCGCAGGCGATGGGGGAGAGCTCCCCCTCCCCATCCACAAAGTACATTTTCCGGTCGGTCTCATCCAAAGGCAGGCCCACGGCGGCCCCCGCCGGAGAGACGTGCTTGAAGGAGGCGGCGGAGGGCAGGCCGGTGGCCTCCTTCAACTCCCGCGCCAGCTGCCAGGCGTTGAGGGCGTCCAGAAAATTGATATAGCCCGGCCTCCCGTTAAGTACCGTGACCGGCAGTAGGCCGGCGTCCTTCATAAAAATACGGGCGGGCTTCTGGTTGGGATTGCAGCCGTATTTCAGCTCCAGCTCGGTCATTGTTCCGCCTCCCCGTGTCGGTTGATGATGACACTGTCGGTTTTCCCGGCGGCGTCCACCGTGCGGACAAAGAGCGCGACCTTGTTTTGCCCGTCCATCGCCTCCCACACCTTGTCCGCCAGCTCCCGGGCCGTCTCGTTCTGCAGATCCACCCGGCAGGGCTCCCCCTCAAAGGAGGGCAGCGGATCACCGTCCGTCAGATATGTACTGATAAAGTGCCCCACGCCGGGCATGGGGGCGTCGTATTCATAGAAAAACCGTTGACAGCAAGACGGATCTCCCCCGGCGCTCTTCAGGATGGAGAGGTTGTAGCTCCCGTCCGGCTTCAGTACCCCGGAGATACGGGGCGTCCAGTTGGGGCCGTCGGGCTCAAAGGTCCGGGTCAGCAGGGCGTGGCGATAGCACTTCCCCCGGGCGATGAAGTCCCGGATGGTGTCGGTGTGGTCGCCGTTGGTCACCACCAGCGATCCGCCCGGCAGCAGGCGCACCGGGTGGTAGATGATAAGGCTGGGATCGGTCATCCTGCTCTCGTCAAAGGCCCGGGTCCTGATGCCGTCCCGGGTCTCCACAAAGACGCGGTTGCGGCTGTTCTCGCTGCGGCCCATGATAAAATAGACGATCACCGACCGCCGGTCGTCAGCGGAGCGTCCCAAGGCGATCCCCCGGCCTGGATAGGGATTGCCCCGCAGCAGCTCAGGCAGTGTCAACACCGTGCCTCCTCCCCTTAATTCAAAAAGTCCTTCAGCTTTTTGCTCCGGGAGGGGTGGCGGAGCTTCCGCAGGGCCTTGGCCTCGATCTGGCGGATCCGCTCCCGGGTCACATTGAATTCCTTGCCCACCTCTTCCAGGGTGCGGGTGCGGCCGTCCTCCAGACCGAAGCGGAGCTTGAGCACCTTTTCCTCCCGGGGGGTCAGGGTGTCCAGCACCTCAATGAGCTGCTCCTTGAGCAGGGTATAGCTGGCCGCCTCGGCGGGCTCGGAGGCGTCCTCATCGGGGATAAAGTCCCCCAGGTGGGAGTCCTCCTCCTCGCCGATGGGGGTCTCCAGGCTCACAGGCTCCTGGGCAATCTTCAGGATCTCCCGCACCTTCTCCGCGGGCATACCCATCTCCTCGGAGATCTCCTCGGGGCTGGGGTCGTGACCCAGCTCCTGGAGGAGCTGGCGGGAGACCCGGATGACCTTGTTGATGGTCTCCACCATGTGGACAGGAATGCGGATGGTGCGGGCCTGATCGGCGATGGCCCGGGTAATGGCCTGCCGGATCCACCAGGTGGCGTAGGTGGAGAACTTATAGCCCTTGGTGTAGTCGAACTTCTCCACCGCCTTGATCAGGCCCAGATTTCCCTCCTGGATCAGATCCAGGAACAGCATGCCCCGGCCCACATATCGCTTGGCAATGGACACCACCAGCCGCAGGTTGGCCTCCGCCAGCCGCTGCTTGGCCCGCTCGCCCTTCTTCACCGCCGCCTCCAGCTCCTTGCGGGTGTTCTCATCCAGGTCGTCCCCAGCCTCGGCCAGGGTCTCCGCGGCGGCCGCGCCCAGGCCCATATCCTGAGCCAGAGAGATCTCCTCGTCGCTGGTGAGCAGATCCACCTTGCCGATCTCCTTGAGGTACATCCGCACCGGATCGTCGATGCCGAAGGATTCCGCCAGGGCGGCGGGATCCACCACCTCTTCCTCGGAGATCTCCTCCACCTCCGCCAGCTCCTCCGGCGGAGGGGCCAGATCCTCGTCCGCAAGATCCACCAGGGCCTCCAGCTCGGGGAGGTCTTCCTCGTCCCCCACCATGTCGATGCCCTGGTTCTCCATCACGTCGTAGATCTTGTCCATCTGATCCCCGTCCAGATTCAGCTCGTCCAGGGTATCCATCATCTCAGAGGAAGACAGCTTCCCCTTCTTCTTTCCCTTGAGGATCAGCTCACTGATCCGCTCCGCCCCGGGCACGCCCTCCAGCAGCTTCATGATCTCCGCGTGCTTGCTCTCCAGCTCCTCCGGGGTAAGGGGGGCCTGCTCAGGCAGCTTTGCCTTGGTCTTCTTCTCCTCCTGATTCTTGCCGCTCTTCTTCTCACTCATTGTCCATCCTCCATTGTCTTTCTTTGTCTTTCGCGCAGGGCCAGCAGGGCGTTTTCGTCCTTGGGCGCCTCCCGTGCCGCCGCCTCCGCCTGTATGGTCTCTATGTAATCTGCCATGGATCGATCCGCATAGGCCAGGGATTCCGGCTGTGCCGCCACCTGCACCAGGTGGCTCATCTCCTCTCCGGTCAACTCCCCCTCCAAAGCGGGAAGGCTGACGCTGAGGCCCCGCTCATGCCGGTCCCGCAGCAGCCGGAAGGCCTTGCCCAGCACCGGAGAGGAAAACTGTTCGGGCTCTATCACCGCCCTGGAAAAGAGGACGCTGTCCAGCAGCACCAGACGCACCAGCCCCTCCTCCGCCCGGGCGGAGCGGACATTGTCATAGCGCAGCTCCCGGCTCCTGGGCTGAAGATTCACCGCCGGAGCCATGGCCTTGCGTCCCTCCTTCTTCTTCGCCTGCCAGGCCCGGTTTTTTCGCCATCGCTCCACCTCCTGGTGGAAAGCGCTCTCCGAAATGCCCGCGGTCTTGGCCGCCTTGGCCCCATATATCTCCCGCTCAATGGAGCTCTCCAGCCCCCCCACGGTCTCTACCGCCATGCGCAGAAAGGCCACCCGGCCCTCGTCACTGTCCAGGTCGGCCCCCGCCGCCAGGGCGTCCAGCCGATAGTCGTTCTGTCCCGCCGAGCCATTGAGGCACTTCTCAAAGGCGGCGGGGCCAAAGCGCTTGATAAAATCATCCGGATCCTGCTTGAGGGGCTTTCCGTCCTCTCCCACGGCATTGGGCAGCTGCAGCACCCGCACGGTGAGATCGGCGTTTTTCAGGATGCCCAGCACCCGCTCGGTGGATTTCTTCCCCGCCGCGTCGTTGTCGTAGCAGAGCACCAATTCCTTGGTGTACCGGGAGAGGATCCGGGCGTGATCGGCGGTAAGGGCGGTACCCATGGTGGCCACAACATTGTCAAAGCCCGCCTGATGAAGGGTGATCACGTCGATGTTGCCCTCCACCAGGATCAGGTTGGGCCGCTTGGTGGCCTTGGCGAAGTTGAGGGCGTAGATAAGCTGGCTCTTCTTGAAGCACAGCGTGTCCGGGCTGTTGAGGTATTTGGCCCCCTCCAGCCCCGGCAATATCCGGCTGGTAAAGCCCACCACATCTCCCCGCACATCGATGACCGGGAGCATGAGCCGGGAGCGGAACTTGTCGTAGATCCCGCCGTTCTTTCCCGCCACCGCCAGCCCCGCGTCGATGAGCTCCAGCTTGGAAAAGCCCTGGGCGGTAAGGGCCTTCGTCATAGCGTCCCACTCCCCCGGCGCGGCCCCCAGGCCGAAGCGGGTGGCGAATTTGGGACTGATCTGACGCTGGGCGATATATTCCCGGACCGCCTCCCCGCCGGGAGAGCCCAGGTAACCGTAGTAGAACCGGGCGGCGGCCTTGTTGGCCTCCAGGACCCGGTGGAGCCTTTTGCGGCCCTCGTCGCTCCCTCCGGTCTCCGGCACCTCCATGCCCACCCGCTTGGCCAGGTGCCGCACCGCGTCGGGAAAGCTGAGGTGCTCCATCTCCATCACAAAGGAGATGACCCCGCCCCCCTTGCCGCAGCCGAAGCAGTGATAGATCTGCTTGTCCCGGGATACGGAGAAGGAGGGGGTCTTTTCCGTGTGGAAGGGACAAAGCCCCCACAGGTTCCCGCCCTTCTGGGTCAGGTGGACATATTCCTCCACCACATCCGATATTTCATTGCGGGCCACCAGCTCATCAATAAATTGTTCCGGAATAGGCAAGACGCTCCCCCCTTTCCCCATGTTCACATTCTCAGCTATGATTGCCAAACTCTGACAGTGTTATACCGTTTTCGTGGGCGGGACACGCCCTCGTCATGTGGGACGGCCCCCGTCATGTGGGGCGGGACGCCCTCGTCCCGCCCACCTCCATCACTTCACCGACCAGGACTTGGGCATAAACAGATCCAGGTAGGTCTCCACCGCGTAGGCGTCGGTCATACCGGCAATGTAGTCGCACACCGCCCTCTGATCCCCCTCGGCGTCCCGGATCTCCAGAAACTCCTGGGGGAGTTTATCCTGATGGGCCATGTAGTAGTCAAACAGCCGCCGCAGAAGCTCCTGGGCCTTGCCCTCCTCCCCCTTGGCCATGGGATTGAGATAGACCGAGGCGAACATGAAGTCCTTGAGCTGGGCCATGGCCGCCTTCTTCTCCGGTGATTGCAGGATGTCCCTCTTTCCCTGGCTCTCGGTGATGATGTCCATGACCAGGGTGTTGATGCGCTGGGCGTGGGTGGTCCCCAGGTTTTGGGCCACCTCGGCGGGAATGTCCAGCGGATAGATGATCCCGCCCCGGAGGGCGTCGTCGATGTCGGCGCTGAGATAGGCGATCTTGTCGGAGATGCGCACGATCCGCCCCTCCAGCGTCTCCGCCTCTTCCCCGCCGGAATGGCACAGGATGCCCCGGCGCACCTCATAGGTCAGGTTCAGACCCTCCCCCTCATTCTCCAGCCGATCCACCACCCGCAAGGACTGTTCAAAGTGGCGAAAGCCGCCGGGCATGATCTCATTCAAAAGCCGCTCCCCGGCGTGACCGAAGGGGGTGTGGCCCAGGTCGTGGCCCAGAGCGGCCGCCTCGGCAAGATCCTCATTGAGCCCCAGGCCCCGGGCGATGGTGCGGGCCACCCGGGCCACCTCCAGGGTGTGGGTCATCCGGGTACGGTAGTGATCCCCCTCAGGCTGGAGAAAGACCTGGGTCTTGTGCTTGAGGCGCCGGAAGGCCTTGCAGTGGACGATACGGTCGGTGTCCCGCTGGAAGCAGGTGCGCACCGGGCAGGGCTCCACAGGGCGCTGACGCCCCCTGGACTGGGTGGATCGGCAGGCCAGAGGCGACAGATCCTTCTCCTCCCGCGCCTCCAGCTGTTCCCGAATGGTCACCGTTCTCCGCCCCCTTTCTTTTTTTCTTCTATCTCTATATACGACAGAAAGCTGAAAAACCCTCTTTTTTCAGAAAATTTCTGAAAAAATCGGCCATTCAGAGAATGGCCGACCCTTTTATATCCCCTCCCGGGGCACCGCCTTCCACCGTGTCCCCACGGCTTTGGCCTCGCTCCCTCCGGAGGAGAGCTCCCCCAGCCGCCGGGCAAACTCCTCCTCCATGCCTTGGGGCAGAAGGGCCCGGAAGAGGATGGCGGAGCCGAACTCATGCTCCCCCTCCACGCCCCCCAGCCCCACCGTCTCCAGCTTCAAGCGCTCAAAGAGAGGGTAGGGACAGGAGCACTCCAACAGGATCCAGGGCCGCACCACCGACACCCCGGCGGCGTCCAGGGCGTCCTTGGCCGAGCGGGTGTAGGCCCTGGTCAGCCCTCCGGCCCCCAGAAGGATGCCGCCGAAATAGCGGGTGGAGACACACACCACGTTGGTGATCTCCTCCCGCTGGAACACATTGAGCATGGGCTGACCCGCGGTGCCCTGGGGCTCCCCGTCGTCGGAATAGCGCTCCACGCCCCCCTCCTTGAGCCGGTAGCACCAGCAGTTGTGGCGGGCGTCGTGATAGCGCTTTTTCATGGCCTCAATGCAGGCGCGGGCCTCGGCCTCGGTCTCCACCGGCCAGACGTGACCGATAAACCGGGAGCGCTTCTCGGTAAATTCCGTCTCCGAGGGGGCGGTGGGAATGTAGTATTCAGACATGTAAAACCTCCTCCCGGCGGGATCGCCCCATGGGGCGGGGCACGCCTCTCTATCTCAGACGCTTCCACTCCTCACAGGTCAGGGCGTAGTGGAGCTCGGTGCGCTCCTCATTCATCAGCTCCACCCAGTTCTTTTCTGTGAAGCGGTAGAGAAAGCCGCACTTCTCCACCACCCGGCGGGACTTGTCATTGAAATCATAGTGCCCGCACCAGATCGTCCGGAGCCCCAGCTCCTCAAAGCCGTACCGCAGCAGCTCCTCCACCGCCTCGGGCATCAGGCCCCGGCCCCAATAGGCGGGGTTCAGGGCGTAGCCGATCTCGTCGTCGGGGCCGGGGAGCAGGGTCTGATGGCGACCCACAAAGCCCGCCGAGCCGATGACCTTCCCGGTGGGCTTGTCCACCACGGCGAAGGTGTTGGGGGCGGAAAACACCGTTTGGATGATCTCCCGGCTCTCCTCCAGGCTTTGATGGGGCGGCCAGGCGGCGGCGGGACCCACCCGGGGATCCTTCGCGTACTCATAGAGATCGGCGGCGTCCTCCGGGGTGAAGGGCCTCAGGATGAGGCGGGGGGTCTCTAATGTCATATGGAGATGCCTCCTTGTTTTGAGTGATCCAGCCACTCGGGCTGGGAGAGAATGTGGGGGAGTATTCTTGAGGGCAAGAATAGCCCCCCACGCCCCCCAAGAACCCCCCAGAGGGGGGATTTCGATTTCCCCCCCTCTGGACTCCCCCTTGAAACGACCAAAGAGGGGACATTGCGATGTCCCCTCTTTGGAAACACC
>CANSYW010000030.1 GCA_947651395.1 uncultured Pseudoflavonifractor sp. | reverse complement strand
CCGCCCACCATATAAACGGTGGGGGCGGAGTTCGTCTGGCTCTCGTTTGGTGGAGGCGGGGGGAGTCGAACCCCCGTCCGAAAGCATTTTCATGGGAACTTCTCCGGGCGCAGACAGTCATTTACATTCCCTTACCCAGGCGTGGACTGACACACTCAAAGGCTTGGTAGCTTCATTGTGCATGGTGGGCTCAAAGCTTTGCCGCACTCACGTTCGCCACTCAACGACGCCCCATCCCAAGCCGTGGCCCTCTCGGGCGGGACGGTCACGGCTTAAGCCGCGACGAGCTCAACGTTATTGTTGGCGTTTAATTGTTTTTTGCCCATTTTAAGGATGTTAGGCGCATCCGCCCGCTATTCCCACTTCCACGCCCCCGTCGAAACCAGTACGCCCCCGTTGAGCCCCCGTCAGGGGGCAAGACGGGCATAAACGCCCGAAAGGGAAGAAGAAAGAGGATTCAGGAGTGGTTCGGCTCCGGATAGTCCACACCAAAGGTGTCCACGGTGACCTTCCTCATCCGCTGATCCTGGTTGGGCTTGTCGTTATAGACGTTCCGGGGGGCCATCACAATGGCGTCGGCGGTCTCCATGCCCTCAATGACCTTACCGAAGGCGGCGTACTCCCCGTCCAGATGGGGAGCGGGAGCCACCATGAGAAAGAACTGACTGCCCGCCGAGTTGGGGGCCATGGTCCGGGCCATGGAGAGCACCCCGCGGTCGTGCTTGAGGTCGTTGGGGAACCGGTTGGAGGCAAACTCGCCGGGGATGGTGTAACCCGGCCCGCCGGTGCCCGTGCCCTGGGGATCGCCGCCCTGGATCATAAAGCCGGGGATGCAGCGGTGGAAGATGAGCCCGTCATAAAAGCCCTTCTTCACCAGGGAGATAAAGTTGTTTACCGTGTTGGGAGCCACTTCGGGATAGAGCTCGGCTTTCATTACGCCGCCGTTTTCCATCTCGATCGTGACAATGGGGTTCTGTGCCATAAAAACACGTCCTTTCTTCTTGTTGGGTGGCCCGCCGGGTCAAAAACGGCCTCTGTCCTTCATGGCCCGGTCGATGGCCCGTTTGGAGTCCCGCTCGGCGGCGCTCTGCCGCTTGTCGTAGAGCTTTTTGCCCTTGCACAGGCCGATCTCCACCTTTACCCTGGAGTCCTTGAAGTAAAGATTGAGGGGAACCAGGGTCAGGCCGTCCCGCTGAACGGTGCCCAGAAGACGCATGATCTCCCGCTTGTGCATCAGCAGCTTCCGGGTGCGCCGGGGATCCTTGTTGAAGATGTTGCCCTTTTCGTAGGGGCTGATATGTACTCCGTAGAGCCACAGCTCCCCGTCCTTGACCTGGCACCAGCTGTCCTTCAGGTTGGCGCCGCCCTGGCGGATGGATTTGACCTCGGTGCCCGAGAGAACGACCCCGGCCTCGTAGCGCTCCTCGACAAAATAGTCGTGGAATGCCTTGGCGTTTTTGGCGATGGGCTTGGTGCCTTTTTTGTCCATGGGGGGCCTCCTCTTCTGCGGGGTGCCCTCTATTATATCATATTTTTTCCAGATGTAAACGCAAATTTATGTAGGTTCCCGCCGCACCCGCCTGTGGCGAAGGGGGCGGCGGGGGATGGGACGGGGCGGCATGGCGGCGGCGCCGTGGGCGAAGAGCATCACGTCCCACTGTCCAGGATAGATCTCAAGCTCCACGGAGCCCTCCAGAAGGATCCCCTCCCGGCCGCATACGTCCCGGGTGAGGGCAAGGGCCTGTTCCAGGGTGAGGCTGGCGGGGGAGCAGCCGTACAGGGACAGCTCGTCAGAGGTGAGGGTGAGGGCGACACGGTTGGCGCCGATGGGTTGGATGGTCATGGAGGGCCTCCTTTGACGGTTTGCTTCCATTATAGAGCTTCGGAGCGTGGCCGTATAGCTGTAATGATTGGAAGCGGGGAAAAAAGCGAAAGTTTCAGGTGACAGGGCGGGCAGATCTGTGGTATACTATCTGGTAGTATGTCATAATGGGGTGATCATGTGGAGCTTTACGAGGAGACCGTGGACAGCGAGGTGCTTTTTGAGGGCAGGGTCGTCAGGCTGCGCAGGGACACCGCCCGGCTGCCCAACGGAAAGCTGGCCTCCCGTGAGGTGGTGGAGCACCCCGGCGGGGTGTGCGTGTTGCCTCTGACCGCCGACGGTACGGCCTACACCGTGCGCCAGTTCCGCTATCCCTTCGGAAGGATCGTGGAGGAGCTGCCCGCCGGAAAGCTGGACGGCCCCGCCGAGCCCCACCGTGAGGCCGCGCTCAGGGAGCTGAGCGAGGAGATCGGGGCGGAGCCGGAGGAGTTCATCTACCTGGGCGAGCTTCTGGCCTCCCCGGGCTTTTCCGGCGAGGTGCTGCACATGTATCTGGCCCGGGGCCTGCGCTTTGGCCCCCAGCATCTGGATCCCGATGAATTTTTAGAGGTGAGAAAGGCCCCCTTTGCCGAGCTGTACCAAAGGGTCATGGCAGGGGAGCTCACCGACGCCAAGACTGTGGCGTGCATATTAAAGGCAAAGGAATACATGAGCCGCGAGGCGGGAGGAAGAGTATGAGCAAGAAGATCCTCATTGTGGAAGATGAAAAGAATATTGTGGATATCCTGGCCTTCAACCTGGGCAAGGAGGGGTATGATACCCTGGAGGCCTACGACGGGGAGGCGGGACTGAAGCTGGCCCTGGAGAAGGATCCCGACCTGATCCTGCTGGATCTGATGCTGCCCCGGATGAACGGCTTTGACGTGTGCAAGGCGGTGCGGGAGAAAAACCGCTCCACCCCCATCATCATGCTCACCGCCCGGGAGGAGGAGAGCGACAAGGTCTTCGGTCTGGAGCTGGGGGCCGACGACTACATAACCAAGCCCTTTTCCATGCGGGAGCTGCTGGCCCGGGTAAAAGCCAACATCCGCCGCACCGAGATGCTCACCGCCCAGCCCGGCGAGGCCGGCTCCGGGGAAGATCAGCGCATGGAGCGGGGCCGCATTCTGGTGGATGTGGCGCTGCTGATGGCCTTTAAGGACGGCAAGGCCCTGGATCTGACCCAGCGGGAGTTCGAGCTTTTGAAGTTTATGGCCGCCCAGCCGGAGAAGGTCTTCTCCCGGGAGGCGCTGATGGAGCACGTGTGGAACTACGACGGCTATGTGGGCGACGTGCGGGCGGTGGACGTGGCCGTGCGGCGGCTGCGGGAGAAGGTGGAGGACGACCCGGCCAACCCCAAGTTCATCATCACCCGGCGGGGGCTGGGCTATCTGTTCCACCAGGAGGGATAGACCGTTGGGAACAAAGCTGGGCAACCTGCATGTGAAAGGGGCCTCTTTGGAGGAGGTCTCCGCTTTGCTGCCCAAGGCTTTGGTGGGACAGTGGGCAGAGGGGTTCGTCTCCGCTTATCAGGAGGAGTTTCAGTGGGGCAGCGTAGAGCGGGAGGGGAAGAAGCTCTCCCGAAGGCTGCCGCAGGCAGTGGTGCTCTCCGCCGCTCTTTTTGACGACGATGTGGTAAGTTTTGAGCTCTTTCAGGCCGGAAAGAGGCTGACAGGGCACCTTTTAAATCCCTATGAGAATGAAAACAAGCCGGGGAACATCCGGCTGTTTCGGGAAGCCCTGGGCCTTCCCCCTGAGGATGAGAAGCGGCTGAGAGCCGTCTGGAAGAAGGGGGACGCCTGTGAACAGCTGAAACTGACGGCGGCCCTTTTGGGCCTGCCCCTGTGGGCGGACAAGGAATTTCCGCCCACAAAGCCCGCTGCTCGGGACGAGGCCCGGGCAGACGCCTGGCTGGCGAACCACCCCGACCCGCCCAAACTCAAGAGTACGACCCGGGCAGAGGTCATTCAGGAGCTGCCCCAAATGGTGGTGTCGGCCGGTTATTCCATGGAGACGGACGGTAAGTATCACATTTTGACCCCGACGGACGGGGAGGGGCAGTACCTGTCCCCCGCCAACCAGCTCTGGCGGCTGGAGGCGGACAAGGGCCTTGTGTGCGTGGGGCCCCAGGGGGGCTTTGACCCTGATAAGACCTGCCGCATCGAGGGCGGGAGGATCGTGTCTCTTTCCCAGGGGTGGAGCGAAATGGGCTTCTCCACGGGAAGCGTCATCGGCTACGATTCCCAGGATCTTCTGCCCTGGCAGGAGCCCCTGGAATGTGAGGGCCGGGCGGTGGCCGCCAACGACCCCAAGGTATTCCGTCTGCTGCCCGACGGGGGCTTTTGGGGTGGCTTCGTCTTCGCCTCCGACTACGGCCCCCCCGCCTATGCAGTCGCCCGGTTTGGGCCGGATGGGCGGCCCCGATGGAGCAGGGCCCTGCCCCAATTTACCAGCGTGATGACGGTCACCCAGGAGCGCGTCTATATTTCCGATACCAGCGATGAAGAGTGTCAGCGGCTGTCCTGGCTTGATCTGGAGGGGCGGCAGGGCTCCCAGGCAGAAGTGGAACAGAACACCCGGTTCCTTCTGTGGAGAGAGGGCCTCTATTTGGTCAGGACGGACTATCTCGCGCAAAAAACCACGCTTTTCCGTTTGGACGCCGAGCTGAATCTGCTGGGCCGGGTGGAGCTGCCCGGCTGGTGCAATTGGGATGTCGCCTTTTCTCCCAGTGGGGATACCCTGTTTTTGTCCTCTTATACCCAGGGCCTGTGGCTCCTGGATCCCGGGGATCTGTCCATCCGCCAACAGCTTCTCGTGAAGGACAAGCAGTGGGGAGCCTGGGCCGACCGGGCGGGCCGCTATTGGGTCTGCTCGGGCAGCGGCACCCTGATGGGCTATGACGAGACCCTCCGCCCCGTCTCCCGCCACCGGCTCAAGGGGGCGGTCTGCGGCGTCGTGGCCGGGGAGGCGGGCCTCACCGTGGCGGCCTATGACGAGGCCAAATACGATTACCGGCTGGTGGATGGAGAGCTGATCTCCAAACCCAAGGATCCCAAGCGTCCCTACAGCACCCTGCGGGTCTATCAGATCTCCTGATATATCCCCGCATAATTCCTTTCCATTTTTCCAAAGGGGGTGGCCCTGTGTTCCGCAGCCTGCATATGAAGCTCATGCTCATCATGACGCTGCTCATTATCTCGCTGATGACCGTGGTGGGCGCGTTTTTGGTGAACTCGGTGTCCGGGTTTTATCTCAACCAGTTTTACGACCAGATGCAAAGTGTGTTCCAAAATGACGTGGAGTTCGTCCAGGATCTGCAAAATGCCGCCGAGGACGAGGAGGACGGCGCGGAGCAGATCGGGCAGATGCTGCGCACCTATACAGGCAATCTGGGCGTGGACGGCCAGACCCGGAACTATTATGTGCTGGACGCCGCCACCAGCGCATGCCTGACCAGCTCCGACAGCGCCGAGCACAGCGGGAACCTGCCTATGACCCACAACCTCTCCGCCGCCCTCACCGGGACGGTGGGGGACGCCTCCGACGCCTCGGCGGCCTATATGGACGTGGCCATCCCCATCAGCCGGGGCGGGCGGGACTATGTGGTCTATATCAAGGACAGCAAGCAGACGGTGCAGAGCCTGACCGGCCAGCTGGTCACCCTCATTCTGGAGGCGCTTGGCTTTGGCATTGTGATCTCCGTGCTGCTGTCCTTCCTGCTGTCCAAGACCCTTATCACCCCCATCGAGCGGCTCACCGAGGGCGCCGAGGAGGTGGCCGAGGGGGACTTTTCCCATAAGATCGAGGTGGACTCCCGGGACGAAATCGGCGTGCTCACCGCCACCTTCAACAACATGGCCGGCCAGCTCCAGAACACCATCCAGGAGGTGGAGAACGAGCGCAACAAGCTGGACACCCTCTTCCTATGCATGACCGACGGCGTGGTGGCCTTTACCTCCAGAGGGGAGATCATTCACTCCAACCCCGCCGCCGAGGAGATGCTGGGCCAGGCCCTGCCGGTGGGGGAGACCATCGACTACAGCGCCATCTTTGGGGGCGGCGCCATCCAGGATGAGCTGCTCTCCACCCGGAAGGAGGGCTATGTCTCCGCCAGCCTGGAGCTGGGTGGGCGGAGCCTGGAGCTGCTGATGGCTCTCTTTGACAGGGAGCATCGGGAGAAGACCGGCGTGCTGGTGGTCATCCACGACGTCACCGAGCGCCATCGTACCGAGGAGATGCGCAAGGAGTTTGTGGCCAATGTCTCCCATGAGCTGCGCACCCCGCTGACCAATATCCACTCCTATGCCGAGACCTTGGTGGACAACGCCGGAGCGCTGCCCGCGGACACGGAAAAGAACTTTTTGAGCGTCATTCTCAGCGAGTCTGACCGCATGGCCCATATCGTTCAGGATCTGCTCACCCTCTCCCGGTTTGACTCCGGCCGGGGAGAGCTGAACCTGACGGAATTCTCCTTTGCCGAGGCCATTGAGAGCATGGTCAGCGCCAATATGATGGAGGCCCAGCGCCATGGCCATGTACTCACCACGGTGCTGGAGCCCGGCCTGCCCCGGATCACGGCGGATCGGGAGCGGGTGACTCAGGTGATGATGAACGTGGTGTCCAACGCCATCAAATATACCCCCGACGGCGGGAAGATCGAGGTCTCCGCGGGGAAGCTGGACTCCGGCCGGGTGTGGCTGGAGGTCTCCGACAACGGCATCGGCATTCCGAAGCAGGATCAGGGCCGCATTTTTGAGCGGTTCTACCGGGTGGACAAGGCCCGCTCCCGGGAGTCGGGGGGGACCGGCCTGGGGCTGTCCATCGCCAAGGAGATCGTGGAGCAGCATCAGGGGGAGATCCGGATCGTGGATAAGCGGGAGCCCGGGCTGACCATCCGGGTGGAGCTGCCGGTGGAGGGGCCCAGACATGGCAGGGCATAAGCGCAAGCCACCCGTTGCCAGACCCACCGGCCGGCAGAGGATTGTGGAGCTGTGCAAGGATCTGCTCATCCTGGCCCTGACCTGCTCGGCGGTGTTCCTGGCCCTCCAGACCCCCATGTTTTCCCAGGTCCAGGGCTGGATCGCCGAGCCGGCGGCCACCGCCTCTCCCGACGACCGTCCCCGCTCTGAGGCGGTGACCCCCTGCACGGTGTCGGTGCGCAGCCATATGGGACTGTATGGGGTGAGCTATGATGAGAATCTGGTGGGACGGGCCTTCGAGCGGGTCTCCACTCTGTTGGGAGAAGGGCTGGCCACCGCCGGGCCGACGGAGGATATCACCACCCGGCAATTCCGGAACCTGATGGAGGCCCCGGGGATATCCTGCGGCTTTCAGGGCGCCCCGCCTCTGGAGACGCTGTCCGAGTGGCTGGGCGGAGGGGGAAGTCTCTCCGGCTCCGCCCAGCTGTTGACCCTGGCCTGGGACGGCAGGGAGGTCTGGCTGGCCTGGCGGGAGAGCGGCGATACCTATCGCCGGGCCAGGACCCAGGTGGCCTATGAGGGGCATATGGACGCCGTCCTGACGGAATTCAGCCCCAACGGCGCGGCCTATGCCCATACCCTCACCCAGTATGACAAGACCTATGAAACCCTGGATCCCTGGGTCCTGGTGTCCATGACCGCCCCCCAGCCCCAGATCTACGCCGCCGCCTCCCCCGATCTGGTCAACGACCGGGAGGCCCTGGAGCGGGTGCTGAGCTCACTTGGGTTCCAGTCCGGGGTGGACTTTGCCTATGAGTCCGCCGGTGAGCTGGCCATCAATGAAAACGGAGACCGCCTCCGCCTCAGCGCGGCGGGTAAGGTGACCTTCCACGCCGGGGAGGAGAGCCGTTACGGCGTGTCCTGCGCCGGGGAGGCTCCCACCGCCGCCGAGGCGGCACAGGCCGCCTGGGAGCTCCTGGGCCGAGCCACGGGGCCTTGGAAAGGGGAGAGCGCCTATGTCCTCACCGGGATGGAGGCCACCGCCGAGGGCTGGATCGTGCGGTTCCAGGCCAGATTGGGCGGTGTGCCCGTGTGGACCGGGGAGACCGGCGAGGCGGCCTGGTTTGCGGTAAAGGGCCGCCGGATCAGTGATTTCAGCCTCTCCCTGCGCAGCTACACCGCTTCGGGCGCCGTCTGTGTAGTGACCGGCGAACGCCTGGCCGCCGCGGCCATGTCCGCCCTGCCCGGGGCGGGGGGGCGGCTGACCCTGCGCTACAGCGACAGCGGACAGGCGGAGCTTACGGCCGGCTGGATCACGGAGGAGTGAAAGGGGGAGAGGCACTGAATGCGCTGGTCAAAAATCAAGAATATCATCATTTTGCTGCTGGTCATCGTCAATGTCTCTCTGCTGGTCATGGTGGGCCAGCGCCGCTGGCGCAACGAGCAGTATGAGCGGGAGACCCGGCAGCGGGTCATTGCCATTATGGAGAAAAACGCCATCTCCTTTCTCCCCGCCGAGGTGCCGGGGGAACTGAACCTCCAGGGCTGCCGGGTGACGCTGGAGCCGCCGGGGGAGAAGGAGGCAAAGCTCCTGTTGGGAGAGCTCACCGGACATTCCTCCGTGGGGGCCCGCACCACCTGGGAGGGGACTTTGGGCAGCGTCACCGTCTCTGCCTCCGGAGAATTGGAGGCGGAGCTGAAGGCCGGGGCTTACCCGGCGGAGGCCGACATGGCCGCTCAGGGCCGGGAACTGCTGAGTGCCCTGGGCTTCCAGGCCCACCTGGTCGGACGGGAAGAGGAGGGGGAGGTCACGACCTTCCAATACGTCCAGCTCTGGAACGGAGTTCCCCTTCCCCAGTGGACCGCCCACCTCACCTGGAGGGGGGAGGCTCTGGAGGGGCTTACCCTGCGCCGTCTGACGGGGAGTGAGGAGCCCATGGCGGGGGAGGAGACCATCGACGCGGCCACCGCCCTGGCCCGGTTTCTGGAGGCCCTCAACCGGGAGGGCTACGTCTGCTCCCAGGTGACGGATCTGTATGCCGGCTATGCCGCCGGCGGCTCCGGGACGATAACCCTCCGCCCCGCCTGGTTCATAGAGACCGACACCAGCCCCTGGCGCTTTGCCGTGGACGGGGTCACCGGCGCGGTGAGTGTTGCGGAGTAGAAGAAAAGAAAGTCAAGGGCCCGGCTCCTGAGGAGCCGGGCCCTGTGTTATGGGAACAAAGCTGCTGAAATAAACGGAAGCCTTCAAGGGGAGTTTACATGAAGGTCTCCACTGAGAACAAAGAGACCCCCGGACGATCTCTCGTCCGGGGGTTCTTTTTTGCGCTTTCAAATGTGACTGAAAATTAGGCAGTGACAGTGAAAGAGCAAGAATCAGAAGCGGTGGGAGCCTTGCCGGTCTCGGTGTTGGTGACGACCACGCTATAGGTGCCAGCCGCACTGACCTCGAGGGTAGCGCCGGTGGAACCATCGCTCCACTTGTAGGTCAGCTTGCCGCCGTTGTCGCCGGTAACAGTGACCTCAAGGGTGAGCTTGCCATCGGTACCATTGGTGCCCAGGCTCAGGCCAGTGGTCTTAGCGACCACAGTGGGCTTGGCGGAGGGATCGAGAGCCTCCTCATCGCCCAGAGCGACCTTGTCGCCGTTGACGTCGGTGTCATTGTTGGCGTTGAAGA
>CANSYW010000029.1 GCA_947651395.1 uncultured Pseudoflavonifractor sp. | reverse complement strand
TAATTTATAACCCACTCCCCCACCCCCACAACGGTCGCCCCACCCCCGCCCCCCCCCCCCGCCCCCACCCCCCCCCCCGCCCCCCCCCCCCCCCCAACCAAAAACACCCCCCAACACCCCCCCCTGTCCCCGGGGGTTTTTGGCCGCCCCGACTGCCGGGGCCCGCGCTTTGGGGGGGCCCCCTTCCTTCTGCTCTTATCCATTGTTGCCCATTTGGGTATCTACATCGGTCAAATACTCCGGCCGTACCGCCGGGACGTAATAGGAGGCATAGGTCTTAAGCCCCTGGGGCAGCCCTTCCGTCAGGGGGGCGATCTCTACCCAGAACCGGTAGTAGGGCATCCACACCGGATCATCTGCCCCGTTGGAGTAGATCAGCTCCACCCCCCGCAGGGCCTCCTCACCGGGAAACGGCTCCGGCTCCATGCTGTGATAGTCTCCAGAGAGCAAGGCCCTCCGGGCCTCCTCCTCCGTGCGCAGCGGGTAGTCTCCCAGCTTTTCCCCCACCAAGGTTTCATCGTGGATCCGAATGATCCAAAGTCCGCCGTCGCTGTCAGGGGAGAAACTGGCCGTACGCAGGCTGTAATTCACCAGATCCTCCGCGACGTCCCCAGCGGCATCGTAGAGACTGTACCAGGTAATGGGCCTCCCATCAAAGGTGTAGTCCACCGAGACGGCGGCCCGGGGTTCTTCGAAGTCCAGCAGAGCGGCGTACCGCTCTGCCAGATAGGCCAGGGTCTCCCCGGCCTGGTCAGGGCCGGTGTCAGAGAAGGTGAAGGAATAGCCCTCCGGCAGGGCCACCGAGGGTGCAAAAATGACCTCAATGGTTCCATTGCCGCAAGAGGTCACGGTCAGCCCCCCATCGGTTTGCCCCTCCAGGCGTACGAGAGTTCCCTCCGGAACATCGGGATCCCCATACACACCGGCCTTTTCCTCCTCCACATCCACGATCTTCACGCCCAAGGCCTGGGCGGCCTTTTCCATCCGGGCCGCCATCTCCCCCTCCGCCAATCCCCAGGGGGTACCGGAGGAGGTGTGGGTGGGGTGATCCCACACAGGCAGAGTCTCCGGCACGTCCACATCTCTTCCGGGGGAATCCGGGTACAGCTCACTCAGGTCATAGGCCATCAGGGCATAGGAACCGCCCGCGCCAGCCGTTGGGCCAACATTGGGCAGCAGAGGCAGGGGGTCAGGCGTCCCCGGGGAAACAGGCTCTCCCTTGGGCAAAAAAGCCAGCGCCAGCGCCGCGGCGCAGGCCAGGGCCGCAGCCCCCATCCAGGGGCTCCTTCGTCCCCGCCCGTCGCTGTGTGCCAAATCATCGTCGGGGGCCTGGCCCACCGCTTCAAACAGTTCTTCACGGGTCATAGATATCCCTCCTCGGTCAGGTGGTCTTTCAGCTTTTTTCGGACGCGCATAAGCCGCATGGAGACCTTCTCCCGGCTCATGCCGTATCGCCGGGCGATGGCGGCGGCGCTCTCCACGTAAAAATACCGCCGCAGGAAGAGATCCCGATCCAGGGCGGGGCGCGCCGCCAAAAACCGTTGCATGCTTTCGGCGAGTTCGGCGGCCGCCACGGTTCCCTCCACCTCATCCTGACCAGGAACGCACTCGCCCAGCTCTTCCAGCGCCAGAGGCAGCTCTCCGCCGCCCCGCCTTTGGGCAGAGCCCTTTCGCCAGCGGTCAAAGGCCAGGTTTCGGGTAATGCGGGCCAGAAAGAGCTTCAGCCTTTGAGGCCTCTGGGGCGGCATGGCATTCCACGCCTTCAGCCAGGTGTCATTGACACACTCCTCTGTATCCCGGGAATCGTGAAGGATGTTGTCCGCCACAGCGGCGCAGTAGGGGCCATATTTGGCCGCAGTCTCCCCAACCGCCCGCTGATCCCTGGCCCAGTACAGGTCGATGATGTCCCGGTCGTCCATTTGGTCTCCTCCTTGAAAAAGCCTTTTCACCAATAGAAGACGAAAAAAGAGGGGGACTGTAACAGCCCGTCCCTCTCTTTTCCCTTTTTTAGAACCGAGAGAACACAAACCGGCCGGACTCGGTCAGGTCATCCTCCGTCCAGCTCCCCGCCGGGGCCGTCCCCGGCTTGAGGGCGGCGGAGGTCTCGTTTTTGTCGCACAGAGACCAGTTGCACCAGCTGACGCCCCGCTCCTCCAGAAAGTCCAGCCACACCTTGCTCTCCTCCAAAAACACTCCGCCGCTGCCGTCGGCCCGGCTGGCGCCCCACTCGGAGACGAAGACGGGAAGGCCCGCCGCCATTGCCGCGTCGATGCGCTGGCGCAGCTCCTGGCCGTGAGTACCCGCATAGAAATGGAGGGTATACATCAGGTTTTCCCCCGCCACCGGGTCGGCGGCGGCCAGGTGGATGTCCTGGCTCCAGGTGGGGGAGCCGATGAGGATAACGCTTTTGGGGGCCTGGGCCCGGATGGCGGAGACCAGCCGCTGGGCGTAGGGCTTCACGTTTCCCGCCCAGGTCACGTTCCCGTTGGGCTCGTTGCAGATCTCATAAATCACGTTGGGGCAGTCCTTGTACCGCTCCGCCGCCGCGGCGAAAAAGCTCTCCGCCGCCGCCACATTGGCCATGGGGTCTCCGTCGGAGAGGATGTGCCAGTCCAGAATGGCGTACAGATCGGCTTGGATGGCGGCGTCCACCGCGGCGAAGGCCCGCTCCGTCATGGCCTCCGGCTGGCTGAGATAGCCCCCCTCCCCCGTATACATGGCCACCCGGAACACGTTGGCCCCATAGGCCGCCGTGTTGGCCATGGCCTGGGCGGAGGCATACTGGCCGTACCACTGCAGGCCGTGGGAGCTCATGCCGTGGAGGACAACGGGCTCTCCCCGCTCATTGCACAGCTGGGTTCCAACGACCTGGAGCCAGCCGTTCTCCGTCACGCCCCCTTTGGCGGAGGGAACCGCGGGGACGGAAGGCCTCTCCGTCTCCGCGGGAGGCTGGGGCGTTACGCCTCCCGCGGCAGACAGGGCCCGCTGAAAGAGGGCGCAGGCCTCCGCCCGGGTGAGGCCGTCCAGAGGGCGAAAGTTCCCCGCCCCGTCCCCGGTGACCACTCCGGCGGCGCAGGCGGCCAGGGTGGTGTCATAATAGCGGCCGTTGAGGGCGGAAAAATCCTTGATCTTTCCGGATTCCGCAGTATAGTCATACCCTTTGCCGGGCAGAAGGGCCTTCATCAACACCTTTACCGCCAGCTGGCGGGAGATGGGCTTATCCCAGCCCTCCCCGGTGGGGGGCAGCTCGTCCCAGTCGTACCAGCCTGCCCCAAGGGCGGTCTCCATGCTCCCGGCGGCCCAGTGGCCGCACTGGCCCCGGGCAGGCTCCAGCCCGGCGCACCGGGCGGCGATGGTGACAAATTCTGCGGCGGAAATGGCGTCCTCCGGGTGGAAGCTCCCATCGGGGAGGCCCTTTAAGATCCCCTGGGCCGCCATCTCCTCCACCACGGAGGCGTACCAGGCCCCGGCGTGGACGTCGGGGAAGGCGGCCAGCGCCGGAGGGCTTACACACAACGTCAGAACCAGCGCCAGTGCCCAAAGTCCGCTCCACAACCGCCGCATACCATCGGCCCCCTTTCCGTATTGGGTCAATTGTATCACAGGGGGGCATTTCCCACAACCAAAACCCGTTTCCCCCCTTGACAGAACGGTCAAAAGCGGATAAAATCACAAAAGTGAAACGCGATGACGAGGACAAGTAGCCCCCTTATCCCGCCCAGAGAGCCGCCGGTTTGGTGAAAGGCGGAGGGGACGGGGCGTGAAACGATCACCTCAGAGCGACGGGACTGAACCGAGAGGATAAGCCCCGGCGGCAGGCCCCGTTACAGGCCCCCAAGTGGTTCCGGCATCATGCCGGAGCAAGAAGAGTGGTACCGCAGAGGTTTGCGCCTTTGTCTCTTTTTACGGAGACAGAGGCGTTTTTATTTTTCGGAAAGACCTTGGATATGCGGACAGACGGGAGAGGGAGCTGTGATCCGAAAGGCGACAAAAAAGGACGTTCCCGCCGTGGCGGAGATCTATGAAAAGATCCTGGCCCGGGAGGCGGAGGGGCTCTGCGTCACCGGCTGGCTGCCCGGGGTGTATCCGGTGAGGGACACCGCCCGGGAGGCGGCGGAGCGGGAGGAGCTCTTCGTATGGGAGGAGGACGGCGGGATACTGGCCGCCGCCATCCTCAACAAGCGGCAGGCCGACGGCTACGGCTCCGGGGCCTGGGCCTTTCCGGCTCCGGAGGATCGGGTGATGGTCCTTCACACCCTGGTGGTGGAGCCCGACCGGGGCGGCCGGGGGCTGGGCCGGAGTTTTGTGGCCTATTATGAGGACTACGCCAGACAGCAGGGCTGCGCCGTGCTGCGGATGGACACCAACGCCAGAAACCGGCGGGCCAGGGAGCTGTACCGGTCCCTGGGCTACCGGGAGGCTGGGATCGTCCCCTGCGCCTTCAACGGGATCCCTGACGTGGAGCTGGTGCTCCTGGAAAAGAAGCTCTGACCGGTGGGCCCTTTTCCCCCTGAGAACAGAAAGAAAACCATTTTCATATAAAAGGAGAACTCACCATGGATTACAACAACACCGTCCATCTGCCCCAGACCGACTTCCCCATGCGGGCGGGCCTGCCCAAGCGGGAGCCCGAGATGCTGGAGGACATGGAGAAGAAAAACCTCTACCACAAGATGGTACGCCGCAACGAGGGCAAGCCTCGCTTCGTCCTCCACGACGGCCCTCCCTACGCCAACGGTAACATCCACATCGGCACCGCCATGAACAAGATCCTCAAGGACATCATCGTCAAGAGCAAAAACATGACGGGCTTTTACGCCCCCTATGTCCCCGGCTGGGACACCCACGGCCTGCCCATTGAGACCGCCGTGCTCAAGGACAAGACCGTGAAGCGGGAGGAGATGTCTACCGCCGACTTCCGTACCAAGTGCCAGGAGTACGCCCTGGGCTATATCGGGAAGATGACCGAGCAGTTCAAGCGCCTGGGGGTGCTGGGCGAGTGGGAAAACCCCTACATCACCCTGAAGCCCGAGTTTGAGGCCAAGCAGATCGAGGTCTTCGGCAAGATGGCCCAGAAGGGGCTCATCTACAAGGGGATGAAGCCGGTGTACTGGTGCCCCTTCGACCAGACCGCCCTGGCCGAGGCGGAGATCGAGTATCAGGACGACCCCTGTACCACCATCTTCGTGAAGTTCCCCGTGAAGGACGACAAGGGCAAGCTGGGCCAGTACTGCGACCTGAGCAAGCTCTTCTTCGTGATCTGGACCACCACCCCCTGGACCATCCCCGGCAACTTCGCCATCTGCGTCAACGCCGGGTTCGATTACGTGCTGCTCAAAGCCCCCGAGGGCGAGGTGTATATCCTGGCCCGGGAGCTTGCCGAGAACGTCTGCAAGCAGGCGGGCATCGACTATGCCGCCTGTGAGGTGCTCTGCACCTTGAAGGGCAGCGACTTTGAGCTGATGACCGCCAGGCACCCCCTCTTTGACCGGGAGAGCGTCATCCTCTGCGGCGACCACGTGACCCTGGAGGCCGGCTCGGGCTGCGTCCACACCGCCCCCGGCTTCGGCGCCGACGACTTCAACATCTGCCGGCAGTACGACAAGGCGGGCCTCACCAACATCGGGGTGCCCGTGCCGGTGAACGCCAAGGGCGTCATGACCGACGAGCGCTACAACGGCCAGTACTACGCCAAGGGCAACGACATGGTGGTGGAGGATCTGGAGAAGGAGGGCTTCCTCCTGTGCAAGGAGCAGATCACCCACTCCTACCCCCACTGCTGGCGGTGCAAGCACCCCATCATCTACCGGGCCACCGAGCAGTGGTTCTGCTCCGTGGACGCCATCAAGGACGCCGCCGTCAAGTCCTGCGACGACATTCAGTGGCACCCGGGCTGGGGCAAGGAGCGGATGGTGTCCATGATCTCCGAGCGCAACGACTGGTGCATCTCCCGCCAGCGGGTGTGGGGCGTGCCCATCCCCATCTTCTACTGCGACGACTGCGGGGCGGACATCGTCACCCCCGAGACCATTGAGCACGTGGCGAAGCTCTTCCGGGAGCACGGCTCCAACGTGTGGTTCGACTCGGAGGCCGGGGATCTGCTGCCCCAGGGCTTCGTGTGCCCCAAGTGCGGCAAGGCCCACTTCTCCAAGGAGACCGACATCATGGATGTGTGGTTCGACTCGGGCTCCACCTGGGCGGCGGTGGCCGACGAGCGGGATTACCTCAAGTACCCCGCCGACCTCTATCTGGAGGGGGGCGACCAGTACCGGGGCTGGTTCCAGTCCTCCATGCTCACCTCCATCGCCTGCAACGGGGTGGCCCCCTATCATCAGATCGTCACCCACGGCTGGACGGTGGACGGCGAGGGCAAGGTGATGCACAAGTCCCTGGGCAACGCCGTCTCCCCCGACGACGTGCTCAGCCAGTATGGCGCCGACATTCTCCGGCTGTGGGTGGCCTCCGCCGAGTACACCCAGGACATGCGCATCTCCCCCGAGATTCTCAAGCAGCTCTCCCAGGCCTACCTGAAGATCCGCAACACCGCCCGGTACATGCTGGGCAACCTCTCGGGCTTCGACCCCGACAACAAGGTGGCCCCCGAGAAGATGACGGATCTGGACCGCTGGGCGGTCCATCAGCTGGGCAAGCTGGCCCAGACCTGCCGGGCGGCCTACAACAGCTATGACTTCCACATCGCCTACCGGGCCGTCTACAACTTCTGCGTGGTGGAGATGTCCAACTTCTATCTGGACATCATCAAGGATCGGCTCTACTGCGGGGACGAGGCCGGCCGCGCCTCTGCCCAGACCGCCCTCTACACCATTCTGGACGGTATGACCCGGCTCATCGCCCCCGTGCTGGCCTTCACCAGCGACGAGATCTGGGCGGCCATGCCCCACGCCAAGGCGGACGACCCCGAGAGCGTGCTGATGAACGACATGCCCGACTTTGACCCCGCCTTCGCCCTGTCGGAGGATGAGGAGGAAAAGTGGGCCAGGGTCATGGCCCTCCGGGACGACGTGAACAAGGCCCTGGAGCTCTCCCGGGCGGAAGGCGGCGTGAAGAAGAATCAGGACGCCGACCTGGCCCTGACCTTCACCCCGGAGGCCTGGAAGGAGTTTGAGAGCCTTCACATGGACGAAGCCGACCTGGCCGCCATCTGCATCGTCTCCAACCTTACCCTGGCCCAGGGCGAGGGTGAGGGCTACAAGGGCGAGGGCTTTGAGGGCCTTACCGTGAAGGTCTCCCCCGCCGCCGGGGAGAAGTGCCCCCGGTGCTGGAACCACGACGTTCACATCGGCACGGCGGGACACCACGCCGAGCTGTGCGACCGCTGCGCCCGCGTCGTGGAGACAGAGGGCTGAAACGTATAAAGAGGAAAAACCGGGCCCGTCGGGGATTTTCCCCGACGGGCCCGTTTTGCGTGTCGCCCGGAGGCGCGGGACATTGGCCGGCAATGGAGGGCCCCTGTCCCTTTCCGATGGGAAAAAGAATGGGGGCATATCCCTCCCCGCCGGCGCATACAGTGAACTGCATGATTCGGCGCAAGGAGGGACAAGCGATGAGAGGGATCCGTTGGGGGCGGCTGCTGCGGCGCTCTGTGGCCCTGTGTCTGGCCACGCTGGCTCTGTGGCTGCTGCTTTTGGGGGTGGGGGCCGGAGCGGCCCAGGCGGGGTTGAAGGGCCTGGGCCGGGACGGGGACTTTGTCACCGCCGCCCTTCGGGTGGAGCTGGGCTCCGCCGGGCAGGAGGGCCTGCCCTTCTGGCAGCGGCTGGCGGTGGAGCAGTCCCCCCTGCTGCGGGCCAATCCTCCCGGGGAGGGCGCCGCCCCCGCCCCGGCGGAGAGCGAGGCCCTGCCCAACGCCCAGCCCGCCCCTGATCACGATGACATGACTGAGGAGAGCCCGCCCCCCGCCCCCGAGTCCGGGGACATTGTGGAGCGGACCCTCATTCCCACCACCACCCAGGGCTACGTTACCGGGGCGGGACTGTATCTCTATAACCGAACCGATCTGGAGGTGGATCTGGCCGGGGCGGCGGAGCGGGCGCTGAGCTTCTCCCTGGCTCCGGCCTCGGCGGGGCCCCAGATCCTCATTATCCACTCCCACGCCACGGAGGCCTATACCCCTCAGGGAGAGGATCTGTATGTGCCCAGCGACAACAACACCCGGACCCTGGACGAGGGGTACAATATGGTCCGGGTGGGGGAGGAGATGGCCCGGGTATTCACCGAGATGGGCCTGTCGGTGGTCCACGACACCCGGCTCTACGACTATCCCCAGTACAGCGGCTCCTACAGCCGCTCGGGCCCGGCGGTGGAGGAATACCTCAAGCAATATCCCAGCATTCAGCTGGTGCTGGACGTCCACCGGGACGCCCTGGTGGGGGGCGACGGCACGGTGTATAAGGCGGTGACCGCCATCGACGGGACGAAGACCGCCCAGGTGATGCTGGTGGTGGGCAGCGACGCCGGCGGAGGGGAGCACCCCAACTGGGAGGAAAATCTGGCCCTGGCGGCAAAGCTCCAGAAGGGACTGGATACCCTCTACCCCACCCTGGCCAGACCCATGGCCCTGCGCCAGTCGGTGTATAACCAAAACCTTCTTCCCGGCTCCCTGCTGGTGGAGGTGGGCAGTCACGGCAACTCCCTCCAGGAGGCCCTGGCGGGCGCCCGGGCCTTTGCCCGGGCCGCCGGAGCGGTGTTCCTTGGCATGGTGCGGGAGAGCGTGGGGTAGCTCATTCCAGCAGAGCCTCCAGATCGGTGAGGGTCAGCCCGGGCTGAAGGGCCAGAGTGACGCCATAGGCGATGACCTTGGCCATGTCCTCCACCCGCTGGTCGATGTCCCGGGGGGTGACCATGAGAGAGGCGCCGGGAAGGGAGTCCGTCTCCGGGGCGCCCCCCGCGCTCTCCAGCAGGTCGGCGCAGAGGGTGGCCCCGTCCACCACCGTGGGCACCCCCACGGCGATGACGGGCACCCCCAGGCTCTCCTGATCCAGGGCAAAGCGGTGATTGCCCACGCCCGAACCGGGGGAGATGCCGGTGTCGCAGACCTGCACCGTGGCGCACAGCCGTTCCACCTTCCGGGCGGCCAGGGCGTCGATGGCGATGACGGCGCTGGGGCAGAGCTTGTCGGTGACCGCCCTGGCCAGCTCCGCGCTCTCCATGCCGGTGGTGCCCAGCACGCCCGCCGCCAATGCGGCCACGGGGCGGAAGGAGCCGAACTCCTCCGGGGCCATCTCCACCAGGTGGCGGGTCACCAGAGTCCGGTCGGCGGCCCTGGGTCCGATGGCGTCGGGGGTGATGGCCCGGTTGCCCAGCCCCACCACCAGCACGCTCCCCTGGGGCAGAAGGGGGGCCAGAATGCTTCGGAGGGCCTCCACAGCCCGGGGGAAGGCGTTCTCCTCCCGCTGGGCCAGGGCGGCCAGATCCAGGGTGTGGTAGGTGCCCTGGGGCTTGCCGATGGCCTGAGCCCCCTGGGGACTGGTGACCCGGACGGTGGTGAGGCCCCAGCCCTCCACCACCCGCTCTTCGCTCTCCACGCCCTGGGGCGTACCGGCAATTTCCCTGGCCTCCAGCGCCAGGTCGGTGCGTATCATGCCCATATGATTTCCTCCCGGTGGGGCAAAGCGGCCCAAGATATGGTGCTTCGCCTGGTTTTGTCATACTATTTTTTGCGGAAACGGCCTCGCTATCCAAAAAAGCCGGGAAAATTGAAAATAATTCTTGCAATTCCCCGGCGATTCTGCTACAATGGATAATCGCAACGGGTGCAGTATGCCCCGAAATCGTCATCGGAGGAGGTGTTTGGTTTGCCGAACATTAAGTCTGCCAAGAAGCGTGTTCTGGTGAACAAGGCAAAGGCCCTGCAGAACAAGGCCGCTCGGTCCGCGCTGAAGACCGACATCAAGAAGTTCGAGGCCGCGGTAGCGGGAGGCAACCGCAGCGAGGCCGAGGGCGCTTACAAGGTCGCCGTCAAGGCGGTGGATAAGGCCGTCGGGCACGGGATCCTGCATAAGAACAACGCCGCGCACAAGAAGAGCGGCATGACCCTGAAGCTCAACAAGCTGGCTTGATCCGGGTCACCATGGAGAACCGCCTGCGCTGAGCAGGCGGTTTTTTGTTTTTCTGGCGGAGAGGCAAAAATGAGAGTGTGCAAGTCCCTGCCCCTGGGGCGATGGGGACGGGGATCCTGAAGGGGGGAAGGAAGATGGCGAGGCGGGCTTTGCGCTTTGGACTGGACGTGGCGGAGCTCTACTTTGATAAGAAGGTATCCCGCTCCGCCGCCGAGCTGGCCTATTTTCTCGTCCTGTCCTTCTTCCCCGCCCTGATCTGCATCAACGCCGTCATCGGCACCCTGGACCTGGACGTGGTCTCCCTGCTGGAAAACGCCTCGGTCATCATCCCGGAGGCGGCGCTGTCGGTGCTCACCGAGTATGTGCGCTACATCACGGTGAACCAGTCCCGGGCCCTGCTCACCGCCGGGATCATCATGACCCTGTTTTCCGCCTCGGCGGCCATGCGCTCCCTCATGGACGTGATGGACGACATCTATGGGCGCAGGAGCTATACCGGCCTGTGGCAGATCGTGGCCAGCGTGGCCTTCTCGGTGCTGTTCCTGCTCACCATCTACCTGTCCCTTGTGGTGGTGCTGACGGGCAACTGGTTTTTCCACCTGCTGGAGGAACTGATCCGCCGGGTGCCCCGGCTGGGGGAGCTCCGGCTTCCCTGGGACTGGCAGTGGATGCGCTTTGTGATCCTCTTCTGCCTGGTGCTGGTGTTTGTGCTGCTGCTCTACCGGGCCACCGCCCTGCGGGTGAAGCCCCGGGCCCCCATTTTCAAAGGGGCCTTTCTGGCCTCCGCCGCCCTGGTGCTGGCCTCGGTGGTCTTTTCCTACTTCATCGGCCTGTCTTCCCGGTATTCTCTGGTATACGGGTCGCTGGCCTCGGTGGTCATCCTGCTGGTGTGGCTCTACCTGTGCGGCAACATTCTGATCCTGGGCAACTGCTGCAACCGGGTGTGGTATGGCCACGCCCAACGGCGCCTGAAACGGGAGGAGAGATAAGATGGAACAACTGATCATTCGCCCTGTCCGGAAAGAGGACTATTCCCAGGTGGTGGACCTTATCAAGCGGACGATGCTGGAGGTCAACATCAAGGACTATGACCGGGACTACCTGCTGGAATATGTGAAGCGCTATGACGATAAGGAGCTGGCCGCCTTTGTGGAGTCGGAGGGCTGTCACTTCTACGTGGCCTTTCTGGGCGCGGAGCTGGCCGCCTGCGGGGCGGTGGCCCCGTCGGAGGAGAAGCGGGGGGCGATGGAGATCCGCTCGGTCTACGTCCGGCCCGACCTGGAGGGTATGGGCCTGGGCCGGGAGATGATGGCCGTTCTGGAGGGGGACAGCGCCTTCCTCTCCGCCCGCTGGGTCGTGGTCTCAGCCTCCATCACCGCCCACCCCTTTTACGCCAAGCTGGGGTATACTTATGTGGGGGGCACGCCGGTGTGTGAGGAGAACGACCACTACTGGATGGAGAAATTTCCCAAGCGCCGAAAATAATTTTTATTTTTTTGGGAACTTTCCCGCTCCATTATCGTCAAAATGTCCGTATGCCTGATTTGAGGCTTGAAACTACATACAAAAAGGAGTTTTTCACATGGATCTGAAGCGTCTTACTTCCGCCGGTCTGGCTCTGACCCTGGTGGCCGCTATGGCCCCCATGGCTCTGGCTGAGGAGGCTGAGCCCACCTCCGGCCTGCTCATCTCTCCCGCTCCCACCTCCGGGATGCCTCAGGTAGAGGTGGCCGCCCCCAACGGCGGGTACAACACCGTCATCACCATCAACGGCAAGGTTCTGGAGTCCTTTGACTTTGACCGGGAGGTTCCCGGCTGGGGCAGCCAGAGCGTGACCTGGAAGATCAGCGAGCTGGACACCGTGTCCAAGGGATATGTGCCCATGCGGGCCGTTGTCCAGGCCGATCACGGCAACTGCGCCTGGTACTCCGGGGATAACCAGGGCTGGTTCAGCCTGGGCGAGAACCAGATCGTCGTCCAGTTCGACGACCTCTCCGTCCAGGTGAACGATGAGCTGGTGGAGGGGGTCTCCGCCGAGCTGCGCAACGGTGTGACCTACCTGCCGGTCTCCATTTTCGAGGGCCTGGAGGGTTACGCCGTGGTGGACAACTCCACCGAAGAGGCGGAGAGCTATGAGATCACCACGCCCAACGGCGCCCCCATTATGAAGCTGGCCTACGAGCTCATGGACATCGCCGGCCTGGGCCACGGGATGAAGTCCTCCATGGAGGATATGGAGACCTTCAACGGTGAGAACACCGGCTTTAAGGCCGAGTTCGTCACCGAGGGCGTGGCTTTCCTGCCCATGATGACCAGCCCCGACACCCTGGTGATGGGCAAGTTTGCCGAGGGCAAGGAGAAGGATCTGGAGGAGAGCTTTGAGGCTTACCGCAAGCAGCAGGAGGCCACCTTTGAGTGGTATCTCTCCCACAACCTGCCCAAGGTGGAGAACGCCAAGTTTGTGATCGAGGGCGAGTGGTTCCTGTTCCTCATCGCCGAGAACGCCGACGAGGCCGTAGAGCAGTTCAAGACCGCCGTCCAGGAGATGGACGCGCAGTAAAACTACGCGAAAAATAGACAAGAGAGATCGGAAGAGCACACGTCTGAACTCCAGTCACCGCTCATTATCT
>CANSYW010000028.1 GCA_947651395.1 uncultured Pseudoflavonifractor sp. | reverse complement strand
GTTCCGATGTGCGAAAGCACGAGCCACCACAACAGGGTACGCCACGAAGCTGGATCGTTGGAGAACTATGAACCGTTGAAATGAGGTTCCCTAAAGCTCCTATCCCAACCATGCCGAGCGAGAACTCCCTTTGTAAGTGCCGGGTTGCTCCCGGCATGGCGATGACAGTCGGAATGACAATGGTACTCCCGCCCAGCCACAGCCCTGCTACGCAGGATCACGCAATGGGGGCGGCTCTGTCAGAACGACAGTTGGGGTGAAACTCCCGTGAGGTGGTGAGCAGGCCACCGCTTGACGACTTCCCAGGCTTCGGCCTGCACACGGGGTGTCGAGGACAAATAGTGTGCATTACATATCTGACCGCCAACGCGGGGACGGCCAATCGCCAGCTATGCTAATAATTCTCTGGATGGATTGGCGGTCAGATGTGTTTTGCACACGTCCTGGGGAAGTATATGGGTATTTGGCTGCAAGGGCAAATCACATAAGAGTGAGGTGTCCTTATGAAAAGGGAACGGCCAGACGAGGTGCTGCGCGGCCAGATGTACTATGCCAATTTAGACCCAGTAATCGGCTCCGAGCAGGGAGGGACACGGCCTGTCCTTGTGATCCAGAACAATGTGGGGAACTGTTTCAGCCCTACCATCATCATTGCACCCATCACCACCAGGGTGAAGAAGCTCCGCCAGCCGACCCATATCGGCATCCCGCCGTTCTTCGGCCTCCCGCAAAGCTCTATGGCTATGCTGGAGCAAATCAGAACGATTGACAAGAGCAGGCTGGGCGATTATGTGGGCTGTCTGGACGATGATGTGATGGACTATATTGACGAGGCCCTTGGTATCAGCGTTGGCCTGCAAGACTCCAGCGAAACAGCACAAGAGCGAACCGCCGATGAACCGAATGATGATGTGCCTGATGAAATGGTGCTGACGCTTTGCGGCACCTGCCTCAAACAGTTTATTTACTCGCCTGAACACATCGTCAGGCGAATCGACCGTACTCAAACCAAAGAACCTTGTATGTACTGCCATGTCCGGGACGGCTACGATTACCGCATCATCCACAAGAAAAAGCGCCTGGGCGACGACAGGTATTAAGGGGGTGCGGAGCATGACTGATGAATTGATGGAACAGCGCATGGCGGAACTTAACGCCCACAACGCAGAAAAAAGCCCTATTCCCGACAATGAAAAACGGGCTTACTCCGTAGACGATATTATGGCTATCCTGGATATTAGCCGTTCGTCCGCCTATATCCTTATCAAGAAAAATCTCTTTCGGAGCGTCAAGATTGGAAACCAACTCCGTATCTCCAAAGCCAGTTTTGACGAATGGCTGGACAAGGGGTGATTGTCAACTGTACGATTTCAGATAGGCCAGCACAATCGCACATTTGAGTAAAATGAACCTCCCCGCTACAATGTAGTCAAGGCAAAAGCCTTGGCTACATTGGCAAGCTACATATCTTGGTGCCAGCCAATAAGCCGGGGTGCAAAATCTACATAGGAGGTACTTCTGCATGGAAAAAACCAGCATCTCCGTTCCTGAAATGCGGAGGCTGCTCGGCATGAAAAAGGTCGAGGCATATTGGCTGGTAAAACAGGGACGCTTCAAAGTCATTCTTGTTGGCGGCAAAATGCGGATCATGCTGGACAGCTTTGAGGAATGGTACGGCAGGCAGCTCCACTACACAAAGGTCAATGGGCCGGAACCGGGCCAACTGCTTCCCGCATCCCTGACCGTCCCGGAGGCGGCTGACATCCTCGGACTAAACCCCGGCTCCGTCTACGAGCTGATAAAGAACCACGCCCCCTTTGAGACTTTCAAGGTCGATGGGCAGACCCGCATCCTGAAAGAAAACTTTGAAGCGTGGTATCAGGGCCAGTCCCACTATAAGAAGCCGGAGGACGCAGCGCCGCAGGAGCTTTTGGACGCCACCTTATCGGTGAGCGATATTGCAAGGCTGCTGGGCATACACCGCAACAGCGTTTATAACATGGTGAACAAGCGACACCTGTTTGCGACAGTTAAAGCAAACGACAAAATCCGTATTTACAAGGACAGCTTTGAAGCGTGGTACAAGTCCCAAAAACGTCACACCATAGTTACCGGCTGAAAGGAGGAACAACCGTGGCGTCTATCATCAAGCGCAAAACCAAGTATTCCGTTGTCTATACCTACACGGACAGCAGCGGGGCCAAGCGCCAGAAATGGGAAACCTGCGGCTCCCATGCGGAAGCCAAGAAGCGCAAAGCGGAGATTGAGCATCAGATCGACACCGGCGTGTTCATTCCACCCAGCGCCGATACCCTGTCCGACTTTCTGGACGAGTATGTGTCCCTCTATGGCGTCAGCACATGGGCACCCTCTACCTTTGATGGGCATAAGGCTTTGATCGACAACTATATTAAACCCATTATCGGGGATGTAAAGCTGGACGACATCAGCCCCCGGATGATGACCAAGTTCTACAAAGACCTCCAAACCGTGAAAGCGGTTCCCCGATATGGGCATCCCGATGGTGAGCTTATCTCCCCCAGCACAATACGGGAGATACACAAACTCCTGCGGAACGCTTTTAATCAGGCGGTAAAGTGGGAGATAATGGCACGAAACCCGGTGCAGAACGCCACGGTTCCCAAGGCCGAGAAGCATGAGCGGGATATTTGGGATGCTCAAACGCTTATGAAAGCGTTGTCCCTCTGTGATGACCCATTCCTCTCTCTGGCAATCAATCTGGCCTTTGCCTGTTCCCTGCGTATGGGGGAACTGCTGGGCCTGACATGGAGTTGCGTGGATATTAGCCAGGACAGCATAGACCATGACTGCGCCTATATCTACATCGACAAGGAGCTTCAGCGCATTTCCAGGGAATCTCTGGCCCAAATGGGGGAAAAGGGTATCATGTTCAAGTTCCCCACAGTACGAGGGTGCAACTCCACCGTGCTGGCCCTGAAAGAGCCGAAAACCAGGACGAGTGTGCGGAAGGTATTTCTGCCCAGGGCGGTGGCTGAAATGCTGGTAGAGCGCAAGAAAACGGTTGACGAGCTGAAAGAATTGCTGGGGGATGAATACAGAGATTATGACCTTGTATTCGCCAGCACCCAGGGGACACCTACCGAAGCAAACTTCATCAACCGGGCATTTGGCAAACTTATTACGGACAACAATCTCCCCAAGGTGGTATTTCACAGCCTCCGGCACACCAGTACGACCTACAAGCTCAAACTCAGCGGCGGCGACATTAAGGCCGTCCAGGGCGACACCGGCCACGCACAGGCCACGATGGTCACGGAACGGTATGCCCACATTCTGGACGACGACCGCCGTGTAAACGCCGCAAGGTTCCAGAAAGAGTTTTATGGGGGCGGTGGCACAGTGGAAACCACAACAGCAGTCGAGGCCCCCAGGGAACCACAGGCCCCGGCATCCGACCCGCTTCAAAGCCTTGACGCAGCGGCCAAACAGCAGTTGCTTCTCAAACTTCTTGCGGAATCCCCGGATATGGCGGCGCTGTTGACAGCCCTCGCCGGGAGAAGCGCATAAATACGAACGGACAGGAATGACACCCATTCCTGTCCGTTTTGTCATACATCGAAAACATCAGGCGACACCGCTTGCGTGATGCTGATTTCTATGATACAATGATGCCAAAGAGGTGGGGACAATGGACGGAGAAACGACAATCGCACAGGGCTTGCATACCACGGATGACAGTTCGGGCTATGACGCCGCCTGCAAGCGTGTCTTATCTGAAAAGGCAATCCTGGCGCGGATCATGAAGTCCTGCCTGGAGGAATATAAGGATCAGGATGTCAACGATATTGCCGAAAAGTACATAGAGGGTCAGCCCCAAGTGTCCGCTGTCCCAGTGTTGCCGGACGAAGGCGGCACAGTCATCAGCGGCATGGATACCGAGGACAAATCGGTGCGTGAGGGCACAGTCACCTATGACATTCGTTTCCGTGCTATCGTTCCCGGCTCCGAGGAACAAATTGCCCTTATCATCAATGTTGAGGCTCAAAACGATTTCTATCCCGGCTATCCGCTGGTAAAGCGGGGCATATACTATTGCAGCCGAATGATTTCTTCTCAGTATGGCCGGGAGTTTACCGGCCCCCACTATGAGAAAATCAAGAAAGTCTATTCCATCTGGATTTGTATGAAACCGCCGCAGTATCGGGAGAACACCATCACCCGGTATCGGCTGATGGAGGAACATTTGGTAGGTGAGGCTACGGAACCCGCCAGGAATTACGATTTGCTGTCCATCATCATGCTATGCCTTGGCGGGCCGGACGGGGAAAACTACGATGGTGTGCTGCGGATGCTGGACGTGCTTCTCTCCAACGAAACCAGCGAGGCGGAGAAGCGGAAGATTTTGCAGGACGATTACGACATACAAATGACGCAGACAATGGAAAGGGAGGTGTCGGTCATGTGCAATCTGAGCAAGGGTGTTATGGAAAAGGGAATGGAAAAGGGAATAGCTAAAGGTATGACAGACGCTATTTTGACCTCCATCAAAAATCTTATGGAAACAATGGGCCTGACAATTGAGCAGGCTATGGCGGCGCTGAAAGTCCCGGAGGGGGAACGGCAGAAATATATGGATTTGCTGGAACGGCAGTAATATCCAAAACACTGTTGCGTTATTGCAAAGCAGAGAAGTTTTGAACCCTGAACCGCCAAGCGGTTTTTCGCCCCCTTGCTAATCGCTTGCTAATTGCGGCCCTGAAAAATGGCCGTGATTAGCAAGAAACCGTGGCAAATCGTGGGGAATGAAATTTGAAAAAAGTGAGTGTTTGCAAGGGTTTGCGGGGGTTTGTGAGTAACCGCCGCAACCACACGGGGGCTTCTCCTAAGCGGTAGGTCGGACGTTCGAATCGTCTCATGGGTGCCAAAAGGAGAGGTGGAGATTACACAATCTCCGCCTCTCCCTTCTTTTCCCCTCGTCACCCGGAACCGGCCTGTGAGGTGAACCATGAAAAGCAAGGATCATCCCTCATTTCATCCCTCATGGACGCCATCGATTTGAGGGATGAAATGAGGGATGAAGTTTTTGGATCCCGACGGAGATCGTATACAGTATGGGGATGGACAGCAGATGTCCATCCCCATAAAATTGCGGAAAATATTTGTATTGCTAATCGAGATACAACACGATATAATATGGGTGAAAGGTGGAATAAATTATGGCAGTGAAAACAGCGAACGTATTGGCCCGTGTGGAACCCGATGTAAAAGAACAAGCCGAAACCATCCTGGCAAAACTGGGTGTTCCGGCATCTACCGTTATCAATATGCTCTACAAGCAGATCATCATGACCCGGAGCATTCCCTTCTCCCTGTCCGTTCCCGCCGCGCCCCTGGCCCGGGACGAGATGGATACCGCCGCTTTCAACGCCATGATGATGGAGGGGCTGAGTCAGGCGAAGGCCGGGAAGGGCGTTTCTCTGGATGATGCCTTTTCCGCGCTGGAACAGGGCGTGTGACATGGAGCATTACGAGGTAAAGATAACCCCCTATGCGCTGCGGCAAATGCAGGAGATCACCCGGTATATCTCCGCAACCCTGCAGTCGCCGACAAACGCCAAGACCTGGCTGGGAAGGATGAAGAAGGAACTGGCCGCCCTGTCCTCCATGCCAGAGCGGATCCCTTTGACAGATGAGGAGCCCTGGCACAGCGAGGGCATCCACAAGATGGTGGTAAAAAATCACCTTGTCTATTTCTGGGTGGATGCGCCCCATCTGCGGGTGTGGATCACCGCCGTTGTCTATGGGCGACAGAGCCAGCGGGAACAGCTGGAGCAGATGGACACGAAATTGGACTGAAGGCCAGAAGATTTTTATTCAGATCGGAATCCTCCCACAGCTGCCAAAAAGCGCTTCTCAGCCCAGACTGAGAAGCGCTTTTTAATTCGGAAAAAGCTCTGTACTCACTCCACCGGGAAGAACTTTTTCCGGCTGAACCGACAATAAGCGGCAGCCAGAACAAATGCTGTCAGCGCACCCACGGCGGAGACCTCCGTTTTCTCTCAGCCCCTGCGCCGGTCGGCGGCGTTGGGGATATGCAGTTCCTCCCGGTACTTGGCCACCGTCCGCCTGGAGATGCCGCAGCCCAGCCGCTCCATCTCCTCGCAGAGCTTTTGGTCGGAAAGGGGGACCCTCTCCTCCTCCACCAGCTTGCGCAGCAGGGCCTTGGCCGCCTCCGGCGAGGCGCCGCTGGCCCCCAGGGAGCCGGTAAAGAAATAGCCAAGGGGATAGACGCCCTGAGCGCAGCGCAGATACTTGTTCTTCACCGTCCGGCTCACGGTGGACTCATGCACCTCCAGCGCATTGGCCATCTGGCGCATGGTGAGGGGACGCAGATGCCCTCTCCCCGCCCGGAAAAACGCCTCCTGCTGTTGGGCCAAAAACCGGGCGCACCGCAGCAGGGTGGCCCTGCGCTGGTCGATGCCCTGTATGATCCACCTGGCCTGTCCCAGCTTCTGGGTCAGGTACTCCCGCACAGAGGGATCCTCGGTATCCCGCAGAAGCTTTCGGTAGTAATCGCTGACCGCCAGGCGGGGCACGGCGGTGTCGTTGACCGCGGCCTCTATCCCCTCGGGCAGCACGGTGATCTCCACATCGGGGATGATGTAGGTCAGATTCTCCTGAGAGGCGAAGCCCGTGGCCGGCCTGGGGTTCAGGGTGCGGATCAGGTCGCAGGCCTCCCGTACCGCCTCCTTGGAGACCCCCAGACTCCTGGCGATCTGTCCGTACCGGCTCCGGGCCAGCTCGTCCAGATGCCCCTCCACGATGGCGATGGCCAGGCTGTGATCCCCGGAACGGCGCTCCAGCTGGAGCCGCAGGCATTCCGAGAGATCCCTGGCCCCCACGCCGGCGGGGTCGGCGGACTGGAGCTCGATGATGGCCCGGGCCATCACCCCCTCGCTCATCCGGGCGCTCCGGGCCAAAAAGGTCAGATCCCCATCCAGGAACCCGCCGGGATCCAGATGCTCCACCAAAAACTCAACGGCCCGGAGCACCTCGGGCTCCAGCACGTCTCCCATCATGAACTGGGACAGGACATACCGGCCCAGATCATTGTCCTCGTCGCTGTAACTGCCCAGGTTGGCCAGGGCGTCCCGCTCCTCCTCGTCCTGACGGTGGAAGTAGGCGTTCTGGCGGTCGTTGGCCTCCAGCCACTCCAGCCGGCGGACCGTGTCCTCATAGGCGGAGTCCACCGACTCCTGGGCGGGGAACTCCAGCGTGGGGTTTTCCTGGAGGACCTCCTCGGTGTATTCCCGCAGCTCCTGAATGCCCATCTGGAGGATGGTCATGGACTGGAGCATCTGGGGCAGAAGGGCCATCGACTGCTTTTGCTGTTGTTTTTGCTCCAATGCCACAGATACTCCCTCCCTTCATTTTTGTCCCTATTATAACATGTCCCCGCCGATTTTTCCATCCCCATATCCTGAAAAAAGGAGACCGTCCCGCACAGGCGCGGAGCGGTCTCCTCTATCCCGGAAGGGGCGCCTCAGTTGAGGAAGCCCTCCAATATTTTCTCCTCGGCCTCCTCTTCGGTAAGCCCCAGGGTCATCAGCTTCAGGATCTGATCCCCGGCAATGCGGCCGATGGCCGCCTCATGGATGAGCTGGGCGTCCACGTCCTGGGCGTCGATGGCGGGGATGGACTTGATCTTGGCCTCGTCCATGAGGATGGAGTCGCACTGGACATGGCCAAAGCAGTCCGCCTTGCCCGTCATGCAGGGCCGGAACACCTGGACCGACTCCCCCCGGCCCACCGACCGGGAGATGACCCGCCCCGTGGCCCCCGGGCCCTTGAGGATGATCTCCATGTTGCTCTCGGCCACCTGTTTGCCGTCGGTCATCAGCTTCTCGTTGATGATACACTCGCCTCCGGCTTCCACCTCCACCACCGTGTCCCGGACGGTGGAGTCCACGCCCCGGATCTGGGTCATCTCCATGGTCATGGAGGCCCCTTCCTCCAGATGGACCTCGGTGCGGGGGTTGAGGATATTCTCCCCGGTGCCCGGGCCCTCTCCGTAGTGGCGCTCCACATAGCGCACCCTGGCGTTTTTCCCGATGTGGAACACGTGGATGCCGTCATGCTGGCTGGTCTCACAGCCGGTGTTGTGGATGCCGCAGCCCGCCACGATGTCCACATCGGCGTCCTCGCCGATATAGAAATCATTGTACACCACGTCGGTGAGCCCCGACATGCTCAGCACCACCGGGATATGGACGCTCTCCCCTTTGGTGCCGGGCTTGACGATGATGTCGATGCCGGGCTTGTCCTCCTTGGAGCGGATGTCGATGTTGGCGGTGACCTGCCTGTCGTCCAGAGCGCCGTTGACCCGGAAGTTATAGGCCCCCTGAGGGGTCTTCTCCAGCTCGGCGATCTCTCTGAGGATCTTCCATTCTGTTTTGTCCATTACCGCTCCCCCTCCTTCATATAGCCGCAGCCGGGCAGAGTGCGGGCCATGATCTGGGGGAAGATCTCCTCCCGGGGCCCGTGCTTGGCCACCTTGCCCTTTTCAATGACCAGGATCTCATCGGCCAGCTGGATGATGCGCTCCTGGTGGGAGATGATGAGCAGGGTGGAATCCCCCTGCCGGTGGATCCTCTCAAAGGTCTCGGTGAGCTTGGCAAAGCTCCAGAGATCGATGCCCGCCTCAGGCTCGTCAAAGATCATAAGGCCCGCCTTCCGGGCCAGAATGGTGGCGATCTCAATGCGCTTGACCTCGCCGCCGGAGAGGCTGGAATCCACCTCCCGGTCGATGTAGTCGTCGGCGCACAGTCCCACCTGGGTCAGGTACTGGCACCCCTCGGCGGGGCTCAGGGTCTCCTTGCCCGCCGCCAGGGCGATCAGATCCCGGACCTTCATCCCCTTGAACCGGGGGGGCTGCTGAAAGCCGTAGCTCACCCCCGCCCTGGCCCGGTCGGTGATGGAACGATTGGTGATGTCCTCTCCGTTCCAGCGGATGGAGCCCCCGGTGGGCTGATTCAGGCCCATAATGGAACGGGCCAGGGTGGTCTTGCCTCCCCCGTTGGGGCCGGTGATGACCACCAGCTTTCCGTCGTCTATCGTCAGGGAGATGTCCTGCAGGATCCCGAGCTCAGCGCCGTCTTCGGCGGTCACATCATATCGCAGATGACTGATTTCCAACATAATTGGATCTTCTCCTTTGCGGAAGTATTTCCTACTAATTTGATATTATATCACAGATCGGGAAAAATACAAGACTTCCTTTTTATCTTTCCCCGCCGTAATAGCAGAGGGCAAAATCCACGAACTGCCTGGCCGCCTCGGGCAGCGCCCGCTCCGGATCCCACCGCAGGGCCACACTGCGAAACGCGTTTTCATCCCTCAGGGCCGGGAACAGGATATCGGAACCGCCCTTCCTCATCCGCTCCTGCTTCACGGTGTCCTCCGTGACCAGGGCCACGCCGATCTCGTCGCTGATACAGGCCAGCAGCTGGCAGTGGAAGCACTCATGGACGATGTCCACCTCAAATCCGGCGCTCCGGCACAGCTGCTCGGTGATCTCCCGGAAGCTGTACCCCTCCGGCAGGCTGATAAACCGTTCTTCCCTCAGCTCGGCAACGGACAGCGCCTCCCTCTCCGCCAGGGGATGGCCCCGGTAGAGGGCGACAAACAGCGGCTCTCTCTTGATCACACGGCAGCCCGGCCCCTCGGCCATTTCCCCCAGGGCGGCGGTGAGGATGATATCGCTGCCGCTGTCACTGTCGGCAAGCTCACTGTCCACGTCCTGGGAGAGGAGCTCATAGCGCCGGACCGCCACGTCGGGATAGGCCACCCGAAAGTCGGAGAGCAGCTCCTGCACCAGGGGCACGCTCACCGTGCCCAGCGAGAACCGGCGCTTTTTCTCCCGGCCGGCCTCCGACAGCTTGCGATCGCCCTCGTCCAGACAGGCCAGGGCCTGATCCACATACTTAATATACAGCTTTCCGCACTCGTTGAGCTGGATGCGCCGCCCGATCCGGTCAAACAGCCGCACACCCAGCTCCTTCTCCAGCTTGGACAGACTGGCGCTGAAGGCGGGCTGAGAGATGTGGGCCTCCTCGGCGGCCTTGGTGAAATTCTGGGTTCTGGCCGCGGCCTGAAAATAGCGAAGGTGTGTGAGATCCAAAGCCCGCTCCCCCTCCTGCTTTAAATAAGCATTTGTATATGAATACATAATGAAAATCAATTGGACGCTTCCCTTATTTCGATATTATCATACTTATGACACAAGCGCAACCGCTCTTTTTCCCCTTTCGGCGCTCATTTCCCCCACAAATAAAAAGGAGGCACTTACTTATGATCACCAAAGCGTCCGACGTCATTCTGAAAGTCCGCCCCGTGACTTCCGGCGTGGAGCACAGGTACTACTACGAGGGCCCCTGCCGCTTCGGCACCGGGGAGGCCCTGGAGCCGGGCTATGACCGGCTGGCCAACGCCCAGAAGGCCGAGAAATTTCTGACCAACCTGCGCGCCTGCGCCCCCAAAAACGTGGAGATCCTGGAGCCCGTCCACCTGGGTCGCACCGACGACTGGGAGAATCCCGAGGAGCAGTGGGAGCGGGTGGCCCAGGCCATGCCCGGGTCCGACGTACTGGTGATCATGCCCGCCCTGGGCACCGACGACCTGGTGCTGGAGCTGGTGGAACGCTTCGACAAGCCCGCCCTCTATTCCCCCGACGCCATCACCGGCGTCTCCAACGCCGCCTGTCTGCGCTGCAGGCCCATGAAGGAGCATCTGGTCTACGCCAACCTCACCTGGCAGCAGCTGGGCTTCCGCCTGGGCATCTTCCGGGCCTGGAAGGTCATCCGCACCACCAACATCCTGCTGGCCTGCCGGTTCGGCGGTGAGACCTCCTACAGCTCGGTGGACACCTTCAACAACTATGACGCCATCACCGCCCGCTTCGGCGTCCATTTCCGTCAGCTCAACGTCCACGAGCTGCTGGATCAGATGTCCCCCGCCCAGCCCGGAGGCAACCACACCACCCCCGGCCGGGACACCCCCGACCTTACCGAGGCGGACATGAAGGAGGTAGAGGCCCTGGCCGACGAGCTCACCGCCGGCGCCGAGGAGACCGAGGTCAGCCGGGAATACCTCATCAACTCCCTCATCGCCTATGTCACGGTGAAGAAGAATCTGGAGCTCCGGGACTGCCGCGGCTTCACCGTCCCCTGCCCCGACGTATGCTCCACCCGGCGCATCAACGAGATGAAGTTCACCTTCTGCCTGACCCACTCCCTGCTTATGGAACAGGGCATCCCCTCCGCCTGTGAGTTCGACGTCAGCTGTGTGCTGTCTCAGCAGGCCCTCATCGCCGTGTCCGGCATGTCCCCCTACATGGGCAACGGCTATCCCCTTGTGATGATGGACAACGGCAAGCTCAACGTCCGCCACGCCAACGAAAAGGACGAGGCCACCCTTATGGTGGATCCCACCAACCTCTATACCATCCAGCACTCGGTGGCCCACCGCCGGATGCGCGACCCGTCCAAAAACGAGCCCTTTGCCCTGCGCCACTTTGCCCATGACCAGCAGTTCGGCGCCGTGCTGCGCTACGACTGGAACCGGGATGCGGGCCAGGTGGTCACCCTGTGCCGCTTCTCCCCCGACGGCAAAAAGCTCTTTATCGCCAAGGGGGACATCGTGGGCGGCGGCGGTTATGAAAAGCACAACTGCAGCGGCCCGGTGTTCATTCGGGTCAGGGATCAGGAGGACTTCTTCAACAAGCAGTGCGAGGTGGGTATGCACCTGCCTCTGGTCTACGGCGACTACACCAGGGAGCTCATCGCCCTGGCCGAGCTCTTCGGCGTGGAGGCCGTGGTGGCGAAATGAGCCCGGAAAACCCCATCCTCCTTCAGCTTCTGGCGTCCCGGGAGGCCTCGCTGAAGCATCTCGAAGCCCTCAGGAGCGTCCCCGCCCCCTCCCGGCAGACCGTCCGCGAGCACATCCGCTCCTATGTCTTTCTGCGCTATCTGCTCCGGGAGGAGGAGCATCCCGACGCCACCTTTGAAGAGCTCACCCAGCGGAGCATCGCCCACACCGCCAGGATCGCCCCGGAGCTGGTCAGAGAGCTGGACACCACCAAGGACTGTATGGGCTCCACCTCCGTCATGGCAAAAAAGGTCCTGCTTCTGCGGGGCATTGAGAGAAACCTCTCCATCACTCTTCCCGCCGTGGCCTCCGCCCGTGTCGTCACCCTGGACGACCTGGGCGACCTGGTGTGGGAGTCCCTCAACCCTCCCTCTGACTCATAGGGAGACCCACCGCCCGGACACGTTCTCTTCATGGGAATGTGTCCGGGCCCATATCAGGAGGCAGTCTATGGATATCAGCGCCGTACGCGCCCAATTCCCCATCCTCTCCCGCCAGATCTACGGCAGGCCCCTTGTCTATCTGGACAACGCCGCCACCACCCAGCTGCCCCACCCGGTCTGGCGGGCCATGGAGCGCTATTACACGCAGACCCACGCCAACGTCCACCGCGGGGCCCACTATCTCAGCGAGACCGCCACCGCCCGGCTGGAGGAGATCCGGCAAAGCGCCGCGGCCTTTCTGGGGGCTGAGAGCAGCGATGAGATCCTCTTCACCTCGGGGGCTACGGAGGGGATCAATCTCCTGGCCCGCGCCGTGGAGCCCCTCCTCACCCCCGGCGACCGCATTCTGGTCACCGCCATGGAGCACCACTCCAACTTTCTCCCCTGGCAGGAGCTGTGCCGCAGGGCCGGGTGCCATTTCCATGTCCTTCCCCTCACCCCCGCCGGAGAGCCGAATCCCGAGGCGCTCCACCGTCTGCTGGCCCTGCCCGGGGTGCGTGTGCTCTCCGTGACCGCCGTGTCCAACGTGCTGGGCACCCAAGCCCCCATCTCCGACCTCGCCCGGGCCGCCCATGCCGCGGGGGCCTGGCTTTTCGTGGACGGGGCCCAGGGTCTGCGCCACGGGCGGCTGGACATGAAGGAGCTGGGCTGTGACGCCTTTGCCTTCTCCGGCCACAAGATGATGGCCCCCACCGGCACCGGGGCGCTCTATGTGAACGCCGCCCTGCTCCCCCGCCTCTCCCCCACCGCCTTTGGCGGCGGGATGGTGGATCGGGTGAGCCGGGAGGGTTCCACCTACGCCGGAGCCCCCGCGGGCTTCGAGGCCGGCACCCCCAACATCGCCGGCATCGTGGGCCTGGGCGCCGCCATAGACTATCTCACCGCCCTGGATCTCGGGGAGATCGCCCGGCGGGAGGCCTCCCTTCTGGCCCGGGCGGAGACCGGCCTGCGGGCGCTGGAGGGGGTCACGGTCTACGGCGAGCCAAAACGCCGCGCCGGAGCCCTCAGCTTCAACCTGGAGGGCGTCCACCCCTATGACGCCGCCGGCCTGCTGGATCGGCTGGGGATCGCCGTCCGCTCCGGGCACCACTGCGCCCAGCCCCTTATGGAGCATCTGGGGGTCACCGGCACCCTCCGGGTCTCCCCCGCCTTTTATAACACCGAGGCCGAGATCGACGCTTTTCTGGCCGGCGTCCAAAAAGTACGGGAGGTGACCGGCTTATACCATGGCTGACATTCGCGCCCTTCAGGATCAGATCATCCGGGACTTCCAACGCCTGGAGGATCCCTTTGACCAATATACCTATCTTCTGGCCCTCTCCGCCCGGCTGCCCGTTATGAGCGAGGAGCGGCGAGCCGCCCTCACTCCCGTGGCGGGCTGCCAGTCCCACGTGTGGCTGGACGTCCGCCGGGAGGGGGAGCTGTTGGTTTTTGACGCCGACAGCGACACCATGCTCATCCGGGGCATCCTCTGCCTGCTCCAACAAGTCCTCTCCCACCAGCCCCCCGCCGAGGTGGCGGAGGCGGAGCTGGACTTCCCGGAAAAAAGCGGTCTCCTCCTCTCCCTCTCTCCCGACCGCCGCAAGGGGATCGGCTCGGTGATCGAGACCCTGCGTCTCTCCGCCCGGCAGCTGGGCCGGGCCCCCTGACCCTCCGCCCCCTTGCCCCCCTCCTCCGCCGGAGAAGAGGACGGAAAGGATCCCCCCGATTGCCTTCGGGGGGATTTTTTGTTATACTACGGATATTCCGAACATACGAAAGGAGGCCTTTCGCCATGAAAACCGCCCTTGTCACCGGCGGCGCCCGGGGGATCGGCGCCGCCATCGCCCACCGGCTTGCCGCCGACGGCTTTCGGGTCTGCGCCACCTCCCGTCGGCCGCAGGAGGCCAAAACAGATCCCCTTCTCCTCCAAACAGGCGGCTTTTACGCCCCTTTTGAAGGGGAGGCGCCGGCAAGCTGCCGGGAAATAGTTGACACTGTGTTAGAAAAATTTTGTCAACTTGACATTTTGGTATGCAACGCCG
>CANSYW010000027.1 GCA_947651395.1 uncultured Pseudoflavonifractor sp. | reverse complement strand
AATCACCGCCCTGCAAGTGGAACTTGCCCATGTGGACGGTGAGATTGAAAAGCTGGTGGACAGTCTGACGGGCGCAAACAATGTGCTGCTCTCCTATGTGAATGTGAAGATAGCAGAACTGGACGGACGCAAGCAGGAGCTTCTGGCAAAGATAGCGGAGTTGACGGTGGAAGCTATCAGCCCGGAACAGGTCAGCCAGATTTCCGGCTACCTTGACACATGGGACAGCGTATCCTTCGACGACAAGCGGCGGGTGGTGGATTTGATGATTACCACCGTTGCCGCCACAAGCGACAGCTTGAACATTACATGGAAAATCTGACGGGCATATCAGCGCCCGTCAGACCGTTACCTGGTGTAGTCCCTTGTAAACTGTACTTTGCCTTTGTATAGATATCATAACCGATATCCTTTGTAAATGCGTAATAATGTGTACCTTCCCAAGGAGCCACATCAAGACCGGTTTTTAATCCAGCTTCGGTATCTTTCAGGGCATTTTCGCCAAAGGGCATGTTAGGAACCAGAAATTTTAAGACGGGAGAATTAAGCGTAATTTTTTTCATAAGTCATACTTCTTTCTTTATTTATTTGAACTTTCGTTAGTGATATCTGCTTTAGAATGCGGACTGCATTGGACTCTCCTCCGTTTCAATTTGTGCGTGCTCCCGGTTTCGGAAGCGGTATCATTTGTTCCCTCGCTCAAGTTGAAGAACGATGAGGCGTGTGGAAGACGCTTGAGCTCTGCTTCTGGCTGCAATCTACACCCGGCGGGGAGGTTCGTCAATGTCATGGGTGATAGTGTCTGCTATCGTGAATGTGGATCTTGGTATACATTTGTGATAGCAAGTTTGCTCTTTGCCCCTTAAGTCGGGATCACGGATGATAGTATCCGCTGTCATCCGTGATAGTTTTTGCTCTGAAACACAAACATGGATGATTGTTTTCGCCCCATACGCGTATGAGGTAAAAACGATCATCCATGTTCAAAAAATGATTTGATTTTACTGTGTCAGAGGAAGCGATCTCCTCTCAGCGCTGGATAAATCCCATCATAGGATGGGTGTAGTCAAAGATGAGAAGACCCAAAAGAACCGCCACAAGGGTGCAGGAGATGACAAAAAGCCGTTTGATCCATCGATCTTTTTCCCGGATAAGGGATATGTACATCTCATTTGAGGCGGTCTCGGCCTGGGGTTGGGGATCCCGACGGATGCCCGCCAGCTCATCCAGAGAGCCGCCCATGGCCATGACCAGATCACACACCGTCTGATAGTTGGGGATGTCGGTCTGGCCCGACATGATACGGTTGACCGTGGGCAAAGATACCCCGGACAGCTCAGCCAGCTCCTTGTTGCTCAATCCGGCCTTTTCTTTCATCTCTTTCAACTGGACTCTTATCATTTTTCTGCACCACACATTCTATCTGTTTCTGTAAAAGTGGTTGAAGGGAGATCGCTTACGCCGCCTCGCCGCCGTTCTCCGGCGGCGGGCTTTCTTCGCTCTCCGGGATCTGCTGCGGCTCCTCCTCCACAGGGCCGCCGGGCCAGAGGTAGCCCATCTGGGTCATCTCCTCGGCGGAGTAGAGGGTGGAGCTGAGCTCGGTGAAGCGGCTCAGATCCAGGTAAAAGGTCTCGCCCCGGGCGGTGAGACGCACCTCGTTCCAGAAATGGGGCTCCCCGTTCAGCGTCCCCTCGATGATCTCGCAGGTCACGCCGCTGAGCTCCCGGCACACCAGGGCGTAGGTCAGGGAGAGGCCCTCGGTGTCGGCGGAGCCCTCCACCAGGGCCGCATAGGCGGTGGAGCCGCCCTGGGGATCAAAGTCGGCCCGGTAACAGACCTCCGCCGCGGCCTGGCGTACGGCGGCCTCCCGATCCATATCCCAGGGATAGGTGAACTCCGCCAGGTGGGCGGCAATGGTCTCGCTCCGGCGGCGCAGCTCCTCGGGGGTGAGGTCATAGGTGAGCAGGATCTCCACCACCCGCTCCCGGCCGGCGTCCGGGTAGAGGCTGATCTCCACCTGAGGCATGCCCAGGGCGGCGGCGGGGGTATCGTAATAGGCCTGGCGGACCAGGGCGCGGATGGAGTCCTCGTCCTCGGCGAAGTAGGCCACCCGGAGTACCACCCGGTCGTCGAAGCGGCTGAGGGCGTCCTGAAGCTCGGCGCGGATGGCGCCCGAGCCGGTGACGTTCACCATGGAGCGCACCTCCTCCTGGGTGTGGCGGTAGGAGATGGAGAGCCTGGCCTGGTAGTAGGAGACCACCCGACCGGACTCGTGCTTGATGTAATCCACGGCATAGGCCCCCAGAGGATCCTCCGTGGCCACCTCCAGACAGGCGGCGGTGAGGTCGCTTTCCACCTCGCCGTCATAATCATGGAGCTGGATGGTCCCCTCCTCGTAGCCCTGAGAGACAAGGTAGAGTACGGCGGAGACCAGTTCCCGGTAGTTTTCCACCCGGAGCACCGAGGAGTCCTCGGCGGTCACCGGCTTTTCCTCGTGGCGCTGGGAGCTCTCATAGGAGCGCTCCAGCATGGCCGAGCACCCTGTCAGCAGAAAAGCGAGGGCAAGCCCTGCGGGAAGGATCCGTTTTTTCATGGCAAGCCCTCTCTTTCTTTTCAGTATCCGAGCGCCTCCTCAACAAGTACCACGTGGGCCACGGGGATGGAGGTGGGCTTGCGCAGATGGGTGGAGACCACCCGGCAGATACGCTCGGGGCTGTCGCAGTCGTAGCACCTGTCCCCCTTGAGCGCGCAGGGGGTCTTCTTCCCCAGACGCTGGGCGTTTTTGGGCCCGGCGATGTTCCGGGCCCGCCACAGGGCCTTTTCCAGGTCGGGGGCGATCTTATTGACCCCCACCACAAACCAGACCTCCTCATGGCCGTAGATGGTGGCGGCCACCCGGTTGCCGTGGCCGTCGATGTTGATGAGCTCTCCGGTCTCCGCCAGGCCGTTCACCGAGGTGAGATAGACCTGGGCGGCCGCGGCCAGGGGCTGGGCGGAGGGGCCCTGGACGGCGTGGCTGTATACGGTGTTGTGGGCGCTGAGAAGCTCATAGAGCCCCAGTTCCTTCAGGGTCATGGAGCCGCCAAAGCCCACCGTCTTGCCGTCGATCTGCCGGTCTATGTAGGCGGCCGCCTGGGCGCCGGTGGCGAACCGGGCGACGGTGAAGCCGTTTTTGGTCAGGATCTGTGTGAGTTTTTCCAAGTCGGGCATTTGAAACGCTCCTTTCATAGCTCCTGGTGATAGCTGCGGAAGCCCTCGCCCAGCACCTCGTGAGCGGGAGTGACGATCATAAAGGCGTCGGGGTCGGCCTGCTGCACGGCACTTTTCAGATCCACGATCTCCCGCTGCTTGAAAGCGCAGAGGATGACCTTCTTTTTGGCGCCTGAGAAGCCCCCCTCTCCGTCCAGGTAGGTGACGCTGTGCTCCAGCTCGTCAAAGATGAACCGGGCGATCTGGTCGGGGTGGTCGGAGATAATATAGGCCACCCGGGTGTTGTCCATGCCGTAGAGGACCCAGTCCATGACCAGAGTGGACACGTAGAGGGCCACAATGCCGTAGAGGGCGCTGTCCAGGCTGCGGAATACGGCGGCCACCAGAAGGATGACGGCGAGGTCGATGACCATGAGCACCTTACCCACCGGAAGCCAGGCCATCCGGGACTGGGCCAGCCGGGCCAGGGTGTCGGTGCCGCCGGTGGTGGCCCCCTGCTGGAAGATGAGGCCCAGCCCCAGGCCCAGGACCACCCCGCCGAAAATGCAGGCCAGCAGGGGATCGCCCATGGGGCGGAAGGTGTGGAGGGCGGCCATAATGTCGATGAACGCGGAGGAGAGGGCGGTGGAGACCAGGGAGGACACCAGCAGATGCCCGCCCAGCACTTTCCAGCCCATCAGAAAGATCGGTACGTTAAAGCAGATGACCAGCGTACCTACCGGGGCCACGGCGAGGATATGGTTCACCAGCTGGGCGATGCCCGTCACCCCGCCGAAGGCGATGCCGTTGGGTACAAAGAACCAATCAAAGGCCAGGGCGTAGAGGGCGGAGCCCAGCAGGATGAAGAGATAGTTTTTGACCAGGACCTTGGGGGTACGCTTCATGAATTACTCCTCCAGCAGAGAAAGCTGCTGCTCTCCCCGGTCCTCCGCCTTGAGCAGGGCTCCCGCCACGGGCAGGGAGCGGGCCCGGTACCGGGCCTGGTTCTGAATGTTGGTGGAGGTCAGGGGCAGGGCGGATTCCAGATGATATTTGCTCTTGAGGGTCATCACATTGACCCCCTGGGTGGAGCGGGTGGTCTTGGGTGCGAGAACGGCGGTATGGAAGATGAGACAGCGGCCCTCGGTGGAGATGAGGGCCATCTCCAGATCCTCCTTCAGGTGCCAGGCGGCGGCCAGGGGGGATTTGTCCGAGTAGGCGCCGGTGAGCTTTTTGCGCCGGGTCTGGGTCTGGTAGGCGGCCAGCTCCACCCGGGCGGCCTTGCCGTTTTCAAAGAAGAACAGCAGGTGCCCGGCGTAGTCGGCGGTGACGCAGGCCCACACCACCGTCTCTCCGGCGTCCATGCCCAGCTTGGTGGGCAGATAGTCGCCCAGAACGCTGGCCTTGGCGTCGTCGAAGTCGGCCAGCCGGGTCTTGTAGCACTGCTGACGGTCGGTGAAGACCAGCAGTTCATCCCGGTTGGAGGCGTCCCAGCGCAGATACTCCCGATCCCCCTCCTTGTATTTTTGCTCGCTGGACATGCGCAGGGAGGCGGGGGTGATCTTTTTCAGATATCCCTCCCTGGAGAGGAACACGTGCACGGGGTAGTCGGGGATATCCTCCTCGGGATCCTCCGCGGCGGCGGTCTGGTACTCGTAGACGATCTCGGTGTGCCGGGGGGAGGGGTATTTGGTCATGACCTCTTTGAGCTCGCCTGTAATGATGGCCTTGACCTTGTTGGGGTCGTCCAGAACGGCCTGGAGGTCGGCGATCTCTTTTTCCAGCTCGTCGGTCTCGGCCACCCGCTTGAGGATATACTCCTTGTTGATGTTGCGCAGGCGGATATCCGCCACGTACTCGGCCTGGATCTGATCGATGCCGAAGCCGATCATCAGGTTGGGGATGACCTCGGCGTCCAGCTCGGTGTCCCGGATGATCTTGATGGCCTTGTCGATGTCCAGCAGGATCTTTTTCAGGCCCTTCAAAAGGTGGAGCTTGTCCTTTTTCTTCTTCTGAATAAAGTATGTCCGCCTGCGCACCCCTTCGATACGCCAGGCCGTCCATTCCTCTAAAATTTCCCGCACGCCCATGACTCTGGGCATACCGGCGATCAGAATGTTGAAGTTGCAGGAGAAGGAGTCCTGGAGAGGGGTGGACTTGAAAAGCCGCTGCATCAGCTTGTCCGGGTCGGAGCCCCGCTTCAGGTCGATGGTGAGCTTGAGACCGTTCAGGTCTGTCTCATCCCGCATGTCGGCGATCTCCTTGAGCTTGCCCCCCTTCACCAGCTCGGTGACCTTGTCCATAATGGCCTCGGCGGTGGTGGTGTAGGGGATCTCGTAGATCTCAATGACATTCTCCGCCTTTACATAGCGCCACTTGGAGCGCACCTGGAAGGAGCCCCGGCCGGTCTCGTAAATGTCGGACATCACATTCCCGTCGTAGAGGAGCTCGCCTCCCGTGGGGAAGTCGGGGGCCTTCAGAATGGACAGCAGGTCGCACTGAGGATCCTTGAGGTAGGCCATGGCGGCCTGACAGACCTCCTGGAGGTTGAACCCGCACAGGTTGGAGGCCATGCCCACGGCAATGCCCTGGTTGGCGGAGACCAGTACGTTGGGAAAGGTGGTGGGGAGCAGTGTGGGCTCCTGGAGGGTGCCGTCGTAGTTGTCGGTAAAGTCCACCGTGTCCTGGTCGATGTCCCGGAAGAGCTCCGCGCAGATGGGATCCAGCTTGGCCTCAGTGTATCGGCTGGCGGCCCAGGCCATGTCCCGGGAATAGACCTTGCCGAAGTTGCCCTTGGAGTCCACAAAGGGGTGCAGAAGGGCCCCATAGCCCCGGGAGAGGCGAACCATGGTGTCGTAGATGGCGGCGTCTCCGTGGGGGTTGAGCTTCATGGTCTGGCCCACGATGTTGGCCGACTTGGTGCGTCCGGCGGAGAGGAGCTTCATGGTGTACATGGTGTAGAGAAGCTTCCGGTGGCTGGGCTTGAAGCCGTCGATCTCCGGGATGGCCCGGGAGATGATGACGCTCATGGCGTAGGGCATGTAGTTGATCTCCAGGGTCTGGGTGATGGGCTGCTCCAGCACCTCGGCCCGCAGACCCATCACATTAGGGTCGGCGCTGCGGTGTTTGACGGCCTCCGGGGCCTTCTTTTTAGGCATGGGTATCAGTCCTTGTCTTCTGAGTCTTTTTTTGCGCCTGTTTTAGAGGGCTATTTAAAATATATTGTCAGTCAAGCTCCCGGCCGCAGCTCGGGGCGCAGGATGCGGGCCAGGATGGCGGCGGCCTCGGCCCGGGTGAGGGGGGTGTGCCCGTAAAAGGCTCCCGTGCCGTCCGGGCCGTTCAGGACGCCGGCAGCATACAGTTTTTCCACCCAGGGGTCTTTGATGTCCGGGGGCAGAGCGGCCCCTTCCACCGGCTCCAGCTCTCCCGCCATCTGGCCTATGACCTGGGCAAGATCCAGCCGCCAGGCCGTGGGGGCCGCAAAGATCTCCGCCACATGGGCGTCGAGATATTCCTCCGGGTATTGGGCCAGAAGGGCGTCTCCGTGCTCGGCCCAAAGGTCGTCTGTGAGGAATTCCAAAACATAGCACACTTCGTCAAAGAACCACAGCTCAGACCGCTCCGGCAGGATCGTCTCCTCTGCGTAGTTGAGAAACGGGTCAATAACGCAGGTAAGGGCCTCGAAGAGGTCGCCGTCAAAATCCTCCCCGCCGTCAAACAGGTACCCCTCCGCCTCTGAATCATAAACGCCCTGATAGACGATGGGGCCGTCGGGCTCCATATCAAAATTCGACCAGTCCATCCAGGCCGCGTCCAGGGTCATGGTCAGGGGCTTTTCTGGATCAATGCGCTCCCAAACGTCGCTGTGAAAGGTAAACAGCAGACGGCTGAAGTCGCTGTCCCTTGTTCCAAAGAGCTCCACATCACGCCAGTTCCCCAGTACAGTCCCATCCTGGGAGAAGGTGACGATGTCCGCCAGCACCTCCGGCAGGTGGGGGATCTGCGTATTGTTTATCCGGGCCTTGAGCCGGGCGGCCAGCACCACGCACTCAGCCAGGGACAGCGCCCGATCCGGGGCAAAGCAGCCGTCCCCCACGCCCTTCATCAGCCCCTCCTCCACGCAGACGTCCACGTAGGGGGCAAACCAGTCCTCAGGCGTTACGTCGGAAAAGCCCGCCCCCGCCGCTTGCGCGGCGGGGAGCGGAGAAAATGTGAGAAGCAGGGCCAAAAGCAGGCAGATGTCTTTCCGTTTCATAAGGGTTTCTTCTCCAACAGGCGAAAACGGCTCAGAGCGCGGGGGTGAAGAGCAGGGCGGTGCCCAGATCCATCACCATCTCTACCGGAGCGCCCTCGGGGGGCGTGAGGGCGGGGGCGGTGTTGGTCTTGACCCGCTGGGCCTCGGTGGTCATGTTCACCTTGAAGGCGTTCTTCTGGTGGTACTCCATCTCCCCCTTGGCATGGTCCATGGAGCCGGAGGAGTGGGCGGTGATCTGGAAGTCGAACAGGCCCAGGAAGCGGCCGGTGAAGATGCTGATGAGGCTGTAGACGGAGGAACCGTAATAGTAGGAGTCGCTGTACATGGCCCGTGCCAGAGCTGCAAAGTCGGGCCGCATGGTCACGTCGGCGGTGAAGGTGCCGTTGGGGCGCATGACGTAGGAGAGCTCATAGGCCTTGAAGGGGGCGATGTCCTCCCCGCTCATCCGGGCCATGAGGCCGTTGACGGTTTCGGTGTCCACCTTCCAGGTGAGGGTGCCGTTATTCTCGTCGATGCACCCGGCGCCCATAATGGCGTTGAAGACGGCGGTCATCTCCTCAAAGCTGGCCCAGGCCATCTCCGGGGAGGACCAGCGCCGCATGCTGCTGTTGAGCAGATCCTCATAGAGGAATTGGCCCAGAATGCCGCTGAGGCCGCCCAGCAGCTCCTCAAAGCTCATGCCCAGACTGGCCTGGAGCATCTCCTCCAAGCCCATGCCCAGGCTGGCGCCGTACCAGGTGCCGGCGGTGACGGTGTCGTCAAAGACGGCCAGAAGGGGCAGGTTCCAGTAGAAGTTTCCATTGTCCAGATCGGCGATGGCCTTGAATTCCAGGCCCTTGAGCAGGGCGGGCAGATCCTTCATGCTCAGCTGGGGGATCTCATTCACGGCCAGCTCCACCAGGTCGTCGCCCAGCAGCTTGAGCACATCGGCGGCGTTGAGCTTCACGGTGAGCTCCAGGGCGCCGTCCTTCTGGAGCATATCCAGGGTGAGGCGGAGGGTGTAGTCCTTGTCTCCGTCCAGGCTGTTGAGGGTGGTGATCTTGATCTCGCAGGTCTCGGTGGTGCGGTAGCTCTGGCCGCGCTCCACATCCATATGCTCCAGGGCCCAGCCCATCACCGCGTCCAGGGCGGCGATGCTCTCTTCAATGCGGGTCTGGACAGCGGCGCGGTCGATGAGGAAGATGGCGTTCTCCCGCTCATTCCAGCCCACGTCCCAGCCCTCGGCCTCCATGGTGGCGCGCAGGGGCAGCAGCTCTCCCTCGTCCACGTAGTGGCTGCCCAGGATGGCGTTGACAGTGGCGGGGGCGATGTAGGACCAGCCGTCCTCGGCGGAGACGAGGGCGTCCTCCATGGTCTCACCGTTGACCACCAGGCGCAGGGGGACAGGCTCCTCGTCATAGCTGTACTGCCAGTCGTCATCGTAGTCATAGACCGGCTGGGCAAGCTCGTCCATGTACGTCACGTACATATGCTCCCTGAACTCCTCTTCGGACTTCAGGCAGTACACGGCCATAAACTTCTCCCGGCTGTCATACCAGAGATAATTTTCGGCAAAGTAGGCGTCGGCGTCAAAGCTTTCCCAGGTCTCAGGCTGGGCGGTGCGGTAGGCCTGGGCGGAGGTGTGCTGAGCCTCCGCGGCCAGCCGGTCCCAGACGTAACTGGAGAGGATGCCGCTCCGGGCGGTCTCCTGGGAAAGGATGCCGTTGTCCTCCATGTACCGCTCTATGGCGGTCATGTCCTCGTAGCCCCAGGCGGCAAGCAGGGTGTTTACGTCCACGGTGTCCAGCTCTCCGGGGTGGGAGGCCTCAAAGACGGAGATGACATAGTTGCTGTAGGCGTTGTCTATGGCGTCGGAGACCTCGGAGCCGTACCAGCGGGCGTTTACCCACATGTCGGCCTTGAACTCCTCCTGGGTGGTGAGGCCCATGTCGGCCATGTAATCCTCCTTGGAGCAGCCGTAGTACTGGGTGAGATAATAGGCGTCGGGATCAAAGCTCTCATAGATCTCAGGGTGGTCGGCCAGATACTGCTCGGTGAAGGTATAGTACTCCATCAGCTCAGCGGTGCCGCCAAGGGTCTCACTCTCCGCCGGAGGCTCCAACGCCAGGGCGGGGACGGCCAGGCTCAAAGCCATGGCCAGGGTCAGGATCAGGGATAGGACGCGCTTTTTCATTGTGGTTTCCTCCTTTTTAAGATATATCGGCCAATTCCAGGAATTTGTATCCGTTTTCCGCGATATGATCCTTCCGGCCCTGGAGGTTGTCCCCCAGTAGCAGGTCGAACATCCGGGCTGTGGCCTCCACGTCCTCGGGCATCACCTTGATCAGCCGGCGTGTCTCCGGATTCATGGTGGTCAGCCACATCATCTCCGGCTCGTTCTCACCCAGGCCCTTGGAGCGCTGGATGGAGACCTTTTTCCCCGGCCCGATCTCCTTGACGATGTCGTCCTTTTCCTTGTTGGAGTAGGCGAACCAGGTCTTTTCCTTACAGGTGATCTCGTAGAGGGGGGACTCGGCGATGTAGACGTAGCCCCGGCGGATGAGGGTGGGGGTGAGCCGCCAGAGCATGGTGAGAATGAGGGTGCGGATCTGGTAGCCGTCCACGTCGGCGTCGGTACAGATGACCACCTTGTTCCAGCGCAGGTTCATCAGCTCAAAGGAGGCCAGATCCTTGGCGTGCTTGTCGTGGACCTCCACCCCGCAGCCCAGGACCTTCAGAAGGTCGGTGATGATCTCCGATTTGAAGATGCGGGCGTAGTCGGCCTTGAGGCAGTTGAGGATCTTGCCCCGCACCGGCATGATGCCCTGGAACTCCGCGTCCCGGCTGAGCTTTACGCTGCCCAGGGCGGAGTCGCCCTCCACGATGTAGAGCTCCCGCTTCTCCGGATCCTTGGTGCGGCAGTCCACGAACTTCTGCACCCGGTTGGACAGATCCATGTTTCCCGTGAGCTTCTTTTTGATGTTGAGCCGGGCCTTCTCGGCGCTCTCCCGTGAGCGCTTGTTGATGAGCACCTGCTCGGCGATCTTCTGGGCGTCGAAGGGGCTCTCGATGAAGTAGACCTCCATCTGGGCCTTGAGGAATTCCGTCATGGCCTCCTGAACAAACTTGTTGTTGATGGCCTTCTTGGTCTGGTTCTCATAGGAGGTCTGGGTGGAGAAGTTGTTGGAGACCATCACCAGGCAGTCGGAGACGTCATTCCAGGTGATCTTGCTCTCGTTTTTCTGGTACTTCCCCTGGGCGCGCAGGTAGCCGTCGATGGCGGAGACAAAGGCCGAGCGGGCCGCCTTCTCCGGAGAGCCCCCATGCTCCAGCCAGGAGGAATTGTGGTAATACTCAATGATATTCACCGTGTTGGAAAAGCAGAAGGACACCGAGAGCTTTACCTTGTACTCCGGCTTGTCCTCCCGATCCCGGCCCTTCCGCTCGGTCTGCCAGAACACCGGGGTGGTGAGGGAGTTCTCTCCGGCAAGCTCCTTCACATAGTCCTCAATGCCGTTTTCATAGAGAAAGTCAAAGGTCTCGAACTTACCGGGGGCGGTCTCGTTTTTCAGCCGGAAGGTGACCCCGGCGTTGACCACCGCCTGACGCTTCATCACGTCGGCGTAGTAGTCCAGGGGGATGGAGATGTCGGTGAAGACCTCCAGGTCGGGCTTCCAGCGGATGGTGGTGCCCGTCTTTTTCCCCTGGTCGGTCTCCTCCTCCCGGAGGCCGCCCACATTCTCGCCCTTTTCAAAGTGGAGGGAGTACTTTTTGCCGTCCCGGCGTACCGTCACGTCCATGTATTCGCTGGCGTACTGGGTGGCGCAGGAGCCCAGGCCGTTGAGGCCCAGGGAGTACTCGTAGTTGTCCCCGTCGGCGCTGTACTTGCCGCCGGCGTAGAGCTCACAGAACACCAGCTCCCAGTTGTACTTCTGCTCCACTTCGTTCCAGTCCACCGGGCAGCCCCGTCCCTGGTCGACGACCTCAATGGACTGATCCAGGAACCGGGTCACGGTGATGAGACTGCCGTGGCCCTCCTTGGCCTCGTCGATGGCGTTGGAGAGGATCTCAAACACGGCATGCTGGCAGCCGTCCAGTCCGTCGGAGCCGAAGATGACGCCGGGGCGCTTTCGCACCCGGTCGGCTCCCTTCAGGGAGGAGATAGAGGTATTGTCATACTGTGGTTTTGTTGCCATGGGCCTTCCCTCACTATATCCAGAGTCGCAATGCCGCCACCACATATTGTAGGGCGCATATCAATTCATACTAATATTATACCAAAAATGGAAAAGCGTCAAGAAAAGAGAAGCCGTTTTGCCTCTCTTTCAAAGGCAAAACGGCTTGAAAAGCTGGAAGCTCAGCGGCTTTTTCCGATCCAGGCGCTGCCCACCACCATATCGCCGTCGTAGAAGACGGCCAGCTGGCCCGGGGTGGGGGCGCGGACAGGGGCGTGGGCTTTGACCAGCACCCCGTCTTTTGTGGGGAAAATGGTGCAGGGGGTCTCGGTCCTGGCGTGGCGGAACCGGGCGGTGACCTCCCGGGGCCCGTCCAGGCGGTTTATGGCGATCCAGTTGGGGTCGGTGCAGAATATCTCTTCTCGGAAAAGGTCGGAGCCGTCGGAGAGGGTGACGGTGTTGGCCTTGGGATCGATGGCCGACACATAGTACCGGTGGGGGCCGGAGACCCCCAGGCCACGGCCTTGGCCCAGGGTGTAGCGGTGGATGCCCTTGTGCCGGCCCAGGGTCTTGCCCTCGGGGGCGATGAAGTCCCCCGGAGGACAGCTTTGGCCCCGATCCTCCAGCCACCTGCCATAGTCGTCATCTGGAATAAAACAGATCTCCATGCTGTCCGGCTTGTGGGCCACGGGGATGCCAAAGTCCTCCGCCTTGGCCCGAATCATAGACTTATCGTAATCTCCGAGGGGGAATATGACATTTTGTATTATTTCCCGGGGAAGGCGGGCGAGCATATAGGACTGGTCGTTGGCGGGCTTTCCTTTCAGAAGAAGGCTTCGCCCGTCTCTATCCATCTCTGTCCGGGCGTAGTGTCCCGTAGCCACCCGCTCCGCCCCCACCTCATCCGCCAGCGCCAGCAGGGCGGGGAACTTTACCAGAGGATTGCACCGGGCGCAGGGCAAAGGGGTGCGGCCTGAAAGGTAATCGGCGGCAAAGGGGGCCTTCACATGCTCCTCCAAGGCCCGGGAGATGTCCATGGTATGAAATTTGATCCCCAGCTCCTCTGCCACGGCCCGGGCGTCCGCCTCCCCGGCGGCCTCGGCTCCGATGGAGAGGAAAAGGCCGATGACGGTATAGTCTTCCTGCAAAAGCCGGGCCGCCACGGCGGAATCCACCCCGCCGGAGAGGCCCAAAACGACCTTAGGTTTCATGGCGGCCCTCCCGCTCCAGATACACCATCAGTGCGGCCACGTCGGCGGGGCTCACCCCGGACACCCGGCTGGCCTGGCCCAGGTTCTCCGGTCTTATTTTGTCCAGCTTCTGCCGGGCCTCCAGCCGGAGCCCCTGCATATTGAGGTAATCCAGGCCGGGGGGCAGGGCCCGCCGCTCCAGCTTTTTCATCTCCTCCACCTGCCGCTGCTGGCGGCGGATGTACCCGGCGTATTTGATCTCGATCTCGGCGGCCTGGGTGACGGCGTCGGGAAGCTCCGGACGGCCGGGATCCAGAGGGGCGATGCTCTCATAGGTGTTCTCCGGCCGGCGGAGCAGGTCGGCCAGCCGCCCGCCGGGGCAGGGGGTCTTTTCCAGCCGGGCGATCTCGGCGTCCACGGCGGCATATTTGTCCAGCACGCTTTGACGGGTCCCGTCGCTGACCAGACCCACGCTGTGGCCGATGGAGCTCAGCCGCCGGTCGGCGTTGTCCTGGCGCTGCAAGAGCCGGTACTCGGTGCGGGAGGTCATCATCCGGTAGGGCTCATTGGTGCCTTTGGTCACCAGGTCGTCGATGAGCACGCCGATGTACCCCTCCTCCCGGCCCAGCACCACCGGGGGACGGCCCAGGAGCTTCATGGCGGCGTTGATCCCCGCCATCAGACCCTGGGCGGCGGCCTCCTCGTAGCCGGAGGAGCCGTTGAACTGGCCCGCTCCGTAAAGCCCGGGGATCCTTTTGTGCTCCAGGGTGTGCCTGAGCTCGGTGGGATCCACGCAGTCATATTCAATGGCGTAGGCGGGGCGGGTCATCTCCGCGTGCTCCAGGCCGGGGATGGTGTGGAGCATCTCCACCTGGATCTCCTCGGGGAGGGAGGAGGAGAAGCCCTGGATGTAGAGTTCTTCCGTATTCAGACCCATAGGCTCGATGAACAGCTGGTGCCGGGGCTTGTCGGCGAAGCGCACCACCTTGTCCTCAATGGAGGGGCAGTACCGGGGGCCCACCCCCTCGATGACCCCGGAGAAGAGGGGGGAGCGGTGGAGGTTTTCCCGAATGACGGCGTGGGTCTCCCCGGTGGTGTAGGTCAAATAACAAACCGCCTGATTTTTCAGGGGCTCATCAGTGGAAAAGGAGAAGGGCACCGGGGCGGCGTCCCCCTCTTGCAGCTCCATTTTGGAAAAATCCACGCTGCGGCGGTTCACCCGGGGGGGCGTGCCCGTCTTGAACCGGCGGAGGGTGACCCCCAGCTTTCGCAGGCTCTCCGACAGGGCCGGCGCGGCGGCCAGACCGTCGGGGCCGCTGTCCCTTGTGACCTCCCCCACGATGGTGCGCCCGGAGAGATAGGTGCCCGAGCAGACGATAGCGGCCCTCACCTGATAGACCGCACCGTGGGCGGTGCGTACGCCGGAGACGGCGCCATTTTCTGTGAGAACGTCGGTGACCTCCGCCTGCTTGACCCACAGGTTCTCCTGGAGCTCCAGGGTGTGCTTCATCAGCTCCTGGTAGCGGCGGCGGTCGGCCTGAGCCCGGAGGGACCAGACGGCGGGGCCCTTGCCCTTATTGAGCACCCGGTACTGGATACAGGCGCGGTCGGCGGCACGGGCCATCTCGCCGCCCAGGGCGTCGATCTCCCGGACCAGGTGGCCCTTTCCCGTCCCCCCGATGGCGGGGTTGCAGGGCATATTGCCCACCGCGTCCAGGTTCACGGTGAAGCACAGGGTCTTCAACCCCAGCCGGGCGGTGGCCAGAGCCGCCTCGATCCCCGCGTGGCCGGCGCCGATCACCGCCACATCATAGGTTCCCGCACGGTAGTCCACGGAGTCCCTCCTTTCCGTCAAATAGGCTTTCCCCCAAAAGGGAGGCCGTTACTTTCCGCACACGATCTGAATGGGGGTGTTCACCGCGTGGATATCCGCTTGGGCGTATTCCCCGCCGAACTCCCCGTCCAGGGTAAAGGGTACCGTCTCCTCGCAGTGGATCCGGAACCGGGAGGAGTGAAGGGCGATCACTCCGCTGTTTTCGCTGTATTCCTGCTTGGCCAGGGCGTAGACGATGGCGTTCATCTGCACCACGGTCTGGGGCTTCTCCACCAGCACCGCCTCCAGAAGGCCGTCGTTCAGGCTCACCTCGTCGGAGGGCAGGCCGATGAGACCGCCCACGGAGACGGTGTTGCTTACCATCACGTAGAGATATTCTCCCTCCAGAACGCCGCCGTCGTGCTCCACCCGCAGAGGGTAGCCCTTCAGGTTTTTCAGCTCGGAGACCCCCTTGAGCACATAGGCCAGGTGACCGAAGGCGTTTTTGAACTGCTGGGGGGTGTTGTAGGATACATCGGTAAAGGCGCCCAGAGCGGCCACATAGGTGAAGTAGCGATCCTCCAGCTGCCCGATGTCCACCGGCCGGGGCTCTCCCGAGGCGGCCAGGGCGGCCATTTCCTCCATCCCCCGGGGCAGGTTCAGGTTCCGGGCAAAGTCGTTGGTGGTGCCCGCCGGCAGGTAACCGATGGGGGGGCGGGCGCTGGGAGGCAGCTCCATGAGGCCGGAGATGACCTCGTGGAGGGTGCCGTCCCCGCCGCACACGGCGATGCGGTCAAATTCGGGGGAGAGCTCTTTGGCGATCCGGGCGGCGTCCCCGGCGGCCTGGGTGGGATAGGCGGTGACCAGCCGTCCCGAGCGGGTAAAGGCGTTGAGAATGCCCGCCAGCTTGCCCCGCACCCGCCCCTTTCCGGCGTGGGGATTATAGATAAAGAGGAGTTTTTCCATGACAGCGGCCTCCGAAAAAGTTTTGGCAGTATTATAGCGCCTTTTTATAAAAAAGAAAAGGGGCGGTCGCGGACTTTTCACGCCGCGGCCGCCGTCTTCGTTATGGCTGTTCCAGCGCCGCCAGGGCGGCGGACTTGGCCTTCTCTTTGTCCAGATTCTCTCCGGTGAAGTGCTCCAGGGCCAGGATGGCCTGGTGGAGGAGCATCCCCATGCCGTTCATGGCGGGGTGGCCCAGGGCCCGGGCCTCTTTGAGAAGAAGGGTCTCGGCGGGGGCGTAGATGGCGTCGCACACCACCGCGTCCGGGGGCAGGGCCCGGAGGAAGGAGAGGTCGTCAAACTGAGTTCCGGCGCCCTCCATTCCAAGGGAGGTGCAGTTGATGAGCACATGGCTGTCCTCCGCCGCGGCGGAGAGGGAGGAGGGGTCGAAGCCCGCCGGGGTGAGGGCATGGGGGGCCATGGCGCACAGCTCCTCAGTTCTGACGGCGGTGCGGTTGCACACGGTGACCCGGGCGCCCGCGCCCGCCAGGGCGGCGGCCACGGCCCGGGCGGCCCCGCCGGAGCCCAGCAGAGTCGCCTTTTTCCCGGCGGGATCCACCCCCAGTTCGGCCAGGGCTCGGAGGAAGCCGCTCCCGTCGGTGTTATACCCGACGGCCCTGCCCTGGCGGAGGCACACGGTGTTCACCGCGCCGCACAGCCTGGCCAGGTCATCCAGCTCGTCCATCAGAGGGATCAGGGCCTCCTTGTGGGGCATGGTGGCGTTGAAGCCGGCGTAGCCGCTGAATTTGGCGCACTCCAGCCATCGCCCGGCCTCCCCCCGGGGCACCGGCTGGCACAGGTAGATGTAGTCCAGGCCCAGGGCGGAGATCATGGCGTTCTGGAGCAGGGGAGAGCGGCTGTGGAGCACCGGATCTCCGATGACGCAGAGCTTTTTGGCGGTGTTGCGAAGCTGGATCGGCATAGAGACCCTCCTGATCAGGCCGGGGCCGCCTCATAAAGAGGCGGCCCCGGAGTGTGTTGATGGGGGGAGGGGTCAGTCCTCCCAGTCGGCGTAGTCGTCAAAGTCGTCATAGTCGCTGCAGCAACAGCAGGACAGACCCAGCTTGGCGCCAACCCGGGCCACGGCCTCCGTGATCTTGTCCCAGTAGGCGATGACGCAGCAGGCGGCCGCGGCCAGGGCCAGGCAGGCCCCCACGATCTTCAGTACGAAACGGGCGATTTTCATATTCCCGACGCCTCCTTTTTTCATTGGTGCCTTTAGTGTACACGACTTTCGGGAAAATTACAATCGTTTCCCGTTACTTTTTCCCTTGTAATTTTGTTGAAAATAGAATACAATAGCCACAATGATACAGTGCGATCGTATAGCGTTTTACGCATGGAAAGGAAGGGAAAGCCATGAAGCTGCAAACGGAAAAGGGCGTCATCACCATCAGCAGCGACGTTTTTACCAACATTACCGGGGCCGCGGCCACCAACTGCTACGGGGTGAAGGGCATGGCCATCCGCTCCACCACCGATGGGCTTGTTCACCTGCTGCGCCGGGAATCCATGGCCAAGGGCGTCAAGGTCAAGCTCAATGAGGACGACACCATTTCCCTGGAGCTCCACATCATTGTGGAGAACGGGGTCAACCTCATGGCGGTGAGCCGCTCCATTATGAGCGAGGTCAAGTATAACGTCAGCCGAGCCACCGGTGTGGAGGTCAGGAATGTAGACGTGTTCATCGACTCCATGGTCGTGGGCTGAAAGGAAGGCGAAAACTATGATCACTACCATTGACGGGGCGCTGTTTGCCCGCATGATCATCCATGCCTCGGCGTGTATCAACGCCCAGAAGCAGGAGATCAACGAGCTCAACGTCTTCCCGGTTCCCGACGGAGACACGGGCACCAATATGTCCATGACCATCGGCGCCGCCGCCGAGGAGCTGGGGAAAAAGAGCCGGGACACCGTGGGGGAGGCCGCCTCCGCCACCGCCAACGCGCTGCTTCGGGGGGCCCGGGGCAACTCCGGGGTCATCCTCTCCCTGCTGTTCCGCGGCTTTTCCAAGGCGGTAAAGGAGAAGGACACCATCGACGGCCGGGATCTGGCCATCGCCCTGGACTTTGGCGTGGCCGCCGCCTACAAGGCGGTGATGAAGCCCGCCGAGGGCACCATCCTCA
>CANSYW010000026.1 GCA_947651395.1 uncultured Pseudoflavonifractor sp. | reverse complement strand
TCTACACGGCTCTGAACACTCTTTCCCTACACGACGCTCTTCCGATCTCGCGGCTCAGCTCTGATCCTCTTCTTTTCGCCGTTCCATCATCTGATGAAGGCAGGCCAACGCGTCGCTGATCCCTCCCACCTGATCGATGAGCCCCAGACGCACCGCCTCCTCCCCATAGAGGACACTGCCCACGTCTCCTGTCAGCTCCCCCGTCTCCAAAAGCAGGGACATGAAGTCCTCCCGGCGGATATGGCTGTGACCGGTGACAAAATCGATGATCCGATCCTGGGTGCGCTGGAAATAGGCGAACATCTGACTCACCCCGATAACGGTGCCCGACATGCGCACCGGATGGATGGTCATAGCCGCCGAGGGGGCGATAAAAGAGGTCTGAGCCGCCACGGCCAGGGGCACGCCGATGGAATGTCCGCCCCCCAGCACCAGCGACACCGTGGGTTTGGTCATACCGGCAATGGTCTCCGCAATGGACAGCCCCGCCTCAATGTCTCCCCCCACCGTATTCACCAACACCAGGAGTCCATCCACCTCATCGCTCTCCTCTATCATGGCCAGCAGGGGAAGCACATGCTCATACTTGGTGGTCTTCACCGTGGGCGGCAGAAGCTGGTGCCCCTCCACCTGGCCCACAATGGTCAAGGTGTGGATGGTACCTCGCCTGGTTCGTATGAGAGAGCTGCCCAGCTCCTCAATATTTGAGCGCTGCTCCTGCTGAGGCCGCTGCTGTTCCTGTTCCTGCTCCTGCTCGTCCATGGCTCACCCTCCTTTTTGTGGTCTTTAGTATGCGCCGGAGGGTGCGGGAATACTCACAAATTACATCGCGTAATTTATCCTTGTCAGTATGGCGGAGGCGAGAAAAACCCACAGGCTTTATTTGTAGGGCGACTACCAGAAAAAAGGTTCCTCATTTCCTCCCTTTTCCTTTTCTTCAACCACTTTTTCATTATTTACTTTACATAATTCTAATGCATAATTCAGACTACGCAGAGTTATTCACATTTTGCACAGCTTTTTCCACATTGTCCTATCCATTTTATTTCAATTATTTGAGATATTATCCACAGTTTTTTCCACACTCGGAAAATGAATTTTTCCAAAAAAGCAAACTGGCCATTCAGTATACATAATACTCAATTCCCTTTGGGGGACAAAAAGAAGCCCCGCCGTTTTATCACGGCAGAGCTTCTTTCAGGCTATGAAAAATCAACCTTTTTTCTGCTTCCGGTGGGCCTGGCCTTTCTCTCCCTGGTGCTTGACGCTCTCCAAAGCCTCAGAGATCTTTCCGGCAGTCATGCCGCTGTACCGGGCACGGAACCGGCGGCTCATGAGCTCGGCGCCCATCATCAGATCGTTGTAGCGCTCCTTCAGGGCACGGCCGGTTTCATCCAACTGGTCGGGGAGCAGCTCATCCAGACGCTCGGAAAAGCTCTCCCGGGCCTCGGCCAGCATGTCGGAGAGTTCCGCTTTGCCCAGATGGGCCTGGAGCCGCAGCTCATCGCCCACCTGCTGCATTCTGGAGAGCATTTGAGATGTACGGGCCAGCTGGTAGATGGTGGCCCCGGCGTCGGAGCAGAGCACGCCCAGGAAAAATCCGTCCAGCACATAACGGGGCACCGTAGGGATCCTGGCCAGCCGCCCCGCCACCCAGGGATGGATAAAATAGAGCACTAGAAAGGACAGTATGCCCCACATCAGACACACCCACAGACAGATGCGGCCGTGGAGATTAAACCGGTACATGCTGTAATCCCAATATTTGATATGGGTGGTGGTCTCCAAAAACCAACCCACCAGGTATTCCCAGGCGGACATACATACCGTAGCGGTCAGATAAAAGAGCACAGGATTCCCCATCAGCGGCTGGAACCAGCAGATCATCATCAGCACGCCCACTCCGTAGATCGGGCACATGGGGCCGTAGAGAAAGCCGCGGGGAACAAGCCGCCGCTCCAGGACGGAACAGTATACGGTCTCCATACACCAACCCAAAACGGAATAGACGATAAAATACAAAAACGCCAAACTGATGGGTAGGCCGAACAACACAGGCTCTGTCATCCTTACTCCTCCTCTTCCCCGCTGGTCAAGGCCTCCAGCACCTCGTTGTACACCCGCTCCGGCTTGCTTTTGAAGCCGGCAATGAGACGGTCGGCCTGGGCCTGGGAGGGGCAGAGCAGTTCAATGGTCAGCAGGTTTCCGCCGTCGTCGTCCAGCGTCATCCTGGCCACCACGGAGCCGTCCTCCTTCACCCGGCTCTCCCCCCGGATCTGGGCGTTGCGCCGCAAAACGGCGTTGACCCCCGCCAGATCCTGATTGCACCGGCGGCGCACCGAGTAGGGCAGGCTGCTCTCACAGGCCGCGGAGTTTACCCGCCCTTTCTCCGTAATGGTGTAGTGGCCCTCCGACAGCTCCAGGTGTCCGCTGTCCACCAGTTCGGCGGTAGCCTCGGCAAAATCGAAATACTCCACTCCCTCATGGCGCATGGCAAGATCGGTGAGAGTGTCAAAATCCACCGGCCCGGCCATCCGAACCATAAGGTAGAGTTCCAGCATTTTAATGTCCAGCTTGTCGTGGATAAAACCTTGTTTGGCCATAGCATACTCCTTTGGAACAGGTTAGTTTTCTTATTATACCTGTATTTTTTGCGAATGGCAACCCCCGCCCTTCTTCTTCCCTCTTTTTTGAGATCCGTCCCTTGCGAGAACCAATTGACTTTCACCTTCGCCATGCTATAATGAAAAATAAGGAGGACGATCCCCATGACAAAACTTCTCTTCGTCTGCCACGGCAACATCTGCCGCTCCCCCATGGCACAGAGCGTAATGGCCCATCTGGTCAAAGAGCGGGGCCGGAGCGATATTTTCGTGGACTCCGCCGCCACCAGCGCCGAGGAGCTGGGCAATCCCGTCCACCCCGGCACCCGCCGGGTGCTCTCCGCCCACGGCATCCCCCTCATCCCCCACCATGCCCGGCAGCTCCGGCGCCGGGATGGAACAGAATATGACCTGCTCCTGGGCATGGACAGCGCCAACCTGCGCAACATGGCCCGCATCCTGGGCTCCTCAGAACGGATCCACGGCCTGCTGGACTGGAGCTCCCAGCCCCGGGACATCGCCGACCCCTGGTACACCGGGGACTTTGAAGTCACCTTTCAGGACGTGCTGGAGGGCTGTCAAAGCCTTTTGGACACATTATAAAAAATAAAAAGGGAGCGGTCACAGGACCGCTCCCTTTTCCTCTTCTTTTACCACCCGGGCTCCGCCCCCCACTCCCGGAGGGGCAGTTCCCCGAAGATCCGCTCCACCAACCCCTCGTACTCCACAGGGTCCGTGGTCTTTTTCAGCTTCTTTTCATACCTTTCCGCCCCTTCAAAGAGGTGGATCTGATAAAACCAGTGCTCTTTCATCCGTCCCAGGGCGTTGCGGCGGCTGCCGAAGTCGGAGTAGTAGCCCTCAAAGAGTTCCCGGTCATAGGCCAGCAGCTCCTCCCGCTCCGCCTCTCTCCCCTCTCGGATCCGCCGGATCAGAGCCGGATCCGCCGCCAGCCCCCGACCCAGCATCACCGCCGGCGTCCCGGGAAAACGCCGCTCAAACGCCCTGTACCGGTCCAGCGTGGTGAGATCCCCGTTATAACACACCGGGTTGACGCTTTTCTCCAGGGGCAGGGCAAAGGCCTCCGGCTGGGCCGGTCTGCGGTAAAAGTCCTCCCGTACCCGACAGTGGATGGTGAGCTCTTCGATGGGGTAGCGGTCAAAAAGCTCCAGAAGCCGGGGAAATTCCTCCGGCTCCTTTCGTCCCAACCGGGTCTTCACCGATATCTTCACCGGCGGATGGGCAAAGATCCCGTCCAGAAAGCGCTCCAGCCCCTCCGGGTCGGAGAGCATCCCGCTCCCCTTTCCCTTGGCCACCACCGTCCCGGAGGGACAGCCCAGATTCAGATTGACCTCCTCATAGCCCATATCCGCCAGGGCCCCGGCCGCCCAGAGGAAATCCTCCGCCCTCTTAGTCAGCAGCTGGGGCACCACCGGAACGCCCCGGTTGACCTCAGGGATCAGATCCCGGCCGCTCCTGCCGGTAAATCGTCCGTCCTCCGTGGGGGAAAAGAAGGGGGTAAAGTATTTGTCCACCCCCGGAAAATACCGGTGGTGTAAATTCCGCAGGACATGATCGGTCATACCCTCCATGGGCGCAAAGTAGAATCTCACGGTCAGCCCTCCTCAGCAGGATCAGTATAACAAAAAATCTCACCCAAGGCGAGATTTTTCTTTCTGTCTTGTGTTGACAAAAAAGATGCAGACAATCGTCATGCACCAAAGGCCAACTCGAAGCCCAGCGCAGCGGGTTCGAGTTGGAAAGGAGGAGCAAAAAAGCGGAACGCAGTTTTAAGGCGGCCCCAAAAGGGACCGCCTCTCCCGCCCTACTCGCCCCCGAGTCCAGCGAAGCGAGTCGGGGGCGAAAGCGAAGAAATTCCCACCAGAGTGCAGTTTTCGGCAAAGCCGGAAACGGAACGGTGGTGAGAATTTCTGAGCTGGCGCAGCGGGTGGGATTCGAACCCACGTGCGGTTGCCCGCAACCTGATTTCGAGTCAGGCTCGTTATGACCACTTCGATACCGCTGCATATAGGGATCAGCGCTTTTAGTAGGATACCTTATTTTTTCTCTCTTGTCAATATTGCGCTTCCCCCCATTTCAGGATATAATAGTGCATTATTAAAAAACGGTCACAGCGGGGACCTCCCCTCCCACCGGCCGCAAAGGAGCCTGAATCCATTGACAGAAAAAGAAAAACTGCAGCATCTCATCAACCACAATTCCTTCCTGGCCATCAATCATATTGAACTGACCGACGTGGGAACGGATTGGGCCATCATGGAGCTGAAGGCCCAGGAGGACAGCCTGAACCCCATGGGCCTTGTACACGGAGGCGCCCTGTTCACTATGGCCGACAGCGCCGGCGGAGCGGCTGCCCGCACCGACGGTCGGAACTACGTCACCCTGTCCAGTAGCTTTACCTTCCTGCGCAGCGGTCTGCCCGGCGATCTGATCCAGGCCAAAGGCAGGGTACGCCGCCGGGGAAAAACCACCTGCTATACGGATGTAGATATTACCAACCAGAAGGGAGACCTGCTGGCCAACGGCAGCTTTATCTACTTCCATGTTCCTGAACCGGATCTTCCCGTATGACCTCCAGAGCGCCGGGACACCCCGGCGCTCTTTTCTGTTCTACAGCTCTATCTGTCCCAAAAGCGCCCCGATCTTCCCCGTCAGGATCAGATCCGCCCGGCTGTCATAGGGTGTGGGGGTCTTATTGATGAGCGCCAGCCGATCCCCCCGGTAATAGTTGATAAGCCCCGCCGCGGGATAGACTGCAAGGGAGGTCCCTCCTACGATGAGCAGGTCTGCGGCGGCAATGGCCTCCACCGCCCTTTCCACCGTCTCCCCATCCAGCGGCTCCTCATAGAGCACCACGTCGGGCTTCACCAGTCCGCCGCAGGCGTCGCACCGGGGTGAGCCCTCAGAGTTCCTGACATAGGCGGCGTCAAAGGCCTTGCGGCACTTGGTGCAGTAATTGCGGTGGACGCTGCCGTGAAGCTCATAGACCCGTCTGCTCCCCGCCGCCTGGTGGAGCCCGTCGATATTCTGGGTCACCACCGCTTCCAGCTTTCCCGCCGCTTCCCATTCCGCCAGCCTCTTATGGGCGGTGTTGGGCTTGGCGTCCAGCCAAAGCATCTTCTCTTTGTAGAAGCGGTAGAATTCCTCCGGATCCCGGACAAAGAAGCTGTGGCTGATGATGGTCTCCGGCGGGTAGTCATAGCTCTGATTGTAGAGACCGTCCACACTGCGGAAATCGGGCACACCGCTCTCGGTGGATACCCCCGCCCCGCCAAAGAACACTCCCCTCCGGCTCTCCGAGAGCCATTTTCCCAACGTCTCCAGCTCAGTCATCCCGTTTTCCTCCTATGATCACGAAAGGAGCGGACAGTATCCACTGCCCGCTCCTTTTTTCGTCTCGCTTGTCCGCAACTTATTTCTCTTCAGAGCTCTCCCCGGCCTCATCGTGGCAGTGGCCGTGATGATGACCGCAGCAGCACTCATCCTCATCATCGGTGAGGTCGATGGCAAACTTGCTTCCGCAGCCGGGGCACTCCACGGTGCCCGCCTCCAGAATGGACTCGTCGATGTCCAGCTCGGCGCCGCAGTTGGGGCACTCCACCTCGAAGAAGTCCTCGTCGCAGCAGCAGTCGTCCTCATCGTCCTCGCCGAAGACCACTTCCTCCACGTCGCTGAGATCGTCGGACACGGCGTCCAACTCCTCACCCAGAGCGGAAGCGTTCTCCTCCAGATCCTCAATGGACAGGGCGACCTCCTCCAGGATCCCGATCATCACGGAGATGAGCTTGCCCTCCTTGGACTTGGTGGTATCCAGATCCAGTCCCTCGGCCAGCCCCTTCAGGTAGGCTACCTTCTCAGAAATCGTCATAGTAAACTCCTTTACATTATAATAATACAAAGGCTGTCACGCTGCGAAGCGCTTCTCTTAGCCCTTACAACGCTCCAGATACTCGCCGGTGCGGGTGTCGATCTTGATCTTGTCGCCGGGGTTGATGAACAGGGGCACCTTGATCTCGGCGCCGGTCTCCACCGTGGCGGGCTTGGTGACGTTGGTGGCGGTGTCGCCCTTGAAGCCAGGATCGGTCTCGGTGACCTCCAGCTCCACAAAGTTGGGGGCTTCCACGCCCACCACCTTCTCCTTGTAGATCATCAGCTTGCACAGGGTGTTCTCCTTGACGAAAGCAAAGCCGTCGGGGAGATCGCCCTGGGACACGGGCACCATGTCGAAGCTCTCCTGATCCATAAAGTAGTAGAGGTCGCCGTCATTGTAGCTGTACTCGGCATCCTTGCGCTCGATATAAGCGGTCTCAAACTTGGCGGTGGGGTTGAACGAGGTCTCAGTGACGCCGCCGCCCAGCACGTCCTTCATCTTGGTGCGGACAAAGGCGGCGCCCTTGCCGGGCTTCACGTGCTGGAACTCGACCACCTGCATGACCTTTCCGTCCATCTCAAAGGTCACGCCGTTGCGGAACTCACCTGCAGTAATCGTAGGCATTGGTATTCATCCTCCAAAAATCAGAATTGGTAGAATTATTTTACCCCATACAAAAAACTTTTGCAAGCCTTTTTCTACCTTTTTCCATCCCGATCAAAAAACTCTGCCTCTTCCGTGGGCTTTCACTCTTGACAGCGGCAGAAAAGCATGGTAATATAGATGTCGCATCTGACCGTTCCCTCCCGTCAAGAGGGACAAACAGGGAGAGATGTCCGAGTGGTTTAAGGAGCCAGTCTTGAAAACTGGTGACTCCGCAAGGAGCCGTGGGTTCGAATCCCACTCTCTCCGCCAATCGCGTACAACCGAAAACGGTGAAGATAACCGGCTATGGAGAAGTACCCAAGTGGCCGAAGGGGCTCCCCTGCTAAGGGAGTAGGGCGGGAAACCGTCGCGAGGGTTCAAATCCCTCCTTCTCCGCCAAAAAGAACCGAGACCTTTTGGTCTTGGTTCTTTTTTTGTCCGGCCCTTTTCCCTCTCCTTTTAAAACGGGCCGGGAGGATATCCTCCCGGTCCGTTTTCCTTATTTTCCGCAGTGGGCATTGCGCCACTCCTCGGCGGATACGCCCTCCAGTTTTTTAAAGACACGGGAGAAGTGGGCAGTGTCGGTATACCCCACCAGCTCGGCGATCTCGCTGATGCGCAGAGCGGGATCCTCCAGCAGTTCCTTGGCCCGGCGGACCCGCTCACTGTTGAGCAGCTCGTAAAAGGCCTGCCCCAGGTGCTTGTTGAGCAGCTTGCTCAAATGCCACTGGCTGACAAAGCAGCGCTCCGCCACTTCCTGAAGGGAGAGCTTTTCCGCGCAGTGCCGGGCAATATAGGTCTGGGCCTGGCGGACGATGAAGCTGTTGGCGCCGTCCTCCCGCACCCCCTCCTCTTCCTCGCCCGGCGGAAGGCGGTCCAGCACGGCGGTCATATAACTGAGGGCCTCTTCCAGCTCCTCCATCTTGGAGGGTTTGAGCAGGAACCGGGCCACCCCCAGCCGGATGGCCCGCTGGGCATACTCAAAATCCCGGTAGCCGGTAAGTACGGCGATCTGCATCCGGGGAAACTCCGCCTTCAGCCCCGCCAGCATGGTCAGGCCATCCTCCCCCGGCATTTTGATGTCGGTAAACAGGATGTCCGGCCGGTGCTCCCGAATGGTCTTCGCCCCCGAGACGGCGTCTCCGGCCGTGGCCACCACCTGACAGCCGTGCGCCGTCCAGTCCACCACCTGCCGCAGTCCCTCCACAATGAGGGTCTCGTCATCCACCAGCACCACCTTGTACATGTCCCCACCTCCCGGAAGCCCCTTTTCTTTTCATTATAGCCAAGAAAAGGGAAAGACGCAAACCCTACCCCTTGATGGCTCCGGCGGTAAGACCCTTGATGATATGCTTTTGAAGCATGACGTATACCACCAGGACCGGGATGACGATGAGCACCACCGACGCCGCCATCAGGCCGTAATCCACGCCCGCCTGAGAGCTGATCTCGTTGAGCAGCAGCGTAATGGTTTTTTCCTGGGGGAACCTGAGAAAAAAGTTCTGGGTAAACAGGTCGTTATAGCTCCAAAGGAAGGAAAAAATGGCCACCGTGGCAAAGGAGGATTTGGCGGCGGGCATGATGATGTGGAAGTACACCTGGAACACGTTGCACCCGTCCACATAGGCGCTCTCCTCCAGCTCGATGGGCACCGACTCAATGAACCCCATGAGCACGATGATGGCAAAGCACAGGTTGCCGGCGATCTGCGGCAGGATCACCGCCAGCAGACTCAGCCAACGGTTGCTGCTGCTGGCGATGCCCCAGGCGGCCTCCATGCGGAATACCGGAATGATGGTGGAGAACACCGGAAACATCATCCCGGCCATGATCAGGCTGTAGCAAAGTCCCCGCAGCTTGAAGCGGTAACGCACCAGCCCATAGGCCGCCAGCCCCGCCAGGATCACCACCACCACGGTGACCGAGATGGACACCACAAGGCTGTTGAAATAGGCGTTGCCGAAATCGAAGCGATCCATGGCCTTGGCATAGTTATCCATAGTGAAGCCGCTGCCCGGCAGCGGGATGGAGAAGGAGTCCTTACGGATCATCCCCTTCTCCCGGAAGGAGTTCAGAATGACCCACACAAAGGGGTACAGGGTGGTCAGCGCCCAGAAGGTGAGGACCACGTAGGTACAGGCCTTGGCAGGCGTCAGCTTTTTTCGCATGACCGCTCTCCCCCTCTCAAATGTCGTTCCGGGATCTGAACACCCGGTTGGCCACATTGGACAGCACCACTCCCAGCACCACGATCAGCATGGCGATGGTGGAGCCGTAGTCCACATTGCCGCGGTTGAAGGTCTGGTGGTACATATAGGTTCCGGTGAGCCAGCCCTGGTTCTGGGGCATTCCCGGCCCAAACATGACCCAGGGCAGGTCGAACACCTTCAACGCCCCGGTGATGGCCAGCACAAGGCAGGTGCACAACACGTTGCGCAGCAGGGGCAGGGTGACGTAGCGCACCTTGTTCAGCCCCACGCAGCCGTCCATGGCGACGGCCTCATAGAGATCCTGAGGAATGTTGTTCAGCCCTGTGACCAGGATGACAAAGTAGAACCCCACATACTGCCACATCACCGGAGTCAGCATGGTGGGCAGGAAGTGGTCCAAGTCCTTCCAGTCCACATTTTGAGAGATCAGCCCCAGATTCATCAAAAGCTGATTGAACATGCCCCCGTTAAAGAGGAAGATCAGGTTGAACATCAGACCCAGAGCGGTGGCTGAAATGACGATGGGGAAAAAGTACAGGGTGCGGAACACCTGAGCACCCACCCGAATGGAGTCCACCAGCAGGGCCAGGATAAGGGCGACGCCCACCTGAAACACCACGGTACAGATGGTGAGGATCACGGTATTGCCCAGGGCGGTGCGCAGGTTGGGATCCCTGAACAGCTCGGCGTAGTTGGCCCACCATGGATCGTTGAGGCCCTGGGCCGGAGTGCCCAGACCGGTGATGTGGGAGAAGCTGTTGATGATGTTCTGGAGGAAGGGATAGTAAAGGTACAAAATCAGGAAAAGGAACGCCGGGATCAAAAAGACCACCAGCAGGCCCTTCCTCTTATACAATGTGGAGCTTGAGCTCATATGTGGTCACCTTCTCTTGTAGTTGATGTGGGAGCCCCTAAAAGCCGACCCGCAACCCAGCGAAGCGGTTGCGGGTCGGAGATGAGGCGCAAGGGAGCGGACGGAGCTTTCGGCAAAGCCGGAAGCGAAGTCAAGCGGACTTTGCGCCGAATCAGTTGAGCGCGATGGCGGAGGCCACGGCCTCCTCAGCGGTCATAGCGCCGGTGACCACGTTCTGCACATTGCCGAACAGGTCGGTCTTGCTCTCGCTGGTGATGGTGTCCTGCACCGCGCCCACTACGCCGGTGATGTTGGCGTTGGCGTCGGCGGCAGACTGCTGGAGGGCATTGAGGCCAGAAGGAGAGGCGCCGTTCTTCAGCGCGGTGACCTCGGTGGTGACGAAGGTGGACATCACCTCATCAGAGGTCATGTGCTCCACAAACTTCACGGCCGCTTCCCGCTTGGCGGGATCGTCCCAGGCCTTTTTGGTAATGAAATAGCCCATGGAGATGCCGCCGATGGCCTCGCCGGCAGTGCGCTGACCCTTGGCGGGGACATAGGAGATAGCGAAATCACCCAGCTGATCCGTATAGTTGTCTACAAAGTAGTTGACCTTCCAGGAGCCGTCGATGAGGAAAGCGGCCTCGCCGTCTCCGAAGAGCTGGACGGTCTCCGCGTCAGTGGCGGTGAGCGTATTCACCGGGAAATAGCCTCTCTCGTACAGATCCTTGATGTCATTGAGGCCGGCAGCCCACTTCTGCCCCACGGCGTCATCGGCGGTCTTGGGCAGATCCAGCTGGCTGGCCAGAGTGCCGTTGTTCATCACGCAGAACTCGAACCAGTAGTGGGGCACCTCGAACAGGGAGCAGGCAATGGGGGCGTAGCCCTTAGCCTTGATGGTCTCGCAGTCGGTCAGGAACTGATCCCAGGTATAGTCCGGGCCGGGGACGGCCACGCCGCAGTCGGCGAGCACCTTGGTGTTGACAAACATGTTCTCCCAGAAGCCGGAGGAGGGCACCGCGTAGTTCTTGCCGTCGGAGGCCACCGCCAGCATGGAATCCCGCATGTTGGAGGCGTAGTCCGGATACTCGGCCCGGATGGTGGCCACGTCCACTACCTTACCCGCCTGGACGATAGGCTCGGCGTCGGCGTTGGTGAAGAAGAAAAGCACATCGGGCTCGGTACCTGTCTCAAAGTCGGTGAGCACTTTGGCCTTCCACTCCTCGTTGGAGGTTGCGGAGGCGTCCTGGATCTTGTTGCCGGTGGCCTCTTCATAGCTCTTCACGGCGTTTTCATAGTTTTTTCTGTTGCCGTCGTCACCGCCGTAAGAGGTGACCACGTTGAGCTCCACGGCGGCGGGCTTCTGGGGTCCCTTATCATCAGGGCCGGGGTTGGCGGCAGGTTTGTTGCCGCAGCCTGCCATCAAGCCCAGGAGCATCATGGCGGCAAGGAGCAGCGCAAGCAGTCTGTTCTTTTTCATTATGTATGACCTCCATAATTCCGTGGGGCTAAACCCCGCTTGTTTTGTGCAATCTCATCATACACCATTTTGCTCTGGAGGCGAATAACCCCAATTGCCATTTCTTGCATATCCTTGCCAGGCGGCACTCCCACCCCTTGTCCGGGGCCAAGAGGAGACAAAAAAGAACAAGTTACGACTGATCCACGCTGTACGCCACGGTCAGTCTGGCGATGACCGTGCTCCCCTCTCCCCGGAAAATGCTCAATCCGCAGGACTGTCCGTAGAGGATCCGCAGCCGCAGATTTACGTTGGCGATCCCGATATTTCCGGAGGGCTCCCCGGTCATATCGTAGTCCGGGGCGAGCAGCCGGTCGATGTGGGCCTCATCCTCCGGGGAGAGTCCCCCGTCGTTTTCGATCTCCAGAACAAGGTGCTCGTCCCGCAGATAGCCCCGCAGGGCCACCCGCCCCTCCCCGCCGGGACGGATACCGTGCTCCACCGCGTTTTCGATCACGGGCTGAAGGATGAGCCGGGGCACTTTGCACTCCATCAATTCATCGGGCAGGTCGATATCCACCGTCAGCCGTTTGCCGAAGCGCTGGGCAACAATGTAGAGATAGGCGTTGACATAGGTCATCTCCTCCGCCAGACGCACCTCCGGTCTCCCCTTCCGGTCCAGGGCGGCGTCCAGCACAGTGGAGAGCGCCTCGATCATCTTGGAGGCCTTCACATCGCCGCTCATGCGGGCCTGCCAGTTGATGCTCTCCAGAGTGTTGTTCAGGAAGTGGGGGTTGATGTGGGCCTGAAGGGCTTTGATCTGGGCGTCCCGCCGGGCCAGCTCCTCCTGATAGAGGCAGTCAAACTGATTTTGGAGCCGAACGGACATCTGGTTAAAGGAGTCGGTCAGGTATTCAAATTCCCGGCTCCCGGCCACGCAGTCCACCTGCCGGCCCCACTCCCCCTTCTGGATATCCGCCGCCCCCGCCATCAGCGCGTCAATGGGCTCGGAGATCTTTCTCCGGAAGAACCGGAAGGTGAACAGCAGCAGCAACAGCATTGAGACGCCCATGGCGCCCAGCAGCCAGCGATAGGCTCCAAAGCCCGCCAGCAGGACGCTGTAATCCACTTCCGCCTGCCCCCGCAGAGTAAAGTCCCGCTTACTCACCACATAGTCCAGCGACTTATCTCCCGGCTGGGGCAGGTGACCTCCCTTGATCTGCAGCCGCGTATCCGTCCCCAGCTCCACCGACACCGCCGAGGTCCACGGCAGCAGAGACAGATCTTCAAAATAGTAGGGCTGATCCAGAGCCAGGGCCAGTACGCCCATGGGGCGGTAATCGGAGTTCATCAGGTTGCGCACCAGATATACCTGTCCCCCCCCGCTCCAGAAATCCCACCGCGGTATCCAGCTTTTCCGCCAGCGCGGACACCGCCTCCAGATCCTCCTGCCAGCCCTCCCGCACCTGACTGGACAGCAGTCCGGAGCTGCCGTTCACCACGGTGATGACCCGATCCTCCGGCGCCCCCGCAAAGCAGAACACCGCATAGCGGAAGCGGCTGTCCGACTGGTAGAGCCGGCTAAACAGGGTGGAAAAACGGCGGTAGAGCTTGGTGTAATTCCCGTCCTGACCGTACTGGACCCAGGCCGCGCGCAGCTCCGGGTCATAGGAGGGCAGACGGGAGGCCTCCACCGCGCTCTCCACCCGATCCGCTCCCATCTGGAGGTTGAGTTGAAACTGCTCTTCAATGGACTGCCGGGACTGTCGCCCCAGCCCCAGGGTGAGATAGCCTCCCAGCGCCCCCGCCGCCAGCGCCATAGGCACCAGCCAGCACAACAGGATGATGAAGGTCATCTGCCCCCGCAAAGACCGTTTGTGATGGGTTTGCGCCACGATCCCTCCCCCTTTCCTTTTCCTTATCATACCATAGTTCGGGTAACCTTTCCAGCATGGAAACGGGGGCCGTAAGGCCCCCGTTTTCAGTCACTCGATGTTCCGGCCCGTGAGGCCCAGAAATTTTTCCATATGACCGGCAGCCTCCGCCGCCCGTTCCTCGGAATCCATTTCACAGAATACCCGCAGCAGGGGCTCTGTGCCCGAAAACCGGGCCACCACCCAGCCCCCGTCCCGGAAATACACCTTACAGCCGTCGGCATAGCTCACCCGCTCCACCTCCAGCCCGAAGTCGGGCAGCAGCTTATCCTCCATCAGCGTCCGGTGGATGCGCTCCTTCTCCTCCTGGGAAAAGCGATAGCCCCGCTCCACCATCTCAAACTGACCGCACTGATCGGTGATCTCCCGATATAGTTCCGACAGGCTCCGTCCGGTGGTGGCCAACATCTCCACCAGCAGGGCGGCGGCATAGATCCCGTCCTTGCCCTGAATGTGTCCCCGGACGGTGAGGCCGCCGGAGCTCTCCCCGCCGATCACCGCCCCGGTCTCCAGCATTTTGCCCGAGATGTGCTTGAAGCCCACCGGCACCTCGTAGCAGATCTCTCCAAAGGTGGCCGCGATGGCGTCCAGCAGGTGGGTGGTGGCGATGTTGCGCACTGCCGCCCCATGCCAGCCCTTGTATTTCAACAGATAATAGTAGAGCAGCACCAGGATCTTGTTGGGGTGAAGGAACTCTCCCGCGTCGTCGATGATCCCCAGCCGGTCGGCGTCCCCGTCGGTGGCGATGCCGATGTCGCAGCCCTTTTCCAGCACAAAATCCCGCAGGCCCGTCAACGTCTTGCTGTTGGGGGCGGGGAGCCGGCCGCCGAAGAGGGCGTCCCGCCGCTCGTGGATCACGTCCACATCACACCGGGCCGTGATGAGAATGGTCTGAAGGGCGGTCTTGGAGACCCCGTACATGGGATCCAGCACCACCTTCAGGCTCCGAGAGCGGATGGCGTCCATATTGACCGCCCGGATCACCGAGTCGATATAGACATTCATGGGATCCACGATCTGGATCTGCCCGGTGCGCAGGCCCTGCTCATAGGGAACGGTGGGGATCCTCTCCCCCTCCAGCGCGGCGATATGCCCCTCCAGATCGGCGGTGACCACCTCATCGGCGTCCCGCCCTCCCTTGACAAATACCTTTACCCCGTTATAGAGCGCGGGATTGTGGCTGGCGGTGACCGCCATGCCGTAGGAGAGCTCATAATATTTCACGACAAACATGATAAGAGGCGTGGGGGCCTCCCGCTCCACCACCATACAGGGGATACCGGCCCCCGCCATCACCTCGGCGGCCCAGTGGGCGGCCTCCTGGGAGAGAAACCGCCGGTCATAGCCGATGAGGAAGCCCCGCTGGGCCGCCCCCTCCTCCTTCATTTTCCGGGCCAGAGCCGCCGTAAGCAGCTGTACATTGGCCTTGGTGAAGTCCTCTCCGATAATGGCCCGCCAGCCGCCGGTCCCAAACTGAACGCTCATGCCTGTCTCCTCCTTCCCATAATGACCGAGATCTCATTGACGCTTCCCCCGGGAGCCGCGGGGATAAGGCCCTGGAGCCGCTGTCCGTTGCAGGTGACGCTGACCACGCCCCGCTCCACCCCGTCAGGGTTTTCCACCCTGATGTGATAGACCGCTCCACGCCAGCTCCGAGTGAGTTCGAACGCCTTCCAATCCGCCGGGACACACGGATCCACCAGCAGCCCTCCGAACTGAGGCCGCAGGCCCAGAATGTATCGGGTGGCGGCATAATAGCTCCAGCCGCCGGAGCCCGTCATAAAGGGGTGACGGGCCCGCCCGAAGGCGGTGTGGTCCGGCCCCATAATAAATTGGCAGTAGGAATAGGGCTCGCTCTGCCGCACCTCGATCTTTTCGTTTTGCGCCGCGGGGCACAGGGCCCGGTAGAATTTCATGGCCCGCTCTCCCCGGCCCAGCATCGCCTCGGCGCACCAGGCCCAGGGGTTGGGGTGAGAGAAGATGGAGCCGTTTTCCTTTACACCGGGATATACCCGGGTGACAAAGCCGATGGCGTCGTCCGGCCTGGTATAGGACGGCGCGTTGAGCCGCAGTCCGTAATCGGTGTACAAATACCTGTCCACCGCGTCCATGGCCTTTCGCCCCCGCTCTCCCACGGCCGCGCCGGAGAGCACCGCCCACACATTGCTCTCCAGATGCACCCGGCCCTCGGCGTCGGTATGGGTGCCGATTTTCCGCCCGTCGGCGGTAATGCCGCGCAGATACCACTCCCCATCCCAGAGCTCCCGCTCGCAGACCTCAATGACCTTCTGCCGGAGAGCCTCATAGACCCGCGCGTCCTCCTCCCTGCCCAGGGCCCGGGCGGCGTCTGTAAAGTGTCCCAGCGCCCACACATGGAGAAAGGACACCATTGCGCTCTCCCCACCCCCCAGGTTCAGGCAGTCGTTCCAGTCCGCCCGCAGACCCTTGCAGATCCCGTGGGCGCCCACCTGGACGGCGGAGAAGTCCAGGATCTTTTTCAGGTGTTCGTAGACCGTTCCCTCCCCGCCGTCGGCATAGCCCACCGTCCGGTCAAAGAAGGACAGCTCCCCGGTCTCCCGGACATATTCCACCACCGCGGCCACCAGCCACAACGCGTCGTCGGCGCAGGCGTCCGCCAGCCCGTGGACAATGGTGTCCCTGTCCGGTGTGGGGATGACGGTGGGAGATTTAAACGCCGGCTTTTCAGGCCGGGGGCCAAACCAGGCCGGATCGAAGAGGTGGAGCCCGTAGCCCTGGGTAGTGAGGCCCTGCATCAGCTGCAGGATCCGCTTTTTACAGCCCTCCGGGTTGGAGTGGGGGATGGTCATGGCGTCCTGGGCAGTGTCCCGATACCCCAGCCCGGTGCGGCCGCCCACCTCGATAAAGGAGGCAAAGCGGGAAAACATCACATTGATCTCGCTCTGATAGAGGTTCCAGGTATTGAGCATCACGTCCATGTCCGGGTCGGGTGTGGACACCTGGAGCCTGGACAGCTTTTCCTCCCAGAATCGGGCCAGATCGGCCAGGGCGGCGTCCACATTGGCCGGCTCGCTGTATTTGCGCCGAAGCCGCCTGCCCTCCTCCCTGTCTCCCTCTCCCAGCATCCAGATCAGCCGGAGCTTCTCCCCCGGGGCCAGCGTGAGCCGCTTTTGAAGCACGGCACAGTGGTTGCCGCCCTTCTCACAGGAGCCGAAGCATTCACCCCTCTCCACCGCCAGAGGATCGGTCTCCGTACGGTAGGGGCCCAGAAAGGTATCCCGCAGGCAGTCAAAGCCGTCGGGCTCAAAGGAGGCGGCCATAAACTGGTGCCCCCCCTCGTAGAACAGCTCATAGTCGATGATCCCGTCGGCATAGTCGCTTCCGGCACAGTAGAGAGACATCTGGAAGTTCTGGTTGTCGATGGGGATCTGGTGGTAGGAGAACTCCGCGTAAGAACAGACGCTCAGCCGGCGTGGCCGGCCGGACACGTTCTCCAGGGCCAGATCCCACAGCTCCACATTCTCTCCCCGGGGGATAAGTAGGGTCTGAGCCGCCTCGATCCCGCCCCGGGCACACTCGTATACCGAGTAGCTCAGCCCGTGGCGGCAGCGATACTGCTCCGCCGCCCCCCCGCAGGGCTGCCAGGATACCGACCAATACTCCCCCGTGTCGTCGTCCCGGAGGTAAATGTAGTGGCCGGGGCAATCCATGGGCACGCCGTTGGGCCGAAAGCGGGTGATCCGGTGGTGCTCCGGACTTTTATAGAAGAGATAACCTCCGGCGGTATGGTTCACCACAGCGGCCAGCTCCTCCACCCCCAGGTAGTTGGTCCAGGACACAGGCACGTCCACCCGTTCAATGACATACTCCCGCTTCTCCCGGTCAAAATATCCGTATTTCACGTCTCTTCCCCCTATCCCAGGCTTTTACAATTCCAATTATAGCAGATGCGCTCCCATAAGACAGGGCAGTCCGTGTGTTCTGTTGACGCTGGTTGTCGATTCCCTCTCCGGGCCGGCATAAAAAAGGACAAGGGAGGGCGCCGCGGCCCGTCCCTTGTCCTCTTCCCCTTATTTACCCCAGCATCACGTCCAGAAGCATCATCACCGCAAAACCGGCTACGATGCCCATGGTGGCAAAATAGGGGTGGATCCTCTGATTCTGCTGGCACTCCGGGATCAGCTCGTGGACGGCCACCAGGATCATAGCCCCCGCCGCAAAGGCCAGGGCAAAGGGCAGAAAGGTCTCCACATACACCACCATCAGGGCCCCGAACACGCCGGCGATCGGCTCCACCATGCCGGAGGCCTGGCCGATGAAAAAGCTCTTTCCCCGGGAACAGCCCTCCCGCCGCAGGGGGAGGGACACCGCCGCCCCCTCCGGAAAGTTCTGAAGGCCGATGCCGATGGCGATGGTCACCGCCCCCATCAGCGCTTCCGGGGCGGCGTGGCCGCTGTGAAGGGCGCCGAAGGCCACTCCCACCGCCATCCCCTCGGGGATATTATGGAGGGTGATGGACAGCACCAGCATGATGATGCGATTGAACCGCCCCCCTGCCGAGCCCTCGCCGTCCGCTCTGCGGCGGGTGTAGCTCACCAGCTTATCGGACAGCCACATGAACACCGCGCCGCAGAGAAAGCCGCAGGTCACCACCAGCCAGGCAGGCACGTTCAGATAGGTCTCCGCCCGTTCAATGGCGGGCTGGAGCAGAGACCAGAAGCTGGCGGCGATCATCACCCCCGCCGCAAAGCCCAGCATCAGATTCAGGATCTTTTGGTTGGGGTTTTTAAAGAATATGACGGTGGCGGCCCCTAAAGCTGTGACCAACCAGGTGCCCGAGGTGGCCGCCAGCGCCATAAGTACAACGTTATCCAAGTGAGATCACCTCCTACAATCCTATGCACAGCGGCGACCAAGAGACACCGGCCCCTCCCGCGGGAGGGGCCGGCTCTTCTGAATGCTTTCATTGTACTTCAGGCCCGGGCCAGAGCTTTTCCAGCTCTGATACGCTCTCCACAGGCCGGGCGCAGGCCCTGCCCCGGCACAGGTAAAAGCGCGCCCCCCGCTCCGCCACCGGGTACGCCACCGTAAACGGCGCCAACTCCTCCAACCCAGCGGCATTCTCCGGCGTCTTTACCATGACCGTCAGCCCCGGACAGGGCCGCCGCCGAAGCAGATCTCTGAGTCCCTCCGGCGTCTCCCCCGCCGTGACCACCAGTTCTGCCGTAGGCCACAGCTCCTCCAGAAATGCCAGCATGGCAAAGCCATGACCCGCCGGATAGCGTCGGGCCGCCCCCGCCAGCCAGGCCAGCTGCAGCCGCGCCGCCCTCCCCCACCGCTCCTCCCCGGTGAGCCGGGCCAGACGGGAGAGCACCAACGCCGCCACGGAATTTCCGGCAGGCATGGCCCCGTCATAGGCCTCTTTCCTCCGGGCCAGCAGCTGCTCTCCGTCGAAGGCATAGGGGTAAAAACCGCCGTGATCCCAGTCAAAAAAGAGCTCCAGAAGCTCTTTCGCCAGCTGCGCGGCACGGGAGAGCCAGGTCACCTCAAAACTCACCTGATACAGCTCCAGCAAACCATAGGCGTAAAAGGCATAGTCGTCCAGCTTTCCCGGGTGGGCGGCCTCCCCATCCCGCCATCGGGCCAGAAGCCGGCCTTCCGGGTCGGTAAGCCCGTCGGCCAGAAAGTTTGCCAGGCGGCGGGCGGCATTCAGATAACGGCTCTCCTCCAGCGCCAGTCCCGCCCGGGCCAGGGCCGCCAGCGCCAGTCCGTTCCAGGCGGTGAGCACCTTGTCGTCCCGGTGGAGCGCTGTCCTTTTCCGGCGGTGATCATATCGGAACGTCGTGTACCTGCATTATTTTGAAGATTATACCGCTCCGCAGATCAGCCGCCTTTTGGGCAAAAACGTAAATACGATCTATACGCTCCTGACTCGTTCCAAACAGATGTTAAGGCAAAAGTTGGGAGGTGGCTATGACTATGAATAACGCATTCAAAAACCTTTTCGGCTCAATCCAGGCAGAGGAAGAACTCAAGGACCGCACCAAGGATTTTCTCGCGAAAAAAACCCGTAACTATAACAGGACGACCCCGGAGCGGCACGGATATCACGTTTACGCCGCGGCCTGCGCGTGCCTGCTGTTCGTGTTGTTGGGGGGACGGTGGCTTTACTTCAGTCCCACAGCGCAAATCAGCATTGATATCAACCCCTCCATTGAGTTGAGCGTCAACCGGTTTGACCAGGTGATCTCCGTAAATGGATTCAACGAGGATGGGCAGGCCCTTTCCAACGCTGTTGACCTGAAATATAAAAACTATGTAGAAGCCGTGGAGCAGATATTGCATCACGACAGCATAACGACACTGCTGTCCGGCGATGAGATCATGACCATTACAGTCGTGGGATCGGATGAGCGGCAAGCCGCGGAGATACTTTCGGGCGTTTCCGCGTGTACGGCAAGCCGGAATAATACCTATTGCTATTCCGCACGCTCGGAAGACGTTTCCGCCGCCCATGATGTGGGGCTCTCCTGCGGAAAATACCGGGCCTATTTAGAATTGCGGCTTCTTGATCCGGAGGTTACCCCCGAGGCCGTGCGGGATATGACGATGCGAGAGATCCGGGAACTGATCGAAAGCATTTCGCCTGACCGTGACAATGACGCCGCGTCATACAACGGCTGGGAAACCGGGCACCACGGGCAAGGTGGCAGGCATGGAAACGGATGGAGAAACAGACGGCACAGCCGCTGAGAGCCGATCGATCGAACCTTCAGTTCTCGTCCCACAATACCAACGGGAAAGGGCCCCCCTATGGGCGGGCCGTTGCCGGTGTCAAGTGTTGTTTAAAAATAAACATGCGGTACATATAACACCAAAAACAAAACGCACCCCAGCGCACCGGGGTTGAGTT
>CANSYW010000025.1 GCA_947651395.1 uncultured Pseudoflavonifractor sp. | reverse complement strand
TCGACCTTGATGGTCTTGTCGCCGTCGTTGGTCCACACGGTGGCCTGCTTGTACTGCTCGTCGCCCACCTTCACGGTGCGCAGGTCGGTGGTGATCATGCCGTACAGGGTGTCGGCAGCAGCGCCGGGCTTTTTGCTGCTCGCCCAGCTTGCTACAATGATGGCGCCGCTGTCGTTCTTGAAATACTGTACACCGGTGTTGTTTGAATGATCCGCATACAGGTCAGACAGATCCCTCAGCATATAAACTCTATATTGATCGTTAGCCCCATCGCTTATACTCATAAACACCACTGCGTCAGAGGCAGCCATTGCGGTGCCGGTGCCGTAGTTCAAATATTTCGTATCCTTGTTCCAGATCTTGTTGCCGTAGCTCACCGTGCCGGCATTGCCCACCTGGTTGGCGATACTCTTGATCAACAGCATATTTTCCACCATGGAATATTCGATCAAGCCCCCGGGGGCAAGCAATCCCTGCTGATCCTTTACCTCCCGGATCAGCTTCGCGCCGCTGTAGGTAGAGTCTTTGTGAACATTATAAGTAGATTTTGTACCATCAGGCTGGATGATCGCCACCCGCATGGGCTTCATCACGTCGCCCACACTCGCGCCATCTCCGGCAACCTCAGTGATCAGAGCGTACTTGCCGCCTTTATTCTCCACCGGCGGCCGGGAGGGCTCCGGCGTCTCACTGGGCCGGGGGCTTTCCGTCGGCCTGGGGCTCTCGGTAGGCCGTGGGCTGTCGGTGGGCTTAGGGGTCTGCGTGGGCTTGGGGGAGGTTTCCGGAGTGGCGCTGGGGGCGGGGCTCTGGGCCGTCCACACCCCCTTCTGAATGGCCAGTTCCCGGGTGAAAACCCCCTCGCCCACCAGCTTTTCCGCCAGGGTACGCTCCGAGCCCTTGAAGGTCTGGGTCAGGGCGGCATAGGACACATCCACCATGGTTCCCCGGCTGGTGGCCTCCCCCAGGAAGCCATTTGCCTGCTCCCGGGTCAAAAGCCCGATCTCCACCGCCTTATCCACCGAGGTCTTCCAGGTGAAGTCCCCCTGGCTGTCGTCATAGCCCAGGGCCCGGAGCACAAAGGTGACGTACTCCTCCAGCGTGATGTAGGCGGTGGAGCCAAAGAGACCCTTTCCCGTGCCCTTGGTGAGCCCCTTCTCCCAGGCGTAGCCCACATAGGGATCTCCCCACTTGGGCACGTCGGTGAAGGGATGGGCGTAGTTATTGTCTTTGGCCTCCCGCTCTCCCCCCAGCAGACGCACGAACATGGTCATACCCTCCACCCGGGTGGGCCGCTTGTCCAGCTCAAAGCCGGAGTCGGTCCCCTGGAACAGCCCCAGGTCGTTGAGGTCGTAGGCGTGCTCCACCGTCTCGTTGGCCGCCCCCGCCCGGAGAGGCAGGGCCAGAACAAGGCACAGGCTCAGGGCCAGCGCAAGGGCTCTTTTCCTTTGCTTCATCATCGCTTCCTCCCTTTCTCTTGTTTCCAGGGTCCTTCTTATTGTGCAACGCACAATAAGAAAAGTCCCGGGACTTTTGCGCTCTTATTTTCTGTATCATATCATGTTTTCCAGGGGATGGCAAACATCTTTTCATTTTTCCCCATTCCCGCCGTTTGTCAAGAGTAAATGCTAAAAAAATCTAAAAAAATTTTTTAGCTGGCCAGAATGAGGGCCACCTGCTCTTGGAAAAGCTGCTCGGAGCACAGATAACCGAACATTTTCCTCGGGTAGTGGTTGAGCCACGCCTCGACCCGCTTGACTTCCCCGGGCGGGACGGTGCTGAGGTCTGTGCCCTTTGGAATGTGCCGACGGATCAATCCGTTCTGGTTTTCGTTGGATCCCCGCTCGCTCGGCCTGTATGGGTGGCAGTAGTAGACCTCCGTGCGCTTGCCCTTGCCTCGATGTCGTCGCTCGATCCCGTCGGCGTCGGCGAACTCGCTGCCGTTGTCGCAGGTTATGGTCACGAAGATCCGGGAAAACAGCGAGCCACACGCCCTCTCGAGCCCATTGATGGCCCGCACGACGCTCAGGCTGGTCTTGTCCGGCAGCGGTATAATGATCTCTTTGCGGGTCATGCGCTCAGTCATGACGAGGAGCGTGTTGCTCACGCCTTGGCAGCTCTCCACGCTGTCCATTTCCCAGTGCCCAAAAGTCTCCCGCGAGTCGATCACCTTGGGGCGCTGCTCTATGCTTTTCCCGGCCGGTTTGCGCGGCAGCGCGCCCTCGGGCCGCTCCGGCTTCATGCGCTTCCCGTGGTGCGGCAGCATATCGACCGTCAGGTCGTCGCCGAAGATCTCGCCCCTGATGTAGTTGTAGACGGTGCTCACGCAGATCCGGGTCTGGAATTGCCAGCCGGCGACCTCTGCGGCACCGAGCGCAGCCTCCGGGCTGTATTTCTCGTCCCGGATCATGGTGATCAGATAGTCGGCGAGGTCGTAGTCGTTGCCGAGCTTCAGCTCCGGCCCCTTCGCTCTGAGGTTGGCCTCATAGCGGGCCTGAGCGCCGTCGGGGTTGTAGCGGATCTCGGTCGTGAGGTCGCTGTTCGTGTGGACGTAGGTGCAGCGCTTCAGCTCCCGGTATATCGTCGTGTAGTGGACGCCGACCTCTTTGGCGATCTGCGTCGGCTTCATGCCCGCCCGCTTGAAGGCGTCGATCTGAGTGCGCTGTGTTGGTGTGAGGTGGCTGAAGTGCTCTCCCATTGTGATCCCTCCCGTGTATGGAAAAAAGGGCGGCCGTCTGGCCGCCCCTCTCGGTTTAGTGCTCGCTGTATGCTTTCAGAAGCGTCAGAGTTTCCTCGTCTGTGATGATGTTGGCCAGTCTGCACTTGAGAGCGTTGCAGATCTTCAGAAGTGTCGGCAGCTTCGCGCCGTTCAGGTCTCGGGTCCCTTGCTCGTATTGCTGAAGCACCTGCACCTTGAGCCCCGCCGCTGCTGCGAGCTGAGACTGTGACAGGCCGGCCTCCTTTCGGAGTCGTTGGAGGTTTTCGTTCTTGTAGGCGGTTTTGATCGAGACGTCCATGGTGTTCCCCTCTTTCGTTTACTCGGCTATCCCTTGCCTATGACCGTATTATATAGCATTTGCTATATAGTGTCAAGGGGGGAAGCCGCATTTTTTCGTAAAAAAGGAAGGCGTGGCAGTTGCCGCGCCTTCCTTCATTCTGTCCGCTTCAATAAGTAGTTTACCGTGACGCCGAGAGCGTCGGCCAGATATTCGAGCTCGTAGTCCGCGACCACGCGGTCGCCCGTCTCGATCCGGCTGATCGCTTTCTGCGTGATACTCAGGCCGGCCAGTTGGATCCGGGCGGCGAGCTGTTCCTGCGATAAGCCGGCCCGCTCGCGCGTTTCCCTGACCACCTCTCCCGAGACGTTGCACCTGCCCTCTGGTTTGTATATCTTCACAGCACCGCCTCCTTCCGTCTCCATTATCCCAAAGATGTCTAATTGACAGTAGCACGCCGCGCGTGCTAATATTATCCCAAAGATGGCTAAACGCTAAATAATGCAATTATGCGAGCCATAGAAGGAGGTCAACATGGGACTTTTTGATCTGTTCAAGAAGAAGGAGAAGCCGGCCGCGCCGGTGTCCGTCTCCGTCACGACCGAGCTGCGGTCCTCGTATGTGGAGGTAGCGCAGCGGACCCGGGGCGAGCTGCCGATGGCAGACGTGGGAGGGTACGCCGGCCCCTCCGGCGGTTTTGTGAACTTCGGCCGCTTCAAGGTCGTCGGCGTAAATGCCGGTACCGGGAGAAAGAACACGAAGCGGTACGAGGCGAAGGACGAGGAGGGGGCCAGAGCAGCCGCAGCGGCCGACGGACTCGGCGAGCCGATGACCGTGGAGGTCGAGAAGCTCGAGGATCCGACCGAGCAGCAGATGGCGTATGCGCTCGATCTGAAGGCAGTGATCCCGGCCGGCGCCTGCAAGGAGGACGTCAGCGCCATTATCAGCAGGATCACGGACGAGGACGAGGCTGCGCCGGATCCCGGGCTTTCGTTGTGGGCGCACGACTGCGGCGTCCGCTTCTCCCGCTTTGTCGGCCACGACGCGCTCCTCGGCTACATCAGGGTGCGGAAATGGAAGCATTGAATGTTGTACCCGCCGGCGCCGATGGTCTCAATTTTTGCCCGGCCTTCCGTCCCCACGATGATCCCGTTGATGTCGCCCTTCGGGCCGATCCTGAGATCGCTGGCGTCGGTGATACGCCCCACGACCTTCATGATCCTCGAGATCAGATCGAGCAGCTTGGCCCGGCGTTCTTGCTCGATGTCTTTCTCGAGCCATGCAGCGCGCTCAGCCGGGTCTCTGAAGCTCAGCATACGAGAGATCGTTGTGTCGCTCTTTTCGCTGAGGGCCGCCTTGATCTGGTGGTATTCGAGCCCGCGATCCTGAAGGAACGCCTCGACCGGCCGACGGGGGAACAGGTTGGCGAGATCGTAGTCTGTGATCTCCCTGTCTTTGAAAAGCTCGCGGGCCCTCTCGAGCTCCGGCAGCGTTCTCAGAGCCTCAAGGCGAGCGTCCCGCTCCTTTTGCTTCAGCTCCTCCCTGAACTCGATGAAGCTGTCGTAGCGCCGGAGGTAGTAGGTGATCGCCCTCTGCTTCCAGTCGTCGAGGAACTTCACGAGGATCTCCGGCGCATTTGCCTCGAGGTAGTCGTCCTGCCTGATTTTCTCGGCGTATTTTTCCTTCCAGTTGGCGAGGGAAGCCTGAGCCTCCGAGAGCTTCTTGGAAGCCTCGCCGATGTCCCTGTGCTTGCTGCGGATCGCGTAGTCGTCCGCGCCCTTGGTGATCAGCTTGTCGAGCTGCTGCCTGTGCTTCCACAGGATAGCGGCCTTCTTTTCGACCTTGGCCTGCGCGTTTATGACCTTCAGCTTGAGATCTTCGTTTGTCATGGTGTGCTCCTTTCATTTCGGCCGGCCGGTGGCCGGTGCTCTGTGTTGGTGACTGGAATGAGATAGAAGAAAACACGGCCGACGACTACACCGAAAAGGCCACGCAAGAGGCGAGGCTTGTCTGCTTTCTGTGTGTCGGGGCCGTGTGCTGCTGTCTCATTCTGTTCACTCCTTTCGGCCCGGGAGATCCCGGGGGTTTCAGCCGCCCGTGGGCAGCGACTCTGCGATCGGTTTCTTTCCTCTGCGCTTGAAGTTCGCCCGCAGCCGCCTCTCGGCGAGCTCTGCGCTGTACCCCTCGCGCTGGTTTTCGTCCAGCTCGCCGGTCGCGCCGCGCTGGAGCTCTTTGTAGATCGTGGTGTAATGGACGGATAGCCGGCCCGCGATGTCCGTGGGGCGGTCGCCGAGCTTGTGCCACGCCTCGATCTTTTTCCTGTCCTCGAGGGTCAGGTAGCGGTATTTTCCCGTCGGTCTCACCTCCGTCTCATTTGGTCGGAATAAAAAGAAAAATGCACAGCGGACTCGGTTTGAGTCTCTGTGCATTTAATGTTATCAGGCAGCTTTTTCCCCATTCCCCGCAATCTGCCCTTGACCTTTCTCCGGGATAGTTGTATAATTTACACAAAATAAGCGATCACTTTTTTCCTCTTTGTGTATATTTTACGTTTTCCCTCATTTGGAAATTATTTCCCGCACTATTATCACCAAATCCCACGGGAGGTCATTTTATGCCAACGAACACGCAAGGCCCTAACTGCACTGTCCTGGATCGCTTCCTCCAGGGCGGCGAGACCCATCTCCAGGATTTTTTGGGCGCCCACCCCGCTGATCAGGATGGGGCAAAGGGCTATCTCTTCCGGGTGTGGGCCCCCCACGCCCGGGAAGTCCACCTCATGGGGGACTTCAACGGCTGGCAGGAGCACAGCTGCCCCCTCTCCCCCATCGGCGGCGGAGTCTGGGAGGTCTTTGTCCCCGGTCTGAAACGCTACGACACCTATAAGTTCGCCGTCCACACCCACGACGGCCGGGTGCTGGCCAAGTCCGACCCCTTCGCCTTCCACGCCGAAACCCGGCCGGGCAACGGCTCCAAGCTCTACGACCTGGCGGGCTATACGTGGGGCGACGACAAGTGGATGGAGTACCGCAAAACCCATCCGGTCTACACCAACCCCCTCAATATCTACGAGATCCACCTGGGCTCCTGGCGGCGCACCGGGGAAGACGAGTTCCTCTCCTACCGGGATATGGCCCAGTATCTCATCCCCTACGTGAAGGAGATGGGCTTCACCCACATCGAGGTCATGCCCCTCACCGAGCATCCCCTGGACGCCTCCTGGGGCTATCAGTGTACCGGCTACTTTGCCGCCACCAGCCGCTTTGGCGTGCCCCACGACCTGATGTGGCTCATCGACCAGTGCCACCAGGCGGGCATCGGCGTCATTCTGGACTGGGTGCCCTCCCACTTCCCCCGGGACGGCTTCGGCCTCTATCACTTCGACGGAGAGCCCTGCTACGAGTACGCCGATCCCCGGAAGGGGGAGCACAAGGAGTGGGGCACCATGGTCTTTGACTACGGCCGCAACGAGGTGCGCTCCTTCCTCACCTCCTCGGCCCTGTTCTGGCTGGAGCAGTACCACGTGGACGGCCTGCGGGTAGACGCAGTGGCCTCCATGCTCTATCTGGACTACAACCGTCGGGGGGGCGACTGGATCCCCAACGTCCACGGCGGACACGAGAATCTGGAGGCGGTAAGCTTCCTGCAGCACCTGAACACCATGATCTTTTCCGCCCACCCCGACGTTCTGATGATCGCCGAGGAGTCCACCGCCTGGCCCCTGGTCACCGCCCCGGTGAGCGAGGGCGGTCTGGGCTTCAACCTGAAGTGGAACATGGGCTGGATGAATGACATCCAGCACTATATCAAGCTGGATCCCTATTTCCGGCAGTACAACCACAAGGACATCACCTTCTCCTTTATGTACGCCTTCTCGGAGAACTTCGTGCTCCCCCTCTCCCACGACGAGGTGGTACATATGAAGGGCTCCCTGCTCAACAAGATGCCCGGAGACGACCCCCTGCGCTATGCCGGCGTGCGGGCCTTCTACACCTATATGCTCACCCATCCGGGCAAAAAGCTGCTGATGATGGGCAGCGAGTTCGGCCAGTGGAACGAGTGGCACTTCGAGCACTCTCTGGACTGGCACCTGCTGGAGCAGGAGGACGAGAGCGGAGACGGCGAGCGTCACCGCCGACTCAGGGCCTTCGTCCAGGCGGCCAACGAGCTGTACCTGGCCCACCCCGAGCTCTGGGAGCAGGACTTTGACTGGAAGGGCTTCCAATGGCTGGAGGCGGACGACGCCCAGGCCAACACCGCCGCCTTCCTGCGCTGGAGCACCAAGGGGGAGTTCCTGGTGGTGGCGTGCAACTTCTCCCCCATCCACCGCAAGGGCTACCGGGTGGGCGTTCCTGTGGCGGGGAAATATCAGTGCCTGCTCAACTCCGACGAGGATCGCTTCGGCGGCGAGGACTTTGGCGATAAGGCCCCCATTGCCTCCGAGCCCGTCCCCTGTCACGGTCAGGAGCAATCCATGGAGATCGACCTGCCCCCTATGTCCGGTGTCATCTATCGCTGCGTCCGGCGCGCTTCGGTTCGCGCCCCCAAGACGCAAAAGAGCGAAGGGGCCCGGAAGAAAAGCCCCAGCCGCCCCAAAAAGGGCGCTTCCACCGTCAAAAAGCGTGCGTAAGTCCGGCACGATTTTTTGGAGTCCCACAATTTTGGAGAGCACCATCAACAACGAGGTGAAGAAATGAAAAAGGAATGTGTAGCCATGCTCCTGGCGGGAGGCCAGGGCAGCCGGTTGAAGGCTCTGACCAGCAAGGTAGCCAAGCCGGCGGTCCCCTTTGGAGGGAAGTACCGCATCATCGATTTCCCCCTCAGCAATTGTGTCAACTCCGGCATCGACACCGTGGGGGTATTGACCCAGTACAAGCCCCTGGAGCTTAACTCTTACATCGGCAGCGGCCAGCCCTGGGATCTGGACGTGATGGACGGCGGCGTCCATATCCTGCCCCCCTACGTCCAGGAGGACGAAAAGGGCACCTGGTACAAGGGCACCGCCAACGCCATTTACCAGAACCTGAGCTTTTTGGAGCAGTATGATCCCGAGTACGTGCTCATCCTCTCCGGCGACCACATCTACAAAATGGATTACTCCAAGATGCTGGATCACCACAAGGCGGTGGGCGCCGCCTGCACCATCTCGGTGATGGAGGTCCCCATGGAAGAGGCCAGCCGCTTCGGCATCATGAACGTGGATCACAACGACAAGATCTACGAATTTGAGGAGAAGCCCAAAAAGCCCAAGAGCAACCTGGCCTCCATGGGCATCTACATCTTTACCTGGAGCAAGCTGCGGGACTACCTCATCGCCGACGAGAAGGACGAGAAGAGCTCCAACGACTTCGGCAAGAACATCATCCCCGCCATGCTGAACGCCGGGGAGATCATGACTGCCTACCGGTTCAAGGGCTACTGGAAGGACGTGGGTACCATCGACTCCCTCTGGGACGCCAACATGGATCTGCTCTCCCCCATCCAGTCCGGCTTCGATCTCTACGACCCCGACTGGCCCATTTACGCCCGCACCTCCGTCCGGCCTCCCCAGTTTATCGGGGCCACCGGAACGTTGAAGCACTCCATCGCCACCAGCGGCGATGAGATCGCCGGCACGGTGGAAAATTCGGTACTCTTCCACTCGGTCACCGTGGAGGAGGGTGCCACGGTTCGCTATTCCATCCTCATGCCGGGCGCCGTGGTAAAAAGAGGGGCCATGGTGGAGTATGCCATCGTGGCCGAGCGCTCCACCATCGGCGAGGATGCCCACGTGGGCGCGGATAAGTCCGACCGTGAGGACTGGGGCATCGCCGTGGTCGCTCAGGACGTGAAGGTGGGTGACGGCGCCCAGGTGGACGCCGGAGCCATGATCACCAGAAATATCAAGGGGGTGAAGGCATGAACGACCTTCATGGGATCATTTTCGCCTACCGGGAGAACTCCGATCTGAGAGAGCTGGTACAGCTGCGCAACACCTGCTCCGTCCCCTTCGGAGGCCGCTATCGCCTGGTGGACTTTGCCCTTTCCAACATGGTCAACGCCGGCATCGACGACGTGGGCCTTATCGTCTACACCTCCTATCAGTCCCTGCTGGATCATGTGGGCTCCGGCAAGGACTGGGATCTGGCCCGGAAGCGTGGCGGTCTGCGTATCCTCCCCCCCTTCAGCTTCGCCGGCAAGCACGGGGGCCGCTATCGGGGCCGCATGGACGCCCTGGCCGGCGTATACTCCTATCTGAAGACCATTCGCCAGGATTATGTGGTGCTGGCCTCCGGCGACCTGGCCGCCAACCTGCCCATCAACGAGGCCTTTGAGCAGCACATCAAGTCGGGGGCGGATATCACCGCCATCTGCTCGGACACCACCTACACCGATCCCCGGCTATGCAACTACTTCTCCATTGATTCCCAGGACAAGATCGTGGACGTGGCCGCCTCCCCCTCCGAGGTCAAGGGCGACGTGGCCTCCCTGGAGGTATACATCCTCTCCAAGTCCCTCCTTATGAGCCTGGTGGATCAGTGCGCCGCCCACGACGTGTCCTCATTCAGTCAGGGTGTGCTCCTGGCCAACCTGGGCAAGCTGGACATGCGCTGCTTCCGTTTCGACGGCTACATCGCCCGGGTGGTGAGCGTGGCGGGCTATTTCCAGCAGAATATGGCCCTTCTGGATCCCGGCATCCGCTCCGACCTGTTCCGGCCCGACCGGCCTATCAAGACCAAGGATCAGTCCAACCCCTCCACCTATTACGGCCCCCAGTCCGAGAGCGTCAACTCCCTCATCTCCGACGGCTGTATCGTGGAGGGCACGGTGATCAACTCTATCCTGGCCCGTGGCGTTCGGGTGGAGAAGGGGGCCCGGGTGGAGAACTGTATCCTCATGCAGCGAGCCTCCGTCCAGGAGGGCGCGGTGCTCCGGTACGCCATCGCCGACAAAAACGTCCGGGTCTGTCAGGGCCGGATGCTCATGGGCCACGGCACCTATCCCCTGGTCATCGCCAAGAACGAAATCGTGTAAATGAGAAGAGCGGAGAAACGGGCTGCGAGGGAGCTTGGACCGGAGTGAGGGCGAGCACAGGGCCGCGCAGCGGCCCGGAGACCAGCCCGAATCGCAGGGAAAGCGACCGAGCGGTCAGCCCGTTTCGTAGCTTGACAGCCCTCTGAAAGGAGCTTTTATGAACATTCTCTTTGCCTCCTCTGAGGTTGCGCCCTTTATCAAAACCGGCGGATTGGCCGACGTAGCCGGCTCTCTGCCCCAGGCCCTGGCCAAGCTGGGCCATGACGTGCGGGTCATCCTCCCCCTCTATGAGAAGGTGGGGCAGGAGTGGCGCGAGCAGATGAACTATCTGCAAAATTTCAACGTCCATCTGGCCTGGCGCACCCCCTACTGCGGCATCTTTGAGTTGCGGCGGGACGGGGTCACCTACTACTTTGTGGACAACGAGTATTACTTTAAGCGTTGGGACGTATACGGTCACTATGACGACGCCGAGCGCTACGCCTTCTTCTCCCGGGCGGTGATCGAGACCCCGGGACACCTGGGCTTCCACCCCGACGTGATCCACTGCAACGACTGGCAGACCGCCCTGGTGCCCATCTACCTGCTGGACGAGCGCCAGCGGGTGCCCGAGCTGATGGGGACCAGGAGCGTATACACCATCCACAACATTGAGTACCAGGGCCGCTATGGCCGGGATCTTCTGGAGGATCTGTTTGGTCTGCCCGGAAGCTATTTCCATGAGCGGATGCTCTCCTACTACGGGGACGTCAATCTGATGAAGGGGGCCATCTACGCCGCCGACTATGTGACCACCGTCTCCCCCACCTATGCCAATGAACTGCGCTATCCCTTCTACGCCCACGGCCTGGACGGGGTCATTGCCGACAACGCCCACAAGCTCAGGGGCATCCTCAACGGCATTGACGACGCCCGCTACGACCCCGGCCACGACCAGGGGCTCAGCAAGACCTTTACCGCCAGACAGATGGCGGGCAAAAAGGTCTGTAAGGCCACCCTCCAGCAGATGGCGGGACTCACCGAGGACGCCGACGCGCCGGTGATCGCCTGCGTGTCCCGGCTGGTGAGCCACAAGGGCTTTGATCTGGTGACGGAGGCCATCGACGAGATCATGTCCACCGGGGCGCAGATGGTGGTGCTGGGCACCGGCGAATGGCGCTATGAGGAGGCCTTCCGCAATGCCGCCTGGCGCTATCCGGGCCGGTTCTCCGCACAGATCATGTACTCCGACGCCTTCTCCACCGCCATCTACAGCGGCGCCGATCTGTTCCTCATGCCCTCGGTGGCGGAGCCCTGCGGCCTGAGCCAGATGATCGCCATGCGCTACGGCACCCTGCCCATCGTCCGGGAGACCGGCGGATTGAAAGACTCCGTCCGGCCCTGGAACCAATTCACCGGGGAGGGCACCGGCTTCACCTTCACCAACATCGACAAGGGCGACATGATGTGGGTGGTACGGCAGGCGGTGGAGCTCTACCACAGCGATCCCAAGGCCTGGAAGACCCTGCAGAAGAACGCCATGACCACCGATTTCTCCTGGGCCCGTTCCGCCGGGGATTACGAGGAGGTCTACGGCTGGGCTCTGGGTCAATAAATCTTTTTCATCAACGCAAAGGGGAGGCTCCCGGAGCCTCCCCTTTGCGTGTTTCTTACCTTTTCCGAATAAAAATTATTTCTGAACTCTTTACAAAATGGGATTTTCTGTGCTAAACTGATAAAATCTAATGGGTATGTAAGGCCTTTCCTGTGTCCGACTTCACCCTGAGCCGCACTGCCCATCTTCGAGAGGAGAAGAAAGAAAAAACAGGAGGAGTTTATTATGCTTGGATATCTGACCTATTTCTCTATCGTTCTGGCTCTGTTCGTCATCGGCGACTGGCTGGGCATCTGGACCAAAGCGAAGCTGTCGTCCATCTTTGTGGTACTCATCAGCTTTCTGCTTCTGTTCCTGTTCAAGGTGATCCCCGCCGACATCATTGACCAGGCCGGCCTCACCGCCGCCTCCAAGTGGGCCACCCCCATGCTGGTGTTCCACATGGGCACCATGATCAACCTGCGCCAGCTCATGGATGAGTGGCGCACCGTGGTCACCTCGGTCATCGGCATGGTGGCCGCCATCGTCGGCATTTTGCTGGTGATCCCCCTCATCGGGCGGGAGGCCGCTCTGGTGAGCATCCCCGTTATCAACGGCGCTCTGGTGGCCACCAACATCATGACCGACGCCGCCAAGGAGCGGGGGCTGGAGTTTGCCGCCATGCTGCCCGCCGTGGTCTTCGCCATCCAGAAGTTCGTGGGCACCCCCATCGTCTCCCGCTGCGGCCTTCTGGAGGCCAGAAACCTTCTGACCGACTACCGGGCCAAGAAGGCTCAGGGCATCACCCTCTCCGCCGCGCCTGAGAGCACCGCAGCCGAGAAGAAGGTCAAGTTCTGCGAGAAGTATGACCGCTTCTACACCGCCAACACCTGCATCTTTATCACTGTTGTGGGCGGCCTGATTTCCGCCTGGCTGGGTGACATCACCCCCATCAACTACAGCATCATCGCCCTGGTACTGTCCGTGTTCCTGTGTGAGTTGGGCCTCATCCCCCCCAAGGTCCTGGACAAGGGAAAGACCTCCGGCTTCATCACCATGGTGGTCTTCGCCGCCATCATCCCCGCCCTGGCCAACATCTCCATGGGCGACGTGGCCACCCTGGCCTTCTACGTGGTGGTGATCTTTGCCGCCACCATCATTGCCTCCCTGGTCATCGTGTGCGTGCTGCCCAGCTGGAAGCTGATGGGCTCCCGCAGTCTGGCCTTCGGCATCGCCATGTGCCAGATGCTGGGCTTCCCCTCCACCTTCCTGATCTCCAACGAGGTCGCTCTGGCCCTGTCCGAGACCGAGGAGGAGAAGGAGTATGTACTGGCCAAGATCATGCCCCGGTTCGTGGTGGCCGGTCTGGCCTCGGTGACTACCCTGTCCATTATCGTAGCCGGCATCTTTGCCAGCATTCTGTAAGGAGGTCGGAATATGGACTTCCACTTCGACCCCCTCTCCTACCCCGCCCCCTCCCGCCGGAGCGTGGTCTACGGCCGCCGGGGCATGGTGGCCACCGCCAACCCCCTGGCCGCCCAGGTGGGGCTGGAGATCCTGAAAATGGGCGGAAACGCCGTTGACGCCATGATCGCCACCGCCGCCACCCTCACCGTGGTGGAGCCCACAGCCAACGGCATTGGCTCCGACTCCTTCGCCCTGGTGTGGGTCAAGGACAAGCTCTATGGCCTCAACGCCAGCGGCCCCGCCCCCGCCACTCTGACCAGAGAGGCCTTGGAACAACGGGGCTTTAAGGAGATGCCCGTACTGGGTATGCTGCCGGTGACCGTACCGGGCACCCCCGCGGGCTGGGCCGCCCTGTCTGAGCGCTTTGGCCGGCTCCCCTTCAAACAGTTGATGGAGCCCGCCGCCCGATACGCTGAGGAGGGCTTTGTCCTTCAGCCCGCCGTGGGCAGTGGCTGGCCCCGAAACCTGAAAAGGTTCAGCAAGGCCATCGAGACCGACCCCTCCGTGCAGGGCTGGTTCGACACCTTCCTCCCCGGCGGAAAGTGCCTGTCCACCGGAGATGTACTGGTGCTCAAAGATCACGCCGCCACCCTACGGGAGATCGGCGAAACCAAGGCGGAGAGCTTCTATCGGGGCGCTCTGGCCGACAAAATCGACGCCTACTTCCGCCAGTATGACAGCTTCCTGCGCAAGGAGGATCTGGCCGCCTATCACCCCGAGTGGGTGGAGCCCATCTCGGTTAACTACAAGGGCTATGACGTCTATGAGATCCCCCCCAACGGCCACGGCATCTCCACCCTGATGGCCCTGAATATCCTCAAGGAGCTGGATCTGGGCCCGGCGGATTCCTTCCAGAGCACCCACCTCCAGCTGGAGGCCATGAAGCTGGCCTTTGCCGACGCCCAGCGGTATGTGGCCGACCCCAAATTTATGACCACTCCGGTGGATCGGCTGCTCAGCGACGAGTATGCCGCGCAGCGCCGGGCACTCATCGGCCCCACCGCCCGACTCCCCGAGCCGGGCGACCCTGTCCGGGGCGGCACCGTGTATATGTGCGCCGCCGACGCGGACGGGATGATGATCTCCTATATCCAATCCAACTATATGGGCTTCGGCTCCGGCGTGGTGATCCCGGGCACCGGCATCGCCATGCACAACCGGGGCAACAACTTCTCTATGGATCCCACCTCCGACAACTGTGTGGCCCCCGGAAAGCGGCCCTACCACACCATCATCCCCGGCTTCCTGGCCAAGGATGGCAAGCCCGTGGGCCCCTTCGGCGTCATGGGCGGCTTCATGCAGCCCCAAGGCCACCTGCAGGTGGTGCTCAACACGGTGGAATACGCCATGAACCCCCAGGCCGCCCTGGATCATCCCCGCTGGCAGTGGGTGGGGGCCAACACCATTGAGGTGGAACAGAGCTTCCCCAACGATCTGGCCCAGGCCCTCCTCCGGGCCGGCCACGACATTGTGGTCAAGGCCGATCCCATCGGCTTCGGCCGGGGTGAGATCATCTGGCGAGACGACAGCGGCGTCCTCTGCGGCGCCTCCGAGCCCCGTTCCGACGGCCACGTGGCCGTTTGGTAAGCGACCCGACCCTTTAAAAAACGGGACACACCCAGATGGGTGTGTCCCGTTTTTTATGTCCCAAAGCCCTCAGTGGGGATCGGGACGACGCCGGAGGGCGTCCGTCATAGGCGTCAGGAGCCGATGGAGGGCGGCGCCCAGGCCCACATCCAGAAGCGTGGTGACGGCGTAGTAGAACACTCTGCCCCGGCCGATATCCAAAAAGGCGGCAAAAAAGTCATATTCCAGAACAAAGATCACGTTGAAAAGATAGATCTCCAGACTGCTCTCCCCCAGGAAACGCAGCCCCCGGCGCAGAACTCCCCCCTCCCCCGCCAGGGACAGGAGCTTCGCCGCCAGCAGGCACACCGGCACACACAGCAGGGCAAAGGTGAGGATGGGGGGAAAATAGATCCCGTGCCGCGGAAAGAACCACCCCGGCAAGGGCGAGACCAGCGCCAACGCCGCCCAGAGGAGGGCGTCCCTTCCCGTGAGCGCCCGCTGCCGGGCAATGTACCAGCCCACCAGAAGCCCAAGGAAAAATACCGGCAGCCGGTAGACAAAGTCGTTGACATAGCCATAGCCCTTGATCCCCAGGAAGGTGGAGACCGGCAGCACAAGGCACCAGGTCAGCGCCGGAAGGAGTTCCCGGAAGCGGCACCGCTCCAGCGCCCGGAAAAGAAAGGGCGTCAGAAGATAAAAAGCCAGCAGGGCGGGAACGTACCAGTTAAATGTGTTGGGGATATGGAACCAGTAGTAGAGGGTGGACAGGTTCCAAAGCACGGTACGCAGGCTCATCCGACCCGCCAGGCGCAGCAGAAGGCCGTATCCCCCCACCACCAGCCAATAGGTGGGCAGGATCCGCACAAAGCGCCGGAAGAGGTAGTCCCCCAGCCTCTGGGGCCGCCGGGCCAGGGAGAGGGAGAGCCCCAGGGCGGAGAGGAACAGAAAAACATCCACCCCAACATACCCCACCGACTTGACCCACTCTATGACCGGAACGGGGATGACGGCCAGGTGATATGTATGGAACAGTAGGATCCCCAGCAGGGCCACCCCCATCAGCTCTCCCCGGCACCGGCTCAGAAGTGCATAGCTCCATCCCCTTTGGGCGGCGGTCTTCTCTCCCATTCTCTCCCCCCCTTTCGTCAGCAATTTCTTTTTCTATTATAAAGGGTCTCGCCCCATTTCGCAATAGGAGGACTCACCGAGGGGGAAAAAGGCGAACGGGACAGGGGATGAATGATTGACAATTTGGCCACGATATGGTATAGTTGAGTTCGTTTCGGTTGGCAACGATTCCACACTTTTCCCTGGCAGATTTGAAGAAAAGGAGTGCTTTTCTTGCGTAAATACTCAAAAAAGGAACTGATGGAGCTTATCACCGGCAAACTGCGCCGCAACTTCGGGCGGGATGTGGAGGAAGCCACCTCCCAGCAGCTGTTTCTGGCCTGCGCTCTGGTGATCCGGGACATCATCTCCGCCCGGCAGCTGGAGACCGCCGACAAAGTCCAGGAGACCCACGCCCGACAGGTCCACTACCTGTCCATGGAGTTCCTCATGGGCCGCTCCCTGCGGAAAAACGCCTATAACCTGGGTCTGGAAAAGCCTCTCACCGAGGCCATTGAGGCCCTGGGCTTTTCCGCCGCCGACCTCTTTGAGGAGGAGCCCGACGCCGGTCTGGGCAACGGCGGACTTGGCCGGCTGGCCGCCTGCTATCTGGACGCCGCCACCACCGCCGAGATCCCCATGACAGGCTATTCCATCTGCTATGAGTTCGGCATCTTCAAGCAGAAGATCATCGACGGCAAGCAGGAGGAGCTGCCCGACTACTGGATGGAGCTGGGCGCCGCCTGGCTCATCACCAAGACCGACGAGACCGAGGAGGTCCGCTTCGGCGGTACGGTGAAGGACGTGTGGTACCCTGACGGCACCCACGGCGTCGAGCAGGCCGGCTGTACCTCCGTGCTGGCGGTGCCCCGGGACATGCAGATCGCCGGCTACGGCACCACCCACGCCAACACTCTCCGGCTCTGGGAGGCCAAGAGCACCGAGCCCATGGATCTGAATTTCTTCAACCGGGGCGAGTACCTCAAGGCCATGGAGCGCCAGGCCAACGCGGAAATCATCTCCAAACAGCTCTACCCCGCCGACAACCACCGGGAGGGCAAGTCCCTGCGGCTCAAGCAGCAGTATTTCTTTGTCTCCGCCACGGTGCAGTCCATCTGCCGCAAGCACAAGGCCGAGTATGGCACCCTGCGCAACTTCCACGAGAAGCACGTTTTCCAGATCAACGATACCCACCCCACCCTGGTCATTCCCGAGCTGATGCGCATCCTGCTGGATCAGGAGGGCTATAGCTGGGACGACGCCTGGTTCATCGTCAGCCGCAGTGTGTGCTACACCAACCACACCGTGCTGGCCGAGGCCCTGGAGCGCTGGCCCCAGGATCTGGTGGAGGAGCTTCTCCCCCGGGTGTGGCAGATCATTCTGGAGATCTCCGGCCGGTATCAGGATCAGCTCACCGCCTTCTTCCGGGGCGACATGGCCAAGGTGGAGAAGATGGCCATTGTCTGGGGCCATGAGGTGCGTATGGCCAATCTGTGTGTGTGCGCCTGCTCCGCCGTCAACGGCGTGTCCGCCCTCCACACCGACATTCTGAAGGCCGACGTATTCCACGACGCCTATCAGATGTTCCCCGCCAAATTCCAGAATGTGACCAACGGTGTGGATCATCGCCGCTGGCTCAGTGAGGTCAACCCCCAGCTGGACGCTCTGATCCGGGAATGCTGCGGCGGCGACAAGTACCTGCTCCATCCCGAGGTCCTGCAGGGTCTGGAAAAGTACGCCGGCGACGCCGGAGTGCTGGAGCGTCTGGCCCAGATCAAGAAGGCCAACAAGGAGCGCTTTGCCGCCTGGGTCCAGAGGGAAAACGGCGTCAAGCTCAACCCCAACGCCATGTTCGATGTGCAGGTCAAGCGGCTCCACGAATATAAGCGCCAGCTGCTCAATGTGATGCACATCATCCACCTGTGGCAGCGCATCCATGAGGATCCCCACTTCGAGATGACCCCCAGAGTCTATCTCTTCGGGGCCAAGGCCGCCCCCAGCTATGTGGTGGCCAAGGACATCATCCACCTGATCAACTCGGTGTCCCACACCGTGAACAACGACCCCCTGTGCAAGGATAAGCTCCAGGTCTATTTCCTGGAGAACTACCGGGTCTCCATGGCGGAGATGCTCATGCCCGCCAGCGAGCTCTCCGAGCAGATCTCCACCGCCGGCAAGGAGGCCAGCGGCACCGGCAACATGAAGTTCATGATGAACGGCGCCGTCACCATCGGCACTCTGGACGGAGCCAACGTGGAGATGCATCAGGTGCTGGGAGACGAAAACATCTTCCTGTGTGGTCTCAACGCCGCCGAGGTAGAGGAGAGCCTCCGCCGGGGCTACAGCTCCTATGAGTACTACACCCGCAACCCCGCCCTGAAGGCGGTGGTGGATCAGCTCTCCGCCGGGTTCAACGACCATGTGAGCTACTCCGATCTCGCCAAGCTGCTCCTCTTCGGAGCCGGCGGCCCCGCCGACCAGTATTTCCTGCTGGCCGACTTCGAGAGCTACCGGGCCGCTCAGGCCCTGGCGGGTCAGACCTACCGGGATCCCAAGACCTGGAACCGGATGAGTCTGATGAACATCGCCCGCTCGGGCATCTTCGCCGCCGACCGCTCCATCCGGGACTACGCGGAGAACATCTGGCACGTGCCCCACAAGTAAAAAGCAAAAAAGAACCTGCCTGTTTCTCAGGCAGGTTCTTTTTCGCTTTTATACCTCCATGATGACGGGAAGCACCATGGGATTGCGCCGGGTCTTTTTGAAGAGGTAGCCGGAGATGTCGTTTTTCATGTCTCCCTTTACCGCCGGCCAGTCCCGGCCGTTGGAGCGCAGGCTGCGCTCCATAGCCTCGATGGCCACGGTCTTCAGCTCCTCCATCAGCCCCTCGGACTCTTTGACATAGACAAAGCCCCGGGTGATGATATCCGGCCCCGAGAGCAGGCCGCCGTCCTCGCTGGACACCGAGGAGACCACCACGATCATGCCGTCCTCGGCCAGGTGCTTGCGGTCCCGCAGGACCACCGCGCCCACGTCGCCCACTCCATAGCCGTCCACAAACACACGGCCGGCGGGCACCACGCCGTTGATCCGCGCGGCGTTGTGGCTGAGCTCGATGACCTTGCCGATGTCGGAGATCACAATATTGCGGGGATCCATACCCATCTCCTGAGCCAGCTTGGAGTGGGCCTTCAGATGCCGCTGCTCGCCGTGGACGGGGATGAAGAACCTGGGCTTGATCAGAGCGTGGATGATCTTCAGCTCGTCGGCACAGGCGTGGCCCGACACATGGAGGGCGCCGTGGCGCTCGTTGACCACCTCGGCCCCCTTCCGGTAGAGCTCGTTGATCACGTTGCCAATGGCGTTCTCGTTACCGGGGATGGCGCTGGCGGAGAAGATGACCCGGTCACCGGCCTGAATCTCCACCTGGCGGTGGGTATTGAAGGCCATACGGGTCATGGCGGACATGGTCTCCCCCTGGCTTCCGGTGGTAACGATACACACCTTGTTCTTGGGCAGGCCCTTGATCTGGGCGATGTCCACCAGGGTCCCGGCGGGAATGGACATATAGCCCAGCTCCGTGGAGACCTTGATGGCATTTTCCATACTCCGACCCGTAATGGCCACCTTACGGCCATACCGGGCGGCCACCGAGATGATCTGCTGGATCCGATCCACGTTGGAGGCAAAGGTGGCGATGATGATCCGCTCCTCACAGCCCCGGAACAGGGCGTCAAAGGAGGCGCCCACACTGCGCTCGGACTTGGTGAAGCCGCTCTGCTCCACATTGGTGGAGTCGCACAGCAGAGCCAGCACCCCCTCCTTCCCCAGCTGGCCCAGACGGGCAAGGTCGATCATACCGCCGGAAACGGGGGTGGAGTCGATCTTAAAGTCGCCGGTGTGGACGCACACGCCCACAGGGGTCTTGATGGCGAAGGCCACCGCGTCGGCGATGGAGTGGTTGACGTGGATGAACTCCACGCTGAACCGGCCCGCCTTGACGGTCTCCCCCGCCTCGCAGGTGATGAGCTTGGTCTTGCCCAGCAGGTGATGTTCCTCCAGCTTGAGCCGGATAAGCCCCGCGGACATGCGGGTGGCGTACACCGGCACGTTCAGCTCCCGGAGGAGATAGGGCAGAGAGCCGATGTGATCCTCGTGACCGTGGGTGATAAAGATCCCCCGGATCTTCTCCCGGTTTTTGATCAGATAGGTGAAATCGGGGATGACCACATCGATGCCGTACATGTCATCGTCGGGAAAGCCCATGCCGGCGTCCACCACGATCATGTCGCTGCCGTACTCGTAGACGGTCATGTTCTTGCCGATCTCATTGAGGCCGCCAAGAGAGATAATTTTCAATTTTTCTGCCATAAGTTGATGCTTGCACTCCTTTTTTCATTACAGGACACGGTTATGTAGGACAAAAGGAGAGGTACGGACGCACCAAAACTAAGCCCCTGACGCGCGCCGGCCCTGTATCGCCGACGAACGGGAGCTGCTTCTCCTTTTATCCGGTCATGCTTTCTATTCCAGCGCCTTACACCGGCGCGAAAAGCCAATCAAGGCGTCCTTCCGGACGTTAGCTAACATATTATAACACAAAAAGAGGGAAAAGTATACCACAATTTTTTGCCCCCCGGACAGCCTCAGGGGCGGAGCCGACGGCTCCGCCCCCTTTCTCAGACCCGCTCATCCAGAGAACGCAGCTTATCCTCATATTGATGGCACAACTCCCGGGCCGCCTCCATACCGGAGGCCTCCGCAATGACCCGCAGGGCCTGGCGCCGGGAGGCGGGGATCAGATAGATCCACCCCTCCCCCACTCTGGCCCGAACGCCCTCGCCCTGACTTTCGGCCCCTTCTCCGTCGGCAAGGACCGCCCCTATCACCCTCCCCCGGCCGGAGCGCAGCGGCACCTCCGCCCGGACGGTGGCAAAGGCGGGCAGCTCCCGGCTCAGTGCGGAAAGGGTCTGGCCTGTATGCCCCATCCGGGCGCACACCCGGCAGGCGGCAAAGATCCCATCCCACATCCAGGGCTGCTCCCGCCAGAGGCGAAGCGCCTCCTCCCCGTCCCGCCCCAGCCGGAGCAGACGCCCCCGAAGACTTCCGGCCACCGTCTCCGCCGCCGCGGGAGCCCAGGCGGGGAGTACCGCCTCGCCGCCGCTCTCCAGCTGGATCCGGGTCAAAAGCACCAACAGCCGGTCGGAGGAAAGGGCCTCCCCCTCCTCGTCCCAGGCCGTGAGACGGAACCCACCCCAATCCACGGAAAAGGTGGCCATCCCCCGTCCCTCGCCCCGGCTCACCCGGCAGCCCAGCGCGGTGAGCGCCGCGGCCAAAACCTGGTTTTCCGTTCCGGCCCGGGGCACCCATACCTGAATACCCTCCAGGGGAGCGGTCCCGATCCGGGACAGGGCGGCGGCTTCGGCGGCATAAGCTGAGCGGACGCCGGTGACGGTCTCAAAGGCCCCCACCCGGCTCGCGGGCGCACGGCTGCCCTCTCCCCGGAGAAGTCCCCCCTCCAGCTTGCGCTGCTCTCCCCGGGGCAGGGGCAGGCCGTCAGGGCCGAAGATCCGCAGCTCCGCCACATCCCCGTCCTGTGTGACAAAAAGGCTCACCGGGATCCGGTGGCTTTTTGCCAGCCAGGCCCCGGCGGAGGAGCAGGGGGCGTCGCTGACCAGGGGCGTTCCGCCGGCGGAGGCCACGCCGCAGGCCGCCGCCCGGGCCAGCATGGCGGCGGCAGAGCCCGTGGACCAGCCGATCCCCACCGCTCCCCGCTCCCCCAGGAGCGCGCCCAGCGCCAGCATAGACTCCGCCGTCAGGGCCTCCCCCATATCGCCCCGCAGAAGCCCTCCGCCGGAAAATTTCAGCGGGGCGCTCTGGCCGGCGGTCACCTGGGAGACGGTGGCCTTGCCCCCCTCCGGGACGTGTCGGCGAGGCCAGAGCTTTACGCCGGGGGCCACAATGGCCTCGGCGCCCACCACCGCCTCCTCGCCCAACACGGCCCCGGGATTTACCATGGCCCGGCGCTGGACAACGGCGTTTTTGCAGAGGATGGCGCCGGACACCTCCGCCCCCTCTCCCACCGCCGCACCCAGCAGGACCGAGCGCTCCACCACCGCGCCGGTACCCACGGTAGAGCCCTCTCCCAGCACGGTGTAAGGCCCTACGGTACAGCCGGGAGCAAGGCTGACCCGCCGCCCGATCCAGCAGGGCTCCCTGATCTCCACCCCCGCGCTTCGGGGGCCCCGCCCAGCCTCCAGATCCAGGGCCACCCTGCCCTCCAGGGCGTCGTGGATGCTCTCCAGGTAGGCGCCGCAGTCCCCCATATCCTGCCAGTAGCCGGGAACTTCCCAGCCGTAGAGGGCCTCCCTCCTGGCCAGGAGCTTGGGGAACAGATCCTTTCCAAAGTCATATTCCCCTTCCGGCTCCACCTGATCCATGGCCCGGCGGGACAGGACATAGATGCCGGTGTTCACCAGCTCGGTGTCCACCTGACCCCAGCCGGGCTTTTCCACAAAGCCCAGGATCCTGCCCTGGGGATCGGTGCGCACCAGACCGTACTCCAGGGGTTCGGAGCGGCGACAGAGGGCCAGAGTGGCCACGGAGCGGCGGCTTTGGTGAAGGGCGATGAGCTCCGTCAGATCCAGGTCGCACACCGCGTCCCCACTGACCACCAGGAAGTCCTCCTCCCCCAGGAAGTCCATGCACCGCCTCACACCGCCGGCGGTGCCCAGGGGCTCCTCCTCAACGAAATAGGTCAGCTCCATACCCTGCCCCGCCCCGTCGCCGAAATAGTCGGTGACCACGCCGGGCAGATAGCGCAGGGTGATCGCCGCCTCCCGGATCCCGTGGCGGCGCAGCAGATCCAGAATATGTCCCAGCACAGGCTTTCCCAACAGCGGGGTCATGGGCTTTGGCCGCCCCAGAGTCAGGGGCCGCAGGCGGCTGCCCTCACCCCCCGCCAAAATCACCGCTTTCATGGGGAACACCACCTTGTCCGATTTGTGATGTTCTTTATTATGCGCAGGGTGGGCCTTTACATTCGGAAAGATTTCAGGTAGAGTATAGTTGAGGTGTTTTCCATGAATATTCAAATTTTCGGCAAGAGCAAATGCTTCGACACAAAAAAGGCGGAACGCTATTTTAAAGAGCGGCGGGTAAAATTCCAGGGGGTGGACATCCTGCGCTACGGCATGAGCCGGGGAGAGCTCCAGAGCGTGGTTCGCGCCGTAGGGCTGGAGGCCCTGGTGGATTGGGATCACCCCGACGCCGCCCTGCTCAGGTACCTCTCCCCCGAGGAGGCCAGGCTGGAAAAACTCTTTGAGGATCCACGCCTCATCAAAACTCCCGTGGTACGCAACGGGAGGCAGGCCACGGTGGGCTATGCCCCCGACGTCTGGAAGACCTGGGAGAGATCGGAAGAGCACACGTCTGAACTCCAGTCACCGCTCATTATCT
>CANSYW010000024.1 GCA_947651395.1 uncultured Pseudoflavonifractor sp. | reverse complement strand
TGTTCACGGTTTGTTTACAATTTATTTTTGTTCCGTGCTTGACATTAGCGGACGAGGGCATCACCGGTACGTCTGCCACCAAGCGCCCCGAGTTCCTACGGATGATCCGACAGTGCCGTAGGGGAAAGGTCGATCTGGTGCTGGTCAAGTCCATCTCCCGCTTCGCCCGGAATACGGTGGACTGCCTCAACTACATCCGAGTCCTCCGCACCCTTGGCATCGCCGTGATCTTCGAGAAAGAGAATATCAACACCCTGGAAACGGACAGCGAGATGCTCATCACCATGATGGGCGCTTTCGCCCAGGCGGAGAGCGAATCCATGTCCGCCAACATCATCTGGGGCAAGCGGCAGGCCATGCGGGAGGGCAAGACCAACGTCCAGTACCAGCACTTGTACGCCTATGAGCGGGGCGAGGACGGGCAGCCCCGAATTATCCCTGAGCAGGCGGAGGTGGTGCGGCAGATCTATGACAGCTTCCTCGCTGGTCACAGCATCCGAATGATCAAAAAGGAGTTGGAGGGCCAGGGCATTCCCGCCGCCAAGGGCGGGACAGTCTGGTCGGAGTCTGCCATCCGCAACATCTTAAAAAACGAGAAATATTGCGGCGATGTGCTGATGCAGAAGACCTACACCCAAGACTGCATCAGTAAAAAGCAGCTCCGCAACATGGGTCAGCTCCCCATGTACCTGGTGCAGGACAACCACGAGGGAATCGTCAGCCGGGACGATTTCAACGCAGTCAGGGCGGAGTTCGCCCGTCGGAACGCGGGGCGGTCTCCCAGCCAGAAGCTGGCTCCCACCGGCCGCTCCTGCTACAGCGCCAAGTACGCCCTAACCGAGCGGCTGGTGTGCGGGGAGTGCGGCACCCTCTACCGCAGGTGCGTGTGGGTCAAACGGGGCCAGAAGTTCGCCGTGTGGCGCTGCGCCAGCCGGGTGGACTACGGCAGGAAATACTGCCAGGACTCCCCCACACTCCGGGAGGATGTCCTGCAAGCCGCCATCCTCGCCGTCATCAACACGGTGATGAGCCAGCGTGAGGTGCTGATTGGACAGATTGAGGATGCTATGCGGATGGAGCTGATCCCCTTCCCCGGCTCCATGAGCGTGTCGGATATCGACCGGCGTCTGGAGGAGCTGGACAAGGAGTTCCAAACCCTGTTCGCAGACTCCCAGGAAGGCGGCTTCATGAAACACGCTGAGGACTTCAAGCGTATCTCCGCGGATATGGCAGCCCTGAAAGAGCAGCGGGCCAGCCTGCTGGACCGGCAGAACAGCGACTCCGCCGCCAGCCAGCGCATCGCGGGCGCCATGGATATCCTGAATGCCGGTTCTGGTGCGTTTACGGAGTGGAACGAGAGCCTCATCCGACAGTTGGTGGATACGGTGAAGGTGCTGTCGGCAAATCGAATCAGGGTCTACCTCCAGGGCGGAATCGAGATCGAGCGTGAGCTTTAAGGAGGCAGGGCGCATGATCTATATTACGGGCGACACCCACGGCGGCTTTCAGCGGTTCGGGATGAAATACTTCCCGAACCAGAAAGCCATGTGCCGTGAGGACTACGCCATCGTCACAGGTGATTTCGGGGGCGTGTGGGACGGTGGTCCCAGGGAGGGGTACTGGCTCGACTGGCTGGAGGAAAAGCCGTTTACCACCCTTTTCGTGGACGGGAACCACGAAAACTTCCACAGGCTCAATGAACTCCCCGTCCACCAATGGCAGGGCGGGAAAGTCCACTATATCCGTCCCCATGTCCTCCACCTGATGCGCGGTCAGGTCTTTGAGATCGGCGGGCTGACCTTCTTCACCATGGGCGGCGCGGCATCCCATGATATCCAAGACGGCATCCTTGACCCTGCGGCTCCTGACTTTGAGCAGGAATACTGGTTCAAGCGCAGGACACGGCAGATGTTCCGGGTGAAGGGCGTCTCCTGGTGGCCGGAGGAACTGCCCTCAGATGAGGAGTATACGGAGGCGGTCAGGAACCTGGAACGGGTCAACTGGAAGGTGGACTGCGTCCTGACCCACTGCGCTCCCACCAGCATCGTGAAGAAGCTGGACAAGAACTACGCCTCCGACCGGCTAACCGATTTCCTACAAACGGTCATGGAGCGGTGCCAATTCGATTACTGGTTCCTTGGCCACTATCATCTGAACAGGGTGATCAATGACCGCTTCATCATCCAGTGGGAGCAGATGGTGGAGCTGGAATAGCAGAGGAAGAACTACCTGATACCGCTAAGGCGCAAGCCCTCGGAACAGTGACCGAGGGCTTGCGCGTTGGCGATTTTAACGGCAAAAATAAAAACAGGCGCACCCGCGCCGGAAAGGAGAAAGCTGGATGAACGTCAGAAAACCCATTGATTACAGCGCCATGTTCGTGGCGCTGGACACGCTGATGGCCGCAAACCTGCCGCAGATGGAGCTGTACCGCGAAATTGGTCGGCTGGTCAGCGGCAGGCCGGAGAAGGGCGCGGCTGTGGCTGCGGCGGAGTACCTATGCAGCGCGTACCCTGACGCCTCCGGCTTTTCTCCCCGGAACCTGCGCCGGATGCGGGAGTTTTACCGCATATACGAGAGTGCGCCGGAGGTGCTTGCCCAGGCCATGACCATCAGCTGGACGCAGAACGTGGTCATTCTGGAAACGGAGTTGACTCTCCAAGAGCGATCCTGGTATATCCGGGCCGCTGGACAGTTCGGGTGGTCTAAGCTGGAGCTGCAACGACAGATCCAGGAATGCGCCCATGAGACAACCGTCCTCGACAGCGCGGCTGATCCGTGTTATAGTAACAGCAGTGGAGGGGATGAGGATGGCACAAAAGAAAAAGAAACTTCCGGGGCATTTCTGCAAGGTCTGCGGAATGCGGAAGTCCAACGAGAGCTTCAGCGGCAAGGGCCATGCGGCCCATATCTGCAAAGCCTGTTCCCGCCTTTCACCGGCGCAGCAGGCGGAGGAAATGACACTTCGCCGTCTGGAAAATCTGCCGCTCCGCCGCCTGACCGAGAGCGAGATGACGTGGCTGGAAAATCGAACCCACGATCACCGGCCCGAAGTGAAGGAGCTGGCCTGTATGGTCTACGCGGGGAGATTTCCGCATTTGGCGCGGAACCAGAAAAAACAGGGGCTGTCGATTCGGGCGCTGGAACTGCACATCGATGGCGAGGTCTGCGATCCATACGGCGACCCGGTGTATGTCAAAGAGAGCTGCCAGGTCAGCCGGACACCGCCGACTGTTATCCGCGTACAGCAGGATGGCACACGTCAGACAGTAGAGCCTCCGACCAAAGTCCTGGCAAAGCTGTTGAAGTGGACGGTACACACACTGGAGATTTTCTGGTGGGGCGACGATTATTGCTGTCCTGCCGATGTTGAGCCAGAGGATGAGGAACCACCGCTGTGGCGTGTTCATGTGGAATACTCTAACGGCGAGGTTCAGGACACGGGTTCATCGGACGATATTCCTGACCCTGTGATGGAGCTTTTCCTTGCCCTCTCCGAACTTTTTGAATAGACACAGGGGTATCGCTGTGCTATAATGAACGAAAAGATCCACTAATGGAGGACAGAGAGATGAGCAGGGATACAATCAAGGATCTGACCCTGATGCTGATGTACCTCACCTCCTGGGAGGAAAGCATTGTTCCCGGCATCCGAAAGAAGCCTGACCGCGCCGGTGTCTATCCCAAGGCCCGCATCTGTTGGAAGGGATACGATTTCGGTATCCTGAATGAATTGACTGATGAAGGCTTGGTCAACGCCGGGGGGCGCAGCAAGTCCGCGTCTTTCACGGACGAGGGCGCGGCAAAGGCGCTGGAGTTGCTGAGGCAGTATGGGATCGCTGTGGGTACTGAGAGTGGAGAGGAGGCTGGAACTGGTGGGACAAAATGATAAGATCCAGCTTTTCGAGGACAAGCGAATCCGCACCGCATGGGATGAGGAAAAGGAAGAATGGTTCTTCTCTGTTGTAGATGTAATTGCTGTTTTGACGGACAGTAAGGACCCCGCTGCTTATTGGCGCAAGCTAAAACAGCGGATGCGTGAAGAAGGAAATGAAACCGTGACAAATTGTCACGGTTTGAAGATGACAGCTGCGGATGGTAAGAAACGGCTGACCGATGTGGCGGATACTGAACAACTTTTGCGTATCATCCAATCCATCCCCTCTCCCAAGGCAGAGCCGTTCAAGATGTGGCTGGCCCAGGTTGGGCGAGAGCGTATCGAGGAAACCATTGACCCGGAACAGACCATCGAACGAGCTTTGGAAACGTACCGCAGGAAAGGATATAGCCGTGAATGGATCAACCAGCGGCTCCAAGCAATCCAGGTTCGCAAAGAGCTGACCGATGAATGGGATGCGCGAGGCGTTCAACAGGGCATTGAATATGCCATCCTGACAGACGAGATCTCCCGCGCCTGGTCTGGGATGACGACAAAGCAGTATAAGCGTCTCAAGGGATTGAAGAAAGAGAACCTAAGAGACAATATGACTACGCTTGAGTTGGTTCTGAATATGCTGGCGGAAGCCACCACCACAGAAATCTCTAAACAAAAGGCTCCAGAATCTTTTGCCGAAAATGTGGAAGTTGCGCGGGCAGGCGGAAAAGTAGCTGGAGATGCACGAAAGGCGGTAGAAGCCCAAACCGGGGTTCCTGTGATTACATCTCAAAATTCGGCCCAGCTCAATCAGGTGGTAACCGATATGATTGAGGGAGTAGTCGCTAAGGCAATCGATAAACCTGATACGGATAAATAGCAGTTGCTCAAAAATTACGGTGTATACCAGAAAATCCTCCTAAAATAAAAGGCCGTTGCTTCGAAACTTTTTGTGGTATGCTGTCTACCTATTTTGGGCGGGGGGTTCGAAAGTGGGCACACGCTCCACGTCGGAGCAAGCTGCATATCGCTTGCTCCGACTTTTTTCAAAAGTCAGAGCGCGCTCATTGCGCTGCTCCTCCTTTCCAAATCGAACCCGCTTCGCTGGGCTTCGATTTGGTTTTGGGCGCAATCTCGAAAGAAAATCGATTTTAACCACTTATTGCAGCTCAAAAATTCCCACCACCGTTCCGTTTTCGGCAAAGCCGGAAACGGAACGGTGGTGGGAATTTCTGAGCTTTCGCCCCCGACTCGCTTCGCTGGACTCGGGGCGAGCAGGGCAGGAAAAGTTGCCGGCTCCGCCGCCTTACGGGTGCTTTGCTGGGTTGCGGTTTGGTTTGTCGAGAAAAATTTTTGTCCGGACGCAACGGGGGTGGGGGAAAATCTGTCTGATCATGTAGGGAGAGGTATAGAGATGAAAGATACCCGAATCATTGATTGGATAGGAGGCATACCCATGAAACACAGAAGCCGCTTGCTTTCCGCGCTGTTTACCCTCTGTCTGCTGTCGGGCATTCTGCCCACTACAGTGTGGGCTTCTTACCATGCGGAGATCACCCAACAGCCCACGACGGAAAACAATTACACCGTGAAAGCGGAAGCCGGTCCGGAGGAACTGACCGAGGGCTTCCAATGGTGGAAAAAGATTTCCGTCCCCGAGACCTACAACTTAGTAGGATCAGACCCAGCAGAGGATGAACTGGGTGCGGCTCCTGTCTATAACGGTGAAGGCTCTTACGCCGATGGACAATGGACAGCGGAGATGGGTGTAACGGCTATATATAGAGTCTCAATTAAGTATATCACTTCGCCCGGCGATCAGGTCACCGTGCGAATCCCCCCTGCGATGGTCAACGATACTCTGACCGTCGAAAATGGTTCCGGCGACAGTTTCCAGAAAATGGGCGATGGCGTCTACACCGCCACATTTGATGATGACGGAGGTATCTGGATAAAGAGCAGCAGCGAATTTACTGCTGTTATTACTGTGGACCGCTGCTGGACGGCGATGGAGGGAGAGACCAACCCCTCCCTGAGCACCCGTGAGCTGGGAAAATACTACTGTGCTGTCAGCCATGAGAGCGGCCATTTGATGTCTAACATTGTCACCATCGTGTCGCCGGAAGATCAGCCCACCGTTGACTGGCTGGCAGACCCGAATATTCATATGCTGGCGTTGGGGCCCGTCGAGGTGACCCAGGACAATTACGATGATATCTTTCGCGGCGTCCCCGAGAACGTCGCCTCCGGCAAGGCCTCCTTCGCGGTGGTGAACGGCACTCCCACCCTGACCCTGGACGGTGTGACCGTTGAAGAAGGGTATGAGGCAGATGTACTGACGATTGGGCTTCTTTGCAGCGACGAGCTGACCATCGTGCTTGCCGATGGAAGCGACAACAATATCATCATTAGTGGTAAATATGCCATGGGCATCATGACCGGAGATATGAGCTATTTTTCTCCTCTGACCGTTACGGGCACGGGAACGCTGACGGTCTCCGCCTCCGCCTCGGATATGCTGTGTTTCGGCGGTTACGTCGGCGGCATTCAGGTGACCGGCGGAGCGGAGTTCACGGTGACGGCGTCCACCCCCGTCGACCAGGGGGCATGTATTGGCCTTAATATAGATGTGGGTGGAAACCTTCAGGTCAGTGCCGGCGGCGTTGTGAGGATCAGCGGCACAACCGCAGCGGCAGCTTTCACGGACGATATCGTCCAGATTCTGGCGGATGGGTACTCCATCCAGGGCAGCACTACAGCAAACGACTTTACCAACCTGGCTGACGCCGAGTTGAAGGAGGCTGAGATGTTCACCGGCACAGTCCTCACCCTCAAGGTCGGCGATGAGATCGCCAAGTCGGTGGTCATCGCCCCTGCCCACAGCCACACCTGGGACGGGGCTTGGACCACCAACAACACCCACCACTGGCATGAGTGTACCGCCGCCGAATGTCCCATCATCAATAACGGTGACAAGGACAGCTACGGCGAACACAAGGCCGTCACCGACTCGGCGAAGGACCCCACCTGTACCGAAGACGGCCTGACGGAGGGGAGCCACTGCTCGGTGTGCGGGTATGTGATCACCGCCCAGAAGCCCATCCCCGCCGGTCACACCTGGGGCAAGTGGACCCTCCAGGCGGACGGAAAGACTGTGAAGCGGGTGTGCGGGGCCGATCCGTCCCACACCGAGAGCAAGCCCCTTGCCATCACTCTGGACAAGTCCAGCTATGTTTACAACGGCGGGGAGAATAAGCCCACGGTCACCGTGAAGGTGGGCGGCGCGACCCTGACCCCGGATACCGACTACACCGTCAGCTACAAGGACAACGTGAACAAGGGCACGGCCACTGTTACCGTCACGGGCAAGGGCAGCTACGCCGGGAGCACGGACCAGAGCTTTACCGTCACCGCCAAGACCCTCACCGCCACCGCCGCCAAGGCAACGGACCGGGCCTATGACGGCACCACGTCGGTGGCGGTCACCGACGTGACCCTGGACGGGGTGGTAGCCGGGGATGACGTGGCGGTGAATACCACGGGCCTCAAGGGGACGGTCTCCAGCCCCGACGTCAGGGATACGCCCTATGAGAAAGTGACTCTCAACAGCCTGCCCCTCACCGGGGCCAAGGCGGGTAATTACACGGCCCAGGTCAACGTGACCCTGCCTACCTCGGTGATCATCTCCAAGGCCGCGCCCCCCACGGCCACGGAGGTGTCCCGCAACATTACCAACAAACTGGCCAAGGAGTACACCTTCGCCCTGGCCACCCTTCTGCCTCAGCTCAACGCGGAGGGGATTACGGAACACCGCAAGGATTGGGGCGCGCCGGTCTATACCATCAAGGAAGTGAAGATTCCCGCCGGCTACTATGACGGGGAAAACGCCCCCGCCCGCATTGAGCGGGAGGAAGGCATAGCTATCCTCCATCTGCCCATTGGGTTCAACGAGGTGGAGACCACCGGGGAGGTAGGCTCCATCACCGTGGAGATCCGGTCGAACAACTACGAGACCTTTTCCAACGTCCTCAAGATCAATGCCAACAACAAGACCTCTGTGCAATTTGGGGGCATTTCGTTCACCAACCGGGCGTATAACGGCCAGCCCATCGCCTATGATGGGACACTGGCCGTCGAGACCGACGACGGCACGAACGTGACCGCCAATATCCCGGGGGACCACATTGAGATCACCTATAAGGGCGTGGATGGCACCGCATACGGCGGCGACCGCTCCGAGATCCCGCCCACCAACGCCGGAAGCTTCGCCATGGTGGTCCGGATAGCGGACGAGGACGAGAACTATATCGGGGTGAAGCAGTTCCCCTTTGTTATCTCCAAGGCCCCCGGCAGGGGCAGCGTCACCATGGCCGATTTCACCTGCGGCGGGGAGCCCAGTGTGCCGGCGCCCACCTCGGATACCAACGGGGTGGAGGGGGTAAGTTACGTCTATAAGGTCAAGGGAGCGGCGGATGAGACCTACTCAGCCACCAAGCCTGTCACTCCCGGGGAGTATACCGTCCGGGCCTCCTTTCCCGCCGCCACCAACTATGAGGCGGTCACCGCCACCACGGATTTTACCGTCTCCCACGCCTGGGCGAATACGTGGAGTACAGACGAGACCAGGCATTGGCATGCGTGCACAAACTGCGGGGAAAAGAAGGACGATGCCGAGCATGTCTATGGCAGCGATGAGGTTGTCATCTGCACCACCTGCGGCTATGACCGTACCGTCACCGGGGACCAGACCAAGGGCGAGGTGGAGGTGAAGCCGGGAACGGATACCCCGGAGGTGACCACGGATACGGAGGCTCTGAAGGACCTGGCCGGGGAGATCCACGGGTGGCAGACCGTCACGGTGAAGCTCACCGTGGAAAAGCTGGACGAGCCCGCGGATAAGGAGGAGATCGGGGAGCTGGTCACAGGCAAAAAGGAGGACGTGCTCTACCTGGACCTGTCTTTGATGAGGCAGGTCAACGCCGAAGCGCCGGAGGCCATCACCGACATCGGCGCCAAGGTGCTGGAGATCGCGGTGGCCTATGACTTCGGGGGCAAGAAGGATGTGACGGTCTACCGCAAGCACGGGAGCACCCCCGCGGCGGCGCTGACCAGGCTCACCGGGAGGCCCGAGGGCGCCTTCACCGACGGGAGCTTCTACACCGATACCGCTAACGGCAAGGTGTATATCTACGCCTCCAAGTTCTCCACCTATGCCATTGGCTACACCCCGCGGACCAGCTCCTCCGGTTCCTCCGGCTCCTCCGGCGGCGGCTCCTTCGCCGTCTATTACACCCTCACCGCCACGGCGGGAGAGGGCGGCTCCATCTCGCCCAGTGGGAAGGTAAGCCTCCGCCGCAATGAGATGAAAACCTTTGCCATCACCCCCGAGGAGGGCTATTTGGTGGCTGATGTGCTGGTGGACGGCAAGAGCGTGGGCGGGGTGACGAAGTATACCTTTGAAAAAATCACGGCCAATCACACCATTGAGGTGGTCTTCCGGAAGACCACCCCTGGCGCAGCAAGCTGCGCCAGGGACAAGACCTGTCCTATCGCAAGATTTCCTGACGCCGAGCCGGAAGCCTGGTATCACGACGGGGTCCACTACTGTCTGGAGAAGGACTTGATGGTGGGCACCGCCGAAACCACCTTTGCCCCCGCCGCGGAGACCAGCCGGGCTATGATCGCCACTATTCTCTGGCGGCTCTCGGGCAGTCCGGAGACCGGGACGGAGAAGAGCTTCCCCGACTGCGAGGCGGACAGCTGGTATGCCCAGGCGGTGGCGTGGTGCGCTGAAACGGGCGTGATCAAGGGCTACGACAGCGGCGACTTCGGCCCGAAGGACCCCATCACCCGGGAGCAGCTGGCCCTCATGCTCTGGCGGTATGCCAGGCTCCAGGGGCAGGACGTCCCGACGGATGAGGAGGCCGGTCTTCTCCCCTATTCGGACTTTGACCAGGCCGGGGAGTGGGCTGTTTCCGCCCTCCGGTGGGCCGTAGACAGCGGCATTGTGAACGGCAAGGAGGGAAACCGGCTGGATCCCAAGGGCCTCACCTCCCGGGCCGAAGCTGCCGCCATGCTCCAGCGGTCCTTTGAAATGTAAACAGGAAAAACTGTCCGGCCTGGAGCGGGAGCTTCAGGCCGGACGAATGCTATGGCTTGCAGTGTGGTGTATAATGATAAATAGTACAAAATTTCACCCCGGCACAACGGCTGCAGTGGAAAACCTGCTTATTTTAATAGGAAGGTAGAAAGATGAAAGATACCCAGATCATTGAACTGTTTTTCCGGCGGGCGGGGGAGGCCATCACCCATCTGGCGGAAAAGTACGGCGCTATGTGCCGGACCATCGCCCGGCGCATCCTGTGGGACGAACGGGACAGCGAGGAGTGCGTCAACGACACCTGGCTCCAGACCTGGAACGCCATTCCGCCCCAGCGTCCCGCCTGCCTGGGCGGCTTTGTGGGCCGGATCACCCGGAACCTGGCCCTGAACCGGCTGGACTATAACCGCGCCCAAAAGCGGGACTCCGCCCTGGTGGAAACCTTTGGAGAGCTGAACAATACCCTGCCCGACCCCGAGGACACGGTGGCGGACGAGGTGACCTTCCGGGACTTCCTCAACCGTTTTCTCCGCCGGCAGAGCGAGGAGTACCGCTGCTATTTCCTCCGGCGGTACTGGTACGGCATGAGCGTCCAGGAGATCGCCCGGGAGTGCGGCGTGGGCGAGGAAAAGGTCAAGTCCGCCCTGTTCCGCACCCGCAATAAACTCCGCCAAGCCATGGAAGAGGAGGGAGTCTACGTATGAGCGAGCGCATATACGCCCGATTTTTGCTGTTTATGAACGCCGTGGACAACGACCTGCTGGAGGAGGCCCTCGCCATACCCAAGGGCAAGGCCATGCTCCATTGGAAGGCCCTGACGGCGGCCGCCGCCTGCCTGTGTGTGGTCCTTGGCCTCCTGCTCTGGCAGGGCCGTACCCCCGCTCCGCCGGAGAGCGGCGTTACCGCCGCCGATCTGGCCGGGTACGGCTATACGCTGCCCCTGCCGGCGGACGCCCGGGACATTCTCTATGACCTGCTGCCCAGCCCCAGTGAGATCCCCATCGCCCAGGCCAGGTTTGGCACGGGCGGTCACGCCGTCACCCTTCGGGCCTGGAGGACGGTGGAGCCCCAGGAGATCTTTGACGACGAGACCTGGACCGACCAGATGGACTGGAGCGACGGCGGTACCACCCTGTCCCTGCGCTCCAACGCCCAGACCGCCCAGGTGAGCTGGTACGCCGACGAGACCCAGTGGTCCGTCCGCTCCGACACGACCCCCGCCGATCTGCTGGATACGGTGGACGACATCTTCTCCGTCCTGGGCCGCCAGTTGAACCGGGCCCCGGAGAATGCCCAGGACGTCCACTACAACGCCTTCTACCTGGACGACCTGGCGGTGGGTGAGACCTCCTTCACCCTGGACGGTGTGAAGTACGTCTACCGCATCGCCCCCACCTACGATACAAGCCCCGACTTCGCCGACATCTCCGGTGTGGAGGGGGACTTCGACCACCAGGCCCAGGCCGAGGTGGGCTGGTGTCCCGCCCGTCTGTCCTGGAACGACGGGGGCCCGGGCAAGGTGGTCTGGTTCGACGTGGTCCCCGGCCAGCTCTACAGCCTGAGCGTGGACGCCGGAGCCAGCCAGGAGAGCCTGCTGGACCTGGCCAACCAACTCTTCCTTCCTGCCCAGGACGAGCTTTGATAGTCGGGTACAAGTCCGCCGGAACGATCGGTTTGACCCCCTTACACCAAAAACCCCCTTGCAAACAATCCGCTTGTTTGCAAGGGGGTTTTTTCAATCTTGTTCCTTCCCGGGCTCCTCTGCCCCGTCCTCATCCTTTGGCTCCTCCGGCTGCGTCTTCCGCCTGGGCCGGCGCTGACGCAGTTTTTCCATGATAAGACACAGGATAATGCTCAGCTGGTAAAGGAAGATGATGGGTATGCCCACCATGATCTGAGAGATCACATCGGGCGGTGTGATCAGGGCAGCCACCACAAAGCTGATCACGATAACAAAGCGGCGGGCCTTCTTCATCCACTCCACCTTCAGCAGTTTCAGGGCGTTGAGCACGACCGAGATGACCGGCAGCTCAAAGACCATGCCAAAAATGATAAAGATGGTCAGCAGAAAGGAGATATAGTTCTGGACTGAAATGGCGGCGGCCACCTGGGCCTGATTCTCCAAGGTGCTCAAGAAAAGCAGCATGGTGGGCAACATGATCCGATAGGCAAAGTAAACGCCCACACAGAAGCAGATGGAGCCGGCGACAAGGGAGAAGGCAAAGGCCAGATTCTCCCGCTTGGTCAGACCGGGCCTTGCAAAGGCCCAGACCTCATACATGATGACAGGCATCGCGCATACCAGACCAAAAATGAGGGCCACCGACATGTATTGCATCAGCAGCTCCTGAGGCGCCAGATAGACATACTGGTAGCCGTATACCTCGCCCAGGCCCAGCAGGTGCTCCACCAAGCGCGGGGCAAAGCCCAGACCCACAATGGTACCTATGAACAGAAGCAGGAGACAGACAATGAGGCGGTTGCGAAGCTCTTTCAGATGGCCGGTGAGCCTCATCCGCTTCTCATTGAGCCGGGCGGCCTTACTCTTTGTCTTTTCCGCCATCCGCAGCAACCTGTTCCTCAGTGGTCTTCTCTTCGTCCACGCCCTCGCGGAAGCTCTTTACGCTCTTTCCGAACATCTTGGTGAGCTTGGGCAGCTGGGTGGGGCCAAAAATAATCAGGATAATGGCTAAAATGGCCAGCAGTTCAAAGGTTCCGAGTTTCATGTTTCTTCCTCCTTAGATAGTTCTGCATGTTTCCCTTCCTCATCGGCGGGGACTGTGATCCGTTCGACCGTCTCCTCCGCTTGGGGCGTATGTACCTCCGGCTTGGGGGCGGAGGGCTTCCCCAGATCAGAAAAGGACTTCTCTATGTCCCGCAGCCCGTCCCGGATGGACTTATCCATCTCCACGATGGGCTGCACAGCCTCCCGAACCGGCGCGGCCGCCTCTTCCATCGGGTCGACCACGGTTTCCTGTATGTCCTTGACGACCTTGCTGGAATATGTCTTGAACTGACTCATCGCCTCGCCCAGTTTCCTGGCAAACTCGGGCAGCCGATCCGGCCCGATGACCAGCAGAGCAAGGGCAAAGATCAGTAAAAGCTCTGTGGCTCCGATCCGCATGGAGCATCGCTCCTTTCCCGCATCGCGCAGCCCCTCATCCGGGACTTTTCGCATGCTTTTTTTGATCTGTCTCGTAGAGTCATTATAAAGATGCGGATAGTAAAAGTCAAGCTATTCTTCATCCGGGAAGAACGTGGATCGCCCTTCCATTTTCCGGCAGGGCGGCAAAAATTTTGTTGATTTATCGGGGGAAAGCGGTGTATAATATTGCAAGATCGCTATATTTAGGAGGACACATATGTTTTCTTATTCCGATATGAACCTCTTTCTTTCCATTGCCAAAGCCGGCAGCTTTACCGCCGCGGCCAAAAGCCTGCACACCACCCAGTCGGCGGTGAGCCGCCGGCTGATCCGGCTGGAGCAGGAAGTGGGCTGTCGGCTGCTCTCCCGCTCACAGGGTGGACGGCAGATCGTTCTCACGCGCTCCGGCCGGGCATTCCTCACAATTGCCGAGCGGTATATAGAGCTGTGGAACGAGGCCCAGGCTTTGCCCCAGTTGAATCTGCATATCAACTTTACCCTGGAGACGGCGGGCGCGGCGGGAGAATACCTCCTGTCCCAGGTGCTCCACCGCTTTATGGGGGAAAACCCCAACATCCTTCTCTCCGTCCGCCACAGCGACAGCCGGCAGTGCTATGAGCGGGTGGCAGGCTACCGGGCCGACATGGGCATCGTCACCGAGGAGCAGTACCACCCCAATATGGAGACCCACCCCATTTTCTCCGAACCCATGGTTCTGCTGGCCAACCGCGCAGGCCCCCTTCGCTCCGGAATGACCCCCTGGGAGCTGAACACGGAAAACGAGATCTTCGTGCCCTGGAACGCGGCGTTCTCCCAGTGGCACACCACCGTTCTGGGCGGCTTTTTGACCCCGGTGGTATCCGTCTGGACGCCCCACGTGGCCCGGCCCTTTTTCAGCGACCCCAACGCCTGGATGATCGCTCCCCTCTCCGTCGCCAAGGCCATGGGGGATATCGACGCCGGCCTGACCTGGTATGCTCTGGATCAGGGCCCTGCCGACCAGGTCATGTACTACATTCTCCGCGCCAGGGAGCACTCCGAGCTTGCCGGCCATTTTCTCCGCCTTTTCGCCCAGGCCCTGGCGGAGATACAGGATGCCCGGCTCCTGCTCAGCGAAGGGACATAGGAGGCGGAGCGGCCTCCGCCCCACCCACATGTCGAAAAAAACATTCGTTTCACGAATCATGTCGCTATTTGTTGTTTTTGACTTGACAAATTCTTCACAGAGACATATTATATCAATTGTGGAATAACCTGTTTCACGCCACTACAATTTATTTTTAGAGAGGGGATTCCTATGTCTGAGGAAAAGAGAGGATTTGCCACGAAAGAGGTAACCCGCCGGCAGTTCCTCAAGATCTCGGGTGTAAGCCTGACCGGGCTTGTCCTGTCCACTCCGCTGCTCACCCTGATGGGCTGCACCCAGAAGCAGGTGGATGATGGCTCCGTCACCACTTGGGCCTTCCCGCAGGGTCTGCTGGTGGTCAACAAGGACAAGTGCACCGGCTGCCAGCGCTGCGAGATCAACTGCACTCTGGTCAACGACGGGTGCGTGTCCAGCTACATCTCCCGGGTCAAGGTGACCCGCAACCTGTTCTCCGGACGCAACGACACCGGCCTGTACAGCGACAATCATTTCGTCTACTTCCCCGACACCTGCCGGCAGTGTGCCGAGCCCGCCTGCGGCTCCGCCTGTCCCCAGGGCGCCATCTACGCTGACGACAGCGGCGTCAAGAAGGTGGATCCGGAAAAGTGCATCGGCTGCGGCGCCTGTGTCAGCGCCTGCCCCTGGCACATGCCCACTGTCAATCCTGTCACGAACAAGTCGTCCAAGTGCGTCCAGTGCGGTGCCTGCGTGGCTGGCTGTCCCTCCGGCGCACTGTCCATTATCTCCTGGGAAGAGGTCGCTGCGGCCTCCCAGGCTGTCTAACGCAAGGGAGGTATTAACATGTCTGTTCAAAACGGTATCAACGGCTGGGCCGGTACAGTCCTGCGCGTCAATCTGACCACCGGCTCCGTCACCCGGGAGGATACTCTTCCCAAGTACAAGCCCTATATCGGTGGTATGGGCATCGGCTACAAGGTCATCTGGGACGAGGTTCCCCTGGACACCGAGCCCTTCAGCGAGGAAGCCAAGGTGGTCTTCAGCGTCGGCCCCCTCACCGGTTCCGGCGTGCCCTGCTCCGGCCGTACCACCATCACTCTGCTGTCCAACTGGTCTCGTGGCAAGTCCATTGTAGACGCTCACATGGGCGGCCACATCGCCCACAGCATCAAGTATGCCGGCTATGACGCCATCATCATCGAGGGCAAGGCCTCCAAGCCCGTCTACCTGAAGATCGAGGACGACAAGGTCTCCCTTGAGGACGCCTCCCATGTCTGGGGCACCGGCACCTTCAACACCAACAAGGTCCTCTCCGCCGAGTGCGGCGCTGAGTTCGACGTGGCCTCCATCGGCCCCGCCGGCGAGAACCTGGTGAGCATGTCCTGCATGATCACTTCCTTCGGCAACTCCGGCGGCGCCGGCGTTGGCGGCGCTCTGGGCGCCAAGAACCTGAAGGCCATCGCCATCCGGGGCACCGGCGCCGTGAAGATCGCCGATCCCGTGGAGCACAAGAACCTGTGCGACTACATGATCCGGGATCTGGTGGGCGGCAACAACAACCACAACGTTCCCTCCCGTCCCCAGTCCTGGGCTGAGTACACCTCCACGGTGAAGAACCGTTGGCAGGGCGGCCCCGGTGTGATGTGGGGCGCTGCGCCTGACGGAGCCATTGACACCGGCGAGCAGCCCTCCGGCCAGATCGCTGTTGCTGCCTACCGGGCCACCAAGGGCGTCTTTGACTACGGCGACGTGGTACAGCAGTACATCGTCAAGTCCGGCGGCTGCGCCTCCTGCCCGGTGCGCTGCTATTCCGAGTACAACGTGGACATTCTGGCGGAGTACGATCTGCCCACCCTGGTGTCCAACACCTGTGTTCCCGCCGGCAGCGGTCCGACCTCCTTCTATCTCAAGGACGCCATGCACGACTTCAAGGATGAGGGCGACTCCAAGATCGTTCTCGGCCTGCACGGCGCCTACGTGATGGACGACCTGGGCCTGTGGGAAAACTACAACAACCTGGGTCGTGAATTTGCCTGGTGCCTGAAAAACGGCGTCTTCGAGAAGATGCTTCCCAAGGAGGAGTTTGACTCCATTCCCTGGCATCTGATGGAAGAGGGCGATCCCCGCTGGCTGGACGACATCATGGGCCGCATCGCCCGCAAGGAGGGCGAGATCAGCCGCATCGGCGAGGGCAGCTACTTCTTCTACAAGGCCTGGGGCCTGGATGACGCCTCCAAGAACGAGTGGGGCGTAAACATGTACGACATGATCGGTGGCAACAACAACGTCACCTACAACGGCTATCCCAAGCACCACTCCTCTGAGGATGGCTGGCAGTCCGGTCTGCTGTACAACGTGATGTACAACCGGGACTGCATGGTTCACGTCCTGACCAACTTTGTCCGCTCCGGCTCTCCCTTCAACGAGGTCATCAAGCCCGTTCTGGAGAGCTACTTCGGCGAGGGCTGTGTGGACGCCCCCAAGGCCTACACCCCCATCAATGAGAACAAGGTCAAGCTGGCCAAGTGGTGCTTCCTGCAGAAGCAGTGGCAGGACTCCGCCACCCTGTGTGACTGGATGTACCCCATGACCCTGTCCTCCTCCCCCGCCCGGAAGTATGTGGGCGACATTGATCTGGACGCCAAGTACATGACCGCCGTCACCGGCGAAGAGTGGACCATGGACGACATCCTGTTCTCCGCAGAGCGTATCTCTAACATGCTCCGCGGCATCACTGCCATCTCCTTCAAGATCCATGAGAATATGGACAACCTCCGCAAGACCCATGACGCGGTTCCCGCCTGGGTCTTCGACAAGGATCCCGACGTCCCCGCTTTCAGCGAGGGCACCGATAAGATGGATCGGGAGGACTGGGAGAAGTCTCTGACCATGTTCTACGAGGCCATGGGCTGGAACGTGGACACCGGCATCCCCACCCGCGAGACCCTGGAGAAGTTTGACCTGGGCGATATGGCCGACAAGCTGGAAGAGCTGGGCCTTATCTAAAAAAGGAGGACATTCATGGCACTTTTAGGAAGACGCAAGCCGGGGTTTACCACTACGGAGGCAGTCGATCCCCGAACCCTTTCCGACGCTGTGAATGAGGATAACATTGTAACGCCCTGCCCCGCCGCTGAACAAGCGGCGGGGCAGCCGCCTGTGGAGGAGCCTCTTCCGGCCAACATGGCCCAGGCCCTGGCGCAATTTGTCCGCAATCACAGCCGCGGCGGTTATCTGGTCTCTCTGGCCCAATTGAGCCGGGAGGATCCCAACGTGCCCACCCTCTATGAGCAGATGACCTCCGACCCCGCCTGCGGCGATATCCGCAGCTATAAAACGGCAAAGGACACCTACCTCTATGAGGAGGGGATCATGAGCGAGCTCTACCTCATGCTTAACGCCCTCGCTCTGGATGGAGACGACGTCAACACCATCGTCACCTTGGTGCGCTATAATAGCAAAGTATTCCCCACAGTGACCCCTCTGGACTACTTTTTCCGCACCCCCTTCTCCATGACCCAGGAGCAGGTGGACGCCGCCGTGGAAACCATTCTGGCCACCGGCGGCGAACTGGCGGACATCGCCGAGACCCAGGCCCCGTCGGGCAACCGGTATCTGTACTCCACAGATCACCTGACCCCGGTCTACGCCAAGTCTCTCGCTGAATTTGCAGAGGCAAACGACTGAATGGAGGGCAGCTCCTATGAGCCCAGACAACATGGAAGAAAAGCAGGATCTCATTGAGTATCTCAAATCTCTCCCCGATGTGGAAGACACCATGCCTCCCATTCCGGAGGAGGAGCCGGTCGAGGAGCCTGAGCTGAGCCCGGCCGAGCAGCTGGCCAACGTCATCCGCCAGGCCTCCGCCCGGAGCCGGCTGGTCACAAAAACCCAGATCACCCAGGAGATCGAGCAGGGCGAGATCCTTCTCACCGCTATGGCTATGATGAACAGCTGCAAGGACATCCGCTCCACCTCGGGCAAAGCGGAGACCTATTACTATTCCTCTCAGGTCATGACGGACAATTTTGCCATGATCGCCACCCTGGTCGCCGAGGAGGACAATCCGGCGACCCTGGCTCAAATGGTGCGCTTTCATGCGGAGAAATACCCCGCCGCCACGCCCTTTACCTACTTTTATGAGCATCCCTACTCCTGGACGCCGGAGCAGTTCGCCCTGGCTCTGGAGCAGGTGAAGGCGATCCCGGCCTATGCCGATATCGTCGAGGTTCAGGCCTATGACGGCACTCCGTTTTTGATTTCCACCCTCTATGTCTCGAAAGCCTACGGCAAAGCCCTGGCCGATTTTGGCCAGGAGAGCACTGAGAGCATGTAAATCTGGAATAATGTGAGGTCTGTGTGGAAATGGAACCTGTAATAGAGCCCATTCGCCCGTTGAACGGGATCTGCACCGATCCGGAGCGCGGCGCCGTCCCGGTCACGGTGGATGTACCCTATGAACACACCCTGGAGCTCTATGTGGACAACAGGCTGCTCCACTCCATCGTATGTACGCCCACCTATTTGTCGGCGCTGGCCATTGGCCGGCTGTGTACCGACGGTGTCATTGCCAATATCAAGCAGGTGAAGCATTGGAGCATCTCCGAAGACGGATCCCGGGCCGATGTGACATTGGAGCCGGACATTTGCTCCCAGAGCCCTCCTCCTGTTGGATGGGCCCCCGCCGTCACCGATGAGATGATCTATCTGGCCCAAGAGAAGTTCAGCGCCGGCCATCCCCTCTATAAGCGCACCCGCGGCGTGCACAGCTGCACCATCCTTCACGGCGGGAAGATCCGGTATGTCACCGAAGACCTGTCCCGGCACAACGCCCTGGACAAGGCGGTGGGCTGCGCCCTGCTGGACGGACTGCCCCTTTGGGAATGCGTGCTCTACTCCAGCGGGCGGGTACCTCAGGATATGCTTCAAAAGGGCCTCACCGCCGGCTTGCGGGTCTTTGTGGCCAAAGCCATCCCCACCTGGCAGAGCGTTCAGCTGGCAAGGGAGAAGGGAATCGTCCTCATCTGCGACGCCCGGAACAAAAGCTATATCCGTTTCTCCCCCGAGGAGTAACATGTGAGCTCCACGCCCGGCAGGCCCAGCGGCCTGCCGGGCGTTTGTTATGCGGCCGGGGCGCGGGCAGAGCCGGTGTTGATTTTTTCGCTCCGGTACGGTAAAATGGCTTTGCAATGATTTTATCCGCTCAACCGGAGGAGGGGATCGCCATGAACCGCTTTTTTCGCGCACTGACTGCCGCCGCCCTTACCATCGCCCTCCTGTCCGCCCCCGCCTGTGCCGGCTACTATCCCGACAAGACCCACACCCCCGTGGATCACGCCCACATGTCCTTTGAGGAATTTGACGAAGCCCCCCTGACCCAGGCCCTGGATGAGCTGGAGGACCTGATCCGGGGCGGATCCATCCGATCCAGGGATCCCAAAAAGGGCTTGAAGGCCCTCCGGCTCTATCACCGGATCCTGGACGGCTACGACCTCCTCTACACCCAATACGCCCTGGCCATGATCCACTATGACGGCAATTATACCGACCCCGACGCCGCAAACCGTTACTACGAATATGAGGAACGTCTCACCATCCTGCAGGATCGCTGCCTCACCGTCCTTCAACTGCTGGCCAAAAGTCCCTACTCCAACATTCTTGACGGGACCGGCCTTGTGGAAAGCCTGCGCAATTACGCGCCTTTGACCGACGAGGAGCTGGAGCTCTACCGGCAGGAGAGCGCGCTGGTCAGCGAATATGAGCAGCTCCTCAACACCGACTATGACCTCCAGACCATGGGTGAGCTCTACCTGGAGCTGGTTCGGGTACGAAACCAAATCGCCCTGCTCTACGGCTATGACAACTATGCCGACTACGCCTACCAGGAGGTCTATTTCCGGGACTATACCCTTCAGGAGATCGAAGCCGTCCAGGAGGAGGTAAGGGGCCCCTTCTCCACACTGTTCACCTCTGTCCAAAGCGCCATGGACAGTCAGTTCCAGCTCCTGCGTGATCTGGAAGGGGCGGACGCCGAAACCCGGCTGGACGCCATTGAGCCCTGCATCGCCAGGATCCACCCTGAGCTGGTCGAGGCCTTTACCTTCCTGCGGGAAAACCATCTCTATGACTTGGATGAACGCGAGGTCAAGCTGCCCGTCGGCTACACCGTCGATCTGCCCCACTATGGCGCCGCCTTCATTTTTGACGCCCCCTACGGCAACGTCATGGACTACGCCACCATTGTCCATGAGTTCGGCCACTTCAACAACGCCTTTCACTCCACCGAACCCATCCTCTGGAGCGACAACAATATGGACGTCAGCGAGATCCAATCCCAGGCCCTGGAGCTCCTCTTTACCGAATACGCCGATGAAATTTTCGGGGATCTGGGCCCCGCCTTCCGCTGGTACGAGGTCTCCTACCTTCTCTCCGGCGTACTGGACGGCTTTATGTACAACGAGTTTGAAGCGGCCGTCGCCCGTGACCCGGACATGCCGGCGGAGGAGGTCAACAAGCTTTTTCTCACCATCGCCGACAGCTACGGCGGCGGCTATGAGGCCGCCGACTGGATGGAGACCACCCATCTGTTTCAATCCCCCTTCTACTACATCAGCTACGGCACCTCCGCCCTCTCCGCCCTGGACATCTGGCTTACCTCCCTCACCGACCGGGAGGCGGGGATCGACGCCTACATGACCGTCAGCGCTCTGCCCGCCTCCGTCCCCTATCGCCAGGCGCTGGAACGTGCCGGAGTGCGGGATATCTTTGCTGGGGACAACCTGGCCCGGCTGATCCGGGAGATCGATCTGGTCGTCGCCGATGAACTGGGCCTCCCCCTGCCTGACACAGATCGGACAGAGCTGAAAGAGAGCCTCTTTGCAAACCGCCTGTTTCCCTTCCCCCTGGTCGCCTGCTTCCTCCCGGCCCTCGTGGTCGCTGCCGCTGTATTGATTCTTGTCCTGCGTCGGCGAAAGCGGCGGCTGGAGGAGCCGGACGACTTTTCCCGGCGCGGGCCCACCCGGTACCGGGAGGATCCCTGGGACTGAGCCTTGCTATTTATCCGGGAATTTGATATGATGAAAAAAGTCAAAATCGAGAGGAGATCACCATGAGCATATCGGTCAAGCGCGAGAGCGTCTACTATAAGCAGGGGAAATTCCTGTCCACCCAGACCGACCGGGCGGGGGTGGAGGCCGGAAGGCAAAAGACCATGGCCTACGGCATTCTGGCTGAACACAACCACAGCGGGGATATGGCCCGGCTCCAGATCAAATTTGACGCCATGGCCTCTCACGACATCACCTATGTGGGCATCATCCAGACCGCCCGTGCCTCCGGCATGGAGCGCTTTCCCATCCCCTATGTGCTCACCAACTGTCACAATTCCCTGTGCGCCGTGGGGGGCACCATCAATGAGGACGACCACCTCTTCGGCCTGTCCGCCGCCCGGAAGTACGGCGGCGAGTTTGTTCCCGCCCATCAGGCGGTGATCCACTCCTACATGCGGGAGCGCTATGCCGCGCCCGGCAGGATGATCCTGGGCTCCGACTCCCACACCCGCTACGGGGCCTACGGCTGCATGGCCATCGGTGAGGGGGGGCCCGAGCTGGCCCGCCAGCTTCTGGAGAAGACCTACGACATCGCCTATCCCCCCATCATCGCCGTCCATCTTACCGGCAGGCCCCGCCCCGGCGTGGGCCCTCAGGACGTGGCTCTGGCCCTGGTGGGGGCCACCTTCAAGACCGGCGCGGTGAAAAACGCCGTGCTGGAGTTCTTTGGCCCGGGCGTCCGGGAGCTCTCCATGGATTACCGCTCCGGCATCGACGTGATGACCACCGAGACCACCTGCCTCTCCTCGGTATGGTGTACCGACGAGGTCACCCGGGCCCATCTGAACGCTCTGGGCCGGGGGGACAGCTTTCGGGCCATGGCCCCCGGGGAGGGCGCCTGCTACGACGGACTGGTGGAGATCGACCTCGCTGAGATCCGCTCCATGATCGCCCTGCCCTTCCACCCCTCCAATGCCTTCACGGTGCGGGAGTTCAAGGAGAATATCCGGGATCTTCTCCATCAGGTGGAGGTGGACACCAAAGAACAGCTGGGGGTAGCCAACGCCCCCTCCCTGCTGGGAAAGATCACCATTGACGGCTTCAAGGCCGATCAGGGGGTCATCGCCGGCTGCTCCGGCGGCACCTATCAGAATCTGAAGCGGGCCGCGGAGATCCTGAAGGGCCGCTCCACCGGTGCAGGCCCCTTCTGGCTCAGCTGTTACCCCGGCTCCATGCCCATTTTGCAGGAGCTGACCCGGAAGGGCTATCTCACCGACCTGATGTGCGCGGGGGCCTCCATCCGCTCCTGCTTCTGCGGGCCCTGCTTCGGGGCGGGAGACGTGCCGGGCAACGGCTGTTTCTCCATCCGCCACTCCACCCGGAACTTCCCCAACCGGGAGGGGAGCAAACCCGCCGACGGCCAGGTCAGCTACGTGGCTCTCATGGATGCCCGCTCCATCGCCGCCACCGCCCTCAACGGCGGACTGCTCACCGCCGCCGACGAGCTGCCTCCCGAGCTGCTCACCCCCGACTATCCCAACGAGCGCTGGGCCTACAGCGACAAGGCCTATAAGTCCCGGGTCTACTACGGTGTGGGCCGCCCCGCCCCTCAGGTCCCCCTGGTCTTTGGCCCCAACATCGCCGACTGGCCGGAGCAGATCCCCCTGCCGGAAAATCTGCTGCTCACCTGCTGCGCCGCCATCTACGATCCGGTGACCACCACCGATGAGCTCATCCCCTCGGGTGAGACCTCCTCCTACCGCTCCAATCCCATTAAGCTCGCCCAGTTTGCCCTGAGCCGAAAGTGCCCCGCCTATGTCTCCAACGCCCAAAAGGTCCAGGCCGAGGAGCTCAAACGCCGGGAGGGCAAGGATCCCAACTTCCCCACCGACACAGGCATCGGCTCCTTTATCATGGCCCTGAAGCCAGGAGACGGCTCCGCCCGGGAGCAGGCCGCCTCCTGCCAGCGGGTACTGGGGGGCTGCGCCAACCTGGCCGCCGAGTACGCCACCAAGCGCTACCGCTCCAACGTGGTCAACTGGGGCATGCTCCCCTTCATCGCCGAAGGGGTTAAGAACTGGGGGATCCGGGAGGGGGACTCCCTCTATATCCCCGGGATCAGAAAACTGCTGGAGGGGGACGGAGAGGTCATTGACGCCACCCTGATCCAGAACGGAAAGCAGACCCCGGTGAAGCTGAAACTCCCCGGTCTCACCCGGGAAGAGCGGGACATCATCCTGGCCGGCTGTCTCATCAACTACTACGCGAAATAAGAAAAGCGGCTGACGGGAGAACCGTGACACCCGTCTTGTTTGGGGTTTGTCAAAAAAAAGCTGTGATGCATACCTACAGAGTGGAAACAAATA
>CANSYW010000023.1 GCA_947651395.1 uncultured Pseudoflavonifractor sp. | reverse complement strand
CGGGAAAGAATGATCCCTCAGAGCTTGTCCACCTTTCGAGGTGGGAACATTACCGCTGATCGGAAAGCCCTAACAAATAGTCCGCGGAGACATGGTAATGTCTACAGATGACCGGCAATCTCTCCAGGGTAGTCATCCGTGTGCCCTTTTCCATCTCGCTGATTTGATTGATACTCACACCCAACAGCTCCGCCAGCACCTTTTGCGGCTGGCCGGTCTCCTTGCGAAGTTCCCGCATACGCTGCGCAAATATTTCTTTGGTGGTCATAGAAACCCCCTTGGCTTTTCACCAATAAGATGATATCCTATTTTCATCTTATTGGTGAGGCGATGATATGGATATTCTTTACGAACTTTCCTATCTTCTCTTTCAGGACACAGAAAACCTCAGCGGTAAAAGCAGAGCGTACCGAACCCTGCGCTCCATCGAAGGCCGCCTGTTGGAGGAGCTTACAGAAAAAGCCGGTGAAGACCTTGTAGAAAAGCTCATCGACATACGGACAGAAACCGCCTGTCACGATCTGCTCCGCTGTTTCCTCTACGGCCTTCAGCTGGGCCGTGCCGTATCAGAGCTGGGGCAAAGCGGCTAAAGCCCTCTGCGCGATAAGGGCGTTCTTCTCCCGCTTGCCGCCCTTCACCCGCTCGGGCCAGGGGGGCATAATGCCGAAGTTCACGTTCATAGGCTGGAAATCCGCCACGCTCTCATTGGAGATGTACAGGGCCAGGGCCCCGATGGCGGTCTCCCGGGGAAAATCCGCCGGGCTCTGCCCCCGGAGCCTTCTGGCCAGCTCAATGGCGCACAGGCACCCCGAGGCCGCCGACTCCACATAGCCCTCCACCCCGGTGATCTGCCCGGCGAACATCACGTCGGGGGCCTCGATCACCTGGTAATAGCGGTTCAAAAAGCCGGGGGACTTCAAATAGGTGTTGCGGTGCATCACCCCGTAGCGGAGAAACTCCGCGTTTTTCAGGGCGGGGATCATGGAGAACACCCGGCGCTGCTCCGGCCATTTCAGGTGAGTCTGGAACCCCACCAGATTGTATACGCTCCCCTGGGCGTTGTCCTTGCGCAGCTGCACCACGGCGTAGGGGGTCTGTCCCGTCCTGGGGTCCCGAAGGCCCTTGGGCTTCAGGGGGCCGTAACGCAGGGTGTCCTCCCCCCGTCTCGCCATGACCTCCACGGGCATACAGCCCTCAAAGACCCCGGCGTCCTCAAAGCCGTGGACCTCCGCCTCCTGGGCGGTGCGCAGCTCCTGCCAGAAGGCCAGATACTCCTCCCGGGTGAGGGCGCAGTTTACATAATCCGGAGTTCCCTTGTCATACCGGGAGGCAAACCAGGCATGCTCCATATCAATGGACTCAAAGCTCACCAGCGGGGCGGCGGCGTCGTAGAAGCTGAGGGTGGCGCTATGGGGGAACCGGGCCCGGATGGCCTCCACCAGGCCGTCAGAAGCCAAAGGCCCGGCGGCCACGATGACGGGGCCGTCGGGAAGATCGGTCGCCTCCCCCTCCACCACGGTGATGAGAGGGTGCGACCTGATCCTTTCGGTGACCGCGGCGGAAAAGGCCTGCCGATCCACCGCCAGGGCGGCCCCCGCCTCCACCCGGTGGGCGTCGGCGCAGGAGAGGATCAGGCTGTCCAGCCCGCGCAGCTCCTCCTTGAGCAGGCCCACTGCGTTCTCTATCTGGTCTGAACGCAGGGAGTTGGAGCACACCAGCTCGGCAAACTCCGGGCTGTGATGGGCGGGGGTGGTCTTTTGGGGCTTCATCTCCCACAGCTCCACGGGAATGTCCCGCCTGGCCAGCTGCCAGGCCGCCTCGCACCCGGCCAGACCGGCGCCGATCACAACGACCGGCGTCATGCTTTTTTCTTGGCGGCGGTCTTTTTCGCCGTAGTTTTTTTGGTCGTGGTCTTTTTGGCGGCGGTCTTCTTCGTCCCCGCCTTCTCCCCGTCTTCCTTCTTCTTGTAGTACCCCCGCTTATCCTCGGGGAGGAAGCTGGGGCAGGCCTCGTTGATACAGAAGGGCTTCCGGGCGCCCCGCCCGGAGGGCTTGAACAGGGTATGGCCGCAGGAGGGGCAGGTCTGCTCCACGGGCACGTCAAAGGTCATGAACTCACACTTGTCGTGGGGATTGCCCTCCCGGATGATGTTGTACTCACAGCCGTAATAGGTGTACTGCTTGCCGGTGCGGCGGCTCTTGCCGGTGCGCTTCATCAACCGCCCACCGCAGCGGGGACACTTGCCGGGCATCTGCTCCACCACGGGCTGGGTATAGGTGCACTCAGGAAAGCCGGGACAGGCCAGGAACCGGCCGAACCGGCCGGACTTATAGACCAGGTGCCGCCCGCACACCGGGCAGACCTCCTCGGAGATCTCGTCGGGCACCTTGATCCGCTCTCCCACGTCGCTCTCCGCCTTCTCCAGCTCTTTGGAGAAATCGCCGTAGAAGCTGTGCATCAGATCCTTCCACTTTTCCTTGCCCTGCTCCACCTCGTCCAGCCGCTCCTCCATCTGGGCGGTGAAGTCATAGTCCACGATGTCGGGGAACTTGTCCTTCATCACCATGTTCACCGTCTCTCCCAGGGGGGTGGAGCGGAGATATTTGCCCTCCTTGACCACATACTCTCTGCCCTCGATGGTGGAGATGGTGGGGGCGTAAGTGGAGGGCCGTCCGATCCCCTTCTCCTCCAGGGCCTTGATGAGGCTGGCCTCGGTGTAGCGGGCGGGGGGCCGGGTAAAGTGCTGCTGAGGCTTGAGGTCCCTGAGCTCCAGGGCCTCCCCCTCCTTCAGATCGGGCAGGGGGGACTGGGCGGCCTCCTCGTCCTCGTCCTTCCCCTCCACATAGACCGCGGTGTAGCCCGCGAATTTCAGGGCGGTGTGGGTGGCCCGGAAGCGGTAGTCGCCGCTCTGGGCCTCGATGGTGACGCTGTCATAGGTGGCCGAGGCCATCTGGCAGGCCACAAAGCGGCCCCAGATGAGCTTATAGAGCCGGTACTGCTCCTGGGAAAGATCCTTCTTGATCTCCTCAGGCACCAGTTGGACATTGGAGGGGCGGATGGCCTCGTGGGCGTCCTGGGCCCCCGCCTTGGCCTTATAGACCCTGGCCTTGCCCGGATAGTAGTCCTGGCCGTAACGGCCCAGGATGAAGTCTCTGGCCGCGGCCGTGGCCTCCTCGGAAAGACGCAGAGAGTCGGTACGCATATAGGTGATAAGACCTACGGTGCCCTCCCCGGTGATGTCCACGCCCTCGTAAAGCTGCTGGGCCACCGCCATGGCCCGGCGGGGGGACATGCCCAGCTTGCGGCTGGCCTCCTGCTGGAGGGTGGAGGTGGTGAAGGGCGGGGCGGGGTTGCGCTGCTTCTCCTGGCGCTTGACCCCGGCCACGGAGAAGGGCAGGGCCTTCACCGCGTCCATGACCTGCTCCACCTCCGCCTGGCTGTGGAGCTCCATCTTCTTGTCCTTGCCGTAGAAAGCGGCGGTGAACCGGCCCAGGTTGGGCCGCACCCGCTCCAGGTCGGCGTCCAGAGACCAGTACTCCTCGCTTTTGAAGTTCCGGATCTCCTCCTCCCGCTCGCAGACCAGGCGGGTGGCCACAGACTGGACCCGGCCCGCCGAGAGCCCCCGGCGGATCTTCTTCCACAGGAAGGGTGAGATCTGATAGCCCACCACCCTGTCCAGCACTCTTCTCGCCTGCTGAGCGTCCACCAGATCCATGTCGATCTGCCGGGGCTGAGCGATGGACTCGTTGACCACCTTCTTGGTGATCTCGTTGAAGGTGACCCGGTAGGTGCTCTCGTCGGGCAGCCCCAGCAGCTCCTTCAGATGCCAGGAGATGGCCTCCCCTTCCCGGTCAGGGTCGGTGGCCAGATAGACCCGCTCGCTGCGCTTGGCCGCCTTCCTCAGATCGGCGATCACGTCCTCTTTCCCGGCGATGGGCTGGTAGTCCACCGCGAAATCACGGGCCACATCCACGCTCATCTTGCTCTTGGGCAGATCCCGGACATGTCCCATGGAGGCCTTGACCTCGTAGCCCGGGCCCAGGTATTTTGTAATGGTCTTTGCCTTGGCCGGGGATTCCACGATCACCAGCGCTTCATTTTTCTTGACTGCCACGTTATCACTCCACTGATCCAGATTTATTCGGTCAATATCACGTTTGCGTAAAACCGTTTGCCCGGCCGCTCCTCCACCAGATCCCGAAGCTGGAGCATGGTCAGGGCGGAGAGCACCCGCCGGGAGGGGATCTGGGCGGCCTCGGACACCTCGTCCGCCGTCAACGGCCGCCGGGCAATGGCCAGGAGGATATCCCGCTCGTCGTCGGTAAAGGCCTCCGGGTCATCTGATACAGAAATATATGCCCGGTCGGGGGTCTTGTCAACCTCTTTTTCCTCTTTCCCTCTCCGCCGGGGGCTCTCTTCCCCCCGGGGCGGGGCATCCATACGGGCCCTGATCTCCTCTTCTCCCAGGGGTTCCGGGGCCTCCTCGACCCGGGGGAGCATCAGGGCGAATTCCTCCAAAATATCTCCCGCGGAGAGGATGAGCTTGGCCTCCCCCGACTGAATGAGCTTGTTGCACCCCAGGCTGGCCGGGGCTCCCACCGGCCCGGGGAAGGCAAATACCTCCCGGTTCTGCTCCAGGGCCAGCCGGGCGGTGATCAGCGCTCCGCTGGGAAGCCCCGCCTCCACCACGGTCACCCCCAGGGACAGTCCGCTCAAGATCCGGTTGCGTACGGGAAAATGGCGGCCCGCGTGCTCGGTGCCCGGCGGGTATTCGCTCACCAGGGTACCCGCGGCGGCCACATCCTCATAGAGCCAGCGGTGGGCTCTGGGGTAGACGACGTCAATGCCTCCGCCCAGCACACTGATCACGCTCCCGCCGCCCTTGAGCGCCCCTCTGATACCGGCGGCGTCGATGCCCTCGGCCATGCCGGAGACCAGCCTCACTCCCCGGCGGGCGAGCTCCAGACCCAGCCGAAAGGCCAGCTCCTCCCCGTAGGGCGTACAGCTCCGGGTCCCCACCACGCCCACGGTAAGCTTGTCCTCCAGGGAGAGGGCCCTGCCCTTCCAGTAGAGCACCAGGGGCGGGTCGTCGATCTGGGCCAGCCGCTCGGGATAGTCGGCGTCCTGAATGGTGGTCATGTGGATCCCCAGCCGGTCGCAGTCGGCCAGGATCCTCTCCGCTCCGGCCAGATCCTTATCCCGCAGGCCGGCCCGCTTTCCGGCGGACAGGCCCAACAGGTCGTATTCCTCCTCCTGGGCAAAATAGACCGCCTCGGGGGTGCCGAAATGGGCCAGGAGTCTGACCGCCTCCCCGGTGGAAAAGCCCTTCCGGGTGATGAGCCAGAGGAAGTATTTCAGGTTTGCCATGGTTCCACCTCATTTTCTCTTTCTGGGTGGGCCTTTTTTCTTCTTATGGTTTTTCCCGATATCCCTCCCAGAGCACCACGGCCGCCGCTATGGCGGCGTTGAGGGACTCACAGGTGGCCTCCATGGGGATCTTCAGGGTCTTTTCCGCCAGGGCAAGCATCTCCTCAGAGACCCCCCTGCCCTCGCTACCGATGACCACGGCACACCGGGCCAGATCCACCCGCCCCACATCCTGGGTGTCCTCCCGCAGGGCGGTGGCGTAGAGGGGCAGGCCGCTCTCCTTCAGCAGCCGGGCCACCGCCTGCCGCTCCCCCTGCCACACCGGCAGACGGAAGCAGGCCCCCATGGTGGCACGGACCACCTTGGGGGAGAAGGGATCGGCGCAGGCCCCCGTCAGGATGAGCCCCGCCGCCCCAAAGGCGTCGGCGGTGCGCCAGACGGTGCCCAGATTGCCCGGATCCTGGACCCCGTCCAGCACCAGGTAACGGCCCGGGGAGAGCTTGTCCGGCAGAGTGGTGTCGGGCAGCCGACAGGTGAACACCACCCCCTGAGGGGTCCCGGTATCCGCCAGAGTTTTCAGCACGTCGGCGGGGGTCTCCACCCGCCTTTCCGCACTGTGGGCGGGAAGGGTGATCCCCGGAGCGGAGACCACCGTATCCGGCTGCGCCCCCCACCGCACCGCCTCCTCCAGCAGCTTGGGGCCCTCGCAGACAAAAAGGCCCTGCTGGCGGCGGAAGGAATTGGACACGCTGAGCTTACGCAGCTTCTGAAACAGCGGGTTCTGGCGACTGGTGACGGTCTCCATCATTTCACCTCGTGGAGCCGGTTGATGTCCCCACTGCGGCCCACCGCCACCACATTGTCCCCCGCCTTGAGCATGTAGCTGCCGCCGGGGGCCACATTCAGGCTGCCGGGGGCATCCGCCGAACGCACGGCAATGATGTTGACGTGGAAGGCGTTGCGCACGTCCACCTCCCGGATGGTCTTTCCCAGCCAGGAGCCGGGGGCGGAGAGCTCCACAATGCCGTAGTCGTCGGAGACCTCAATAAAATTGAGCACGTTGGAGGAGCTGAGCCCCTGGGCCAGCTTGGTGCCCATCTCATGCTCAGGGAAGACCACCCGGTCCGCCCCGATCTTCTCCAGCACCTTGCGGTGGTCGTGGCTGCGGGCCTTACAGATGACCCGTTTCATCCCCAGCTCCTTCAGGTTCAGGGTGATCAGGGCGGAGGAGCCCACGTCGCTGCCCAGGGCCACCACGGCGCAATCGTAGTTGCGCACCCCCAGGGCACGCAGCACGGCGGGATCCCGGGCGTCGGCGGTGACGGCGTGGGTCACCTGGTCGGCCACCAGCTGGACGTTCTCCTCCTGGAAATCCACGGCCAGCACCTCATGGCCCAGCTGGGAGAGCTCGATGGCCACGGCGGTGCCGAATCTGCCCAGACCGATCACAACAAAGGTTTTCATAGTAAGACTCCTTTCATCCAACCATGATGTTGAATTCAGGGTATTTGATGTCCAGACTGTCCTTCCGGCGAACCAGGAAGGCGATGGAGACCGAGAGCACCCCCACCCTGCCGGTATACATGAGCACAATGAGCAGCACCTGAGCGGGCCGGGCCAGGGTGGGGGTAAGACCCGCGGTGAGTCCCACGGTCCCCAGCGCCGAGGCCGTCTCAAAGGCGGCGTGAAGGAAGGTGGTCTGATGGGTCAGGGAGATGAGCATGGAGCCGGTGACAAAGAGGAGCAGGACCATCAAAAACAGGGTCACCGCGTTCATCGCCCGCCGCTCAGAGATGGAGCGGCCCCGGAAGGTGATGCTCTCCCGGCCCCGAAGACTGGTAAACAGCACCATGAAAAGCACCCAGGCCGTCACTGTCTTCAATCCGCCGGCAGTGGAGCCGGAGGAGCCGCCGATGAGCATGAAAATACAGCTCATCACCGTGGCGTTGTCCGTCATGACCCCCTGGTCGATCACATTGAAGCCCGCCGTGCGCAGGGTCACGGACTGGAAAAAGGCGTTGAGCCACTTCTCCCCCGCCGTCATCCCCCCCAGGGTGGCGGCGTTGTCCCCCTCCGCGGCCAGGAAAAACACCGTTCCCCCAAGCACCAGGAGAGCGGTGATGGAGAGCACCAGCTTGCTGTAGAGGGTGAGCTTTTTCCAGCATCGGTTCTTCCAGAGATCCTCCCACACAAAAAAGCCCAGACCGCCGATGATCACCAGGGCGGAGGTGGTGAGGAGGGTCAGTGGGTCGTCCTGAAAGGCGGCCAGACTGGAAAAGGCGCCTGTATCCGCCCCCTGCAGGTCAAAGCCCGCATTGCAGAATGCGGAGACCGAGTGGAACAGGGCATGCCACAACCCCCGGACAAGCCCGTATTTGGGTATCATACGGACCGAGAGCAGGGCGGCTCCCGCCAGTTCAAAGAAGGCGGTGCCTATGAGAGCGTGACGCACCACCCGCACCACTCCGTCCAGCTCGTTGAGATTGAGGGTGGAAACCATAATGAGCCGCTCGGAGAGGCCGATGCGGCGGTGGGCCCAGAGGGAGACCATGGTCACCACCGTCATAAAGCCCAGTCCGCCCAGCTGGATAAGGAGTAAGATCACCGCCTGGCCGAAGGGGGACCAGGTCAGCGCGGTGTCTGTCACCACCAGCCCGGTGACACAGGTGGCGGAGGTGGCGGTAAAAAGTCCTGTGAAAAAGCCCTGACTTTCCCCCGCCCGGCTGGAGATGGGCAGGGTCAGCAGCAGCGCCCCCGCCAGAATGAGCACCGCGAAGGAGGCCGCCACCAACCGGGTGGAATTGAGCCGGCGGGAGCGGATGAAATGATTTTGGACAAAGCGGCCCAGCCCTTCCAGCATGGCGCTTCCTCCCTTCTATATGACACAAACGGCATACCGGCGAAAAACTCGCCGGTATGCCATGGAAAATCGGATTAGAGGGGCTTCATGGTGGGGAAAAGGATCACGTCCCGGATGGTGTCCGCGCCGGTGAGGAGCATGACGCAACGGTCGATGCCCATACCCATACCGCCGGTGGGGGGCATGCCGTATTCCAGAGCGGTGAGGAAATCCTCGTCCAGCATCTCGGTCTCGTCGTCGCCCCGCTCCCGCTGCTCCGCCTGCTTTTCAAAGCGGTAGCGCTGGTCGATGGGGTCGTTGAGCTCAGAGTAGGCGTTGGCCAACTCGCTGTGGCACACGAACAGCTCAAAGCGCTCGGTGAGCCTGGGATCGGCGGGGCTGCGCTTGGTCAGGGGGGAGACCTCCACCGGATACATGGTGATAAAGGTGGGCTGGATCAGCTTCTCCTCCACCCGCTGATCGAAGCAGGCGTAAAGGGCGTTGCCCCAGGTCTTCTCGGCGGCGTCGGCAAGCTCCACGCCGATCTTCTTCGCCGCCGCTACGGCCTCCGCATCGGCGGAGATGGCGCCGAAGTCAATGCCCACGTACTCCTTCACCGCCTCCACCATGGTCAGCCGGCGCCAGCCGGGAGTCAGGTCGATCTGCTCCCCCAGCCACTCCACCTTGTAACCGCCCAGGATCTCCTTCGCGGCGCCGGAGAGGATCCCCTCGGCGATATCCATCATGCCGTGGAAATCAGTATAGGCCTGATAGAGCTCCACAGTGGTAAACTCGGGGTTGTGCTTGGGATCCATGCCCTCATTGCGGAAGATGCGACCGATCTCATAGACCCGATCCATACCGCCCACAATGAGCCGCTTCAAAGGCAGCTCGGTGGCAATGCGCATGTACATATCGATGTCCAGCGTGTTGTGGTGGGTGACGAAGGGCCGGGCGGCAGCGCCGCCGGCAATGGTGTTGAGCACCGGGGTCTCCACCTCAATATAGCCCATATCGTCCAGATAGCGGCGCATAAACTGGATAAAACGGGAGCGGACCACAAAGTTGCGCTTCACCTCCGGGTTCACCATCAGATCCACGTAGCGCTGACGGTAGCGCAGCTCCTTATCCTGGAGGCCGTGGAACTTTTCAGGCAAAGGCAGCAGAGACTTGCTCAAAAGCTTGATATCCTTGGCCCGGACGCTCATCTCCCCCCGCTGGGTACGGAAGACCTCGCCCACAACGCCCACGATATCGCCGATATCAAACTTCTTGAACTTCTTGTAGATCGTCTCATCCATCTCATCCTGACGGGCATAGAGCTGGATACGGCCGTCCCGGTCCTGAAGGTCGCAGAAAGACACCTTGCCCATGCCCCGCTTGGACATGAGCCGGCCCGCCACCCTGACCTCCCGGCCCTCCATGGCGTCAAAGTTCTCCTTGATCTGGGTAGAGGTGGCGTCCCAGTCAAACCGGGTCTCCCGGAAGGGATCCTCTCCCGCCTCCTGAAGGGCGGAGAGCTTCTCCCGGCGCAGGCGCAGCAGCTCGGAAAGCTCAGGCTGGGGAATGTTGTTCTTATCTTGCTCTGCCATGATGTTCTCTCCTATCGGGAGGGATGCTCCCTTATTTCTTTTGAATGTCCAGCACCTTGTAGCGAAGCAGACCCATGGGGGCCTCCACCTCCACCACGTCGCCGATGACCTTACCCAGCAGGGCCTTGCCGAAGGGGGAATCCTCCGATATCCGGCCATCCATGGGATCGGCCTCCTGAGAGCCCACAACATGGTAGGTCTGTTCCTCGTTGAATTCCTCGTCCAACACCTTTACCAGGCTGCCCAGGCTCACCGCGCCGGCCGCGAACTCCTGCTCGGCAATGATAACGTAATTTGCCAGCACGGTCTCGATCTCCGCGATACGGGAATAGAGCTTACCCTGCTCGTTCTTGGCCTCGTCGTATTCGCTGTTTTCGCTCAGATCGCCGAAGGAACGGGCCTCTTTGATCTGCTCGGCCACCTCCCGCTCCCGTACGGTCTTGAGGTATGTCAGCTCTTCCTGAAGCTCCTGGAGCCGCTTGGGGGTGAGCTTATATTGCTTCGCCATGGTCGTGTCACCTTTCATTCTTGTACTGTTTTCACGGAAAACGCGGATTCTGGCCGGAGCCATACTTCCGCGATATTGTAGTATTATATGTATTTTCTCCCCTTCTGTCAAGGCCGATTCGCCGGAAGCACCCTCAGCTCCCGGCCGCTCACCCTGCCTGTCTCCCAGAGAAGCTCCAGAAAGGGCAGCTCCGGCAGACCGGGGGGCACCGACTTTCCATCCAGAGCGAGGGTCAGTCCTCCCAGCCCAGGCTCCCCCCAAAGCTTCAGGGTCTCCCCCGCCGGGACGCTCCGTGGGGAGAGCTCCAGGGACACCTGAGGCGAGGGTCCCTGACCCAGATGGAGGGCCGCGGCGCCGAACCGGGCACGAAGTCCGGCGCCCAGCTCCTCCTCCCCCCGGTCAAACTCCAGAAATAACGTTCCCACCTGCGGACAGAGCTCCTGGGCCAGCGCCCAGGCCGCCCCATTGGCCTCCTCCCCCCGCAGCGCCGCCCGGCGCTGCCGTACAGGGACCCCATCCAACAAAAAAAGAGCCAGCGCCCCTCCCATGGCCCGGCACAGCGGCAGGACGTCCACCGGAGCCAATCCCCAGCGTTTCAGAATGTCCCCATCCTCCAGCCCGGACGCCGTCAGCACCCGGCGCACCCCCCGGCGGTGAAGGGCCTTCGCGCCCTGGTTCAGCCGCCGCTCCCGCCGCCCCTGCGGCAGGGCCGCCTCCAGCAGGGGAAGGCCCAGGGGCCGCACGGGCGTGATCCGGGGCAGAAAGCCCCGCTTTTCCGACCAGTTGAGCCAGCCCACCATGGCCTTCCCTCCTCGGGGCAGGATATGCGCCCGGGGGATATAATATGAGAGGCCGTCCCGAAGACGGCCCCTCATCCGATCAATATCCCAAAAGCTCCAGGGCAAGCAGGAACTGGTCGTCCTCCTCCAACGGCAGTTTTCCCGCGCGGAGCAGCTCATTTTTCTCCTCCGTCAGCGACAGCTCCCCATCCAGCTCCACGCCCGTCCCCACCAGAGAGACGCCTCCCCCGGTGGCGTAGGCTCCCGTGGACAGATTGAGCGCTCCGCCGTTGAACAGGGGGATCGCCTGCTGGGAAAATCCCTTCCCCGAGGTCTCCTCCCCCACGATGGGCGCCCCCACGCTCTCCTGGAGCTGAGCGGCAAAGAACTCGGCGGCGGAGTAGGTGCCCGAGTTGACCAGTGTAGCCATTGGTAAGTTTACATAATTTTCATCTGACTCCACCACCTCTTCCCGTCCTCCCTTACTCCAGGTACGGAAGATGGGCCCCTCCGGCAAGAGGGCGTCCAGCATCTCAGTAAGCTCGCCAACGTATCCCCCGCTGTTGTTTCGCATATCAAAGACGACGGCCTTGGCCCCCGCCTCCTCCAGCTCATGGGCGGCCTGGGTCACCCGCGCGGCGCTGTTGGTATAGAAGTTGTCCAGTTTTATGTAACCCACTCCGTTTTCCAGCAGCCGGCCGTGGACCGGGTCGGTCTCCACGGTCGCCCGCTCCAGCTCCACCTGCCGCTCCTCCCCTGTCCGGGTACGGAGGGTGAGGCTCAGGGGGGTTCCCGCCTCTCCGCCGATGTGATCCACCCCTTCATAGCGGGCCTCCCCCGCCAGGGAAAAGCCGTCCACGGCAGTGATGATCTCTCCCGCCTCCAGACCCGCTCCGGCGGCTGGGCCGGAGGCCTGGACCGTAAGGATGAGCAGCCCCCGCTCATCCTCATAGCTGACGGTGACTCCAATGCCCACATAGGTGTTGGTACGGCGTTGGTTCTGGTCGGCGTAGCCCTGGGCGTCCAGATAATAGCTCCACCGGTCCCCCGTGCCGGAGACCAGCCCCCGGAGGGTGGCGTCCAGCGCCCGGTCAGAGTCATATTCCCCCACAAATCGGGTCTCAACGGCCCCCCAGGCCTCCAGCAGGGTCAGCCCTCCGGGCCCGACGGCCAGCCAAAGGGCCAGGCAGAGGGCAAAGACGGTGAGGAGAGCACCTACCGCTCCGGCCAGAAACAGATGTCGTTTGGTAAAGTATCTTTTTTCCATATGCGCTCGCTCCTGTCGCTAAACAGACAGGCGGGCGGAGTCCCCCTCCGTCCGCCTGTCTCTGTCAACCGTAAGGATAGCTGAAATTCACACCGGGGAACATGGTTCGGGGATCCTGTCGCACCCCATTGATCTTCAGCTCAATATGCAGGTGATTACCCGAAGAGGAGCCGGTGGTCCCCACATAACCCAGCACCTGGCCCTGGCTGACGATGTCCCCCTCCTTCACCGCCCGGGAGGTCATGTGGGCGTAGAGGGTGGTCTTTCCGTTGCCGTGGCTCACCACCACATAGTTCCCGTAGGAGCTGGGGGCGTAGGAGGAGGTGATGACCACGCCCCCCTGGACCGCGTAGATCTTGGTATTCTTGGGCGCGGCGATATCCAGGCCCGTATGATTGTTGGGCTTCCGGGTGATGGGATGGGTCCGCCAGCCAAACTTGGAGGTCACTGTTGTGTTGCTCACCGGCAGTGGATAATAGTAGCCCGAGCCGGTGGTAAAGTTGGCCTCGGCAATGAGCTTCTCCAGCTCCTTTTCCTTCTTGGCGATCTGGGCGGCGATCTTCTTCTCCTCCGCCTCTTCGGCAGCCACCAGGGCTTCCGCCTTGTCCGCCTGGGTCTTCAGTTCATCAAAAAGGGCCTGGGCCTGGGCGACCTTTTCCGCCTGCTCCGCCCGCTGGGCGTCCAGCACGGCCTTCTGCTCATCCAGCTGCGTCTTGGTCTCGTTGAGCTCGGCCAGGGTGGACTCCACCGCTTGCCGGGCCTCCACCAGAGAATCCACCACAGAGTTATCGTACTCCATGATCAGATCCACCATAGCCAGCCGATCCAGCAGGTCGGAAAAATCGCTGGCGGAAAAGAGCACCGACCAGTAGGAGATCTCCCCCGCCTCCTCCATGGAGCGGGAGCGCTGACAGAACCGCGCATAGGCTTCGTTCTCCCGGGCCTGGGCCTGAGCCAGGGCCTCCTCCTGCTGGGCGATCAGGGCGTTATAGAGATCGATCTGGCTCTGGGTATTGGCCACCTGCTCGTCGATGGCATAGAGCTCCTGATCCAAAAGCTTCTTGCGCGCAAGCGCCTGGGCCTTGTCGTTTTCAATGGCCTTGAGCTCTTGCTCCAGCTCCTTGCGCCGGGCGGTGGCGTTGGCCGCGTCTCCCTTCAACCCGGAGATCTGATTTTTCAGCTCCGACTGGGTGGCGGCGCCGGCAAAGCCCGCCAGATCCCCCAGCAGCGGCAAGACCAGGGCCAGCACCATCAGCAGCGCCAGGCCGGCCACAAAGACCCGGCGCCACTCCACACGCTTCTTTCTCGGTTTGTTTTGCGGCGTTTTTCCCACGACTTGGACCTCCTAGGGAAGAGTAAATGGCTGGGTGGGGCGGGAGAGCTGTCCCCCGCCCTCTGTCACGCCCCGGTTCGGGCCGGGTTCATACCTGGAGGAACTTCCGGATGGCTGTCACCGAGCCCAGGGTGCCCACAACAAGGCCGACGCCGGCAAAGACGCCCAGAAGTCTGAGCCACAGCTCCCGGAAGGGGATCACCGTCAGGAGCTGGAAAGTGCCGCCGCTGTTGATGGCCCGGACGATCAGCTCGTAGATACCCCATTGGCAGAAGAAGGCCAGCACCGCCCCGAACAGGCCCAGGAGCATCCCCTCAAAGATGAAGGGGCCCCGGACGAATCCGTTGGTGGCGCCGCACATCTTCATGATGGCGATCTCCTCCCGGCGGGTAAAGGTACCCAACTGGATGGTATTGTTGATGATAAACAGGGAAATACCCATCAGCATGGCGATGAGGATCGCCGCCACGGCGGTGGCCACATTGCGCACCACCACAAACCCCTCCGCCACCTCGGGGGCGGCCTGGTGACCGTCGATGCCCTCAATGCGCTCCACCGCATCCACCGTGGCCTGTACCTGACCCAGGTCGGTCATATGGACGGAATAGCGGTCCCGAAACACCTCGGCAGGCAGCTCGGAATAGAGGCCGGCGTTTTCATCACTGGCGTATTTCTCCGCGTAATTGATCTGGGCCTGCTCCTTGGTCTCAAAGGTGACGGAGGCCACATTGGGCACCGCCTCGATGGCGCTTTGAAGGGCCATCGCCTGCTCCCGGGTATAGCTCTCATCCACAAAGGCCAAAAACTGATTGTCCCGCTCCAGCTTCCCCAACTCCCGCTCCAGGTTCAACGCCACCAGGGAAAAGGAGCCCATGATAATGAGACAGGCCACGATCATGCAGACCGCGGCAAAGGACATAAGCCCGTGGGTGAAGATGGAACGAAAGCCCTCAGAGAGGTAATAGCCGATATTATATGATCTCTTCATTTTTATAGTACCCGCCTGTCTCGTCACTGATTACGCGGCCGTTTTCAATGGCCACCACCCGCTTGGAAAAGCGGTTCACCAGCTCCTTTTCATGGGTGACCACCAGCATGGTGGTGCCCAACTCGTTGATCTTTTCCAGCAGCAGCATGATCTCCTGGGATCGGGTGGGATCCAGGTTGCCTGTGGGCTCGTCGGCAATGATCATCTGGGGGTTGTTCACCAGCGCCCGGGCAATGGCTACCCGCTGCTGCTCGCCGCCGGAGAGCTGATTGGGATAACGATCCCCCTTGTAGTTGAGCCCCACCAGATCCAGCACATAGGGGACCCGCTTTTTGATCTCCCGGGGGGAGGCTCCCACCGCCCGCATGGCAAAGGTCAGATTCTCCCACACCGTCTTCTTTTCAATGAGCCGGAAATCCTGGAAGATGACCCCCAGCGTCCGGCGCATATAGGGTACCTGGCCGGGCCGGATGTCCCCCAGATTGTAGCCGTTGACCATGATCCTGCCGCCGGTGGGCTGGATCTCTCCGGTGATCAGCTTGATGATGGTGGACTTTCCCGAGCCCGACGGGCCCACCAGGAAGACAAACTCCCCGTCGTCGATACGCAGGTTGACCCCTTTCAGCGCCCGGGTGCCGTTATCATAGGTTGCGTGGATATCCAATAGACGAATCATGCCCTGCTCCTCATAAATCTTTTGATAAAGCGATTGACAATCCGAGTCCGGACCACAGGCCCGCATCTGATTGCCAATCTCTCTTTCTCCTATTTATGGACGGACTTCCCTCAGTCTTCGATCCCCCGGGAGATGAGATACTTCTTTACCATCAGCGCCACTTTAAAGGTGATGGCGTCGTCAAACTCCCGCAGATCCAGACCGGTGAGCTTCTTGATCTTCTCCAGCCGGTAGACCAGCGTGTTCCTGTGGACGAAGAGCTTCCGGGCCGTCTCAGAGACGTTCAGGTTGTTCTCAAAGAACTTATTGATGGTAAACAGCGTCTCCTGATCCAGCGCGTCGATGGGATTCTTCTTGAAGACCTCCCGCAGGAACATCTCGCACAGGGTGGTGGGCAGCTGATAGATGAGCCGCCCGATGCCCAGATTGTCGTAGTTGATGACCGTGCGCTCGGTGTCAAAGACCTTGCCCACCTCAATGGCCAGCTGGGCCTCCTTATAGGAGCGGGCCAGATCTCGGATGTTGGTGACCACCGTACCGATGCCCACCACAGCCTTCAACCCCAGCTCAGAGGCAAGGGTCTCCTCGATCTGCTGGGCGATCTTGTCCAGCCGCTTGCCCTCCGCCCCCTCGGGCATCTGCTTGATGAGGGCCACATCGGTCTCGTTGATGGAGAGGACAAAGTCCACCTGCTTGTCGGGAAACAGGCCTTGGATGGTGTCGATCATCGCCGGGTCGGCGGGCTCACCCTGGCGCACCAGAAAGACGCCCCGGGGCACATCGCAGACAAAGTGAAGCTCCTTGGCCCGGACATAGATATCCCCCAAAAGGATATTGTCCGAAATGATGTTCTTCACAAAGGTGCCCTTGTTGTGCTTTTCCTCATAATTCTGCTTGGCGCCGTTGAAGGCCACCGTCGCCAGACAGCACAGGCTCTTGGCGGTGTCGTCCTCCCCCTGCACGAAGCCGGCGTAATCAAACTGGGTGCCCCAGCTGGAAAGGGCCTTGAAGGTGCGCCCCTCAAACTGGACCATTCCACTCTCGGCGGTGTTGATCTGCTCCACCACCCCCGCCCAGCGCTCTCCCACCAGAGAGAGCTCATCGCAGGCCACCACAGCACCCTCCGCGTCGATCACACCGATCACACGGTCGGTCCCTTCCTTCATTTGAAGCACAACACTCTGAAAGATCCTGTTCGACATGGGGAACCCTCCTTGTCTATATTCCACCCGTTCCGGGTCTCACACTCACTGTTCCCTATTATAGCGGTTTTTTTCTCCGTTTTCAATAGGAAAAGACAATTTTTTTGTTTATATTGCATAAAGATTTCCAGAGGGGCCCTCACCGCTGTTGGAGACGCTTCACTTCCCCCTCTGTCAGCGGCCGCCACTCCCCTTCCCGCAGGGTCTCGTCCAGGGCCAAAGGCCCGAAAGTGAGACGCTTGAGGAAGACCACCGGTTTGCCCCGGGCGGCGCACATCCGCTTGATCTGATGATATTTCCCCTCATGAAGGGTGACCACAGCCTCACTGGGACCCAAGCGCTCCAGGCCCGCCGGGAGACACACATAGCCGTCGGCCAGGGTGATCCCCTCCCGGAAGGCCTTCTCATCCTCCCCGTCCAGCACCCCATCCACCCGTACCAGATAGGTCTTGTCCACATGGCGCTTGGGCGCGAGAAGGTCATGGGCCAGCGCTCCGTCATTGGTGAGCAGGAGCAGCCCCACCGTGTCCTTGTCCAGCCGCCCCGCCGGAAACAGTCCCACCCGGCGCAGATGCCCGGGCAGCAGGGAGAGGACGGTCTCCTCCCGGGGATCCTCGGTGGCGGAGACCAGTCCCGCGGGCTTGTTGAGCATCAGATAGACATACCGATCCCCGGAGACGGTCTCCCCATCCACCTGGAACAGGGCTCCCGCCGGAAATTTTTCCTCCCGACGTGTCACCACAACGCCGTCCGCCTTTACCCGGCCGGCACGGATCAGCTCCGCCGCCTCCTTCCGGGACCATCGTCCGGTATTGGCCAAAATCTTGTCCAGACGTTCCACGTCCCACTCCTCCCCCGGAAATAAGATAACGGTATTTTATCATATGACAAGCCCTTTTTCCATATCAATAGAGTAAAGTCAAAAATGCAAGGGGCGATAGCAGTGTTGATCTGGACGGCAAAGGTAAACCGGCGGAAGGTGAGCCTGGTGTTGGCGGCGGCTGTGCTGTTGGGGGCGGTGACAGTGGCAGCTTCTCTCTTCTGGGGCGGCGGCGCCCAGGCCGCGGCCTCCATGAGCCCCCGGGGCGTCAAGACGGACGAGGATCGGGTGGCCTATCTGTCCGGCTGGGGCTGGCAGGTGGCGCCGGAGACGGTCTCCGCCGAGGAGCTTCAGATGCCTGAGGACTTCGGGGAGGAGTACGCCCAGTATCTGGAGCTTCAGGCCGCTCAGGGCTTTGACCTGACCAAATACGCCGGCAAGCGGGTCAAGCGCTACACCTGGACCGTGACCAACTATCCCGGTCAACCGGAGGGCGTCCAGGCCCATCTCCTTCTGTGCCGGAACACCGTGATCGGCGGAGAGATCCTGGGGGAGGGCTTCCTCCATGGTCTGGCCCTGCCGGAGGGGTGACAAAAAGAGGCGCCGGGGGGTTGGCCGGGGCGCGGTTTTATACTTTTAACATTTTGCGGTGATTTTTGGGTGGGGGGGAGGCCCCCCCCCGGGGGCGGCCCCGGGGGGGGGGCCAAAAAAAGCCGCCCCGGTTTTTCCCACGGCGCCTCTTTTTAATCCTTTACCATATGGACGTTCATATGGGGATAGGTCATCTCCACCCCCGCGGCGTCAAAGGCCGCCTTCACCTGCTCCAGCAGGTCAAAGTAGACGTCCCAGTAGTCTCCGCCGGCACACCAGACCCGCAGGACGTACTCCACAGCGCTCTCTTTATAGTCGCTGACCCGAATGGTGGGCTCCGGAGTGGGCAGGGTTTTGGGGTGTTCCCCCACCACCCGCGCCATACAGGCCTTCACCTGCTCCATGGGCGCGTCATAGGAGACGGTGAAGTTCAGATCCACCCGCCGCAGATCGTTGGCCGAGTAGTTGACGATCGTCTTTCCGGCAATATCTCCGTTGGGAATGTGAACCACCTTGTTGTCCACGGTATTCAGCTTGGTATAAACCAGTCCCACCTCGTCCACCGTACCGCTGACCCCGCCGGCCTCTACAAAGTCCCCGGCGGAGAAGGGACGGGCTGTGAGGAGCATGATCCCTCCCGCCAGATTGGACAGCGTCCCCTGTACAGCCAGCGAAATTGCCAGGCCCAGCACACTGAGCAGGGCCACCAGAGAGGTCATGGGCACCCCCAGGTATCCCAGCAGGATGCACACGGCGATAAGCCACAAGGCCACCTTCAGACCCGAGCGCAGGAAAGTGCGTACCCCCCGATCCAGTTTGGCCTGGACCATGGCCCGGTCGGCCAGGCTGACGATGATCCGGATGGCCACCACCGAGGCCACCAGCAGGCACACCAGCACGGCGGCGGTCTGCCAGGAAAAGCTTTTTAAGGTCTTCTCCAAAATATTCAGAGTCTCCTGGGCGGCTTCCGTATCCACAGTAGGCATATCTCTCTCCCCTTTTCTTTTTCTGATGGGATGGCTTCGATCAGCAAAGGCAGACACCTGTTTGCCCCTGTCGCTCGAAGCGATCAAAGTTATTCTATCATATTTTGCCGAAAGGGACAAGAGGAGAAGACAGGCCCTGGGATGAAGGAGCCTGATATGGATCTGTCGATGCTCTGATCGGGGGAGCCCCAAACCCACGGCAGAGAAAAGCGGCGCTTGGGGATTGCGGCAAGAAGATATTTTTGATATACTTTCGACTGCACCAAAACACAAAGGAGGCAGAGTTTATGAATAAGCTGATGTATATGATGCTCATCGAAAAGAGCAAGACCTATAACCGCCTCACCAAAGCCGCCGTGACGGAGCACGTGGAAAACATCCGGGCCCTGGACGAGGCCGGAAAGCTGGAGATCTGCGGGGTATGTAAGGGCTGGCCCGGGATGGCCGGAATGTATATCCTGAAAACCGACACCCGGGAGGAGGCGGAGGCCCTGTGCCGGCAGGAGCCCTTGGTGGCGGGAGGCTATGCCACCTACAAGCTGGTGACCTTACAGATCGCTGAGCGGGAGAACAACTATCTTCTGTAAGGCAAAAATCCCCCTCTCCCTCTGAAACGCAAAAAAGTGCCTGCCGCATTGCGGCAGGCACTTTTTGATGTTGTGGGAAAGGGAATTACTCGTTGACCTTGATGACAACGCCGGAACCCACGGTGTGGCCACCCTCACGGATAGCGAACCGGACGCCCTCCTCGATGGCGATGGGGGTGATCAGCTCCACGTCCATCTCCACGTTATCGCCGGGCATGCACATCTCGGTGCCCTCGGGCAGAGAGATGACGCCGGTCACGTCGGTGGTACGGAAATAGAACTGGGGACGGTAGTTGTTGAAGAAGGGGGTGTGACGGCCGCCCTCGTCCTTGGACAGGACGTAAACCTGGCCCTTGAACTTGGTGTGGGGGTGAATGGAGCCGGGCTTGCACAGCACCTGGCCGCGCTCGATGTCGGTCTTGGCGATACCGCGCAGCAGGCAGCCGGCGTTGTCACCGGCCTCGATGAAGTCCAGAGTCTTGCGGAACATCTCCATGGAGGTGACGACGGTGGACTTCTTCTCCTCCTGCAGGCCCACGATGTCAACGGTCTCGCCGGCCTTCAGCTGGCCGCGCTCCACACGGCCGGTGGCGACGGTGCCGCGGCCGGAGATGGTGAACACGTCCTCGACGGGCATCAGGAAGGGCATATCGGCCTTGCGGTCGGGGGTGGGGATATAGCTGTCAACGCTGTCCATGAGCTCCTTGATGCAGGCGTACTCGGGGGCGTTGGGATCGGTGCTCTCGCTGACCAGAGCGTTCAGAGCGGAGCCCTTGATGATGGGGATGTCGTCGCCGGGGAACTCGTAGAAGGACAGAGTCTCGCGGACCTCCATCTCCACCAGCTCCAGCAGCTCCTCGTCGTCCACCTGGTCGCACTTGTTCAGGAAGACCACGATGGCGGGCACACCCACCTGGCGGGCCAGCAGGATGTGCTCCTTGGTCTGGGCCATGGGGCCGTCGGTGGCGGCGATGACCAGGATAGCGCCGTCCATCTGAGCAGCGCCGGTGATCATGTTCTTGATATAGTCGGCGTGGCCCGGGCAGTCCACGTGGGCATAGTGACGGGCCTCGGTCTCGTACTCCACGTGGGCAGTGTTGATGGTGATGCCGCGCTCCTTCTCCTCGGGAGCCTTGTCGATGCTGTCATAAGCCTCGAACTGAGCCTTACCCTGCAGAGAGAGCCACTTGGTGATGGCGGCGGTCAGAGTGGTCTTGCCGTGGTCAACGTGACCGACGGTACCAATGTTGACGTGCTCTTTGGTACGCTCAAACTTTTGCTTAGCCATGTTGGTATTTCCTCCTTATATTCCACAATAATGTGTTTTTGGATTTTCATGCAGGACTATTTTAACGTATCGACAGGGAAAATGCAACAACAAAATTGCGTTTTAGCCCTCGTCTTTGCGGCCGCGCTCGGCCACGATCTTGTCGGCGATGCTCTTGGGGATCTCCACGTAGCTGTGGGGCTCCATGGAATACTGTCCACGGCCCTGGGTGGAAGAACGCAGGTCGGTGGCGTAGCCGAACATGCTGGCCAGAGGCACCAGCGCGTCCACCTGCTGAGCGCCGGGGCGGGCCTCCTGGCCCTGGATCATGCCGCGGCGGGCGGTGAGGTCGCCGATGACGTTGCCCAGATACTCGTCAGGCACGATGACAGAGACCTTCATGATGGGCTCCAGCAGGATGGGATCGGCCTTGCGCATGGCCTCCTTAAAGGCCATGGAGCCGGCGATCTTAAACGCCATCTCGGAGGAGTCCACCTCGTGGTAGGAGCCGTAGGTCAGATGGACCTTCACGTCCACCACCGGATAGCCGGCCATTACGCCGGCCAGCATGGCGCCCTGGATTCCCTGGTCAACGGCGGGGATATACTCCTTGGGGATCACGCCGCCGGTGATCTCATTGAGGAACTCATAGCCCTTGCCGGACTCGTTGGGCTCCACAGTGATACGCACGTGGCCGTACTGACCCTTACCGCCGGACTGACGGGCATACTTGGTCTCCTGTTCCACAGTCTTCTTGATTGTCTCCTTGTAGGCCACCTGGGGCGCGCCCACGTTGGCCTCCACCTTGAACTCACGGAGCAGACGATCCACGATGATCTCCAGGTGGAGCTCACCCATGCCGGCGATGATGGTCTGGCCGGTCTCCTCGTCGGTCCAGGTCTTGAAGGTGGGATCCTCTTCGGCCAGCTTCATCAGGGCCAGGCCCATCTTCTCCTGGCCGGCCTTGGTCTTGGGCTCAATGGCCACGCGGATCACGGGGTCGGGGAACTCCATGGACTCCAGAATGATGGGATGCTTCTCATCACACAGGGTGTCGCCGGTGGTGGAGTTCTTCAGGCCCACCACGGCGGCGATATCGCCGGAGAAGACCTCCTCGATATCCTCCCGGTGGTTGGCGTGCATCTGCAGGATACGGCCGATGCGCTCCTTCTGGCCCTTGGTGGCGTTGAGCACCGAGGAGCCGGTGGTCAGGCTGCCGGAATAGACCCGGATAAAGCTCAGCCGGCCCACGAAGGGATCGGTGGCGATCTTGAAGGCCAGAGCGGAGAAGGGGGCGTTGTCGTCGGCGGGACGCTCGTCCTCTTCCTCAGTCTCGGGATTGACGCCCTGAATGGCCGGAATGTCCAGCGGGGAGGGCATATAATCCACGATGGCGTCCAGCAGCTTCTGCACGCCCTTGTTCTTATAGGAAGTTCCGCAGGTCACGGGAACCAGCAGGTTCTCGATGGTGCCCTTGCGCAGGGCCTTGCGGATCATGTCCTGGGGCACGTCCTTCTCCTCCAGGACAAGCTCCATGATCTCGTCGTCGATGTCGGCGCAGGCGTCCAGCAGCTTGCTGCGGTACTCCTGAGCCAGCTCCATCATGTCGGCGGGGATCTCCTCCACCCGCATATCCTTGCCCATCTCATCGTAGTAGATGTCGGCGTCCATCTCCACCAGGTCAATGATACCCTTGAAGGTCTCTTCCTTGCCGATGGGGAGCTGGATGGGCACGGCATTACACTTGAGCCGGTCATGGATCATGCGCAGCACGTTGTAGAAGTCGGCGCCCATGATATCCATCTTATTGACATAGATCATACGGGGCACGCGGTAGGTGTCGGCCTGACGCCACACCGTCTCGGACTGGGGCTCCACGCCGCCCTTGGCGCACATGACGGTCACAGAGCCGTCCAGCACGCGAAGGGAACGCTCCACCTCTACGGTGAAGTCCACGTGGCCCGGGGTGTCAATGATATTCAGACGGGTTTGGGGGAACTGATCTTTGGTTCCCTTCCAGTAGCAGGTAGTAGCCGCGGAGGTGATGGTGATGCCGCGCTCCTGCTCCTGTGCCATCCAGTCCATGGTGGCGGTACCGTCATGGGTCTCACCGATCTTGTAGTTGACGCCGGTGTAGTACAGGATCCGCTCAGTGGTGGTCGTCTTGCCGGCGTCGATATGGGCCATGATACCAATATTACGGGTATCATGCAAAGAAACTTTTCTCGGCATATTCCAAACTCCTTGCTATTACCAGCGGTAATGGGCGAAGGCCTGGTTGGACTGCGCCATCTTGTGCACGTCCTCACGCTTCTTCACCGCGCCGCCCACGCCATTGGCCGCGTCCATGATCTCACCGGCCAGGCGCTCCTTCATGGTCTTCTCGCTCCGGGAACGGGCATAGCTGGTCAGCCAGCGCAGACCCAGGGTCTGACGCCGCTCGGGCCGAACCTCAATGGGCACCTGATAGGTGGCGCCGCCCACGCGGCGGGCCTTGACCTCCAGGGACGGCATGATGTTCTCCAGACCGGCGGTGAACACCTCCAGGGGATCCTTCCCCTGCTTTTCCTGGATAATATCGAAGGCTCCGTAGACCACCTTCTGGGCCACGCCCTTCTTACCGTCCAGCATGATGCTGTTGACCAGCTTGGTCACGAGGACGGAGTTGTACATGGGATCCGGAAGGATCTCACGCTTGGGTACATTTCCTCTTCTGGGCACTTTGCTTCCCTCCTTCATATAGGAATGATTTCATAGGTACTCGAAGGCCTCAAGACCTCCGTGTAAAGACAAGTGCCTGCTTGTCCCAGTGCCTCACAGGAAACGCACCTATATAGGTAAACGCTTCCGCAAGGACAACTGCCTTGCGCTTTCCAGCGCGCGTGATTCTTGTTGTTGAGCTGTGAAGTAATTTTTTAATTACTTCTTGCCGGCCTTGGGCTTCTTGGCGCCGTACTTGCTGCGGGCCTGCATACGGCCGTTTACGCCCTGAGTATCCAGAGAGCCACGGATGATGTGGTAGCGCACGCCGGGCAGATCCTTGACACGGCCGCCGCGGATCATCACCACGGAGTGCTCCTGCAGGTTGTGGCCGACGCCGGGGATATAGGCGGTGACCTCGTAGCCGTTGGTGAGCTTCACACGGGCGATCTTACGAAGGGCCGAGTTGGGCTTCTTGGGGGTCGAGGTACGCACGGCGGTGCACACACCTCTCTTCTGAGGAGAGGGCAGGTCGGTCTCCTTGTCCTTCAGGGTGTTCAGGCCGAACTGCATGGCGGGGGAGTTGGACTTATAAGTCGCCTGCTTGCGGCCCTTCCGAACGAGCTGGTTGAACGTAGGCATGGTTTTCCTCCTTTCTTCACGTTTGATTTTTATATTTTAACGAGATACTCCTAAAAATATCCCATTAAAACCAAAATAAGGGGCTCAGGCCCGGAGCAGTGCGGCCACGGCGGCTCCCACAGAAATGCCGCAGGCCTTGCCCAGCTCCGCCATGGAGCAGTTTTTCTCCATCTCCACGCCCTTCTCAGCGCAGAGCGCCTCAATGGGCTCCGTGACACGGGGATCGGCGTTGGACGCCAAAAATACCCGCAGCGCGTTTCCGGCCTCCATGGCCCGCTTGACCTGTTTGGCGCCCACCACCTTGGGCTTTGTGGAAAGTTCCGTCAGCATCCGGGCGCCTCCTGTCTTCTGGAAATGGGCGCACTCTCCCCTTGGGAGAGGCCCACGCAGAATGAGATTATAGCATAGACCAATTGGTAAGTCAAGGATTTTTCCGTCTTCCCCGCCTCTTCCCCGCCCTTTTCCCCCTTTTGCGCACAAAAAGCGGCCCTGAGACCGGAACGCGTCTCAGAGCCGAATGTTTATCTTATTTGTTATGTAAATCTCTTCTTGGTTTACATAACATTCAAAGGCAAAGAGCTCCACACCAGCCTCCGCCGCCCTGCGAAGGGCCCGGCCAAACTCCGGATGGGTGCGGTCATTGGGAGAGAAGCCGTCCACGTGGGCCATCTGGATCACAAAGCACACCGCCGCCCCGTAGCCCTCGCCCTTCGCCCGGATCAGCTCCTCCAGGTGCTTCACCCCCCGCTGGGTGGGGGCGTCGGGGAAATACGTCCAGCCATCCTCCTCCAGCGTACAGCCCTTCACTTCTACAAAGCCCCGGCAAATGGGATCGACCGCCTGTGTAGGGGCGGGTTCCAAACCCGCCCGCCCCTCTGCCTCCCAGTAGAAATCGAACCGGGAATTTCCCCAAGTGGTCTCGGGCCGCAGCAGGGTCAGCCCGGGGAGGAAATGTCCCGCTCCGGCCCACTCCTCAAACAGCTTATTGGGGGCCTGGGAGTCCATATTGATGAGCCGCTGACCCTTCTCCACCGCCACCAGGTCATAGGCGGTCTTCCGGGCGGGGTTGTCCGACTTTTCCAGATACACGGTGCAGCCGGGCACCAGCAGTTCCTTGCACCGCCCGGTATTTTTCACATGGACGATGAGCTCCTCCCCCTCCAGCAGGACCTTGGCGATAAACCGGTTGGGACGGGCCAGAAAGACAGCCCTATGGATATTCTGATAACGCATGCTGTCCCTCCCCCTTCAGCGCTCCAATTCCCTCTCGATCAGGCCCAGAGCCAGCTCAAAAGCCTCTATCCGCCGCTTCGCCAGAGTGATCTGCGACTTATACCGCTCCGGCTCCTCCTTGGCTTCAAGGGTCTTTCGCACCTCTTTCAGCTTATGGATCGTGGAATCCAGTTGGCGTTTCGCCTCCAACAGCTTCTCCTTTGTCGCCTCCATCCGATCCGCTCCTTTCTCCAGCGCCATACTCCCTCAGAGAAATAAAAAAGAAGAGACAGATCAGTGTCTGTCTCTTCTTTATGTTGGCGTCACCTATTTTACCAGTCCGTCGCCAGACAAGTATC
>CANSYW010000022.1 GCA_947651395.1 uncultured Pseudoflavonifractor sp. | reverse complement strand
ACGAGATAATGAGCGGTGACTGGAGTTCAGACGTGTGCTCTTCCGATCTGCCGACCAAGGGTCGGCCGCCCACAGCACGGATTCTCTTATCAGCCGGTGATGCGGTTGACCTCGTCGATAATCTCGTTATACCACTCAGAGCCGATCTTCTCCTCAATGGTGGGCCAGGTGGTGGAGGCCTTCTCCTTGAAGGTGGTCTTTTCGGCGTCGGTGGGTTCGTACACGTTCATCTGCGCGGAGAGCTCATCCAGGTAGGTCTGCTCCTGAGCCAGCAGGCCCTCCCGGCACATCTCGGTGGCGTCCTCGGCCACTTCCAGCATCAGCGCCTGGAGGTCGGGGGAGAAGCTCTGCCACACATCCTCGCTGACGGCCATGGTGGTCAGGGTGTAGGTATGGCCGGTGAGGGTCAGGTAATCCTGGACCTCATAGTACTTGTTGACCACGATGTTGCTCAGGGGGTTCTCCTGGGCCTCCACCAGGCCCTGCTGCAGGGCGGAGAACAGCTCGGAGTAGGCCACGGGAGTGACGGAGCAGCCCAGAGCTTCCATGGCGGCGATCTGGTAGGGATCGTTCTGGGTGCGCAGCTTCAGACCCTTCATGTCATCAGCGGTGTGGACGTCGGTGCTCTTGGTGGTCAGGTGACGGAAGCCCATGTCATAGTAGACCAGCACGCGGATACCGGTGTCATCCAGGATCTTCTGGGTGATCTTCTCGCCCTGGGGGCCATCCATGAACGCAAAAGCGGCCTCCTCGTCGGGGAACAGGAAGGGGAAGTTGAAGGGCATAAAGCCGTCGGTGTAGCCGCCCCAGGAGCCCTGGTTCAGGGTGATGAACTCGAAGGCGCCGGTCTGGCAGCCGCCGATCATCTCGTCGGCGGAGCCGCCCAGCTGAGCGTCCAGGAACAGCTGGAGCTTTACCTTGCCGTTGGAGCGCTTCTCCACTTCGTCGCAGAAGTACTTGATGCCGGCGCCGTAGCCGGGCAGCTCCAGGGTGGAGGCCTTGGCGGAGGTGTTGACCTTCAGGGTCAGGGTCTCGATGTTGTCCACGTTGTAGCTGCCGGAAGTGGCGGCCTGGCTCTGGGCCGGGGTGGGATCGGCGGCCTTGGACTCAGCGGGAGCCTTGCTCTCGGTGATGCCGCCGCCACAGGCGGTAAGGGTGCCCAGCAGCATGGCTGCGGACAGAGTCATGGCAATCAATTTGCTTCGATTCATTGTTTGTTCCTCCTTTTTTATGGTTGCGAGTTTCCATATTTATCATCACACTGCTCAACCCAGCATTTCTGCAAAGGTTTGAAGCCGTGTTCTGACCTGCTCAGTGCTGCCCGGCTGCTGATCCACCTCCAGACAGAGGGTGGGTACGTCGATCTCCTTCAGCGCCCGGGCGATGAGGGGATAGTCATACTCCTCCGGGTCGCAGAACTTCATCTGGCAGAAGATCATGCCGTCGGCGCCGGCGACCTGGGCCATATCCACCAGCATATCCACCCGCTGTTTGCCCTCGTCGTGGGCCAGCGAGCAGAGCTGGCCCCGCCATTTACCGGCCAGACGGAGGAGAGGATCTCCCACGCCCTCGGGGATGGGGGACATATACTGGCGGCTCTCCTGAGCCAGATCGTCGCCCACCACGGCCATGTTGTTGTCTGCCAGGATCTGCAGCAGGCCGTCCGGCTCGGCGGCGATGCCGGAAAGGAGCACGCGGCGGCCCTTGAAGCAGTGGGGCGGGGCGGCCTTCAGCGCGGAGATCAGCTCCCGCATGAGGCGGGTGTGCTCTGCCTTGGACATGAACCAGGCGCTCTTCATCACGTGGTGGCGCGTCACCGGATCGATGACGTCCAAGTGCTCGTTGGCAATGGCGACGAACTCCCGCATCACGGCGGTGTGGTCGTTATAGACGCAGATGGAACGCTCCAGGTCTGCCTCGGTGATGGGGTGGCCGCAGATGGCCTCCAGCTTGCCCTTTACAGTCTCGAACTCATAGCGCAAAAACCGGATGCCTGCATCCGTGCGGTTCTGAGGGTAGGATACGGGGATCATGGGAATGTCGGGCACGCCGGCCAGCCAGTCCTGGGTGATGCAGCGGAAGGTGTCGCACAGGGTGGGGATCACCACCGCCGACAGGCCCTTCAGCTTGCCGGACAGGCCCATCTCCAGCGAGGACTGGAGGATGGGGCAGGCGAAGACCGGCAGGTACTTTTTGGCCAGGTAGGGCTCCGTCTGGGCGCCCCAGACGCCGAAGGGCACCATGCCGGCGGCGTCTACCAGCTCCTCGGGGGTATAGGAGGGGAAACAGCCGACCACCTTCTTGCCCTGGGAAAGCTGGACCTCCAGCATCTTGCGGGGATTTTGCGCGGCCCAGGCCAGCTGGGACAGGATCTCCTGAAGCTCCATTAGTCTTTCCCCCCTTCCCGTTCTTTCTTACGCTGTTCCATCACTTCCACCAGGCCCTGGATGCGGGTCTCGTACTGGGCCTCACTGTAGGCCCGGAAGTCGGCCTGATCGCCGTCGAAGGAGGTGAAGGGGATCCCGGTGGCCTCCGAAATGCGGCGCTGGGTCTCGTACTGCTGGCAGTCCATGACCTTGCAGCTGCGGTTGACGTGGTAGATGGTGCCGTCCACCTGAAACTTCTTGTGGGCCTCGATCCGGCGGCCCACCACCGTCTCCAGGTTATTGTTGTTGTTGGGCAGGTCGATGTAGGCCCGGGCAAGGCCGTCCAGGTCGCCCGGCTCGTACTCCAGGCCCCAGGCGTTCACATAGCCGGTGGCCACCATGTTGATGCCGTACTTCTTCAGAGTCTTGAAGGTGTGGCCCAGATAGGGCCAGCAGGCGATGCCCTCCCAGAACACCCGGTACTCCTCCTCCACGGGGAAGGTGCTCTTGCCCTCGGCGATGTTCTCCTTGATTTCGGCGATGAGCTGTTCCAGGACGGCGGTGGTGCTGGCCTTGCCCCGGTTGCAGACCATGCAGGACATGTAGTTGAACAGGTCGAAGCCGGCCAGGGGGGCGGGCTTTACGGCCAGAAGCTCGTTGGCCTCCCGCCACAGATCCTTGTTCCGCTGGGAGATGCGCATGACCTCGGTGAGCTTGTCGTAGTCCATTTTCTTGCCGGAGATCTCCTCCAGGCCGTGGATCAGGTCGTCGATCTGGGCGCGGACGTACTTGACCTTGGCGTCGGAGGCGCAGGGGTCGTAGTTATAGACCGTGTCGATGAGGAACATGGGCACCTGGAACTGGTGGGCCAGGTTCTCAAACCACTTGGTCAGCTGGTTGCAGATGTTGTTGCAGCACAGCACGAAGTCGGGCTTAGGCATGTTGTTGCTCTCCGCCGTCAGGGTGTCCATGTAGGCCAGGCTGGTGCGGGCGTAGGAGCAGATATCCATGTTGTACCCCGCGGCCTCGGCGTGGGCGAGCAGGTCGTCCGACTGGTGCCGGGCGGCCAGGCCGGCGGCCTGGTTTTCCGGGTAGACGATATACAGGCCCAAGGCCTCGGCGATCTCCTGGGGGAAGATAGAGGCCGACCAGCCGATCTTTTCTCCCCGGGCCTTGGCGTCGATGGTGTCCTGGTAGAGCTTGGCCAGCTGCTCGCCCACCATGATCCGGGACTTGGGCAGCGGCTTTTTGGGTTTCTTGGGTGCGGCCTCAGGGGCCGCCTGGGTGGTTTTTTCTTCCATGATCTCCCTCGATTCAGTCCTTGATGTAGCCGTCGGCGCCGAAATCGATCTCAAAGGGCTCGGAGAGGATCTCCACGTCGTCCCGGCTCTGAAGCTCCCTGGCCAGGTTTTCGGACACCTGGATCTCCTCCATGTGCATGGTGTCCCGGATCCGCACCACCCGGGCGTTGGAATAATCGATGCCGGTACAGGTGCGGATGGCCCAGCGCAGGGCTTCCCGGTCATTTTCTGCAAAGCAGGGGATGCGGCAGCCGGGGAGGAAATTGGCGGTCATCATATTGGTCCAGGTGATGGCCCAGTCCACATCCCGGACACAGCGCAGGGTGGTGACCTCGATGGTGCCGATGCCGCTGGCGTTGTGATGGGTGGCCTCGGTGAGGCCCCGGACGAAGATGTTCTGACTGACCAGGGCGCCGGGGTATCTCCGGTCTCTGCGGGCCACCACGTTGGGGTCAAAGCCCGCGCCGCCGATGTTTTTGCCGATCTCGTCGATGATGAGCACCTCAGTGTCGGGGAACTTGAACTTGGCCAGCTTATCCTTGGCAATGGCCAGCAGCTCGGCGTCCCGCTGGGCGATGTGGGTTTTGTCGATGACCTCCAGGTTGCTGATGTCGTCGTAAGCGTTTTGTACCAGGCCCACGGCGAAGAGGACGGGCTCCTTTTCCAGACAGACTGCGCCGGCCTCCGGGATCAGGCGGTCGAAGACCTCGTAGCCCTTCATGTGCATGGTGGCGGCGCCCTTGTGTTTGCCCAGGCCGATACACAGCATTTTCAGAAGTCCGCTTTCATGGGGACCTTTGAAGCTGGTGTGGGGCTTGATCTTATTGACCACCACGATACCGTCGGAGTGGTAGGCGTATTTGTCGCAATAGACGGGGGTGCCGTCCGCCAGCGTGCCAACCTCTACCACATCCATGGTGGCCCGGATGGGACAGCCCATACTCTCCTCGGTGATCCCGTAGGTGGCCAGCATCTCCACCTGACCCTCCGCCGTGCCGCCGGCGTGGCTGCCCATGGACGGGACGATAAAGGGCTTTGCCCCCCACTCCTTCAGGCAGTCCACCAGGGTCTTCATGATCTCCTGATAGAAGGGGATGCCCCGGCTGCCCGCCGTGATGGCGATCTCCTTACCTGCCAAGGAGGGCTTGTCCTTGACCTTGTCCTCCAGCTCCCGCCGCAGGTGGCCGGGCACGTCCTCGATCTGGTAGGGATCGTATTTCTGACGGATCTTGACCATTCGGGGAAGAACCACTTGATCCAGCCCCTCCATCTTAGCGTCTACGACGGGAAAGTCAATGAACATTCGTCTCAGTCCTCCCCCATTGTTATTTTACCGTGATGGTGGGCCCCGCCACGTCGCCGTCCTCCATGAGGGCTTTGATCTCCGCCTCGGAATAGCCCATCTCCTTCAGAATAGCCTCGGTGTCGGCGCCGGTGAGCTTGGCGGGCCGGAACTCCGGCCAGGGGCAGGAGGCGATGGCCGCCGGGGCGTGGGCAAAGGGGGCCTTTTTTCCGTTGGGGTACTCATGATAGAAGATGTACTCGTTTTCCAGGGCCTGGGGATCCTCCACCAGCTCGGTGAAGTGCTGGGCCTTCTCAAAGGCGATGTCCGCCTCGGTCATGATCTTGGCCCACTCGGCGTAGGTCTTGGTGGCAAAGATCTCGTCCATGATACGCACTTGCTCCTCCATGGCGCCCTGCTCCTCCACCGCCTTCCGGGTGATGAACCGGGGATCGGTGGCCAGATCGGGCCGGCCCAGGACTTTGGTGGCCACGTCGGCCCACTGCTTGTCGTAGGCGGTGGCGGCCAGGTAGAACCACTCCCCATCCTTACACTTATAGGTATTGGAGGTGGAGTTGTTGGGCTCAAAACGGGTGCGGGGCCAGGGCTTACCGCTGTACGCGGACAGGAAGCCGGAGCTGAGGGCGAAGCAGCCCGCCTGGAAAAGGCTGGCCTCCACCAGGTCGCCCTTGCCGGTGGTGAAGCGGCGCACCAGGGCGGCGTTGATGCCGGCCACCAGGGCGGTGGCGGCGAAGTGGTCGCCCAGACCGGCCACGGTGTTCACCAAGTCGCCGCCCCGGGGAGCCGCGTCGGCCATCAGGCCGGAGCGGGCGTAGAAGGCGGTGTAGTCAAAGCCGGGCTTACCACTGGCCGGCCCCTTTTTGCCGTAACCGAGGATGGAGCCGAAGACCAGCCGGGGAAACTCTTCCTTCAGGTCGTCGTAGGAGATGCCCAGCTTCTTCAGCGCGCCGGGCCGGTAGTTGGTGATGAGAACGTCGGCGGTGGAGAGCAGCTTGCGGAATACCGCCATGCCCTTTTCACTCTTCAGGTTCAGGGCCACCCAGCGCTTGTTGCCGTTTTCGTTGTCGTAGCTGGGGTTGCCCGTCTGGCCCCGGTCGTAAATGGGAATGTTCATGTAAGGGCCGTTGTTGCGGTAAGTATCGCCGCTGAGCGGCTCGATCTTGATGACGTCGGCGCCCCACTCCGCCATAATGCGTCCTGCGGTAGAGGCAGCCAGGAAGTTGGAAAGATCCAGAACCTTGATACCCTCTAAAGGACCCACGTTTTGTCCCTCCCCTTATTTGAAGAGCTGGCCGGAGATGACCACTCTCTGGATCTGGTTGGTGCCTTCAAAGATCTGGTAGAGCTTGGCGTCACGCATCATCTTCTCCACGGGGTACTCCTTGGAGTAGCCATAGCCGCCCAGGACCTGGACCGCATCGGTGGTCACCTTCATGGCGGTGTCGCTGCAGAAGGTCTTCACCGCGGCGCCCACGCGGCCGTCGTAGATGCCCTGATCAATGAGGGTGGAGGCGTACATGCACATCTGGCGGGCGGCCTGGGTCTGGATGTCCATGTCGGCGATCATGAACTGGATGGCCTGCTTGTCGTACATGGGCTTGCCGAAGAGGGTCCGCTGCTTGGCGTAGTCCACGCAGATGTCGATGCAGGCCTGGGAGATGCCCACGGCGGTGGAGGAGCCCAGGGGACGGGAGCGCTCCAAGGTCTTCATGGCGATGCGGAAGCCCTCGCCCTCCTCGCCGATCCGGTTGGCGGCGGGGATCACCACATCCTCAAAAACCACGTCGGCGGTGGTGTTGGTCCGCAGGCCCATCTTGTTCTCGTGCTTGCCTACGGAGACGCCGGGCCGATCCCGCTCCACCAGGAAGCAGGACATGCCGCCCCGGGTGCCCTTCTCACGGTCGGTGTAGGCAAATACCGTGTAGATGCCGCCCAGCTCGGCGTTGGTGATGAAGCACTTACTGCCGTTGATAACGTATTCGTCACCCTTGCGCACGGCGGTGGTGCGCAGGGAGGCCGCATCGGAGCCGGAAGAGGACTCGGTGAGGCAGAAGGGGGAGAAGCCGCCGGGAACCACGATGTCGGCCAGCTTGTGCTTCTGCTCCTCGGTGCCGAAGATCATGCAGGGGGTGGAGCCCAGGCCGTTGTTGCCCATGGTGACGCTAAAGCCGGCGTCCACCTTGCCGAACTCCTCCCGGATGACGGTCATCATGCGGGCGGTGAGGCCCATTCCGCCGTACTGCTCGGGAATGTTCATGCAGTGAAGGCCCATGTCAATGGCCTTCTTCACCGCATCCATGGGGACTTCACTCTTCTCGTCGCACTCGGCCACGACGGGCTTCACCTCTTTGTTCATGAAGTCCCGGACCATGAGCTGGAGCTCTCGCTCTTCGTCGGTGAGCAGGTAATAATTGTTGACCATTTGATAACTTCCTCCTTGTTGCGGACCTAAGTCCTGTTTGCCTATATGAATAGCAACTCCCGTGCCAATTTTTAAGCCCGGCGCTTTTTTTACGTTTTTCTCAGGCGGTAGGCCATTTTCCTTTTTTCGGCCGGGGGCTGCGCACCCCGGCGGGGGCGTGCAATTTTGCACAGATTTGCTGCGCATGCGCACACCTGGCTTGCACATTGCACAGGGAAGGCCCGGCCTTTTACCGGGCCCGCTCGGCAGCCAGCAGGGCCGCCCCCAACGCACCGGCAAGTTGGGCGTCTTCGTGGACCAGAATAGGGCGCTTCAGCTCCGCCGCCATGGCCCGGACGACGCCCTGGTTCAGGGCCACACCGCCGCTCATGGCCACTTGTCCCTCGACCCCGATGCGAAGTGCCAGCGCCGCCACCCGGCGGGCCACCGAGGTGTGGATCCCGGCGGCGATGTCGCTGAGCTTGGCTCCGGCGGCCAAATGGGAGATGACCTCCGACTCGGCGAAGACGGTGCATACGTTACTGATGCTCACCGGCTGCTCCGACTGGGCAGACAGGTCGCCCAGTCCCTCCACCGGGATGCCCAGCACCTTGGCCATCACATCCAGGAACCGGCCGGTTCCTGCGGCGCATTTGTCGTTCATCACGAAGTTGAGCAGCTTGCCCTTGTCGCTGATCTGCAATGCCTTGGCGTCCTGGCCGCCGATGTCGATCACGGTGCGGGCCTCGGGCAGCAGAAAGTGGATCCCCCGACCGTGACAGGTCACCTCGCTGACCTGGTGATCCGCGCCGGGAAAGGTCAGCCGCCCGTAACCGGTGGCCACCAGGCAGTCGATCTGATCCCGCGTCAGGCCGGCCTGGGTCAGAGCCAGCTCCAGTGCCTGTCCCGGCCCCGGTGTGCCGGTGCCCATGGGCACCGCCGCCTTCGCCAGGATCTCTTTTCCATCCCGCAGGATGACCGCTTTTGACGACGTGGAGCCCACGTCCACTCCCATAGTGATCATTTCTTTTGATTTCCCCTTTCCAGGTCGTGATCGGTCTCGCTGGTTTTTGAATATAGCAAAATCGGTGCCAGTTTCACGACCGGATATTTTCAGGATTTTGCGCCCTCTTTTTGTGCATTTGCCTCTGCGGCTTGTGCAAAATTGCACAAGCTGCACATCACGGCGGGGCAATTTCTCCGCGTTTCATCGGATTTTTCCCCTTCCGTGGATTGGCACGCCGTTTGCTACTGAAAAGAAAAGAGCCTGCCTATCTCGGCTCAGAAAGCACAGGTGTGGGATATGAAGCGACACGTTCCCTTTTTTTACGGATATGGGATGCTGGCCGCCGTCTGGTGCATCTATTTCTGCGTATTTGGAACGGTGCTCTACGGCGCGTCGGTCATCAACGCCGATATGCAGCAGGCCATGGGCTTTTCCGAGCAGTACATCGGCGTAGCGGGCACCTTGTGCACACTCTCCTCCGGACTGGTGGGGCCCCTGGTGGGGCGGCTCATCTCCAGTCGGGGGGTGCGCCTTACCTTTCTCATCGGCAGCGTACTGGTGCTCCTTTCCAGTCTGGCCCTGGCCGTTCTGCCCCAGAGCGTATTTTCCTTCCTGCTCCTCTACGGCCTGGTGGTGGGCGCCGGCATGGGCTTTGCCGGGCTGGTTCCGGTGCAGAGCGCCGTCAATGACTGGTTTGACCGGAAAAAATCCTTTGCCATGGCCGTGGTTCTCACCGCCGGGTCTGTGGGCGGATTTGTGGCGCCCCAGGTGGTGGAGCGGCTTTTGACCGCGGGAGGCTGGGTCTGGGGCTGGCGGTATGTGGCGGCCATGGCCGGGATCGCCCTGGTCATCTCGCTGGTGTTTATCGTAGACCGCCCGGAGGATGTGGGACAATTTCCCGACGGCCTGCCCGCCGGGGCGGTGGGGGCGGAGGAGCCCCCGGCCGCCGGGGAGGAGGGCCCTCCAGACCGCAAGACCTTTGGGCTGATCCTCTTCAGCTACGCCACCCGCACCTACATCTATTACTCCATCATGGCTTATCTGGTCATTTTTCTGCGCTACAAGGGCTATTCCAGCGCCTACGGCGCTGCGTGCATCTCCCTGATCTCCCTGTTCAGCCTGGCCGGCCGGCTGCTCATGGGCGTGATCCCTGAGCGGCGGGTGCCCGCCAATGTGACCCTGGGTATGGGCAATATCGCGGTGGGGGTGGGCGGGTTGCTCATCTGCCTGTTTGACGCATCTCTCCCCATCCGGATGGGGGCCGCCGCCTTCGGTCTGGGTGTGGGCTTTGTGACGGTGGCGCTGCCTCTCGCCGTTTCCCGGGCCTTTGGCCAGCGGCGGTTTGCCGTTGTCAATGGCAGGCTGAGCCTGATCAACTATCTGCTGGCCGCGGGAGGGCCCGTTGTCGTGGGACAGGCCGCCGCCTTCCTTGGCGACTACAGCCTGCCCCTGGGCTTTACCGCCCTGCTGGTCATCGCCGGAGGGATCGCCGCCTTTTTCCTCCGGCTGAGAAAGGAGTGCTGACGCCGCCATGACGTATATTCAAAATCTGCTGGATCTGGAGGGCATGATGTTCATCATGATCCTCCTGGGAATCTTTACCGTGAAGAAGGGGATCATCACGGAGAAGGGGCGGGGGGAGCTCACCGACCTCATCCTCTTCGTGATCTTTCCCTGCTACATCCTGGACTGCTTTATCAGAAACATCGGGGCCTTCTCCGCCGGAGGCTTTGTCAGCGTCATCATCGCTTCGGTATCCCTTCAGGCGGCCACCATCCTTCTCGGCCGCCTGCTCTACCCCAAGGCGGATCCCAGGCGGCGGACGATCCTGCGCTACGCCATCATCGTCTCCAATTCCGGCTTTCTCGGCTTTCCCCTGGTGGGGAGCATTTTTGGGGATCAGGGACTGGTCTACGCCTCCATCTTTCTTATTTTTCAGCGCATCAACAACTTCTCTGTGGGCATCTCCTACTTCACCGCCGACGGTTCCAGGGGCTTTCTTCGCCGGACGCTGACCCATCCCTGCATTGTCAGCACCTTTCTGGGGGTGGCCATTATGCTGCTGGAGCTGCGCCCGCCCGAGCTGGTGTGCACCGTTCTGTCCTCGGTGGGGAGCTGCTCTACGCCCCTGTCCATGATGCTCATCGGCATGGTGCTGGCCGGCGCCCCCGGGGGGAAGCTGGTGGACAGAGACATCGCTACCTACAGTGTTCTGCGGCTTTTCCTCATGCCCTGCGGCATGTTTTTCATCTGCAAGCTGCTCCATATGGATGTCATCCTCACCGGCACCGCCGTTCTCCTGACCGGGATGCCCGCCGGCACCCTGTCGGTGATGCTGGGGGCGAAATACGGCGCAGACGCGCCCTTTGCCAGCCGCCTGGTGATCTTTACCACGCTGCTGTCCCTTGTCACCATTCCGCTGTGGTGTCTGGCCTGTGTGTATCTGGTCTGAACGAAACAAGAAGGAGGTCGTCCCCATGACTTACCAGCAAGCTGTGGTGAGCAGCTTTTTTACCAGCCGCCTGGAGCGGCACCCTCACGCGCCGGCGGTCTATGATTTTGACCGGCAGGAGAAATATACCTACGGCGACCTGGCCCGCCGGGCCAATGCCCTGGCCAACTACCTGGTCAAGGTCTGCGGGGTGGAAAAGGGAGACCGGGTGGGCATCTGTTCGGGGAACGACATGGTTTATATCGACCTGTTCTACGCCACAGCCCGGACCGGGGCCATCACCACGGCCTACAACATCCTGCTGACAGCCGGGGAGCTGGAGGGCCTTCTGGAGAACGAGGCGCCCAGGGTGATCTTCTACGACCCCGCCCATCAGGAGAAGATAGACCTGCTGCGCCGGGGAAGGGGGGAGTGCCGCTGGATCCCCCTGGGGCCGGAATATGACGTCATCCTGGCCGCCGACACCTCTCCCGCGCCTTTGGTGGCCATCGATCCGGAGGACATCATCCAGCTGATGCACACCGGCGGCACCACGGGGCTTCCCAAGGGGGCCATGCTCTCCGCCCGGGCTGTGATGCTCAACGCCATCGGCCAGCAGAACACCTACTCCCTCACCCGCAGCGACGTGATGTTCGGCTACCTCCCCTTTTTCCACACCGCCACCTGGCACACCATTGCCATGCCGCTGCTCTATGCCGGCGGGGAGCTGGTCTTTGCCCGGAAATTTCACGTGGAGCAGACCTTTGACGTGATCGAGCAGGCACGCCCGACTATGATTTGGGGCGTTCCCACCGTCTACCGCCGGCTGGCCGATCACCCCCGGTTCGCCCAGGCGGATTTTTCCAGCATCACCCGCTGCCGCTGCGGGGCGGCGCCCCCCTCCATTGAGCTGATGGAGAAGTATTGGGAAAAGGGCATCCAATTCTGCAACGGCTACGGCATGACGGAGTCCGGCCCCGGCAACCTGTCGATCCCCGCGGGGGAGCTCACCCTGGAGCAGCTCCGGGCCAAGCGCACCTCCTGCGGCAAGGTGATGCCCTACAACGAAGCGCGCATTGTGGACGACCAGGGGCAACCGGTTCCCGTGGGGCAGGAGGGAGAGCTGCTCCTTCGGGGCGGAGTTCTTTTCTCCGGCTACTGGAACGATCCGGAGGAGACCCGGCGGGCCATGGCCGACGGCTGGCTCCATACCGGCGACATCGCCCGAATGGATGAGGACGGCTTTTTCTACGTGGTGGGGCGGAAAAAGAACATGTTTATCACCAACGGGGAAAATATTTTTCCCTCGGAGATCGAGGGCGCGCTGTTCTGCCATCCCGCCGTGGAGGACGTCTGCGTCATCGGCGTTCCGGATCCGGACAGGGGGGAGGTGGGCAAGGCCCTGGTGGTCTCCCGGGATCCCCAGTTGACCGCGGAGGCGCTGGCCCGGTTCCTCACAGACCGCCTTCCCTCCATAAAGCGGCCCAAATACTACGCCTTTGTCCCCAAGATCCCCAAAAACAGCCTGGGGAAGATCCGGCTGGATCGGCTCAAAGAGACCTACGGAAGACCGGAATAAATAAAAGAAGGGAGGGACACAAGTCCCTCCCTTCTTTGTTCTTTGCGCGGTTCAGGTGATGTGATATTTTTTCAGCTTGTACTGGAGCGTCCGCCGGGAGATGTTCAGCGCCCGGGCTGTCCGCTCCCGGTGGTTTCCGTTGGCGGCCAGAGCGGCCAGGATCGCTTCCTTCTCCTCGTCCTCGCTGATGGCTCCGCCCAGGGAGAAGACCTTTTTCTCCGGCTCCGGCGGCGCCGTTCGCGGCTCCAGGGTGGTGGAGCCCATGAGCACGCTGCGCTCAATGAAATTGCGCAGCTCCCGCACATTGCCCGGCCAGTCGTATTTCAGCATTTCCTGGTATACGTTCTCCGACAGCTCCCGCCGGATGCCGTATTGCTCCTGGAACTCCTTCAGAAAACGGTTCACCAGGGGGCGGATATCATCCTTGCGTTCCCGCAGAGGGGGGAGATAGAAGGGCAAAATATTCAGTCGGTAGTAGAGGTCGGAGCGGAAGGTCTTCTCCTCCACACACTTTACCAAGTCCACGTTGGTGGTGGCGATGAGCCGGAAATCCACCTCCTGGGGCTTCACCGAGCCCAGCTTTTTGATGGACTTGGTCTCAATGAGCCGCAGCAGCTTGGCCTGGAGGGTCAGGGGCAGGGAGTTGATCTCGTCCAGAAAGAGGGTGCCGCCGTCGGCACTCTCGATCAGGCCCTTCTTTCCCGTGGACAGGCCCCCGGTGAAGGTGCCCTTCTCGTAGCCAAACAGCTCGCTCTCCATCAGCGATTCCGGCAGGGAGGTGCAGTCCACCACCACGAAGTTGTGGGCCTTTCTCTTACTGATGTTGTGGAGGTAGGAGGCGAACACCTCCTTGCCTGTTCCCGTCTCGCCGGTGAGCAGGACGGTGGAGTCGGTGTCGGCCACCTGCCGGGCGGCCCGGCAAAGGGCCTTCATGTTTTCGCTGACGGCGACAAAGGGAACCTCCTCCGCCTCTTTTTCGATCATTGTGCGAAAGCCCGTCTCGTCCGTGTTGATGTGCCGCGGCGCAGTCTTGTCATCATATTCCTCGTTGAAGGATTCCAGATCCTTATAGTAGCCCACATAGTATTCGATCTCCCCCGCCTCGTCAAAGAAGGGCCGCAGCGTTACCAGGTGCTTGCGCAGTACCGTCTTTCCGTCTTTGGAAAAGACTGTCTGCACGTCGGTGGTGGTGGCCCGGTTTTTCCGCACCGCGTCCATGACGCACTTGTCCGTCAAATTGTTGTTATACAGGTCGTAGGGGGTCAGCCCCAGGTACTCCTCCCGGGATACCTTCCGGATCTTGAGAAAGGTATCGTTGATATAGATATAATGGCCCCCTCTGTCGTAGACGCACACTCCCACATCTGTTTGCTTATCATACCGGGCGAAAGCGGCGGAGATATCCATTTTCAGGGCCTCCTATCATAGTGACGGTCACAAGGGGAAAGAGTATGCCTATTATACACGAAGGAAGACGAAAAGTAAATTGGGATTTTTCATGGAAAAGGCCCCCGGGCTCAGGAAAGAGAGCCCAGGGGCCTTTTTAAAATTGCTCAGCAGAGTCACGCTGCCGGGCCCGGCGCCGGGGGGTGGAGCTGGCGACGACCCATGGAGGCCGCCGCTTAAAATCCCGGCATACCCAGCTCCCGGCACAGATAGGTGAGATCGATCGTCCAGATCTCTCCATGCTCCAGCACCGCGGCCAGGTCGGCCCGGGCGGTTTGGTCATCCCCCATCCAGTGGTGCCGGTAGGCTCGGGAGACCTGATAGTGATCCGCGTTTTCCGGATCCAGCTCCATGAGCCGGGTCAGGTCGGCCACGTGGCGCTTATACCGGCTGGAGGTGCCGGTGGTGGGGCACCGGGCCCGGAGGGCCATTATGTTGTCCGGCTCCAGCTCCAGAAGGCGGGTCATATCCCGATCCATATCCGGCTTGCGGCTCAGGCCGGAGAGGCCCTCCAGGCAGTTCCAGCAGAACCCCCGCAGCACATAGAGCGCCCCCCGATCCGGGTGGGCGGCGATGGCGGCGGTGAGCAGGGGAAGGGCGGGCTGGTACTGCATGTCCCGGACATATCCCACCGCCTCGGCGGCCACATCCAGAACCTCCTCGGCCCGCTTCAGGGCGTAGGGGAGGCTGGTGAGGGCGTTGAGAAATTCGGGGTCGTCCTCCGGGGTGCCCCGGCCTCCGGCCTTCGGCTTTGCCGGGGGCGGGGCGTCGGGCTGACGGGGCTGAGGATCGGCCTTTGGGGCCGGGGCGGGTGGGCAGAGCAGGTCGAAGTCAAAGCCCAGGGCCCCCATAAAATCCGCCATCTGCCAGCTGTCTCCGATAACGGCCTGATCCTCCTCCCGGGCGAAGAGGTCATCATCCATCTCCTCCTGATCCCAAGGTTTCAGGTAGGGGCGGAGGGTCTCCTCCGGCGCGCTGAACAGCCGGGCGAGCAGAGGGGCGTTTCCCGGCCTGTCGGGGGGCGAGCCGGGCTCAAAGTAATCGGGCAGAGAGGCAAAGCTGTCCAGTGCGGTCCCACCCTGGCAAAGCCAGTAGCCCCAATAGTCGTCATCGTAGATGTAGAGATCCATCACCGGGGAGGCCAGGCCCGCGGACAACTTTTCCGTCAGAGCGTCGTAGCCCAAACTGTTTTCATTAAGCATGACCGCGGGGCCCTTGGGGAAAAGATGCCAGTGGCAGTCGTCCAGCTTGAGGCCCATCTCCGGATCCTCCGCCGCGCGCTGGAGAGCGGTGCGGCATTTGAGCTCATTTCCATCAGGGAAGAGGAGTACCTGCAGAAAGACGCCCATAGGATGATCGACTCCTTTCAGAAGGACGGGGCCTCCCCTGGGAAGCCCCGTCCACGGTTCTTATTTTCCGTGCCCCTGCTCCTCCAGCAGGCGCTGTTTGATCTCCCAGAGCTTTTGGGACAGATCCACATAGTAGTTGTGGGGGTTCTCAAACCGCTTGACCTCGTCCCATTGCAGGCCGATCTGGGCTTCGCAGTAGGCGCGGATATCCTGGATGGTGGGCTTTTCGTAGACCAGCTTTCCATTCCGGAAGATGGGCTTGAGTAGCTCCACGGCGGTGAAGTTCTCAAAGGTCTTTCGCTTCCAGGTGGCGTCGGGGTCAAAAAGCTCCAGAGGCTTGGCGTCATCCACCACCTCGTCATGGAGGGTGATGAGATCGGCGAAGGCCTTGCCGTCGGATCGGTCAAAGAGCCGCCAGACCTTTTTGAAGTGTGGGGTGGTGATCTTGGCGGCGTTTTCGGAGATCTTGATCTTGGGGAGGATATTGCCGTCTTTGTCCTCCACGGCGGCCAGCTTGTACACTCCGCCGAACACCGGCTCGGACCGGGAGGTGATGAGCCGCTCACCCACCCCAAAGGCGTCCAGCTTGGCCCCCTGGAGCAGCAGATCCCGGATAATATACTCGTCCAGGGCGTTGGAGGCAAAGATCTTACATTCGGTGAGCCCTGCCTCGTCCAGCATCTTCCGGGCCTTGCGGCTGAGGTAGGCCAGATCCCCGGAGTCCAGCCGGATGCCGCAGGAGGTGATGCCCTGGGGCAGCAGGATCTCTTTGAAGGCCTGGATGGCGTTGGGTACGCCGGACTGGAGCACGTTGTAGGTGTCCACCAGCAGGGTGGCGTTGTGGGGATAGAGCTTGCAGTAGGTGCGGAAGGCGGTGAGCTCGTCGGGGAACATCTGCACCCAGGAGTGGGCCATGGTGCCGCCCGCCGGGGAGCCGTAGAGCTCGTCGGCCAGGGTGCAGGCGGTGCCTGAGCATCCGGCGATGTAGGAAGCCCGGGCCCCCAGAAGAGCGGCGTCGGGGCCCTGGGCCCGGCGGGAGCCGAATTCGCTCACCGGCCGGCCGTCGGCGGCGCGGACGATGCGGTTGGTCTTGGTGGCGATCAAGGACTGGTGGTTCAGGGTGAGCAGGATAAAGGTCTCCACGAACTGGGCCTGGATGGCGTTGGCCCGGACGGTGAGAATGGGCTCGTGGGGGAAGATGGGGGTGCCCTCCGGCACCGCCCAGATGTCGCCGGTGAAGCGGAAATGCCGCAGGTAGTCCAGGAATTCCTCGCTGAAACAGCCTTTGCGCCGGAGGTAGGCGATATCGTCCTCATCAAAGTTCAGATCCTCAATGTAGTCGATGACCTGCTCCAGCCCGGCGGCAATGGCAAAGCCGCCACCGTCGGGGACGCTGCGGAAGAACACATCAAAATAACAGATCTGGTCTCCAAGGCCGGTCTGAAAATAACCGTTGCCCATGGTGAGCTCGTAGAAGTCACACAGCATGGTGTAATTGAGATGGTTTTTCACTGGGAAACCGCCCCCTTGGGTAAAAAGTTATGGGTATTATAACTCTTTTTTTCAGGAAAGGTCAAGAGAGGCCCGGCGAAAACGCCGGGCCGTCTTTTATGCATATTGATATTTTTCCCTTCTGCTCCGGAGAAACCCTGCCGCGACCAGCGCGGCCAGAGCCTCGGCCGTCGGGGTGGCCCACCAGATGCCGTCCAGCCCCAGAAGCCGGGGGAGGATCAGGATAGAACCCACCTGAAACAGCAGAGTCCGGGAGAAGGAGATGGCGGCGGAGGCCAGCCCGTCCCCCAGGGCGGTAAAGAAACCGGAGCAAAACACACTGAACCCGCCCATAAGGAAAGACAGACAGAAGATCCGCATCCCCGCCACGGTGACCTCCAGCAGCTGCGGATCATAGCCCACAAAAACGGCGCTCAAGGGCCGGGCCAGAAGCTGAGCAATGGACACCATCCCCAGGGAGCAGAGCGCGGTCACCGTCATACACTTGCGAAACAGGCTCTTTAGCTCCACGGTGTTTCCCGCCCCATAGTGGTAGCTGAAAATGGAGGCGGTACCCATAGAGAAGCCGATAAACACGGCGGCAAAGACAAACTGGAGATACATCATTACCGTGTAGGCCGCCACGCCCACGGCGCCGGCGGTGGCCATCAGGATGCGGTTATAAAGGGCGGTGACCAGGGAGCCGGACACATTGCTCATGAGCTCGGAGGAGCCGTTGGCACAGCTTTTCAGCAGCATCCGGGGCCACAGCCGGGTCCTTACCAGCCGCAGGGGACTTTTGTTGGGCAGGAGAAAGTAGACAAAGGGAATGATGCCGCCCACCAGATAGCCCGCCACCGTGGCCGCCGCCGCACCCGCCACCCCCCAGCCCCAGACGGCGATGAAGAGGTAGTCCAGGGCCATATTGGTCACTCCGGAGCCCACCGAGAGCCACAGCCCCATTTTGGGCCGTTCGGCACACACCAAAAAAGACTGGAAGGAGGTCTGGAGCATAAAAACCGGCGCTCCGGCGGTCATAATGACGCCGTAGATGACGCAGTCGTCCAGCAGGGCCTCATCGGCGCCGAAGAGGAGGGCGAGGGGCTCCATAAAGATCACGCACAGCGAGGACAGGGCCACACCCAGAGCGATGATGGTGAGGATCAGGGTGGTGAAATACTGCCTGGCCTTTTCCGGTTCGCCGGCCCCCATGACCCGGGCCACCTCGGCGCCGCCGCCGGTGCCCAGCATGAAGCCGAAGGCGCCGATGATCATGGTCAGAGGGTAGACGATATTTACCGCCGCCAGCGCGTTCTGCCCCACCACGTTGGACACGAACAGTCCGTCCACCGTGGAGTAGATGGAGGTGACGATCATCATGATGATGGAGGGGAGAGTGAAGCGAAAAAGGCGGGAATAAGTAAAATGATCGGAAAGCTGGATCTTCATAAAAACTCCTTTTCTAAGTATCAATGCGGAAAAAAGGCGGGCGCCCTAAAGGACGCCCGCTGAAAGGTCATGCCCCAGAATAGGCGATGGAGGTCAGGCTCAACCAATGGGGGTGGGCCCCATGGCGTTTTTCAGCTCCTGGCTGACGGCGGCGTTGAAAAGGCGCACCGCATATTCGTGAAGGTTGCTCAGGTGTCCGGCAATGCTACCGGCGGCAATCTCCTTCTCCAGTACGGAGAAATCCCCGTCCAAAATGAATTTGGGCTCGGGATCCTTCTTGCCGTCCCCCAGCATGCCGGGGCCGGCGTGGAGCTTCATACGGCACTGGTTTTCCAGGGTCATCTCAACGTCCAAAGCGCACTTGCTTGTGAGCTTTTCATCCACATCGGGCTCGGCCAGGACGCCGATAAAGGGGGACTCGATCAGGTCGTCCCACAGCTCGTCCTGGAGACCCAGGCGGTTGCGGGAGAATGCGTTGACGTAGCGCAGACCGATGCGCTCAAAGAAGGCGGGCTGATAGATCTGGATAAAGAGGGCCAGGATCTTGTCCAGCTTCTGGGCGAAGTCCTCCCACCGGGTGTAGCGCAGGGTGGACAGGGCGATAAAGTTCTGGGTCAGGTTGATTTTCCAAAGCCCGTCGGTGGAGATGAAATTGTAGTTGGTGACGGGAGTCGGCTGTTCCACCTTTCCATTGACCACCCGGGGGGCCTGCTGCTCCTGACGGGCGGCGTACCGGGGGAATTCGTCGCGCACCGCCTCCTGAAACTGGGCAGGCTCGGTAGAGCCAATGGACAGGATGGTGGGGAAGCGCAGCTGACAGATGACCTCAATAAGAGGGGAATTGACGTAAGAATAGCGGGTATTGTCGGCAAATAACATAGAAAGGACTCCTTTCCAAGGATCGATATCTCTATTGTACCCGTATTCTGGGAAAATGTCAAAGAAAAGAGAGCGAGCAAAGTAAACTCTTGCGTTTGAATTGGAGAAAGACTATAATAGAGAACAAATCAAGCATATTGGGGGAAGGATCTATGATCGAAGAGGTGGCGAAAAATATTTACCGGGTGGGAGTGCCCCTTCCCGGAAATCCTCTGAAGGAACTCAACAGCTATTTGATCCGGGGAGAGGATTCCGATCTGCTCATTGACACCGGCTTTCGCCGTCCCGCATGCCGGGAAGCCCTTGAGGCGGGGCTTGCGCAGCTGGGCAGCGACCCCCGCCGCCGGGACGTGCTGGCGACCCACCTCCACTCGGATCACTCCGGCATGGCCGACCTCTTTGTGGGGCCCGGCCGACACATCTACATGGGCCGGGTGGACATGGAGTTTCTGGATCAGTTCCTGCACAGCGGTGTCGACCGCCGCACCCTACGGTTTGTCTCTGAGGGCTTTCCCCCGGAGCTGGCCCAGGCGGTGAATGAGACCAATCCCGCCCGGAAGGAGGCCGTTCCCGCCGTTACGCCCGCCTTCCGGGGCCTGGAGGACGGGGAAGTGCTTCAGGTGGGGGAGTACAGGCTGCAAACGCTGCTGGTGCCCGGCCACACTCCCGGCAATTGTATGTTTTGGCTGGAGGAGCAGGGCATCATGTTCTCCGGAGACCACATCCTCTTTGACATCACCCCCAACATCACCGAGTGGGCCACCCTGGATGATGCGCTGGGGGATTATCTGGACAGCCTGGAGCGGGTGAGGGACTACCCGGTGAAGCGCACCCTGCCGGGCCACCGGGCCACGGGGGACTACCGGGGGCGTATCGACCACCTGCTCGTCCACCATCGAGAGCGACTGGCGGAGGCCATGACGGTGGTGGAGGCCAACCCCGGCCTCACCGCCTATGAGATCGCCGGGAAGATGACCTGGAAGATCCGCTCCGATAGCTGGGAGACCTTTCCCATGGTGCAAAAGTGGTTCGCAGTGGGGGAGTGCCTTTCCCATCTGGACTATCTGCGCAAACGAGACAAGGTGCGCAGGGAGCAAAAAGACGGGCTGTGGCGCTACGAGGCGGTGTAAGGGATGAAAAAATGAGGGCCGGACACAAAGGTGTCCGGCCCTCTGTCTGTTGTGTTAGGGTGTCCAGAGAGTGATCCGGCCGCATTTCAGACTTTCGGGGACATGGATAAGGCGCTGATTGGAAGAGCCCCGGAACAGGAGGGTGATGTCGTGGAGCTCCTCCACATAGGGGCCGTCCACCAGCACGTCCAACAGGGAGAGAAATTCGTCGGTGACCTCGCAGCGGCAGCGGGAGGGCTCCTGCCCGGTGAGCTGCTCCCAGGTGAAGCCAGAGTAGCACCAGATGGTCTTGTTGGGCGCATCCCGCCGGACCCGGCGGAGGAAGGGGATCAGCCCCCGCTGGTTCTCTGCCTCTCCCGGCTCCCCGCCCAAAAGGGTGAGGCCCTGGATATAGGCGGGGGAGAGCGCTTGGAGGAGCTTGTCCTCCACCGCCTCGGTAAAGGGCTCTCCGTAATCAAAGGCCCAGGTCTCAGGCTGGAAGCAGTTTTTGCAGTGGTTGCGGCAGCCGGACACGAACAGGGTCACCCGGACTCCGGGGCCGTCGGCAATATCACAGGGCTTGATGTTGCAGTAATGCATATCATACCTCCGTAAAACTCAGTGGGGCCAGACCAGACTCACGGCGCACAGGGCCAGTGAGAGGGCCATCACCGTGTCTACCGCCTTGCGGTGGTTGGCGAGCAGCTTTTGCAGGGAGGCTCCGGCAAAGAGCCACACCAGATTGCACAGCGGCCCGGTGAAGGGCAGGAACAGCCCCACCAAAAGCAGATCCCGAAAGGCGCGGCTGTAGGGCAGTACATAGGAGGCCAGGGCCGTGAGGCAGAAGACCATGACCTTCACATTGGTCAGCTGGATGGCCAATCCCCGGCGGAAGGTGGGCTGGTCGTCGTCCCAGCTGCTCAGATCTCCCGCGCGGCGGAACATATGCCAGGCCATCCACAGGATGTACCCGGCCCCGATCCAAGAAAAGACGCCCACATATTCATTGAGAAGGGTACCCAAAAAATAGGTCACCAGCACCGAGACCATGGAGATCAGAAAAAAGCCGGTGAGCAGTCCCCGCCATTGCTTCAGCGCGCTGCCCCGCCCGTAGCGCAGGGCGGCGGCCAGAGTGCACAGATTGGCTGGGCCGGGGGTGATGGCGCCCACATAACAATAGACCAGGAAGGAGGGGAGGATAGAGATGGGCATAGGGGTGAAGCTCCTTGTTTGGATGGAATGAGGCAGGGACGGGCTCCGGCCCGTCCCTGCCTGGATATGCGGAGAAGAATTACAGGTGAAGAACTCTCTCCTTGATTTCCTGAGTCCTTCCCTGGTTCCAGAACTGGGTGCCAATGTAGCCGCAGGTGCGCCGGGCCACATTCATCTTGTCCTGATCCCGGTTGTGGCAGTGGGGGCACTCCCACACCAGCTTGCCGTCGTCCTCCACGATCTCGATCTCTCCGTCAAAGCCGCACACCTGGCAGTAGTCGCTCTTGGTGTTGAGCTCGGCGTACATGATGTTATCATAGATGAACTGCATCAAAGAGAGCACCGCGGGGAGGTTCTGCTGCATGTTGGGCACCTCCACATAGCTGATGGCGCCGCCGGGGGAGAGCTGCTGGAATTTGGCCTCAAAGGCCAGCTTGGAGAAGGCGTCGATCTCCTCGGTGACGTGAATGTGGTAGGAGTTGGTGATGTAGGCCTTATCGGTAACTCCCTCAACGATGCCAAAGCGCTTCTGCAGGCATTTGGCAAACCGGTAGGTGGTGGACTCCAGGGGCGTGCCGTAAAGGGAGAAGTCGATGTTGCTCTCCGCCTTCCACTTCTTGCAGGCGTCGTTCATGTGCTGCATGACCTGAAGGCCGAAGGGGGTGCCCACCTCGGGGTCGGTGTGGCTTACGCCGGTCATGAACTTGACGCACTCATAGAGTCCGGCATAGCCCAGGGAGATGGTGGAGTAGCCGTTGAACAGGAGCTTGTCGATGGGCTCGCCCTTCTCCAAACGGGCCAGGGCGCCATATTGCCAGAGGATGGGCGCGGCGTCGGAAAGGGTGCCCTTGAGCCGCTCGTGGCGGCACAGCAGGGCTTTGTGGCACAGCTCCAGACGCTCATCAAAGATGCGCCAGAACTCGTCCATATCCTTCTGGGAGGAGAGGGCCACATCCACCAGGTTGATGGTGCATACACCCTGGTTGAAACGGCCGTAGTACTTTTTCTGACCGGGGACATAGTTTTTGGCGTTGGCGATGTTGCCCACCCCGGCCTCGGTGAACCGATCGGGGGTGAGGAAGGAGCGGCAGCCCATGCAGGTATACACATCGCCCTTGTCCCGGAGCATGATCTTCTCGGAGATATAGTCGGGCACCATCCGCTTGGCGGTGCACTTGGCGGCCAGCTGGGTCAGGTACCAGTACTCGCTGCCCTCCCGGACATTGTCCTCCTCCAGCACATAGATGAGCTTGGGGAAGGCGGGAGTGATGTAGACGCCGGCCTCATTTTTCACGCCCTTATAGCGCTGAAGCAGGGTCTCCTCAATGATGACGGCCAGATCCTTCTTTTCCTGCTCGCCGCGGGCCTCGCCCAGATACATGAAGACAGTGATGAAGGGGGCCTGACCGTTGGTGGTCATAAGGGTGACCACCTGGTACTGGATGGTCTGCACGCCCCGGCGGATCTCCTCCCGCAGGCGGTTTTCCACGATCTGGGAGATCTGGGCCTCATCCACATCCTGGCCCAGGATCTTGCACTCGTCGATCACGTCCCGGCGGATCTTCTGGCGGGAGATGTTGACAAAGGGGGCCAGATGGCTCAGGGAGATGGACTGTCCGCCATACTGGTTGGAGGCCACCTGGGCAATGATCTGGGTGGCGATGTTGCAGGCGGTGGAGAAGGAGTGGGGCTTTTCGATCATGGTGCCCGAAATGACGGTGCCGTTCTGGAGCATGTCCTCCAGGTTGACAAGGTCGCAGTTGTGCATGTGCTGGGCGTAGTAGTCCATGTCGTGGAAGTGGATGATGCCCGCCTCGTGGGCCTCCACGATATCGGTGGGCAGCAGCACCCGCTTGGTCAGATCCTTGGAGACCTCGCCGGCCATATAGTCCCGCTGCACCGCGTTGACCTTGGGATCCTTGTTGGCGTTCTCCTGCTTGACCTCCTCATTATTGGACTCAATGAGGGTGAGGATCTGCTCGTCGGTGGTGTTGGCGGCCCGGGCCAGGGAGCGGGTGTACCGGTAGCGGATATACCGCTTGGCGGTCTCATAGGCCCCCTCCTTCATGATCTCGGTCTCCACCAGCTCCTGGATCTCTTCCACGGAGAGGGCGCGGCCGATCTGGGTGGCGCGGGCCTCAATGCGGTCAGAGATGCCGCGGATCTGGGTGGGAGTCAACTCCCGGGCGCCGTTGGTGGCGGCGTTGGCCTTGGCGATGGCGTTAAAAATCTTTTCGGAGTCAAAGGTGACTTCCTGTCCGCTGCGCTTGATGATTTTCATTGGTACTGTCGTCCCCTCTCTCTATATTTGACAGGCCCCGGGGGGGCCGTTTGTGCCGAGCAATACCAAGTATACACCATATTGTGTCTGGAATCAAGAGGAAAAACACAATATATTGTGTTTATTTTTTGGCGAGCGGGATAGATATAGCTTCGGGAGAAAAGAAGGGAAAAAGAGCCTGTTTTGGAAAAAAACAGACCCTTTTCAAAAGAACCGGGGGAGTTGGGAAAAAATACCGTGCTTTGACGGGGAGGATCCCGGGGATTTTGCCGCGTCCGTGAAAAAGGGGTGCCCTTTGTCCGGATTTGTGCTATACTACGTTTATATAACACTGCGGGAGAGGAGGGGCCTGGGATGGAGAGAAAAAACCGGATGCCGGAGCTGGACTATGTCCGGGTGCTGGCCATGCTGGGGGTGGTCACCATCCATGTGACCGGGGCCTTTGTCTATCAGGATTCCGCCCACACGCTGGCGGGGATGAACCTGGCCTTTCTTCTCAATCAGATCGTACGCTTTGCCGTGCCTATGTTTATGATCCTGTCCGGGCTCTCTCTGGGATTTGGAGAGAGGCGGAGCCCGGGCATATTCTGGAAGACACGCTTTTTCAAGCTGCTGCCGCCCTACCTGGTGTGGAGCCTCCTATACTGGTGCTTTTACCATCGCTTTGCCCACTGGGAGGGGGTGGGCAGTGCCCTGCTCTGGGGGACCGCTGCGACCCATCTCTATTTCATCGTCATCACCCTACAGTTTTATCTGCTCTACCCGCTTCTGCGAAGCCTTACCGACCGCTGGCCTCTCCAGACCCTTCTGGGGGCGCTGGGGCTGTCCCTGCTCTGTCAGCAGTATATTTTCTACGCGGGTACCGGCTTTCTGCCGGGGGGACTTCCTCTTTGGGAGCTGCTGCCTACCTGGGTGGGCTATTTTGTCTTTGGCATGGCCCTCCATGCCTGGGATCTCTCCAGACTGTGCCGGTGGTGCGGAAGGAGCCTGCCCTTTCTCATTCCCATGGCGGCCCTGTCCGCGCTGTTCTACGCCTATGAGAGCCGCCTCACCGGCTCTCTGGACTCCATCAAATGGCAGCTCTTTTTCTATGTGCCGCTTCTGCTCCTGGTTTTCCTGGGGATAGGGGCGAGGATGAAGGGAAATTCCCGGATGGATGGGGCGGTGGCCTTTCTGGCGGGAAGATCCCAGAGTATTTTCTTCTGTCATGTGATGCTGCTGGAGTGTCTGCGTAAGCTCCCAATGTTCAACGGCGGGACCAGGGCCATGCTTTTGACCTTCCTGGTGCTTTTGCCACTGTCCATTCTGGTGGCATGGGGGTTGGACAGAGTGACGGCCGCTGTGAAGAGACGGACATGAATATAAAAAGAGGCTCGCCGGGTCATGTTCCACGGCGAGCCTTTTTATATGGGAGGGGAGAGAGAACGGCGCTTTCGCACTCAGTCTCCATAGCCTTCGGGATGGGAAGAGTGCCAATCCCAGGCGTCGGCGACGATCTGTCGCAGATCCCGCCTGGGTTTCCAGCCCAGGACCTCCTGGGCCTTTTGGCTGGAGGCGATGAGGGCGGGGGGATCGCCGGCACGGCGGGGCTCCACCACGGCGGGGATGGGCTTCCCGGTGACAGCGCGGGCGGTGTCGATGAGCTCCTTGACGGAATATCCGTCCCCGCAGCCCAGATTGAAGGGGCCGCTCTGGCCGCCCTTATCCAGATATTCCAGCGCCAGCAGATGGGCCTCGGCCAGATCCCGGACGTGGATATAGTCCCGCAGGCAGGTGCCGTCGGGGGTGGGGTAGTCGTCTCCAAAGATGCCCACGTGATCCCGCTTGCCCAGGGCGCACTGGAGGACGATGGGGATGAGGTGGGTCTCGGGATGATGATCCTCACCGATACCCACGGTGGGATCGGCGCCGGCGGCGTTGAAATAGCGCAGTGCGGCGTAGTGGATGCCGTAGGCCCCCTCGCACCAGCGCAGCAGTCCCTCAATGGCCAGCTTGGAGGCGCCATAGGGATTGATCGGGTCGGTGCGGTCAGACTCCTCGATGGGCTGCTTTTCCGGCTCGCCGTAGGTGGCGGCGGTGGAGGAGAAAACGATCTTGTTTACCCCGTGGTTTTTCATGGCGGTGAGGATACCCACCGCCCCGGCAATGTTGTTGTCGTAGTATTTCAGGGGGTCGGCGACGCTCTCGCCCACCAGAGAGAAGGCGGCGAAGTTGATGACGCCGTCCACGGAGAACTCGGTGAAGACCTGCTCCAGAAAATCGGCGTCCCGCAGGTCGCCTACCCGGAGTTGGGCGCCCTTGACGGCCTGCCGGTGTCCGGTGGCCAGGTTGTCCACCACCACTACATCATAACCCTTTTCCGCCAGCAGGGCCACCATATGACTGCCGATATAGCCGGCGCCGCCGGCCACTAAGATGGTTTTCATGGCAAAAACTCCTTTTTATTGGGAGACTTTGATTCTGCGAGCTAAAGCCCGGGAAGCAGCAAAACCGTTGTGATTCTTACCCATTTTAATCATTATAATATACCGGGAAAACAATTGCAAGGAACATCCTTATTGTGTTAGGAAAATTTAATAGTATCTCGGTTTCGCTCATATCAAAGAAATAATACAGCAGGATAGTTTCGCGCTTT
>CANSYW010000021.1 GCA_947651395.1 uncultured Pseudoflavonifractor sp. | reverse complement strand
GAGATAATGAGCGGTGACTGGAGTTCAGACGTGTGCTCTTCCGATCTAATTTCTGAACGAGTTTGAGATCTACTTTGGCGCCATCATCTTTATCGCCATGACCGTCCTGCTGTTTATCCAGGTGGTCACCCGGTACCTGCTCCACCGTTCCTTTACCTGGACGGAGGAGATCGCCACCATCTTCTTTGTGTGGATGGTCTATCTGGGCGTGTGCTCCGCCGTTCTGCGCCGGAAGCATCTGCGCATCGACGCCTTTGTGGAGGCCATGCCCTTTAAGGTGAAAAAAGTGCTGCTTATCATCTCCAACATTATTTTCATCGCCTTTTTGATCTATCTGATCTTCCCCCTGATGAAGATGGTGCAGAACTACGCCTCCCGCGGCGCCGCTACGCCTCTGCTCAAGTTCCCCAACGCTGTGGCTTACGGCATGCTGCCCCTCACCTTTGCCCTGACCTGTGTCCGGCTGGTCCAGGAGATCATCCGCCTGGCGAAGGAAAAGGAAGAGGATCTGGGCGTGTCCAAGCCCACCATTGATATGGCCGCTCTGGAAAGTGAAGCCGCTGCGCTCCAGGCCCAGAAGGCTAAGAAAGTGGAAGGAGGGAACTGATCATGCCTTATGCCATCATGTTTGGCTCCATGTTCCTGATGCTGCTCATCGGCGTTCCCATCGGCATCGCGCTGGCCGGCTCCATGATCCTGCTGCTCTTTGTCGATCCCGTCACCAGCATGACCTTTATCACCCAGGCCATGTACACCGGCGTGGGCAACTTTACCCTGCTGGCCCTGCCCTTCTTCATCATTTCCGGCTCCATCATGGAAAAGGGCGGCATTTCCAAGCGGATCGTCAGCTTTGCCAACTCTCTGCTGGGTAACACCACCGGCGGTCTGGGCATGGTGTCCATCCTTGCCTGTATGTTCTTCGGCGCCATCTCCGGCTCCTCCCCCGCCACCGTGGCGGCCATCGGCGGTATCATGATCCCCCAGATGATCCGGGCCGGCTACGATAAGTACTATGCCACCGCCCTGTGCGCGGTGGCCGGCGGCCTGGGCGTCATTGTGCCTCCCAGCTATCCCCTGGTGGTTTACGGCATCACCAATGACGTCTCCATCAGCGACCTGTTCATGGCCGGCTGGGGCCCCGCCATCCTGGTAGGCGCTCTGCTGATGATCGTCAACTACTTCTACTCCAAAAAGCACGGCTACACCGGCACCGACGTAAAGTTCTCCATCGGCAACGCCCTCAAGGAGCTGTGGAACGCCAAGTGGGCCATGCTGATGCCCGTCATCATCCTGGGCGGCATCTACTCCGGCGTCTTTACCGCCACCGAGGCCGGCGTGGTGGCCACGGTCTACGGCATCGTCATCGGTAAGTTCGTGTACCGGGAGCTGTCCTTTACCGAGCTTTGGAAGATGTACAAGGACAACGTGCCCTTTATCGGCGGCATGATGTTCGTCTTCGCCCCCGCCGCCAGCCTGGGCGCCGTGTTCTCCATGATGGGCGTGACCGCCGCCATCCAGGAGTTCTTCCTGGGCATGTCCAACAGCCTGATCGTGGTCATGATCCCCATTTTCATCCTGCTGTTCATCGTGGGTATGTTCGTCCAGACCACGCCGGCCATCGTCATCTTTGCCCCCATCCTTTTGCCCATCGTCCAATCTCTGGGCATGGATCCCATCCAATTCGGCCTGGTCATGGATCTGTCCCTGGCCATCGCCTTTGTCACCCCGCCTGTGGCGGCCAACCTCTTCGTGGCTACCTCCATGACGGGCCTTGGTATGCTGGACATTGTGAAGAAAGCAGTCCCCTTCATCATCATGCTGTTCATTGCCATGATTATGGTCGCCTATATCCCCGGCATCTCTATGGGTGTCCTGCATCTGTTTAAGTAACGTTAGCAAAGGAGTCGTTTTCCCAATGAAAGTAACCAGTGTCGATATTTTTGAATGTTCTACGGGCAACCCCCTTCTTGACCCCATTTTTGTCCGTGTGAACACCGACGAGGGCATCTCCGGCTTCGGCGAGGTGGGCTTCGCATACGGCAAGAGTAAGTATGGCGGCATCGGCCAAGTCCGGGATCTGGCCAAGCTGATGATCGGCTGGGATCCCATGGACAACGAGGCCCTGTGGGAGATGTACAAGCGCAACACCTTCTGGGGCCAGGGCCGCGACTGCGGCGGCGTAGTATTCCAGGGGGCGGTCAGCGCTCTGGATATCGCCACCTGGGACATCAAGGGCAAGGCCCTGGGCGTCCCCTGCTACAAGCTGCTGGGCGGCAAGACCAACTCCAAGATCCGGGCCTACGCCAGCCAGCTCCAGTTTGACTGGGGCAAGGAGCACCGCAACATCTCCGACCCCAAGGATTACGCCAAGGCCACGGAAAACGCCCTGGCTGAAGGCTATAGCTGCATCAAGGTGGATCCCATGTGTGTCAAGCCCAACGGCGTCTATGCCCGTGAGCCCCGCCCCGATCCCACCTGGCGCACCCGGGGCTCCCTCTCCCCCGAGGTGCTGCGGGTCGCCTATGACCGGGTAAAGGCCATGCGGGATGTGGATCCCAACCTGGATATTATCATCGAGCTTCACGCCTTCTCCGACATGAACACCTCCATTCAGTTGGGTCAGCGGTTGGAGGAGCTGGGCATTTTCTATCTGGAGGAGGCCACCGATCCCACCAACGTCCAGTGCATGCGGCAGGTTCGGGATAAGCTGAATATGCCCATTGCCACCGGCGAGCGCATGGCTACCCGTTGGGCCTTCCTGCCCTTCCTGGAGGCCGGCGCCGTCCAGGTGGTCCAGCCCGACCTGTGCGTTACCGGCGGCCTGACCGAGGGCAAGAAGATCTGCGACCTGGCCAACATCTACGACGCCGGCGTCCAGATCCATGCCTGCGGCGGCCCGATCTCTACCGCCGCCGCCCTTCAGCTGGAGGCCGCCATCCCCAACTTCGTCATCCACGAGGTTCACGAGGGTGGCCTGAAGCCGGAGATCCGGGCGCTGTGCAAGTACGACCATCAGCCTGTGAACGGCAGCTATGACGTGCCCGAGCTGCCCGGCATCGGCCAGGAGCTGTCCGAGCAGTGCATGAAGGAAGCCGCGGTCATCACCGTCCAGTAAACCACATACTTAACAAAAAAACACCCCCTGAGCTGACCGGATCAGCTCAGGGGATGTTTTTTGTATGCCTTCTTTACCCGATATACTCCACCGTCACATCGGCGGCGGCGGTGAGAAAGACCACCTCGCTGTAGGAGATGTCAAACTCCAGAATATCCCCCACCCTGACAGGCCGGGGACAATCCTCCACATCCAGTATGGTCAGGTCGCTGGCACCCCCCAGATAGGTGATCCCCTCCTCCCGGGGAAGGAGCCGGGCGGAGGAGCCCATGTCCAGCTTCCCCACTCCGATGAGGGCCCGGCGGCGATCCCCCCGATCCTCATAGGTGGGCCGGTTCCCGAAGGCGTCCACAAAGATCTCCCCCACGGGATGGCTGGGCTTCACCCGGCACTCCAGCACCTGGGCCTGGAGGGTGAACACATGGGAGGAGAGATAGTCCATATCGGTGACGCCCCACTCATACTTCAGGTCGTAGCACACCAAAACGCTCTCCCCCACCCGCAGGTGGTTGATCTTCCTGGGCATCCTGTGCTGATGGACCAGAAGGAAGGAGGTGGTGGCTCCGCCGGAGACGATCTCCAGTGGATGGCCCACAGCCGCCTCCACCTTCTCCGCCAGCGCGGCAAGCTCCTCCATCTTCTCCACCGTGGGCTTGATGGCCCCGTAGCAGCCCAGGTTGGTGCCGATGCCGGCCAGCTCCACATGGGGCAGCTCCCGCTCCACACGGATCGCCGCCTCCACCAGCTCTTCCTTGTTCCACCAGCCCTCCCGCAGGTCTCCCAGGTCGGCCATGAGCACCACCTTGTGGGTTTTTCCCTGGCGAAGGCAGGCCGCCTCGATGGCATCCAGCACCTCCGGATCGCTCTGGAGGCTGTACCGGGCAATGCGGACCACATCCTCCGCCTCGGAGGGCATGGGCACCCGGATGAGCATGGTGGGCAGACCCAGCTCCCCCAATTTCTCCAGCTGGCTGAGCCGGGAGGAGGCCAGCTGATCGCAGCCCCCCCGGACGAACCGCTCCGCCATGGGCTCCAGGCCGTTGACTCCCTTCACCACGCCGGCCACCCGGATCCCTTCATCGTGGCAGCGGCGGGTGACCTCTTTTACATTCTGTTCCAGCCGGGACAGATCGCACACCAGCCGGGGATATCTCTTTTGTTCCATGGGAACGCTCCTCTCAGCCCTTCCGGCTCAGGAACCGGCCGGGCAGGGCGCCGGTGAGGGCATTGTGCTCCACCACCGTCTGTCCGGCGACGAGCACGGCGTCGATACCCCGGTTGGGCAGCGTGATATCGGTAAATTCCGCCCCGTCGGCAATGGTGTCGGGGTCAAAGATGACCAGATCGGCGTCCAGCCCCGGCTTCACCTGGCCCTTGGCGGACAGACCCACCCGCTCAGCGGCCCGGCGGGTCATCTTGTCCAGAGCCTCCATGAGGGTGAGAGCCTTCTCCTCCCTGACATACTTGCCCAAGATCCGGGGGAAGGTGCCGGCGGAGCGGGGATGGCTCATGCCGTCGGCAATGCCTCCATCGCTGCCCAGCAGTCCCATGGGGTGGGCAATGGCGGCACGGATGCTCTCCTCATCCATGGCAAAGGCCACCACGTGGGCCTCCGGCGTCTCCCGGCGCACCTTCTCATAGAGCTCTTTGGTACACCGCTGCCCGGCGTAGGGCTCGTGGAGCAGGAGGATGATGTCATAGTCCACCCCCCACTTCTCCCGCCAGTCCATATCGAAAACGGCGGTGCCGATCCCGGTACAGAAGGCGCAGTAGGGATAGGTGTCGTAGCCCAGCAGGGGGTTTTCCTTCATCTCCCCGGCCAGATACTCCAGGGAGGCGGGCATATTGCGGGCGGTGCCCGCCAAACTGCTCAGGTGGGACACCTGCACCCGGCACCCGGTGTCCCGGGAGAGCCGGGCCATCTCCTTCAGCGAGTCCATGCACCCCTCGCAGTCGGCCCGGAAATGGATGGACACGAAGGGGTCGTATCCCTTCACCGCCTCCACCGCCCGGGTCATCTCCAGGGCAGAGATGCCGGGGCTGTACTCCAGGCCGAAGGATACCCCCCAGGCCCCGTCCCGCAGCTCCTTATTCAGCTTTTCCAGGATGACCGCCTGCCGCTCCGGGGTGATGGCGTCATACCAGCCCAGCCCCTCCCCCTCCCGGATGGAGTTGTAGCCCGCCAGGAGGATGTAGTTCACCGGCGCGCCACCGTTCTCCTCCAGGATGGCTCTGAACCGGGCGATGGGATGGTTCTGCTGGCCGCAGTTGCCCGCCACACAGGTGGTAACCCCCTGCCTGGCCATGTACTGGGCGATGTCGTAGCTGTGGGAGCCGTTTTTGAACTCCTCCTCGTGCATATGCAGGTCGATGAAGCCGGGAGAGACCACCTTCCCGGCGGCCTCTATGACCTGCCCGGCCTGGGGCCGCTCCCCGGCGGGCAGCAGGTCGGCGATCTTCCCGTCCTTCAGAGCGATCTCCGCGCGCTCCAGCTTTCCGGTCTCAAAATTGGGATATTGACCTCCCACAATGAGGGTATCATACATCATTCTGACCTTCCTTTCTCAAGCGGCTCCGGAGCCGTGCCCCGGAGCCGCCCTGCGTTATCCCTTTTCAAACTCCAATTCTCCCGCGAAGGCGCAGGCGGCCAGGTGTCCCTTCCCCAGATCCCGCATGGGGGGCTCCGCCTCCCGGCAGGCCTCCCGGGCAAAGGGACAGCGGGAGGCGAAGCGGCAGCCCTTCAGCTCCCCGATAAGGCTGGGCATGTCGCCGGTGAGCAGATACTTCTTTCGGTCACGCTGCCTGGGGTGGAGGGGCGGCACCGAGGACAGCAGGCTCAGGGTGTAGGGGTGGACATGCCGGTGATAGACCTCCTCTGTCTCCCCCAGCTCCATGATCCTGCCGCCGTACATGACACAGATGCGGTCGCTCATGTACCGCACCACCGACAAATTGTGGGTGATAAAGAGATAGGCCAGACCAAACCTCTGTTGCAGATCCAGCAGCTCGTTGAGGGTCTGGGCCTGGACGGAGACGTCCAGGGCGGAGGTGGGCTCGTCCAGCACCAACAGCTTGGGCTTGAGCATGATGGCCCGGGCAATGGACACCCGCTGCTGCTGACCGCCGGAGAGCTCGTGGGGGAAGCGCTCCAGCAGTTCCCACCCCAGGTTCACCTTCTCAGCGGTCTCACGGATCAGCTCCCGGGCGTCGGCGGCGCTGTACCCATTGAGGGCCAGGGGCCGCTCCAGGGAGCGATACACCGTGGTCCGGGGGTTCAGCGAGGAGGCGGGATCCTGGAACACTGCCCCGATGGAGCGGTGGAATTCCTTCCGGCAGCTCCTGTCGTGGATGTCCATCCCGTCCAGCGTGATGGTTCCCTCCGTGGGGGGCAGAAGCCCCAGGATCATCTGGGCCAGCGTGGTCTTTCCTGAGCCCGACTCCCCCACCAGCCCCAGGGTCTCTCCCGGGGCGATGGTGAGGCTCACATCGTCCACCGCCCGGACAAAGGAGGCGTTCTTTTTCAGCCCCCGGCCCAGGGGAAAGTATTTTTTCAGGTGCTCCACCTGAAGCAATGCCTCAGACATGTGCCTCACCTCCCTTCACCAGATGGCAGGCGCACAGGTGGCCCGGTGTGACCTGCGTCATGGCAGGGGAAACCTGGTGACAGCGGTCGCAGGCGTCGGGGCAGCGGTCGGCAAACCGGCAGCCCTGGATGGGCTTGGACAGGTCGGGTACCGTGCCGGGGATGGTCTCCAGCCGCCCCTCCTTCTTGGTGATGACGGGCAGCGCCTTCATCAACAGCTTGGTGTAGGGGTGGAGCGGATGGTCGAAAATGGTGAACACGTCGCCCAGCTCCACGATCTGGCCGGCGTACATCACCCCCACCCGGTCGGCCATGTCGGCCACGATGCCGAAGTCGTGGGTGATCATCAAAACGGCGGTGTCGTATTTATGGCGCAGGTCGTTCATCAGCTCAATAATGCCCGCCTGGATGGTCACATCCAGGGCGGTGGTGGGCTCGTCGGCAATGAGGAGCTTGGGGTGGCGGCAGAGCATCATGCCGATCATCACCCGCTGACGCATGCCGCCGGAGATCTCATGGGGGAAGGAGCGTACCCGCTCCTCCGCATCGGGGATCTTCACGTCCCGGAAGGTGTCGGCGGCCAGCTTCCACGCCTGGGCCTTCTCCATCTTGTCCACCATGAGGCCCTCGGAGACCTGACTGCCCACGGTGTAGACCGGGTTGAGGGAGTCCAGGGGGTTTTGGAAGATCATGCCGATGTTCCTGCCCCGAACCTTCCCCATCTCCCCCTCGCTCAGCCCCAGCAGCTCCTCATCCTCAAAGAGGATCCGGCCGCCGGTGATCCGGCCGGGGGCACGGATCAGGCGCAGGATGGCCCGGGCGGTGGTGGACTTGCCGCAGCCCGACTCCCCCACCAGCGCGAAGCACTCCCCCCGGCGCAGATCGAAGCTGACGCCGGAGACCGCCTGGACCCCGCCGTCAAAGCTGACCGACAGATCTTTTACTTCTAAAATTTTCTCTTCCATGGCTCACACCTTCATCCGGGGATCCAAAAGTTCCTTCAATCCTTCTGCCGCCAGGTTAAAGCCCAGCACCGTCCACACGATCGCCACCCCGGGCCAGAAGGAGATCCAGGGGGCCCGCTCGATGAACTGGATCCCGCCCGAGAGGATCATTCCCCAGTCCGGAAGGGGCTCCTGAGCGCCCAGGCTGAGGAAGCCCATGGAGGTGGTGGACAAAATGGCCGAGGGCAGGGCCAGCGAGGCCAGTATGACGATGGTAGAGGTCAGATTGGGCAGGATATAGCGCACAATGATCTGCAGGTCGCTCTCTCCATACACCCGGGCGGCCTGGATATAGGACAGGTTCTTGATGGCCTGGACCTTCACACGGACGATCTTGGTGAACTGGGCCCAGGTGACCAGGGCGATGGAGATGGCCACATTCTCCGCGCTGGGCGTGAGCAGCAGCACGATGGCCATGGCCAGAATGATGGGCGGAATGGACCAGATCATGTCGGTGAGGAACATGATGGCCTGATCCAGCTTTTTGCCGTAATAGCCGGCGATGATGCCCAGGGTCACGCCGATCCCCGTCTCAATGACCACCGCCATGAGCCCCACCTTCAAGGCGATGCGGGAGCCATAGACGATACGGCTGAAAATACACCGGCCATACTGGTCGGTCCCCAGGGGGAACTGGGCACAGGGGGCGACAAACTTCAGGGAGAGATCCATCTGCGCATAGTCCCGCAGCGCGATCCGGGGGGCGAACAGCGCCGCCAGGATCACCACCGCCAGCATAATGAAGCCGATGAGAAACAGGGGCTTACGCAGCACTTGGGAGAGCTTGCTCTTCTTTTTCATGCGCCCACCCCCTTATTCCATCCGGATCCGGGGATCCAGGACGCCGGAGATGATGTCTCCGATGAGATTGCAGATCACCGTGAGGATGGCGATGACAAAGGTGATGCCCTGGACGATGGGAAAGTCCTGTTTGGCGATCCCCTTCCACAGCAGCTGGCCCATCCCCGGCCAGGCAAAGACGTTTTCCACCACCACAGATCCGCCGATGAGCCAGGGCAGATTGAGGAAGAAGGTCACCGTCACCGGGATCAGGGCGTTGCGCAGCACATGACGCACCAGCACCCCCCGGTTGGACACGCCCTTGGCGCAGGCGGTCTCCACATACCGCTCCTCCATCACATCCAGCACCTCGCTGCGGGTCAGACGGAAGATCTGGGCCAGGGAGGGAAGGGCCAGAGTCATGGCCGGGAGCACCAGGGAGCGCAGACCGCTGTAGCCCGAGATGGGGAAGAAGCGGTGGTTGATGGCGAACTCCATCATAAACAGCACGCCCAGCCAGAAGGTGGGCATGGACCAGAGCACCACCATGATCACCGTCATGGACTTGTCCATGAGCCGGCCCTTGCGCACCGCGGCGGCAAGCCCCAGGGGCACCGCCACCAGGTACTCAATGACCACCGCCGTACCGGTGAGCATCAGGGTGTAGGGCAGGCGCTGCTTGATGAGGAAGAGCACCTCCTGCTTGGTGGTGATGGAGGTGCCGAAATCCCCCCGGAGAATGTTGCCCAGCCAGTAGAAGTACTGGACGATCACCGGCTTATCCAGACCCCAGCGGGCCTTCAGCTCGGCCACCTTTTCCGCCGAGACCCGGGTGTCCACCATCAGGTCGATGGGGTTGCCCGGCATGGCCTGCATGATGCCGAAGATAATGACGGTCACGCACAGCACCACCAGCACGCCGGTGAGCAGGCGCCGTATAATGTATTTGCCCATATCGCTCAAGCAGATCCCTCCTTATGAAAGGGGCACACGGAAAGTGCCCAAAGGGAGCAACGGCAAAAATATGCCGTTGCTCCCCGTTGAACTGTTTTGGGTCGCAGGGTCTTCCCGCCTCTCACAGCCGGCGGAACAGTTCATCCAGCACCGGGAAGAACAGCTCGTCGTCCCGGGGAACGCCGTTCCAGTTGGTGAGAATGGCGGCGGTGACGCCGTCGTGGGTAAACCGGCTCAGCCGGGAGATGAAGCCGGTGGTGCCCCCGGTGTGCCAGATCTCGGCGTGGCCGGGATAGCAGCTGGACTTCCCTTCGATCTGACCCAGGAAGAAGCCCAGGCCGTAGTTGGTGGGGGTACCGTCTATGAGCCTGTGGGAGACAAACATCTCTTGCAGGGTGTCCCGTTTCACCAGGATCTCGCTGTCGCTCTCATAGAGGAACTGATGCCATTTGAGCAGGTCGTCCACATTGGAGGAGATGTTGCCGTCGGCGTAGCCCACCAGCAGCATATCGTAGGGCTGGGGGACAAAGACCCCCTTCTCCTTCTCGTCGGAGTAACCCACCACCTGGCGGGGATCGGGCTCATCCATGTAGTCGGGGGCCACCGTATGGGTCATACCCAGGGGGGCGAAGATCTCGCTTTCCAGGAATTTGCCGAAGCTCTTGCCCGTGAGCTGGCGAACAATGTCCCCCAGCATCACATAGGCGGTGTTGCAGTAGTCCCACTTGGTGTCGGGCTCAAAGTTCAGCTCCGGACCAAAGCCCTTGGCGATCTCCAGCAGCTTGGCGGTGTCCGCCGTCTTCAGGGCCTCCTCATTGAAGCGGTAACCCTCCTCAAAGTACTCCCGGATGCCGGAGGTGTGGCACATGAGCATCCGGAGGGTGACCTTCCCGCGGTAGTCGGGGAAGTCAGGAAAGAACCGCTCAATGGGCTCGTCCAGATCCAGCAGGCCCCGGTCGCGGAGCATAAGGATGGCAAGGCAGGTAAACTGCTTGGTGTTGGAGGCGATGATGAAGTTGTCCTCCGGTCGGACAGGGATCCCCTTTTCCAGATCGGCCATGCCGTAGCCCTTGCGGAAAAGCACCTGACCGTTCCTGGCCAGCAGGATGGCACAGCCGGGGGTATGGTGGGTGACGGTGCGGCCCACCACCCGGTCGATCGCTTGTTCCAGTGTCTCCATGGCCTTACTCAGCGGTCACATCATTGAACCAGGAGCGGCCGTCGTTGGTGACCACCAGGCCCTTGATGTTGTTTTTGGAGGCGACGCAGTAGTTGTCGGCGAAGACGGAGATGGCCTTGTACTGATCTACCAGCAGATCCTGGGCCTTCTCATAGGCGGCCACACGGGCGGTGACGTCGTTCTCCACACGGGCGGCCTCAAAGGCGGCGGTGACAGCTGGATCATCCCAGGGATAGCCGGAGGCGGCGGTGAAGACATAGTAGAGAATGTCGGCGTCGTTCCACACATAGTTCCGGCCGCCCATCACATAGTCGTCCTCTTTCATCAGCTGCTTGATGTAGGAGCCCTCATACTCCCGGATCTGAGCGTCTACGCCGATGGCGGCGAACTGGTTCTGGATCACTGGGCCGGCCGCCTTCATGGCGGCCCGGTCAGAGGGGATCAGCAGTTCAAAGGACAGGTTCTCTCCGTTCTTGTCCAGAATGCCGTCGCCGTTGCTGTCAGTCCAGCCGGCCTCCGCCAGGATGGACTTGGCCAGATCGGGGTCGTAGGCCAGCTTCTGGGCAAGCTCCTGCTCCTTGGCGGCGCTGTAGCCGGCCTGCGCCTCGGAGATGAAGCCGTAGGTGGGGGTGACCACACCCTCCAGCGCGTCCTTGATCTGCTCCCGGTCGATGGCATGGGACAGGGCCTGACGCACCTTCACATCGGCGGTGACTCCCTTGCCGGTCTGCACATTCAGATAGGACACGCCGGACTGTTTATAGTCGTAGGTGGTCAGATCGGGGTTGCTTTTCAGCTCGCTGATGCTGGCGGCGGGCACATCGTAGATGATGTCCACGTTGCCGCTTTTGAGCTCGCTGACCCGGGTGAACTCGTCGGGGATAAAGCGCACCACGATGGTGTCAAAGGTCAGGGCGCCCTTGTTGGTCACATTGGGGTTGTTGGTCTTATAATATTCGTTGCGCTTCAGGGTGATCTGAGAGCCCTGGACCCACTCCTCCACATAGTAGGGGCCGTTGGTCACGGGCTTGCGGTTGAAAGCGGCGTCGTCCATGGTCTCGGCCACGGCCACATTATTGATACCGCCGTATGTACTGGTGAGGGAGGCCCACATGTAGGGGGCGGGGCCGGACAGGTTGTAGCGGATGGTCCGCTCGTCGATGATCTCAATATCGGACACGGCGTCCAGGTCGCCGGCGTACTCGCTCAGCGCCAGGAACCGATCCTCCGAGGCCTTCACCGCGGCGGCGTCACACACGTCGCCATTGGAGAACTTGGCGTCGGCGGGCAAAACGAACTCAATGTAGGAGCCGTCCTCCGCCACGGTATAGCTCTCGGCAAAGGCGGGCTGGATCTCAGACAGGTCGGGATTGAAGACCACCAGGGGCTCATAGAGCAGGGACTGCACCACGTTCTCCCAGCCGATCTGCTGGATGTCGCAGCCCTCCACCTCGTCCTGAATGGCGATGGTGAGCACAGAGCCGCTCTGATCTCCGGAGCCCTGGCCGCCATTGGGCGTCTTGGTTCCACCGCAAGAGGTCAGAGCCAGGCTCAGGCCCAGACCCAAAGCTGCCGCGCGATAAAATTTCATCTTCCTTACCTCCAAAATCGTGGAATTGCGTATATTTTCAAGAATTGTACCCTCTCCAAAATATATATGCAGTATAATACATCCCGCCCCGCCTGTCAATTCCTCCGTGGGTTTTTCTTTTCCTCTCTTGATTTTCCTACAAAAATCACAACTCAACCCCACATACCCCTGTCTCTGTTTAGATTTTTTTACCTCATATTATTCATAAATATTTGCATATATGCACGTAAAAAGGACGGAGCCCCGGAGGCTCCGTCCTTTGCTCTGTCCTATTCCCCTTTCTCCCGCTGCTCCGCATAGGGCCGCCTCCGGTGCTCCACGGGGCCCCACTCCGGCAGAGGCAGGCGCTGCATGGAGCCGAAGACCCGCTCCTTCAGCCCCGGATAGCGGCGCTCCAGATCCCGGATGAGCTCCTTTACCTCCTGGCGCTTGGTATAGCCGTCGGCGGGGCAGGGGTTGAAGACCACCGGAAGGCCCAGCCGCCCGGCCGTCCCCCGCACCATCCCCTCCCCGCAGTACAGAAGGGGCCTGATCTGGGTGATCCCCGTCCTGGTCAGCTCGGTGACCGGCTGGAAGCAGGAGATACGTCCCTCATAAAACAGGGAGAGGAAAAAGGTCTCCACCGCGTCGTCAAAATGGTGGCCCAGGGCGATCTTCCGGATCCCCCGCTCCGCCAGGGCGTTGTGAAGCGCTCCACGGCGCATCTTGGCGCACATGGAGCAGGGGTTCTTTTCCCGGCGCAGATCAAAAATGATATGGGCAATCTCGCTGGGAATGAGGGTGAAGGGCACACCCAGCCCGGCGCAGTAGTCGGCCACGGGGCCGAAGTCCATCCCCGCGCCCCCGTCCACCGCCCCCATATCCAGGGTCACCGCCTCCACGGTGAAGGGCTTGGGATAAAACAGAGAAAGCTTGTGGAGGGCGGCCAGGGTCACCAGGGAGTCCTTTCCCCCGGACACCCCCACCGCCACCCGGTCCCCGGGCTGGATCATATCGTAGTCCTCCACGCACCGCCGGACCAAAGAGAGGATCTTTTCCATGGTATCCCTCCGAAAATTTGAAAATCGAAACGGAGATTTTCCGCGTTTTAAAGAGAAAACAAGAGCAATCACGAGATTTCGGCTTTTCAAATAAAAAAATCCGGAAAATCCGTTGACAGGCGCTGCCAGCCGTATTATAATACAAAACGCTCCGAACGTCCAGTTTCGGAGCGCTTTCCTTGTGAAAACGCTCTTTTGAGCATTAAATTGGAGGTTAGACCATGTCCACATTTATGGCAAACAAGGGCAACATCGTCCGCAAGTGGTACATCCTTGATGCGGCGAACAAGCCCCTGGGCAAGACCGCTGTCATCGCTGCCGACCTGCTGCGGGGCAAGCGTAAGCCCGAGTACACTCCCCACGCCGACTGCGGCGACTTCGTCATCATTCTGAATGCCGAGAAGGCTGTGCTCACCGGCAAGAAGCTGGAGCAGAAGTATTACCGCCATCACTCCGGCTGGGTGGGCGGCCTGAAAGAGGTCGACTACAAGACCCTGATGCTGACCAAGCCCGAGCTGGCCATGAAGCTGGCCGTGCGGGGCATGATGCCCCGCAACACCATCACCAAGGACTCCCTGAGCCGGCTGCACATCTGCCGCGGCGCCGAGCACAAGTACGCCGCCCAGAAGCCCGAGCCCTGGACGATGGACTAAGGAGGTAACTGACCATGTATAAGAGCAAGAAGCCTTATCTGTACGGCACCGGCCGCCGGAAGTCCTCCGTGGCCCGGGTGCACCTGTTCCCCAACGGCACCGGCGCCATCACCATCAACGGCCGTGACATCGACGACTACTTCGGTCTGGACACCCTGAAGCTCATCGTCCGTCAGCCCCTGGTCACTACTGACCTGCTGGGCAAGGTGGATATCTCCGCCACCGTCACCGGCGGCGGCGTCACCGGCCAGGCCGGCGCCATCCGCCACGGCATCGCCCGGGCCCTGCTGGAGGTCAACCCCGAGTACCGGCCCGCCCTGAAAGCCGCCGGTTTCCTCACCCGCGATCCTCGTATGAAGGAGCGTAAGAAGTACGGCCTCAAGGCCGCCCGTCGGGCTCCTCAGTTCTCCAAGAGATAATCGCTCACAAAAAACCTCGGAATCCCAGTGGTTCCGAGGTTTTTCTTATCACCTGTTTGTGAAGAGGAGGAACAGGATCCATGCAGTACGTGATCACCTTTCTCGAGGGCATCATCACCTTCATCTCCCCCTGCCTGCTCCCCATGCTCCCCATCTATATCTCCTATTTCGCGGGGGGCGGCGAGCGGGACGTGGGCAGGACCGTGCAGGGGGCTCTGGGCTTTGTCACCGGTTTTACGGTGGTCTTCATGGGCCTGGGCGCTCTGGCCGGCACTCTGGGAAGCTTTCTGCGGGAATATCAGACCGCCGTCAACCTTTTCTCCGGCCTGGTGGTGATCCTCTTCGGACTGAACTTTCTTGGCCTGCTCAAGCTGAATCTGTTTCAGGGCAGCCGCCACTCGGTAAAAGGCGGCGCATCGGGGTTTTTCTCCACAATGCTGCTGGGCATGATCTTCTCCGTGGGCTGGACCCCCTGTGTGGGCGCTTTCCTGGGCTCCGCGCTGATGCTGGCCTCCCAGCAGGGCCACGTGGCCGAGGGCATGCTGATGCTGCTGGCCTACTCTCTGGGCCTGGGCATCCCCTTCCTCCTCAGCGCGATCCTGATCGACTACCTGAAAACCGCCTTCCAATGGATCAAGAAAAACTACAGGGTCATCAACGCCCTCAGCGGCATTCTTCTTGTTGTGATGGGCATACTGATGGCCACAGGAACCTTCGGGCGGCTTCTCAGCCTGCTCAGTTAAGGAGGCGCTATGAAAAACAGGAAAACGCTCCCCCTTCTTCTCCTCCTCTTTGTCCTCCTTTTGGGCGGGGCCTATCTGCTCTATACCCGGCTGAGCACCTCGGCGGCCCCGGACCAGCTGGTCACACAGCCCCCCCAGGCTCCGGCCCAAAGCGCGGATCCGGAGGACGCCGCGCCGGAGGAGAGCGAACCCGAAAAAATATCCGCCCCGGATTTCACCGTCTATGACGCAGAGGAAAATGAGGTCTGTCTCTCGGACTACACCGGAAAGCCCATCATTCTGAACTTCTGGGCAAGCTGGTGCGGCCCCTGTCAGTCGGAGATGCCGGACTTCCACGAGAAGTATCTGGAGCTCGGGGAGGAGATCCACTTTCTGATGATCAACGCCACCGGCGGTCGGGAGACCCAGGAAAGCGCCTGCGACTTTATTGAGGAGAACGAATATACCTTCCCCGTGTTTTTCGACACCCAGGCTGACGCCGTCACCACATACGGCGCCTACTCCCTCCCCACCACATACTTTATTGACGCCGAAGGCTATGTCATCGCCCGGGCCATCGGCGCCATCGACAGCGCCACCCTTCAACGGGGGATCGACATGATCCTGGAGCAGGAATGATTCAACCGACCCCCGGGCGCGGACGCCGCCCACAGCGCCACCGCCATCCAGCCGAACAGGCGGAACTGACGCTCCCCCCTGCCGCCCCGGATCATCAAAACTCCGATGGTAATCACAGTGATCAGATAGACTGTGTCAAATATCGTTTCCACAATTGCCTGCATTGTTTATCCTCCTCGAGTGAACATTGTTCAGATTTAAAAATATACCGTGAAGCTCCGGAACCCTGGAGTTCCGGAGCCTTTTTTGTCTCTCATGAAATTATGTCAACCAATCACACCGGTGAGATAGTCCACGGCATACCGGGCGTGGAGGGCGGCGGCCACCGTCAGGGCCTCCTCGTCCAGGTCAAAGCGATCGTTGTGGAGGGCCCGGCAGGTGTCGGGCTTATCCGGGCTGGAGCTGCCCACAAAGGCGTAGACCCCCGGCACTACGGCCTGATAGTCGGCGAAGTCGTCTCCCCCGCAGCTCAGGGGCCGGTCGGTGACCAGGGCGTCGGGGCCGAAGAGGCCGGCGACCACACCGGAGACCTCCCGGCAGATCTCCGGGGGGTTGACCACCGGAGCGGCAAAGTCCTCCCACTCCACCTCCGCCGTGCCGCCGTAAAGCCGGGCGGTGGCCTTGCACAGCGCGTCCAGCTCGGCGTTGGCCTGGGCCCGGGTCTGGGGGGAGAAGGCCCGGGTGGTACCCTCCAGCAGGGCGGACTCAGCCACGATATTATAGGCGGTGCCGGCGCAGAGCTTCCCCACCCCGATGATGAGGGGATCCGCCGGCGCGGTGCGCCGGGTCACCAGGGCCTGGAGGGCGACCACGATCTGACTGGCGATATAGAGGGCGTCCACCCCCAGGTGAGGGGTGGAGACGTGGGCGGCCTTGCCCCCGATCTTCACGGTGAAGTGATCCACACTGGCGTTGTTGGGCCCCAGCTTCACCCCCACCCTTCCGCAGGGGATGTCGGGGGCCATGTGGACGCCGAAGACCCGTCCGGAGCCCTCCAGCAGGCCAGCCTTGACAAACTGCTTGGCCCCGTAGCCGATCTCCTCGGCGTGCTGGAAAAACAGCCGCACCTCGCCGCCAAACTTGCCCCTATGGGCATAGAGCAGTCTGGCTCCGCCCAACAGCCCGGCGGCGTGGCCGTCGTGACCGCAGGCGTGCATACACCCCGGCTCCCCGGAGCAGTAGGACAGCGTATCGTTGACCTCCTGAATGGGCAGGGCGTCGATGTCCGCCCGGAGGGTGACGACCCGATCCCCGGGCTTTTCCCCGTGAAAGACGGCATAGACCCCGCTTCCGTCCACCCGTCTGTGGTCGGTGATGCCGATGGCGTCCAGTTCCTTCTCAATGCGCTCCGCCGTCCAAAACTCCCGGCGGCTCACCTCGGGGTGCATATGGAACTCCCGGCGCAGAGCGGAGAGGTAGGGCGCAAGGGCCTGCGCCTCTTTGCGAAAATCCATGGTGGAACCTCCTTTTTAACCGGTGGGAAAAGAGGTGGGCCGGGGGCCCACCTCTTTATCTTCTTTTTTAATACTCAAAGGCGGGGATGTACAGCCCCTTGTAGATGTCCTTGATGGCCTGGGCGGTCTCGGCGGACTGGTAGGCGGCCAGCACCTTCAGATAGGTCTCGTTCTGAAGGTCGTCGGTGCGGCAGGCAATGATGTTGATGTAGGGGTTGTCGCTGCCCGGCTCCACAGTCTCGGTGCAGATGGCGTCCTCGGGGGTGAGGCCGTGGTCGGAGGCGTGGGCGCCGTTGATGAAGGAGCCGGCCACGTCGGGCAGCAGGCTGGCGGTGTTGGCGGCCTCCACCTCAACGAACTCCAGCTTCAGGGGGTTGTCGGTGATGTCCTTGAGCTCGGGCATATACCCGGCGGCGGGATCCACCTTCAGCACGCCCTGGGCCTCCAGGATCTTAAAGCAGCGGCCCTCGTTGGTGGGATCCTGGGGCACGGCGATCTTGTCCCCCTCCTTGAGCTCGCTGACGCTTCCCACCTTCTCCGAATACAGGCTCAGAGGGGCAATGATGGTGTCGCCCAGCACGGAGACCTTATAGCCGTACTTCTCCACCTCGTTGTTGAGATAGGCCTTGTGCTGGAAGGCGTTGAGGTCGATCTCCCCGGCGTTCAGGGCATCGTTGGGCAGCTTGTACTCGGAAAACTCCACGATCTTCACCTGGATGTTCTCCGCCTTCAGCAGCTCGTTGACGGTGTCCCACTGGTCGTTGTTGGCGCCCACCACGCCCACGGTGACCACGGTGGTCTCGGCGGCGGGGGTCTCCACGGGGGCGGTCTCCTCGGCGGCCTTGCTCTCCGCAGGAGCGGGAGTGGTCGCGGCCCCCCCGCCGCAGGCGGTGAGCAGGCTGAGGGTCAGGGCGGCGGACAGAGTCAGGGCGATGATATTCTTCTTTTTCATGGTTGGTTTCCTCCTCATATAAAATCCTTTGACAGATGGTTTGTACCTTTGGCCGGACATCACAGCGTCCGGGCGGGCGCACACATGGGCGCGCCCCTGCTTAATGGGTGGTCTTCCGTACCACCAGGTTGCCGACAGCCTGGACGACGCTCACCATAACGATGATGATCAGCAGTACCGTCCACATGATATCCGCAAGCCCCCGGCTGTGGCCGTAGGAGATGGCGAAGTTGCCCAGACCTCCCGCGCCCACGGCGCCGGCAATGGCGGTGAAGTTGATCAGAGAGATCAGGGTGATGGTGACCCCCCGGGCGATGCCGGGGATGGCCTCTTTCAGATAGACCCGCCAGATGATCTCCCAGGGAGAGCAGCCCATGGCCTGGGCCGCCTCCAGAAGTCCGGAGGGCACCTCCGAGAGAGCCCCTTCGATCTGCCGGCCCAGAAAGGGCACCGTGGCCACGGTCAGCGGGATGATGGCGCCCTTGACTCCGATGGCGGTGCCTACGATGAGGCGGCTGAGCATCATCAGGATCACGGCCAGCAAAATGAAGGGGATGGAGCGGAAAATGTCGCAGATCTTATTGAGGACAAAGTGGATGGGGCGGCTCTTCAGGATCCCGTCAGGCTTGGTGGCAAAGAGGAGCACGCCGAAGGGAATGCCGATGAGCACCGCCAGCACCCCCACAATGCCCACCATCTGAAGGGTCTCCCCAAAGGCCTGCCAGAACTGGCCGGAGCGTTCCACCACGTTGGGCATGATCACATTCAAAAGCTCAGCCACGCTTCAACACCTCCACCACCACGTTTCGTTCGCTCAGATAATTCACAGCCTCAGAGACCCTGTCGCCGCTGAGCCGGGCCACCAGCCCGCCCAGGGGCTGACTGCTCAGGATCTCCACATTACTGTAGAGGATACTCACGTCCACGTCAAACTTCCGGGAAATCTGGGAGATGGTAGCCTCTCCCACGTTGCCCCGGCCATAGTTGAGTCGGGCAATGATCTGGCCGGACTCCAGCTCCACCATGGGATCCCCGGCGTCGATCAGCTCCCGGATCTTCCCCAGATTGGAGGTGGTGGCGATAAAGGAACGGGTCACCGGCTGCCTGGGGTTGGAGAACACGTCGTAGACGCTGCCCTCCTCCACCACACAGCCCGCCTCCATCACGGCCACCCGATGACAGATCTCCTTCACCACCGCCATCTCATGGGTGATGATGACCACCGTGATCCCCGTCTTTCGGTTGATGTCCTTGATGAGCCGGAGGATGGACTGGGTGGTCTGGGGATCCAGGGCGGAGGTGGCCTCGTCGCACAAGAGCACCTTCGGCTCGCTGGCCAGGGCCCGGGCGATGGCCACCCGCTGCTTCTGGCCGCCGGAGAGCTGGGCGGGATAGGCTTCCGCCTTGTCCGGCAGACCCACCAGCTCCAGAAGCTCTTTGACCTTGGCGGTCACGGCCTCCCCGGAAAGGCCGCTCCCCCTCAGGGGAAAGGCCACATTCCCGGCCACGGTGCGGGAGGGCATCAGATTGAACTGCTGAAAGATCATGCCGATCTTCTTCCGGGCCTGGCGCAGCTGGGCTGGGGGCATTCGAAAGGCCCTTTGAAGCTCCCCCGGCCCGGCCACGGGTCTGTCTGTCAGCACCTGACCGTCCACCGTCACCTTTCCGGCGGTGGGCTCCTCCAGCAGGTTGATACAGCGCACCAGAGTGGACTTGCCCGCCCCGGAGTAGCCGATGATGCCGAAGATCTCCCCGGGCGCGATGTGGAGCGACACGTCCCGGACCGCGTGGACGCCGGCGCTCTCGCTGCCGAAGGTCTTGCTCACCTGTTCCAGCTTTATCATGGTCATACCCTCTTTCCGCTCAAAAAACAAGAATGGGAAGCGCCTACGCGCTTCCCATTCTCAGAAATCGGCCCAAGGCCGGTATTCTCAGAATTTTTGTGTGGAGGCGCGCAAAAGCGTGGGCATCGGCATCATCGCCATGTCCATCATACCCATCATCATGCCATAACCGTGAGTCATTTTCAACGCGCCTCCTTCCTGAGTGATTTTTCGTTATATTACCACCGGTGGGTCCATCTGTCAATAGGAAATTTTGAAAGGGCACAGGAGGACAGGCCCTTACTCCTCAGCGGAAAGGCTCAATTCCCCTACCCCGGGGGTGTTCACCATCTGGGTCAGATCCAACACCGTGGCCCCCTCGGGCGGCTGAGTGGCGGGAGCGGTCTCGCCGGGGGCGTAGCTCCCCTCCATGGTCAGCTCCGCGCTGATGAGCCCGGCGGCGTCCACGGTGATCACGGCGGTCATCTCGTCCCCGGTCACCGCCGTGTCGATGATCATCCCCATGACCATGCCCTGCTGGGACACCTGGTTGTTCAGCACCATGCCGTAGCCTGTCACCGTCTCCTTGTCCATGGTGAGGCTCAGCTCCATCTTCTGGAGCCCGCCGTCCACAAAGGCGGTATAGATGTCCCCCTCTTTGCTGAAGCCCTCATCGGAGAAGGCCAGGGCCAGGCTCTCCACCGAGTCCCTGTAGACCTCGTAGGAGATCCCCTCCCCCTCGTTGGAGGCGGCGTTCAGGGTCAGTCCGGCCAGGAACAGCCGTGCATACTCCCGGGCATAGTCCTCTCCCGCAACGCTCTTGAATGCCTTCATCAGCCCGACCCAGTCCATGCCGGACTCCTCCGCCAGATCGGCCATGTCCATGGAGAACCACAGATCCTTCATCTCGAAGGGCATCTCCGCCTTCTCCTCAGGGGTGAGCTCGCCGGCAAACGCCTCCTCGAAGAGCTTGCCGCTCATGTTCATGTAAAGCTTCCCCTGGGCCAGATCCCCCCGGGCGGCAATGCGGAAGCCCTCGTTCTTCATCAGCTCGAACATGGCCTGATCCTCGGCCTCCAGAGGGGTCTGGGACATGGCGGACACGAGGGCGCCCAGCTGGGTCATGTCCAGCTTCATGTTCATGTCCATCTCCACCTTCGCTCCGCCCTCCATGATCATGTCGGCGGCGGCGTTCAGGGGCATGACGGCCCCCAGCATGGTCATGGAGCCGTCCATGGTGAATTCGGCGTTCCAGATCCCCTCGTTATACTTCTCACCGTAAGCGCACAGCTTGTCCAGATAGGTGTAGCTCTTCCCCTCCATGGCCTCCTTCAGGAGCCTGTCGGCGTCCACCAGGAGCACGGTGGACGCCCCCTGATCCCAGCCCACGGCACAGCCGAAGGCCTGGGCGGCAAAACGGACGGGCACATAGGTGCGCCACACCCCCGCCTCATCGGCGGCGGCATAGGGGGCCACGCCCATTTGGATGGCGGTGGTCACACCGCCATCCTCCACAGAGGCCTCTGTGGAGCCGGGGAGCATGGTGACGGTCCTGCCGTCCCGGGCAGCGGAGATGGCGCCGGTGTCGGCGTCCCAGTCCACCTGGGCCCCCAGGGCCTCAAAGACGGCCCGGAAGGGCAGGAAGGTGCGCTCGCTTTGTACCTGAGGCACGGCGTCGGTGAAGGTCAGCTCCCGGCCGTCCAGCTGGACCCTGATGACGCTCTCCTCCGCCGCCATCGCGCTGCCGCAGCCCACCAGGGCCACGGTAAGGCCCAGAACGGTGAGCCAACGGGTGATTTTTCTCATAATGGTTCCCTCCTCACATAGATTTGAACTTTTTTCATTATACCCCTCTCCATCGGAGAGCGCAAGAACCTGTCCCCGGTTTTAAGTCAAATCGTCCTTTTTGTACAAAAAGGACGGCCCGCGCCCCGGTGCGGGCGGGAATAGCGATTGCATTTTCTCCCAATTTGATGTAAAATGGCCTGTGATAACACCTATAAGAGAAAGGACGGTCAATTGTTATGAGCTTTCCCTTTTCCTTTTACCAGGAGAGCGCCCAGGTCATTCAGAATAAGCTGGGTGCTTTTCAGCCTGAGGTAGCCATGGTTCTGGGCTCCGGCCTGGGCTTTATGGGCGATGTGGTGGAAAACCCCATCGTCATCCCCTACGGAGACATTCCCCATTTCAAAGTCTCCACCGCCCCCGGCCACAAGGGCCAGCTGGTCTGCGGCACTCTCGCGGGCAAAAAGGTGGCGGTCATGCAGGGCCGGATGCACCACTATGAGGGCTACTCCTATGAGGAGGTGTCCTACGCCGTGCGGGTACTGAAGCTGGTGGGCTGCACCAAGCTGGTGCTCACCAACGCCGCCGGCTGCGTCAACAGGGACTGGGAGGTGGGCGACATCATGCTCATCACCGATCACATCAAGTTCTTCATGGAGTCCCCTCTCCGCGGAGATAACCTGGACGAGTTCGGCCCCCGGTTCCCCGACGTGTCCCATATCTACACCCCCCGGTTCCAGGACGCCGCCCGTCAGAGCGCCCAAAAGCTGGGCCTCACCCTGCGGGAGGGGGTGTACTGCTACTTCCCCGGCCCTCAGTTTGAGACTCCCGCCGAGGTCCGGGCCGCCCGGGTGCTGGGCGGCGACGCCTGCGGCATGTCCACCGCCCCCGAGGCCATCGCCGCCGCCCACGCGGGCATGGAGGTGCTGGGCTTCTCCATGCTCACCAACATGTGCGCCGGCATTCTGGATCAGCCCCTCAGCGGCGAGGAGGTCAACGAGACCGCCGAGGCCCGGAAGGGCCCCTTTTCGGAGCTGGTGCTCAAGTGTCTGGAAAAGATGTAATGATGTAAACCAATGTGGCCCACAGGCCGCGCCCCTTCCATCTGAAAGGAGCTATCCATGTCTATCCTCTTCCAAAACGTCACCGCCGTCCTCATGGACGGCGCCAGCACCGTCCTCTCCAACGCCTTTGTGGCGGTGGAGGGGGGAAAGATCGCCTCGGTGGGCGCGAAAAAGCCCGAGGGCGTCTTTGAACGGGTCATCGACGGCAAGGGGGGCATCCTCATGCCCGGCCTGGTCAACGCCCACACCCACGTGCCCATGACCGCCATGCGGGGCTATGGAGACGGCCACGATCTCCACGACTGGCTCAACAACTTCATCTTTCCTGTGGAGGCCAAGTGGGACGACCGGGCCATCCGCGCCTGCGCCGACCTGGGCCTCATGGAGATGATCGCCTCGGGCACCACCTGCCTGTGCGACATGTACATGAACACCCTCACCATCGGCCAGGCCGTGGCCGACGCGGGCCTATCCGCCAATCTGGGGCTGGGGGCGGTGTTCTTCGGGGAGACCTTCTCCCCCGAGGCCTGCGGCGACTGCGCCAAGTCTCAGGAGCTCTATGACGCCTGGCACGGCTTTGATAACGGGCGTATCCTGGTGGACGGCTCCATCCACGCCGAGTACACCTCCAAGCCGGGGGTCTACGAGTGGGTGGCCGACTTCGCCAAGTCCCACGGCCTGGGCATCAACGTCCACATCTCCGAGACTCAGACCGAGCACGAGGAGTGCAAGGCCCGCCACGGTGGACTGACCCCCATCCAGGTCATGGAGAAATATGGGGTGCTGGACGTGCGCTGCACCGCCGCCCACTGCGTGTGGACCCAGCCCGAGGACTGGGCCGTCATGGCCGCCAGAGGGGTCACCGCCGTCCACAACCCCGCCTCCAACCTGAAGCTGGGCTCCGGGGTGGCCCCCATCGTGGAGCTGATGAAGGCGGGGGTCAACGTGGCTCTGGGCACCGACGGGGTGAGCTCCAACAACACCACCGATATGTTTGAGGATATGAAGCTGGCCGCCATCCTGCAAAACGGGGTGCGCCGGGATCCTCTGGCCCTCACCGCCCAGGACGCCCTTCGCTTCGCCACCGTCAACGGGGCAAAGGCCCTGGGACGGGACACCGGCTCCATTGAGGTGGGCAAGCAGGCCGACCTCATTCTGCTGGACGCCGACGCCCTGAACCTCATCCCCTGTCACGATGCCGCCAATAACATCGCCTACGCCGCCCACGGCTGTGACGTAAAGCTGAATATGTGCCGGGGCAAGGTCATATATGAAAACGGGGCCTTCCTCACCATCGACCGGGAAAAGACCCTCCGGGAGGTGCGGGAGTACGCCGTGCCCATGCTGTTCAAGGGTAAATAACCCCGGAAAGGCTGTGTCAAACCTTGTCTGAATCCAAAAAGAGCACCTTCTTCGGCGGGGCCGCCATTCTGGCGGCCAGCGCCATTGTGGTCAAACTCATCGGCGCGGTCTATAAGCTGCCTCTGGCCAACATTCTCACCGATGCGGCCTATGCCGACTTTGACAGCGCCTACGCCATCTATAACGTCTTTTTGACCATCTCCACGGCGGGTTTACCTGTGGCGTTGAGCAAGACCATCTCGGAGAGCAACGCCCTGGGCCGCTACAACCAGGTCCAGAGGATCTTCCGGGTGGCCTTCACCGCCTTCCTCACCATGGGCCTCATCAGCTTCTTCTGCATGTCGGTGCTGGCAAAGCCTCTGTCCGACGGCATACTCAACAACCCCAAGGCCCTCTACTGCGTGGTGGCCCTATCCCCCTCGGTGCTGTGCGTGTGTATCATGTCCTCCTTCCGGGGCTATTTCCAGGGCCACTTCAACATGTGGCCCACCGGAGTGTCCCAGATCATTGAGGCCTTTTTCAAGCTGGTGGTCGGACTGGCCCTGGCCTACGCCCTGCTGAAAATGAATGTCCGGAACCCGGAGATCCCCGATCTGGGGGAACGGCTCCCGGCGGTGGGCGCTATCATTGGCGTGTCCATCGGCAGTGTGGTGGCCCTTGTCTTCATGCTCTTTATCTACGCCCGCCACCGCCGAAACAGACAACGGGGTTCCGACCGGCCCGATCCCTCCGGGGACATTCTCTCCAACCTGCTCCGGCTGGCCATCCCCATCACCCTGAGCCAGGCGGCCACCTCCCTGGTGACCCTCATCGACGGCAGCCTGGTCATGGGACAGCTCACCAACATCTTCCACATGGTGGACGGTCTGGCCCTGGCCGCCGACGGCACCGGCCCCGCTTTGGATGCCGCCCGGGCCATGAAGGGCATTTACGGCAAGTGCATGGCCATCTACAACCTGCCCTTCTCCATGATGGTCCCTCTCACCGCCTGCATCATCCCCGCCGTCTCCGCCGCCCTGGCCAGAAAGGACCGGCGGGAGGCCAAGCAGGTCAGTGAGTCCGCCCTTCGGGTGGGACTGCTGGTGGCCTTCCCCATGGGCATGGGTCTCTTCGCTCTGGGCGGGCCCATCATGGGTCTGCTGGTCAAGGGCATCAACGTGTCCATTGCCGGGCCGTTGTTGTCCATCCTGGGCCTGGCCTCCATGTTTGTGGCCCTCCAGTTGCTTTGCAACTCTATCCTCCAGGCCAATAACATGGTGAATCTGCCCATCCTGGCGGTGGTGGTGGGCGGCATTGTGAAGATCATTGTGAATTACACCCTGGTGGGCAATCCGGACATCCGCATCAACGGTGCGCCGGTGGGCACCCTTTGCTGTTTCCTCATCATCGACGTTCTGGAGATCTTCATCATCCGCCGGGCCATCCCCAAGCCCCCCAGCATCCTCCGCTCCGCACTCAAACCTCTGATCGCCGCCGTCATCATGGGGATCGGAGTCAAGGCCGTCTACGGTCTGCTCGCCCGTCTTCTGGCCGGAATGCCCCGGTTCTATCTCGAGGGGTCCTTCTCCTCCCTGTCCTGGTCGGGCAACGCGGTGGCCACCCTGGGGGCTATTTTGATGGGCGTCCTCCTCTATCTCATTCTGGTCCTGGCCCTTCGGGTGCTCACCAGGGAGGATCTGGCCCTCATGCCCAAGGGGGATAAGATCGCCCGGATCCTTCATATTCAGTAACTTTTCTCTCCAAGGGCGACATAACCTCCAAAGTTATGGAAACAAAGGAAAAAAATTCAGTGATTTCAAGCACTTTTTGCGAAAAACCTCTTGCAGTGGGAGGCAAAATATGATAGATTTTGTTAGGAAAGAAACCTATGGTCTCAAGGACTTGGAAGACATTGTCTCCATTCTCCGCGCCCCCGGGGGTTGCCCCTGGGACAAAGAGCAGACCCACGAGAGTCTCCGCCGCGGTCTTATGGAGGAGAGTTGCGAGGTCATCGAGGCCATCAACGAGCAAGACCCTGAGCATCTGAAGGAAGAGCTGGGGGACGTGCTGCTCCAGGTGGTCTTTCACGCCGACATCGAGCGAGAGGCCGGCCGGTTCGATCTGGAGGCCGTAGCGGACGGCGTCTGCAAAAAGCTCATCTTCCGCCACCCCCATGTCTTTGGAGACGTGTCTGTCTCCGGCAGCGACGAGGTGCTGGTCAATTGGGACGAGCTCAAGCGGGAGGAAAAGCACCAGGAGACCTATACCGACACCCTCACCTCCGTGGCCAGATCCCTGCCCGCCCTGTGGCGGGCGGAGAAGGTACAGAAAAAGGCGAAAAAGGCCGGCTTTGACTGGGACGACTGTTCCGGCGCGGTGGACAAGCTCGCCGAGGAGCTGGGTGAGCTCCGGGAGGCCATCGACCTGGGCACCAACGTCACCGAGGAGCTGGGAGACCTGATGTTCGCCGCGGTGAATGTCTCCCGCTTTGTGGGGACCGACCCGGAGGAGTGCCTCAACGCCGCCACGGAAAAATTCATCTCCCGTTTCGCCAGGGTCGAGGCTCTGGCCCGAGCCCAGGGGAAGGACATGAAGGATATGTCCCTCGCGGCACTGGACAAGCTCTGGGAGGAAGCAAAATTGACTTAATGGCTTCGGCCTTAAGTATACAGACGCTCACGCGTCAAGAAAAAACAGGAGGAATCCACCATGAATAAAGCTGAACTGATCAATGCCGCCGCCGAGAAGGCCGGTCTGTCCAAGAAGGACACCGAGGCCGCTGTCAACGCCGCCATCGAGGCCATTGCCGATTGCCTGGCTTCCGGCGACAAGGTCCAGCTCGTTGGCTTTGGCGCCTTCGAGGTGAAGTCCCGCGCCGCCCGCATCGGCCGCAACCCCAAGACCAAGGAGACCATCCAGATCCCCGCCTCCAAGGTTCCCGTCTTCAAGCCCGGCAAGGCTCTGAAGGACGCCGTGTCCAAGTAATTATCTAAACCAAAGCGGGTACGGGCCTGGGCCCGTACCCGCTTTCTTTTTCTGAAAGGCGGTCTTTTTTGTGCGGCTTGATAAATGGTTAAAAAATTCCCGGCTCATCAAGAGGCGGACGGTGGCCAACGAGGCCTGTGACGCGGGCCGGGTCTGCGTGGGCGGGAAGCCGGTAAAGGCCTCCTACGAAGTAAAGCCCGGCGATGTACTGGAGCTGCGGTTCGGCGAGCGGGTCACCAAGGTAAAAGTCCTTACCGTCCAGGACATCGTGGGCAAGGCCGACGCCGCCGGTATGTATGAGGAAATACGGTAATCGGACAAAAGACAAAAAAGAGGGGATCGGCTTCAGCCGATCCCCTCTCCTTATTTTCCCTTATTTTTTTGCCGCGTTCTCGCCGGGGATGCCGGCGATGGCGGGATCTGCGATCCCGGCGGTCTCAGTGTGCTCGACGATCTCCACCTTTTCAATGGCCTCCGCAGTGAAGGTGACGGACACCTTCACCGGGCCGTTTCTGCCATCGGCACCGGCTTCATATGTACCCGCTGTGTAAGTCCCCTCCTGGGGGGGCGGGCGTCTCCCTGGCCGCAGGGGGTTCCGCAGCTGGACAGGAGCATTGCCGCGCAAAGGGAACGAGCCGCAAGTTTCGTCTTTTTCATTGTATACTCCTTTCGACTTCAAGCAACATGAGACAGTTTCCTTTCTGTCCGTAATAATAGCACATCAGAGTGTTAAATTTGTTGCAATTTTTTGTGGAAATTTTTTCAAAAGAAAAACTCTTCCCCATTCTCAGAATGGGGAAGAGTTTTTTGATCTGACAGACTTTTTACTTCTGCTCCGCGGCGTAGGCGGCAGCCTGGGTGCCCGCCTGTTTACCAAAGACCACACAGCCGGTATTCTGGATACCGCCGAAGGTGGTGTGGCCGCAGATATTGGCGTTGCCCACCATCTCGCCCGCCTGGTAAAGGCCGGGAATGGGCTCGCCCGCCTCGTTGAGAAGCTGGCACTTGTCGTTCATCCAGGCGCCGCCCGAGGTGATCATCACGTAGGGGATGGTGCGGATGATGTAGTAGGGGCCGGTCTCGAACTTCTTCATCTCCCGGGTGCGGCCGAAATCATCGTCCTTCCCGGCGGCCACAAAGCCGTTGTAACGCTCAATGGTGGCCTCCAGCCCGGCGCCGTCGATCCCCGCCAGCTTGGCGACCTCAGCCACGGTGTCGGCCTTAAAGACCTCCTGGCCGCTCTCCACGGCCTTGTCCCACTTGCTCCAATCCTTGTCGCCGGAGAAGATGGGCATCTCCCTGGCGTGGAGCTCGTCCACCATGGCCTGGTCGAACATGATGTAAACGGTGTTGTCCCCCTTCTTCCACCAGGAGGTGATCTCGTCGTAGTCGGAGCCGTCCTCAGCGCCCAGCTCGTCCACGAACCGCTCGCCGTCCTTATTGACGAAGATCATGTAGGGGAAGTCCTTGACCCGAACGCTCATGGTTTTGACAAAGTTGTCCCCGTCCCGAACGCCGCCGGCGTAAGTGGAGCAGTAATCCATGTTCTTCAGCACACCGCCGGCCTGCACCGCGAAGCGGAAGCCGTCGCCGGTACAGAACTCAGGGCTGGTGGTCAGGCAGTTCTGGAAATTGTACTGGTGGAGCAGCTCCTCGCTGTGGCCGTAGCCGCCGGTGCACATGACGGTGGCGGGGGCGCGGAACTCCACCTCAGAGCCGTCCTCAGTCTGGGCCTTTACGCCCACGACGGAGCTTCCGTCCATAATAAGCTCAGTGGCCGGGGTGTTGTAGAGAATGGCCACCTTGCCCGCGTCCACCTGCTCGGTGAGCAGCTTGCCCACGGCCTCGATATAGGTGGAGATCTTACCGGAGCTGTAGACACGGGCCACGTTCATGGGCTCGTAGAGACTGGGCATCCGGGGCACCCGGTCGCCCAGATCCACGCCCAGGCTGTCCAGCCAGTCCACCGCCTCGCCGGAGTGGCGGGCGTAGTACCAGGTGAGCTCTTCGTTGTAGTTCTCCTTGCCGCCGTTGTCGGCGTTGCGCTTCTCCACCTCTTCCACCAGCAGCTCGGGGGTATCCTCAATGCCGGCTTCCTTCTGCATCCTGGTGCCCGCGCCTGAAAGGGTGGAACCGCCCACATTGGCGGAGCCGCCCCACTTGCCGGTCTTCTCCAGCACCAGCACGTTGGCCCCCGCCTCCGCGGCGCCCAGTGCGGTGTTCATACCGGCAAAGCCACAGCCGATGACGATGACGTCGGGGCTCTCAAAGGGGAGCTCCACGCTGGCTGTGTTCGTCTCATCCACGGGCTCCGCCTCGCCTCTGGCCACCGCCAGAGCGCCCGATACGGCCTCCTTAATGGCCTCGGAGGTCAGGGTCGCGCCAGACACGGCCTCCACCTCGGGAGAGTTCGCTTCCATAATAGCGGCGGGGATCTGTTCCATGGCCGGGTCGGAGATGCCGGGCGTCTCAGCGTGCTTGACCACGTCGACGGCGGTGATGGCGTTTTCATCCACCGTCACTTCCACCTTCACCTTGCCTCCCACGCCCTTTTCGGAGATCCCCACATAGGTGCCGGGGGTGTAGATCCCTTTGGCTTCGGGGGTCTCCTTCCCCGCTCCGTTTCCGCAAGCGCCCAGGCTCAGACACAACGCCCCAGCCAGGACCAGAGACAAAACTTTCTTTTTCATTTGATCCTCTCCTTTTTATGTTTTGGAACAATGGCTCCTGCAAGGGCAGTATACCATTTGCCCAGACATTACACAAGTCTTTTTTGTGCGAATTTTTCGTTTTCGATATATCCATTTCTTTCCAACAAAGAAAACACCTGGGGCCCTTGGCCTCCAGGCGTTTCATATCTCTCATCCCTTTGCTTTTTCCCCCATAACAGATCCGATAACACCCTTTAGTTTGTCGGAAACCAGCTCCCCTCCATCTGATCGGAGAGGCCTACAGTACGCTTGACCAGGGCCAGAAACTCCGGCGAGGGGTCAGCGTCTTTTACGCCGAGAAAGGAAGCGTACATCGCCTCAAAGTCTCCGGCGTCGGACATTACCATATCGTATAGTTTAAAGTATCCGTTCCATCCCGCGGGCAGATCCCGGCACATCGCCTTCCGATGCTCACGAAGCTCCTCCGGAGCACATTGGATATCCAGAAAGTTCTCCTGCCCCACATCACAGCTTTCCAGCAGCGTCTCCTCTCCCCCGGCCCGCTGTCCGCCCCGCTCATAGCTGGCCTCACAGGAGCGTGTCCACTGGGCGCGGTGAAGGGCGTCATATTTTGAAAATCCGGGGCAGTCCTTCAAGTATTGGGCCAGCTCCCCCAGGATCAGGCAGTTGATCCGATAACTGAGACAGTGGGAGTACAGGTATTCTTCCCTTCCGGCAAAAATTGGAGTGTGAGATACCATACTTTCTCCTCCCTCAAACAGCGAATCATCCATTTTGTTCCCCTCAAATAAAGCCAGAGACACCAACAAACGTTAGTATATTAAATATTGTAATCTCGTATACTGATTTTGCCAAGAACGATTGTAGGTGTTACGAGATGAAGAATATTTTAGCTGAACGTTTAAAGGCGTGCAGGAAAGAATCAAAATTGACGCAGGCACAGGTGGCGATCTATTGTGACATCACCGAAAAGGCATATCAAAACTATGAGCTAATGACCAGAGAACCCAGCCTGGAGATCCTGGTTCGTATTGCGGAACTCTATAACGTCTCTTTAGACTATCTGGTTGGACTTACCGATCAGCCAAAACCGTACCCAAAAGACAAAAAAGATTTATGATGGCAACTTCCAAAGCGGATAAGGAAAATACAATATGATAAGATTAAACGCACTCCGGCTTTTGGAAAAGCGCGGCAAGACAAAATATTGGCTCTATAAGCAGCTGGGTATGAGCTATCAGAATTTCACAAACATGATTGAGAACCGCACAAAATCGATCCAGTATGCCAATATCGAAACGCTCTGTCTGCTCTTGGAATGTACGCCAAACGAGCTTTTTGAGATCAATTTTGACGAGCAGGAAGTTCAATAAACGCTGGGGACTATTTCAGTTAATTTGCTGCAAAACGTCAGTACCGCAAATTTCTTTCCGCAAGGCTCCCGCTTTGTGGTATAATACCTCTTACCAAACGTAGGAGGATTCTCCATGAACAACTATGAGAGGGCGCTGGAACTGTGGCGGCGCAAAAAACCACAGACAGACGCGGAGCTGGCCGAGGCCTTGAACGGCCACAGCATCGCCTTTGCTTACCACTCCGGGAAAATCGAAAATGAAAAGGTCACCTATCATGACACCAGAGAGGTCTTTGAGCATGACGGCGTTACCTCCTATACCGGGGATCTGCGGACCCTCTTTGAGATCCGCAACGCCAAGGAGGCCAACGAGCTGTTTCTTTTGGCCTTTCGGGACAGACGCCCTTTGGACGAAGCATTGATCCGTGAATTTCAGCTCCAGTTGACCCATGGAACCTACGACGCCCGCCGTTGGCAGCTTGGGGAGCGCCCCGGCGAGTACAAGCGTCACGACTATGTGACGGGCAGGGAGGAAGTGGGCGCCACCCCGGAGGATGTGGGCTTGGAAATGGCGGAGCTGCTGGAGGAAGTGCGGGACATTGATCCCAAAGACATTCTGACGGCTGCGGCCTACTTCCACGCCAAGTTTGAGAATATCCACCCCTTCGCCGATGGAAACGGCAGAGCGGGCAGACTGACCATGAACTATCTGCTTGTTCTCCACGGCCATCCCCCTATCATCATCCACGAGGAGGATCGGCGGAGTTATTATGAAGCCCTGGAGGCATGGGACGCCCGACAGGAGCTGGAGCCGCTGCTGACCTTTCTCCGGGCGCAGACAGAAAAGACCTGGGCAAAGCAGATAGAACGAGCGGAAAAGCAACGGGACAAAGAAACACAATAAGGAAAGGACCGATGAGAAAGAGGTGGGTATATACAATTTGACAACATAATCGTTGGACAGACGATCCGCAAATTACGCAAAGACAGGAAGATATCCCAAGATGTTTTGAGCGGTCTTGCCGGAATTGCCCGTTCACATCTTTCCATGATAGAAAACGGAAGTAAACAACCGAACTTTGAAACGCTGTGGAAAATTGCGTTGGCCCTTGACATGAAGCCAAGTGAATTGGTCGCCAAAATTGAAATGACAATTCAGTGCAAGGAAAAATCAGTATAAAATATGATTTCGATTTGCGAAATTTGGTAGATATTTGTATTGATGATACAGGCCCCTGACCTGAAAGAGAACGAGAGACCCCTTTTCCCGAAAAGGGCCAGAGGGGAGAGAGTTTCGACTCTCTCCCCCCTCTGGACTCCCTCCTCTCAACGACCAAAGAGGGGGAACTGCGGTTCCCCCTCTTTGGAAACACCCCAAGGTTGTTCTGAAAAAGAAAGCAAGCCTGCGGCCCTTACTCCGTAACGGGCCTCGGGCACGAGGGTGAAGGACCGGGCGGATAATATCCGCCCCTACAAAGGGCAGGCCGGCAAAATGTAGGGGCGCATAGTATGCGCCCGCCGGGGGCACGTGCCCCGAAGTCTGCTACGAAGTGCGGACTTCGGGCTTGTTTTCTGCAATAGGACAGCCCCGGGTGGGTTTCCAAAGGGCAGGGCCCGCAGGCCCTGCCCTTTGGTCGT
>CANSYW010000020.1 GCA_947651395.1 uncultured Pseudoflavonifractor sp. | reverse complement strand
ACGCCCTTCCCCTGGGGGTTCTTGGGGGGCGTGGGGGGCTATTCTTGCCCTCAAGAATAGCCCCCCACATTCTCCTCCCAGCCTGAGTGGCTGGAGGAGCTGAGTCTCCGGCCGAGGGACAAGGGCTGTGACTACTCCATCGCTCTTTTATAAAAAAGGACGGGTCTCCCCGTCCTTTTTTCTTGCGTCTTTCCTCCAAGTATACTAAAATAGTCTCAAAGACACCGGAAAGGAAACGACGCCATGAACGATATCATTCTCCTGAAATTAGGCGAGCTGGTCCTCAAGGGCCTGAACCGCCATAACTTTGAAGAACAGCTCATGTCCAACGCCCGCAGACGGCTCCACACCTGCGGGGAGTTCAAGGTCACCACCCGCCAGTCCATCACCTATGTGGAGCCCAAAAGCCCCGACTGCGATATGGACGCCGCCTTTGAGGCCATGAAGAAGGTCTTCGGCGCCGCCGGGGTGTGCCGGTGCCGGGCCTGCGAGAAGGACAAGGACGCCATGCTTGCCGCCGTCCGGGAGTTCCTGGGCCCTCAGCTCACCGCCGCCAAGACCTTCAAGGTGGAGTGCAAGCGCTCGGACAAGACCTTCCCCCTCAACTCCATCCAGCTGGCCCAGTATCTGGGCGGGGAGCTGGACGACGCCTACCCCCACCTCACCGCCGACATGCATCACCCCGACCTCACCGTCTATGTGGAGGTGCGGGATGACCACGCCTTTGTCCACGGGGACACCGAGCCGGGGGCGGGGGGCCTGCCCGTGGGTATGGGGGGCCGGGCGGTGAGTCTGCTCTCCGGCGGCATCGACTCCCCCGTGGCCTCCTGGATGATGGCCAAGCGGGGCCTGTGTCTGGAGATGGTACACTTCTTCTCCTACCCCTACACCTCCCCGGAGGCCAAGGAGAAAGTTCTGGATCTGGCCCGGATCCTCACCCCCTGGACGGGCCGGCTGGTGGTCCATGTGGTGCCCTTCACCGCCATCCAGGAGGAGCTGCGCCGCTCCTGTCCCGAGGAGCTCTTCACCATCCTCATGCGCCGGTTCATGATGCGCATTGCCGGGGAGGTGGCCAAGCGCACCGGCTCCGGAGCCCTGGTCACGGGCGAGAGCCTGGGCCAGGTGGCCTCCCAGACCATGGAGGCCATGCGCTGTACCGGGGCGGTCACCGACCTGCCCGTCTTCCGGCCGGTGGTGGGTATGGACAAGGAGGAGATCATCCGTATTTCCCGGAAAATAGGGGCCTTTGAGACCTCCATCCTCCCCTATGAGGACTGCTGCACCGTCTTCACCCCCAAGCACCCCCGGCTCAAGCCCACCCTGGCCGAGTGTCTCCGTGCAGAGGAGAAGCTGGACGTGGAGGGCCTGGTGCAGGCCGCCGTGGACGGCATCGAGCGCATCCACATCAGCGCCGACAAGCGTTAAAAAGGAAACCCCGAACCGTGTCACGGTTCGGGGTTTCCTTTTACTTTGCCATGCAAAACAAAGCCCCGGACATAAGTCCGGGGCTTTGTCGTTATCAGGCTGTCACGCTGCGCTCCGGGGTGGTCGCTCGGTCACTTTCCCTCCGACTCAGGCTGGTCTCCGGGCCGCCATGCGGCTCTGCGCTCGCCCTCGCTTCGGTCCAAGTTCCCTCGCACCCCATCGCTCCGCGCTTCTTACTTGTAGAGCTCCACCAGCTTGAGCAGGTGCTGATAACGCTCCTTGGCGGACTCCTCGTTCTTGGCGAAGAGCTCCTTGGCGCGCTCCGGGAAGGAGCGGGTCAGGGCGGAGTAGCGGGCCTCGTTCATCAGGAACTCCTGGTAGCCGTCCTTGGGCTCCTTGGAATCCAGGGTGAAGGGGCTCTTGCCCTCCTTCTTCAGGTCGGGATTGAACCGGAACAGGTTCCAGTAGCCGCACTCAACGGCCTTCTTCATCTCGTCCTGGCAGTGGAGCATGCCGCCCTTGATGGAGTGCATCTCGCAGGGGGAGTAGCCGATGACCAGGGAGGGGCCGTGATAGGCCTCGGCCTCCCGGATGGCGGTGAGGGTCTGGTTGGGGTTGGCGCCCATGGCCACCTGGGCCACGTACACGTAGCCATAGCTCATGGCGATCTCCGCCAGGCTCTTCTTGGGGGTGGCCTTACCGGCGGCGGCAAACTGAGCCACAGCGCCGAAGTTGGTGGCCTTGGAGGCCTGGCCGCCGGTGTTGGAGTAGACCTCGGTGTCGAAGACGAAGACGTTCACGTCCTCGCCGGAGGCCAGCACGTGATCCAGGCCGCCGAAGCCGATGTCGTAGGCCCAGCCGTCGCCGCCGAAGATCCAGACGGACTTCTTGGACAGGAACTCCTTGAGCTCCAGGATCTTGGGAGAGACGGGGCAGCCGTGCGCGGCGGCGTTCTCCAGCACGGGGATCAGGGCCTTGACAGCCTCCGCGTTGGCGGCGCCGTCGTCCTTGGTCTCCAGATACTTGCGGATCACAGCCTTGTCCTCATCGGGGCCCTGGCCGTTGGCCGCCATCTCCTCCAGGTAGCCCATCAGGCAATCCCGAATGGCCTTCTGGCCGTAGAAGAAGCCCAGGCCGTGCTCGGCGTTGTCCTCAAACAGGGAGTTGGCCCAGGCGGGACCCTTGCCCTCCTTGTTGACCGTGTAGGGGCTGGTAGCGGCGGGGCCGCCCCAGATGGAGGAGCAGCCGGTGGCGTTGGAAACGTACATCCGGTCGCCGCAGACCTGGGTCACCAGGCGGGCGTAGGCGGTCTCGGCACAGCCGGCGCAGGAGCCGGAGAACTCAAGCAGGGGCTGCTTGAACTGGCTGTCCTTCACGGAGGTCACACCCACCATATCGGCCTTCTCGGCAACCTTGTCCACGCAGTAGTCGAAGGTGGCCTGCTGCTCCAGCTGGCTCTCCTGGGGCGCCATGGCGATGGCGTTGGTGGGGCAGATGCCCACGCACACGCCGCAGCCCATGCAGTCCAGGGGGGAGACGGCCATGGTGTACTTGTAGACGCCCTTGCCCTTGCCGGCCTTCACGTCCACGATCTTGGCGCCCGCGGGAGCGGCCTTGGCCTCAGCCTCGGTGAGGGCGAAGGGACGAATGGTGGCGTGGGGGCAGACGTAGGCGCACTGGTTGCACTGGATACACTTGTCCTGATCCCAGGCGGGTACGGTGACGGCCACGCCCCGCTTCTCATAAGCGGAAGCGCCCTGCTGGAAGGTGCCGTCCACATGACCGTTGTTGTAGAAGGCGGACACGGGCAGGCTGTCGCCGTCCATGCGGCCGATGGGCTCCATCAGCTCCTCCACCATCTTCACCACCTGGGGACGGCCGGTGAGGACCTGGGTCTTGGGGGCGTCCTGGGCGGTGGCCCAGGAGGCGGGCACGTTGAACTTCTTGAAGGCGGTGGCGCCCAGGTCGATGGCCTTGTGGTTCATGTCCACCACGTCCTGGCCCTTCTTCAGGTAGGAGTGGGTGGCGGCGTCCTTCATGAACTCGATGGCCTTGTCGGCGGGCATGATGTTGGCCAGGGCGAAGAAGGCGGACTGGAGAATGGTGTTGGTGCGCTTGCCCATGCCGATCTCAATGGCCAGGTCAATGGCGTTGATGGTGTAGACCTGGATGTTGTGCTCGGCGATGTAGCGCTTGGCCACGGCGGGCATGTGCTTATCCAGCTCCTCGTCGCTCCACTGGCAGTTGATAAGGAAGATGCCGCCGTCCTTCACATCGCGGACCATGGGGAAGGCCTTGATGATATAGGAGGGCACGTGGCAGGCCACGAAGTCAGCCTTGTTGATATAGTAGGGGGCGCGGATGGGCTTGTCGCCGAAGCGCAGGTGGCTCACCGTCACGCCGCCGGTCTTCTTGGAGTCGTACTGGAAGTACGCCTGGATATACTTGTCGGTGTGGTCGCCGATGATCTTGATGGAGTTCTTGTTGGCGCCCACGGTGCCGTCGCCGCCCAGGCCCCAGAACTTGCACTCGATGGTGCCAGGGGTGGCGGTGTTGGGGCACTCGTGCTCGGGCAGGCTCAGACCGGTGACGTCGTCCACGATGCCCAGGGTGAACTCCCGCTTGGGCTCGGCCTTGCTCAGCTCCTCATAGACGGCGAACACGCTGGAGGGCGGGGTGTCCTTGGAGCCCAGGCCGTAACGGCCGCCGATGACGGTGCGGTCGGTGATGCCCGCCTCGAACAAAGCGGAGATCACGTCCTGATAGAGAGGCTCGCCCAGGCTGCCGGGCTCCTTGGTGCGGTCGAGCACGGCGATCTTCTTGGCGGTGGCGGGGATGGCGGCGATGAGCTTGTCGGCCCGGAAGGGACGATAGAGGCGCACCTTGATAAGACCCACCTTCTCGCCGTGGGCGTTGAGGTAGTCGATGACCTCCTCGGCCACGTCGCAGATGGAGCCCATGGCGATGATCACCCGATCGGCGTCGGGAGCGCCATAGTAGTTGAACAGCTGATAATCGGTGCCCAGCTTGGCGTTGACCTTGGCCATGTACTCCTCGACGATGCCGGGGACCTCGTCATAGTACTTGTTGCAGGCCTCGCGGTGCTGGAAGAAGATATCGCCGTTCTCGTGAGAGCCGCGCATCACGGGGCGCTCGGGGTTGAGGGCGCGGGCACGGAACTCCTTGACGGCGTCCATGTCCACCATCTCGGCCAGATCGTCGTAGTCCCAGATCTGGATCTTCTGGATCTCGTGGGAGGTGCGGAAGCCGTCAAAGAAGTTGACGAAGGGCACCCGGCCCTTGATGGCGGCCAGGTGGGCCACAGCACCCAGATCCATGACCTCCTGCACGTTGCCCTCGGCCAGCATGGCAAAGCCGGTCTGGCGGCAGGCCATCACGTCGGAGTGATCGCCGAAGATGTTCAGCGCTTGAGCGGCCACGGTACGGGCGGACACGTGGAATACGCCCGGGAGCAGCTCACCGGCGATCTTGTACATGTTGGGGATCATGAGCAGCAGACCCTGGGAAGCGGTGTAGGTGGTGGTCAGGGCGCCGGCGGCCAGGGAGCCGTGGACGGTGCCGGACGCGCCGGCCTCAGACTGCATCTCGATGACCCGGACGGGGTTGCCGAAGATGTTCTTGCGGCCCGCGGCGGCCCACTGGTCCACATAGTCGGCCATGGGGCTGGACGGGGTGATGGGGTAGATACCCGCCACCTCGGTGAACGCATAAGAGACATGCGCCGCCGCGGTGTTGCCGTCCATGGATTTAAACTGTCTTGCCATGTTGAACGATTCCTCCTTCAGGTAAATTCACTCGATGATCGAATCGGCTTTTCTGCATCAAGTCTATTCTATCACCTGTTTTGTGATTTGTAAACCGTATCTTTGATCCTCCGGAACATTTTTCAGAGCAAAAAACATGTTTTTCCACCAGAATATCAAAAAGTGTCATAATTTGTACTGGTGCGTTTATCATTTCGCGGCGGCCAAAGAGATTTTTTTGTCCTGCGCCCCGTTTTGTGGTATACTTTTCCCATTGAACCGGATAAAAACCACGGAAAGGAAGTCCTCCCCATGTCCCATACTGCCGAGCTCATCGCCGTAGGAACCGAACTGCTCCTGGGCTCCATTGCCAACACCGACGCCCAGACCGTCTCCAAGGCCCTGTCCGCCCTGGGCATCAACGTCTATTTTCACACCGTGGTGGGGGATAACCCCCAGCGCCTGCGTCAGGCGGTGGAGATCGCCAGGGGCCGGGCCGACGTGATCATCACCACCGGCGGCCTGGGCCCCACCTGCGACGATCTGACCAAGAACGTCCTGGCGGAGTGCTTTGGAAAGAAGCTGGTCTATAATGAGGAGGCCGCCCGGCGGATGGAGGCCTACTTCCGCAAACTCCACCCCGACAGCGGGAAGATGACGGAGAACAACTACCAGCAGGCATATCTCCCCGAGGGCTGCGTCCCCTTCCAGAACGACTGGGGCACCGCCCCGGGCTGTGGGTTTGAAGCGGACGGCGTCCATGTCCTCATGCTCCCCGGCCCTCCCTCGGAGTGTGGGCCCATGCTCCAGCACCGGGCCGTCCCCTACCTGTCCGGGCTCACCGACGGGGTCATCGCCAGCCGCTCCCTGCGGCTGTTCGGCATGGGGGAATCCAGTGTGGAGGCCCAGCTGCGGGAGAAAATGAACTCCATGCGCAACCCCACCCTGGCCCCCTACGCCAAGGAGGGGGAGGTGGAGCTGCGCCTCACCGCCAGGGCGGAGACCGAGGACGCCGCCCTGGCCCTCATCGCCCCGGCGGAGCGGGAGCTGCGGGAGCGCTTTGGCCCCCTTGTCTACGGGGTGGACGTGCCCTCTCTGGAGGCGGTGTGCCTGACCCTGCTGGGGGAGAAGGCGCTCACCCTCTCCGCCGCCGAGAGCTGCACCGGGGGCCTTCTGGCCAAGCGCGTCACCGACCTGCCCGGCGCCTCCCGCGTTTTTAAGGGGGGCGTGGTGAGCTACACCAACGAAGTAAAGGAGAAGGCCCTGGGGGTGCCGGCAGAGCTTTTGGCCCAATACGGCGCGGTCTCCGCGCCGGTGGCCCGGGCCATGGCCCGGGGCGTCCGGGCCCTGACGGGCTCCGACCTGGCCCTCTCGGTCACCGGGGTGGCGGGCCCCGACAGCGACGAGAGGGGCAACCCGGTGGGCCTTGTCTACCTGGCCTTGGCCTGGGAGGGAGGGGAGCATGTCCGGGAGATCCACGCCGCCGGCCCCCGGCCCCGGATCCGCACCGTGGCCGCCTCCCACGGCTTCGACCTGCTGCGCCGGCAGCTGGCCGGTCTGCCGCTGTAAAAAGGATAGGAAAAGCCCCGAACCAACCTGGTTCGGGGCTTTCTTTCACCTGTTTATTTCTTCTTGCTGGCAATGCGCATCCGCTCGCCGTGATCCAGCACCCGCTTGCGCAGGCGCAGGTTCTCCGGGGTGACCTCCAGCAGCTCGTCGTCGGCCAGGAACTCCAGATCCTGCTCCAGGCTCATCTGCCGGGGGGGCGTGAGACGCAGGGCGTCGTCGGAGCCGGAGGCCCGCATGTTGGTCAGCTGCTTTTTCTTGCAGACGTTGACGCTGATGTCCTCCTGCTTGGGGCACTCGCCCACGATCATGCCCGCATAGACAGGGGTGCCCGCGCCGATAAAGAGGGAACCCCGCTCTTGGGCGTTGAACAGACCATAGGTCACCGCCTCGCCGGTCTCAAAGGCCACCAGGGAGCCGGTGTTCCGCCGGGCGATCTCCCCCTTCATGGGGGCGTACTCCTCAAAAATGGAGGCCATGATGCCCTCCCCCTTGGTGGCGGTGAGAAACTCATTGCGGTAGCCGAACAGGCCCCGGGAGGGCACCAGGAACTGCACCTTCATCCGGTCGCCCACGGGGATCATGTCCAGCATGTCTCCCTTGCGCTTGCCGATGGCCTCGATGACGCTGCCCACATAGTCGGCGGGCACGTCCACCACCAGGCGCTCGATGGGCTCGCAAAGCTTGCCGTCGATCTCCTGATAGAGTACGCGGGGAGGGGAGACCTGGAACTCATAGCCCTCCCGGCGCATGGTCTCAATGAGGATGGAAAGGCTCATCTCACCCCGGCCGGCCACGCTGAAGGAGTCGGTGTTGTCGGTCTCGGTGACCCGGAGGGACACGTCCTTCAGGGTCTCCCGCTGAAGCCGCTCCCGGATCTGGCGAGAGGTGACGAACTTGCCCTCCCGGCCGGCGAAGGGAGAGTCGTTCACCGAGAAGGTCATCTCCAGCGTGGGGGCGGAGATCTTCACAAATTCCATGGGCTCCACAGCGGAGGGGACACAGATGGTATCGCCGATGGTGATGTCCCCAATGCCGCTCATGGCGATGATACTGCCGGCGGCGGCCTCGGTGACGGGCACCTTGGCCAGACCGTCATACTCATAGATGGCGGTGGCCTTGGCCTTCTTGGGAGGGGCGTCGGGAGTGTGGAAGTTGCACACCGCGATCTCATCGTTTTGCTTGATGGTGCCCCGCTCGATGCGGCCCACGGCGATGCGGCCCACAAACTCGTTGTAGTCGATGGAGCTCACCAGCATCTGGAAGGGGGCCTGGGTATCCGCCTCGGGGGCGGGGATATAGTCCAGGATGGTGTCGAACAGGGGCTGGAGATCCACGCCGGGCTCGTCGGGGGAGTAGCTGGCGGTGCCGTTGCGCCCCGAGCAGAACAGGGTGGGGGAGTCGAACTGCTCCTGGGTGGCGTTCAGATCCATGAGCAGCTCCAGCACCTCGTCGCACACCTCGTGGATCCGCTGGTCGGGCCGGTCGATCTTGTTGACCACCACGATGACCCGATGGCCCAGCTCCAGGGCCTTGGAGAGCACGAACCGGGTCTGGGGCATGGGGCCCTCGGCGGCGTCCACCAGAAGAATGACGCCGTTGACCATCTTCAGGATCCGCTCCACCTCGCCGCCGAAGTCGGCGTGGCCCGGGGTGTCCACGATATTGATCTTGGTATCCTTATAATGAACGGCGGTGTTCTTGGCCAGGATGGTGATGCCCCGCTCCCGCTCCAGATCGCCGGAGTCCATCACCCGATCCACCGTGGCCTGGTTCTCCCGGTAGATGCCGCCCTGCTTGAGCATCTCATCCACCAGAGTGGTCTTGCCGTGGTCGACATGGGCGATGATGGCCACGTTTCTCAAATGCTGATCCTGCACGTTTCGCACCTCAAATCCTTTTTTCTCAATACGGCTTTTTATTATACTCGCACAGGGCGTGAAAAGCAACATTTTTCTTGTGTTTTCCTCTGGCGGATCGTATAATATTTCTGCGTGAAACGGGCGGGGAAAACACCATCCCGCCCGGGCAAGGTGATCTTTGAGAGGAGAATATAAGATGAAGCATAAGATCCTGGCCATTGCTCTGGCCCTTCTGCTGGCGACGCCGGCCATGGCGGCGCAGCGGGACGTCGCCTATGCCTCCGGTCAGACGGTGGATGTGGACGGAACGCCGGTACAGTTTCAGATGTACGCGCTGAAGGATGAATACGGCTTTGATATGAACTATGTCAAGCTCCGGGATATCGCCCAGATCCTCAACGGGACCCCCGCTCAGTTCAACGTGACCTGGGACGGGGCCATCAATATCGTCACCGGGCAGAGCTATGTGCCCAACGGCAGCGAGATGACCGACCCCTTCGGCGGAGAGGACTGGCCCTATCTTTTCAGCACCGGCGAGACCAGAGTCAACGGCAAGGCGGTGGACATCGGCGCCATCCTGCTCACGGATACGCAGGACGGCGGCTTTACCTACTACCGCCTCCGGGATCTGGGCGCGGCGCTGGGCTTTGTGGTGGACTGGGACGAGACCCGGGGCGTCTATGTGGAGACCGCCGCCCAGGCCCCGTCCGCGGCGGAGAGCGTGAGCCTGTCCACCCAGCAGTATTCCCTTCCCAGCGGCACGGTAAGCGCCAATGTGGTGCGGGTGGACATGAGCGACCCCAGGGTCACGGTCAAGGCAGCCCTGCCCGACGGTCGGCTGAACAACACCCGCAGCTTTCAGACTGTGGCCCAGTCCTCCGGCGCCCGGGCGGTGATCAACGCCAACTTCTTCAATTCGGGCAGCGCGGTAAAGGATCCCATCGGACACCTGATGATCGACGGCGGGATGGTCTATGGAAACAGCGGCCGCTCCAGCCTGGCCATCACCGCCGACAACAAGGCCAGCATTGGCCGGCCGGGCCTGTTTTTCCGCATTGAGACCTGCGACGGCGGCAGCCGTCTGTGGTGGGACGCCTTTGAGGTCAACCAGCTGGCGCAGATGGCCGGTCAGGCGGTGATCTACACACCGGCCAGGGGGAGCTCCGCCCCGGTAAGCTACCCGGGCTTTGTGATGACGGTGGTCGGAGATCGGATCGTCGGCTACGCCCCGGTGGCGGTGGGAGACGCCATTACCATTCCCGCAGACGGGTATGCGGTCTATTTCAGCGCCGAGACGGCCTCTACCGAGTGGCACTGTGCGCCGGAGACAGGCCGGCAGGTAAAAATGGCGCCCTACCTGCAAACGGACAACGACGAGCCCTTCTCCATGGAAAACGTGGTGACCATGGTCAGCGGCGCGCCCCGGCTGGTGCGTGCCGGGGCCATTGAGACTTACGAGGAACCGGAGGTCACCGCCGACGCCGGGCGCTTCGGCTACGGCAGCAGCTCCCGGACGGCGGTGGGTCTCCAGGCGGACGGGACGCTCCTGCTGGTGAACTGCCCCGCCGCCACCATCCAGCAGATGCGGGAGCTGATGCTCCAGCTGGGCTGTACGGAGGCCATCAACCTGGACGGAGGCGCCTCCACCGGACTGTACTATAACGGCCAGCTCCTCTCCACGCCGGGCCGGGAGATCACCTCCACGCTGCAGATCTTTGTGGCGGAATAAAACGGCGCAAGAAAAAACTGCGCCCCACTGTCCATCCTGTTTTACAGGGGACAGTGGGGCGCGGCGCGTTTTGAAGGGGATATGTTACAGGTGGAACTCCATGTCGCTCAGATCCTTGCGGCTGAGACAGCCGTGCTGGCACATGGCCATGGTCAGCGCCTTGGCGTCCCCGCCGTAGAGCCGGGAGATGAGCACGTCCGCCAGGTCCCAGCCGTATTCGGCCTTGGTAAAGCCGGCGGCATAGGTGGCCACATCGGCGTCCTTGTCCACCACGATGGAGCCCTTCTCCGCCAGTCGGGTCAGCAGAGAGCGGACGGTGGTACGCTCCCAGCCTCTGGTGTCCTTCAGGGTGTTCTGAAGCTCCTTGGCGGTCATGGCGGCCCCGGTGTCCCACAGCACCTCCATCACGGAGAGCTCGGCCTCGGAAATACGGCGACTGGCGTAATCAGACATAGCGATCCCTCAATTCCTTTTGATCAGGCAAAGGCCCGGTAAAAACTTTATTATCATAAGAATATACGATTTGGGTCGGATTGTCAAGTTAAAGGGGGGGAGATCACAGCTTTTCCTGTCAAATAAACCCAGGGTATATCTCTCGGAATATTTGTCCACACTTTCCATACAATGGTGAGGAAAGGATGGTGGACGCCATGAGGGACGGCCGGAAATGGCTCCGGAAGGGCAAACAGCGGCAGGCGGAGGAGGCTCTGCGGCAGGATCTGGAGGAGAGCCTGTCCCAGACCCGGCTCCTGCTGGCCCAGGCGTACGCGGGCTTCAACTCCACCGCCGATCAGGAGCTGGTGGAATCCTATATCTATGAGATCCAGGCCCTGCAGACCCGGTACTCCTACCTGCTGCGCCAGCGCAAGGCCCTGGAGCCCCATCCCCCCAAGCAGCTTCCGGCGGAGCCCAAGGCCGCCCTCCCGGTGGCATGAGGGGCCCCGCTCTGGGCCCCACCCTGCCCTGGCTGGCGGGATGCTTTGTCCTGGTGATCGCCCTGTGCCTTCTGCGGCGGCCCCTGGGAAGTCTGCTGCGCCTCACCGCCCGCACGGGGGTGGGGCTGGCCTTTCTGTCCCTCTTCGCCCCCCTGGGGAATTTTCTGGGGCTCGGGCTGGGGGTCAACCTCTTCAACGCCCTGGTGCTGGGGGCTCTGGGCGTCCCCGGCTTCGGACTGCTGATGCTGCTGAAATGGACACTGCATACATAAAAGGGAAGCCCCCGCCGCCGGCGGGGGCTTCCCTTTGTCCGTGTATCGTCCGCCTACGCCGTTCTGGGCATGACCAGGGCCTGACCGGAGATCAGCTTTTTCCCCTCCTGATCCGTGCAGACCGTTTCCAGCACGGCCCGGTTGCGCTCCGGCTCCAGCTCCCTCACCGTGACGGTGGCGGTCACCGTATCGCCCACCCGTACAGGCGCCAGGAATTTCAGCTCCTGCCCCACATAGATGGTGCCCGGGCCAGGAAGCTGCATTCCGATCACGGCGGAGATCAATCCGGCAGAGAGCATACCGTGGGCGATGCGCCCTTGAAACCGGGTGGTCGCGGCATAGGCCTCGTTGATGTGGGCCGGGTTCAGGTCGCCTGTGATCCCGGCGAAGAGATAGACGTCGGCTTCGCTGATGGTCTTGGCAAAGCTGGCGCTCTGACCCACCGCCAGCTCAGATATGGTTTTTCCCTCCATGGGAACGCCTCCCTATCGGTAGGTTTTTACCACGGCCTGGCCGGTGAGCACCCTTTCCCCATCCTCCCGGAGGATGACGGTCTCCAACCGCAGGCGGTGATGGGACAGCTTTTCCAGCACCCGGGCCGTTACGGTAACGGCCTGCCCCAGATAGACCGGCCGGTGAAACTCAAATTCATGGGAACAATAGATCGTGCCAAACCCGGGCAGCTTCTTTCCGATGAGCACCGAGACATAGGCCAGCAGGTGGACTCCGTGGCAAATGCGGCGCTCAAAAACGGTACGGGCAGCCGCCTCATCGCTGACGTGAAAGGATCCTGTATCTCCGATCAAAGCGGAAAAGGCGTTGACCTCCGCCTCGCTGAGGGTCACCTCCAACGAGGCGGTCTCTCCCACGGCGATCCGGTCATAGGGGCGGAAAAATGGTTCATCCATGCCAGGGCCCCCACTGGACGGCAGTGGCCGCCCAGGTGTACCCCGTACCGGCGGAGACCAGGACGGCCCGATCCCCGGCCTTGAGCTTGCCCGCGCGCTCTCCCTCCCACAGGGAGATGAAGCAGTCGGCGGACTGACAGTGCCCGTACTCCTCCAGCACATAGGTCTGCGCCTCGGTGAGGCCGAACTGATCCAGCAGATGGGCCAGAATGGAACGCTTCATAAAAATGGGGGCCAGATAATCAATGTGATCCCGGCCAAAGCCGCTGTTGTCCGCAGCCTGGGCCACCGCCCGGATAAAGTTGTCCATGGTCACCGGATCCAGCCGCTCTTTCATGTTCCGGACGTCCATGACCCGCAGGTATTTATCCCCCGGGTCCATGCGGTCAAATGCCTCAAAATTCTGACAGCCCACCCCGGGCACGGACACGTCCCTGGCAAACTGGCCGTCCGCGATCATGGCGCTTTCCAGGATGACATTTTCCCCCAGCCCCCGCTCCAAAAGCACCGCCGCGGCGCCGTCTCCGAAATTGAACATAAAGCGGCTGTCCGAGTCCCGGTAGTTGATGAGATCCCCCTCCTTGGAGGAGGAGACCATAAGCACCTTTTTCAGGGTGGGATCCTGGATCATCATGGCCTTGAGCACCTTCAGGCCCCACACTCCGGCGGAGCAGAGGTTGTGGATCTCAAAAACCGCGGCGTTAACGGCTCCCAGCCCGTACTGGATGGCCGCGGCACAGTTGAAGAGGTAAAAGTCCTTGTATTCGCTGCCACAGTAGACCACCATGTCCAGTTCTTTGGGGTCCATCCCATTTAGGGCGCGTCTGGCCGCCTCCACACCCATGGAGGAGACCGTCTCCTCCCGCCCCGCCTTATGGATCTGCTTGATGCCGAATTTCTCCCGGATGACCTGCTCCGGAATGTCGGAGGCCCGGGCGATCCAGGCGCTGTCCCGGATCCCGTCGGGCACATAGCAGCCGATGCTTCTGATCCCTACAGTGATATCGCTCATTTCAGCCCCTCCTCAATCCTGGGGCGTGCCGTAGAGGTCGGTGACCTGCTTGACCACGATCTTGCCCACGTTGTTCTTGGGCACGTCATCCACAAAGGTAATGTATTTGGGGATCTTGTATCGGGCCAGCTTGCCGTTCAGGGCGGTAAGGATCTCCTCCTTGGTGATGGTTTTCCCCGGCTTCAAGGAGATCACCGCCTTGCCCACCTCGCCCCATTTTTCATCGCTCACCCCGAAGACGCAGCACTCCCGCACCGCCTCGATATCATAAAGCGCGCTTTCGATCTCAGGGGGAAAGACGTTTTCGCCGCCGGAGATAAACATGTTCTTCTTCCGGCCCACGATGTAGTAGAAGCCGTCCTTGTCCACGCTGGCCATGTCGCCTGTGTGGACCCATCCGTCCACCAGAGTGGAGGCGGTCTCGGCCTCATTGCCCCAATAGCCGGAGAAGATCTGGGGGCCGCTCCACAGCAGCTCTCCCGGCGTGTCGGGGGCGGTGACGGTGTTTCCGTCATCGTCGATAAGCTTTGCCAGCGTCAGGTAGAAGGGCTTTCCCACCGAGGCAAATTTCTCCTCCACCGTCTCCTGGGAGACAAACTGGGGCGGCGTGGACAGGTTGTTGGGCCCCGCCTCAGTCATGCCGTAGCCCAGCACAAACTTGATCCCCTTTTTCCAGAACTCCTGCATAATGTTGATGGGCGTAGGGGCGGCCCCCGCCATGACCCAGCGCAGACTGGACAGATCGGCGTCCCGAAATTCCGGCCGCTCTACCATCATGCGGAAAATCGTGGCCGCGCCAAACAGGCAGGTGGTCTTCTCCTCCTGAATGACCTCCAACGTCTTTTGGGGGTCATAGGCGCGATTGATGTAGATAGTGCCTCCCACATGGAGCAGGGGCAGGGTCAGCAGGTTCCATCCGCCGGTGTGGAACAGCGGCAGAAGGATCACGGCGCTGTCCTTGTCGTTGAGCCCCCAGGTACAGATCTCACTGAAGGAATTAAAGAGCTCGCCGCGGTGGGAGATCAGGCCGCCCTTGGGCAGTCCGGTGGTCCCGCCGGTATGGATAATGAGATGGATATCCTCCAGCTCCAGGTCATCGCAGGCAACAAAGCCGTTGTCCGCCCGGGCCAGCAGGTCGCCGTAAGCGGAATGGCCCCCCTGGGCGCCGTCCAGACACACAAACCGCTCCACGGGGCAATGCCCCTCCAGCGCGGCGGCATTTGCGGCAAATACCTCCTCATAGAACAGCACCTTTGGCCCCTCATTGGTCATGAGCTGTGCCAGCTCCTTGGCGGAGAGGCGGGCGTTATAGGGCACCAGGATGGCCCCCAGCTTACCTGTGGCGAAGTAGCCGTCGATGAGCTCCACCCGGTTTCGGGACAGAAAGGCCACCCGGTCGCCCTTACCCACCCCAAAGCCAGCCAGGACATGAGCCAGACGGTTGGCCCGATCCTCCAGGTCGCCGTAGGTATAGCGAACGCCGGTGTCCAGGTCAACTACGGCCGCTTTCTCACTGCAGAGCCGGGCCCGGAAACAGGCATAATTACCGATCCACGCATTAGACATATCTCAAGCACTCCTTTACAGCTTCATAACCGCGTCCAGCTTGGGGGAAAGGGTCTGTTTGGGGGTGAGCAGAGAGACGATCACTGTCACCGCAATGGCCAGAGCGGAGGTGATGAAGTAGCCGGGCAGGGCGCTGGGGAAGGTAAAGCTGGTGGCCAGGGGCAGAATGTTGAACACCAGAGAGACCAGCAATCCGCAGAGCACGCCCTTTTCATTGCAGCGCTCCCACAGCAGTCCCATAACGAACACTGGGAAGGTGCCGGAGACCAGCGTGCCCCAGCCAAAGGTACCCAGCAGGGCCACCATCTCAGAGGAGTAAATGGATACCACAATGGCCACGGCGCCCAGAATGAACATAAACGCCCGGGAGACCCTGATCTGCTTTTCCGGGGCGATCTTGATGCCCAGGGCCGCGGTGAGATCCTTGGAGATCAGGGTGGAGGAGGAGGTGAGGAACATACTGGCCGAGGACAGGGCGGCCGCCAGCACGGCGGCGTACACCAGCACCTGCGCCCAGATGCCCAGATAATCGGCAAAGGCATAGATGGCCTGGTCGCCGGCCACCAGGGGATCAATGGTACCGGTGGCCACCAGCCAGAGAGCGGCATAGGCGGCCACAACGGCCAGGAAGCCCACGATGGTGTGGGTCACGGCGGTGACAAGGCCCGCCTTGGGCAGATCCCGGGGATCCTTCACCGCATACATACGGGTCAGACACTGGGGCTGACCCACACAGCCCAAAATGGGAATGAGCATCCAGGTCAGGGAGATCCCGCCGGGCATGGTGCCCCAGGCGTCCAGCAGCCCGGCGCCCAAAGTCTTGGTGACGCCGTTGGCCCCGGTGACCTCAGGGACGGCGGAGACCGCCTCCAGCACGCTGCCAAAGCCGCCGGTGACCACAAAGAAGGCAATGATGAGCACCAGTCCGGCCAGCACCATAATAAAGCCCTGGAAGGCCTGGCTCAGCAGGCCGCCCACCTCACCGGACAGGGCGGTATAGACGGTGAGCAGACCAAAGATGAGGAACCCGGCCACAATGGGGGGAATGTCGATAAGCTGAGCGATCAGAGAGGAGCCCGCGGAGATCTGGGCCGCCAGATAGCCCACACAGCCCAGGCAGATGATGACGGACATGAGGGCCTTGATCACGTGGTTGTTGTTGAAGCGTACATCGCAGATGTCACCCAGGCTGGAGATGGGGGCGATCTCGGCCATAGCCCGGACCTTTTTGCCCAAAACGATGTAGCTCATGGCAAAGGCCGCGCCGGAGAGCATCCAGAAGGTCATGGCGTTGCCGGAGGTGTAGATGATACCGGGGACACCCACCAGGGCGAAGGCGGAGGCGATCCCCGCCATGGAGCTCAGGCCCACGGCCAGGGGGCCGAACATGGCGGTACCGCCGAAATAGGCCTGGGCCGTGGTGGCCTTTTTCTTTGCCCAAAGTCCGATGGCGAAAGAGACAGCGATCATAAGGGCACAGAAGATCGCGATAATGATCACAGTGCTGTGCGGCATATCAGTTTACCTCCCCGTCAGGCAGATTACGTACCTTGGTGCAAAACTCTTTCCAATCTTTTTCCGAGAGCCACTCATCCTGATATAGATAATGACCCAGATTCAAGGTGAGCTGGCCCCCGATCCAGTACAGGAAGATCGTAGGCGCAAAAGAGGGGTGCAGACCCAGAACGGTGAACGTGGGCATCTCCCCGCCAAAGCTGGCGGCAAAGTAGCCGGACAGAATGAAGCTGAGGATCCACAGTACAGCCCAGATCAAAAGAGGATAGAAAAAGAACTTTTTTGACACGATCCCGTTTTTGGCTACCCCCAAAAGCATGTGGAGCAGCATGAGGGGAACTCCCAAGACCATGCCCGTCACGAAGTGCCCGGTGGTGCCGGTGACGATACAGGCGATCCAGAGCACGGCGATCAAAACGGCGATCAGGTCTTTGTGTTTGCCAATGTTCATACAAATTACCTCCCTTTCTGTCTCACAAACTTCACGTTCGACCCTCGCGCGCGAGCCAAACACGGAACATGAATCATCTTTCATGTTCATTTTGAGAGTATCACGAAAGGCGAGCAATGTCAATAATTTTCTCCCGGTCTTATCAATGCCGATTGGTCAAAATGACCAATCGAAGGAAATAAGAATGCCCGTGTCCGCAAAACCTTGCGGGCACGGGCATTTCTCACGCCTCAGAAAACATCCCGTCCAGAAATTTCATGACCTGATCCACCACATGATCAAAATTTTTCTCTTCCTTGAATACCACCCAGTGCAAGCCCACAAAATTGGTGATCCCCATCAGGGCAAAGCTCAGTACCTCCAGGTCGATCTTCCTGACCTCGCCGGCCTTCTGGGCCACCTCCAGACGCTTCATGTAGGCCCGGGAGAAGCTTGCGTAGTATTCGTCAAAAAGCTTTTTGTCGATAAACATAGCTTCCCAGGTAATGTTGAACACATACTTGTGCTCCAATATAAAGTTCAGCCAGGCCCGCAGGCCTTCCCGCTCCATCTCCCGCCGGGTGGCACAGCCCGCCACGGCGATACTCAGCTGCTTTCGGATCTCATGGCTGTATTGCACCAGAAGATACTCGTACAGGGCCAGCTTGCTCTCAAAGTAAATATAAAACGTCCCGGCGCCCACACCGGCCTTCCCGGTGATGTCGGTGATGGAGGTCTCGTAGTAGCCCTTTTCGCAAAAGAGTTCCTCCGCCGCGCCGCAAATGCGCCGGAGGGTCTCCTGTCCCCGTTTGGTTTTGGGCTGGTTGGCCAGCAGTTCTTTCGCGTTTTCCGCCATGACCCGTCCTCTTTCCTTTGGTGTTGTGCTATTCTATCATGCCGACAGAGTTCTTGCAAGTGTAAAGCGCATCCTCCCCCGGCAGATTTTTGTCTATTTTGCCCAAAAACCTAGTTGACACTCCCTCGCCAGCCTGTTATTATAGCAATAAAATAATAGATGATTCATTTTTCATATTTCTGCCTTGTACAGACCGACCCCAAAATCAGAGGCGAGGGGGGCGCGCCTGCCATGTCTGTGTGTCGGCCAAGCACTGTGTTGTAGAGGACGACTTCCCGGCAATTTTTGATGAAATGGCCCGTGCGGACGCCATCTTGCTGGCCACGCCCGTCTATCCCGCGTCCATGACCGCCGAAATGAAGGCCCTGTTGGATCGGGCCGGTTTTTCGGGCCGTTGGGCCTCTAACGCGATGAAGGCGACGGGAGAAAACTACCAGTGGTCGGGCAACGCGTTTTCCGGAAAAGTCATCGCCCCCATCAGCGTGGCGCAGCGCACCGGTCAGGCTTTGGCCCTGTCGGAGCTCCTGATGTGGGCCGCCTGCAATGACTGCATTATCGTAGGCAACACATATTGGAATATGGGAGTGGCCGGCAAGGGCGGAGCCGTCAACGCAGCCGAAGATGAAGAGGGGCTCGGGATCATGCGCAGCCTGGCGGAGCGGATCGTCCATACCGTAGAAAAGCTCAACGGATAACAGTCAGACCGGCACGTCCACAGATCAGGCGATCGCCCTTTGAACGGTACAGCCTAAAAAGCGGAGCGGCCACCCAAAACGATATACTCTCCCTGCCCGCAAGCGCAAAAAGCACACGCAGGCACGGAGGAGCTATATCGTGAAGGGTCGGCCGCTCCAATCGTTCAATCTGTCTTTCCCTCCGGGCCGCCCCGGCTCCCACCGTCACAGGGGCAGGCCCAGATATTTTTTCGCCAGCATTCCGTCGGGGACGCAGGGCTCGGAGCCGTTCTTCCGCTTCTGGGCGCTCTCGCTGCCCTTACCCGCCAGCACCACCACCGCCCCCTCCGGGGCGGTCCCGATCGCCGTGCGGACGGCCGCCTCCCGGTCGGGAATGACGGTATAGTCCTTGCCGAAGGGGGCGATATACCGCCCGATCTCGGCGCAGATGTCCTCCACCGCCTCGGGGCCCGGGTCGTCCTCAGTGAGAATAATCCGGTCGGCCATGGCGCCGGCCGCCCTGCCCATGCCCTCCCGGCGATCCAGGCCCTTGCCTCCGGTACAGCCGAAGACCACCGTCACGGGGGCGGCGGGGTAATCGGCCCGGATGGAGCGCAAAAGGGCCTCCAGGGACATGCCGTTGTGGGCGTAGTCCACGATGACGGTCCTGCCGCCGGCGGCGTAGGTCTCCATGCGGCCGGGGACCCGGGCCTGGGCCAGGCCCTGTTGGATGGCCCACAGGGGGGCCCCCAGCATGGCGCTCACCGAGATGGCGCACAGGGCGTTGGAGACGTTGAAATCCCCGGTCATGGGGATGGAAAAGGGCTGGTCGTCCTCCCCGATACGGACCGTAAAGGCCATACCCTCCGGGGTGCGGCTCATGCCGCGGACATATTTGAGGGAGTAGGCGCTGAATTTTCCGCACCGCTGCGCGGCGTCGAGCACCTCCCCGAACCTATCGCTGTCCAGATTGACCACGGCGGCCCTGGCCCGGTCAAATATCTTCAGTTTGGACTGAAAATAGTCCTCCGCCGTGGGATGCTCATGGGGACTGATGTGATCCTCCCCGATGTTGAGAAAGGCGGCCACGGCCAGATCCACCCCGGTCATGCGGCCGTATTTCAGCGCCTGACTGGAGCACTCCATCACCACGCAGCCGCAGCCGGTATTGGCCGCGTTCCACAGATGCCGCTGGAGATCCAGTGGCTCCGGCGTGGTAAGGACGGCGGGCTTGCGCTGGGCGCCGTCGTCGGTGACGATGGTGGAGAGCAGCCCCACCCCGTGGAGCCCCTCCTTTTCCCGCCAGCAGTCCAGAACGGACTTGAGAAAATAGGCGGTGGTGGTCTTTCCCTTGGTGCCGGTAATGCCCACCACGGAGAGCTTTCCCGAGGGGTGGCCCCAGGCGGCATCGGCCAGCAGGCCCATGGCGGCGCGCACGTCGGTGACCCGGAGGCAGGGGGCGGGGAGGTCATAGGGGGTCTCGCTCACATAGGCGAAGGCCCCGCGATCCAGGGCCTGGGCCAGATATTCCGGCCTGAATTGGGCCCCCTTGCAGATGAAAAGGCTTCCGGGCACGGCGGAGCGGGAGTCGCAGGTCACCGCCTCCACCCGCCTGGTGAGGTCGGCGGACAGAGGGGTGGGATCGGCCAGCAGGCCGTGCTTCAAAAGAAGCTGATAGTACTCCCCCAGAGGGAGGCGGGGCCGCTCCAAACCGATCATTTCTTCCCCTTCCAACGGTTTTCCAGGTCGTAGTTGATCCGCTCCCCGGTGTTGTGGATGAGCTGAAGGAAGGACTGATGGGCCTGGGGAAAGGCCTCCTTCAACGCGTCGTTGTTCATGGTGGGGAAGCTGTCCTTCCCCTTCTCCTTGGCCTGACGGGCCAGGGCCTCCACATAGTCGGTCTCGGAGTAGAGCATGTCGGCGGTGGCGCTGCCGGCGACAAAGGCGTCCCCCGTCACGGCGAAGAAATCCTCGCTGGCCCCGGTGGCCCGGTAGAGGTGACGGAAGAGCTTATAGATGGCGGCGGAGAGGTAGTCGGAGGCGGCCTGGATGGCCCCCCGGCCCCCCGCCTTGCCCAGCAGGTCAAAGAGCACGCCGATGGAATTCACCAGCAGCTTTTTGTTCAGGGTGGCGGCAATGCTCCCCCGGAGGACGTTGTCCTTCTCGGCGGAGGCGTCGTAGAGCTCCTCGGCGCCGATGGTGGTGCCGTCCCGGGTCAGGGCACGGCCCAGCAGGAAATCGGCGGACACCCGATAATAGTCGCAGGCCCGGCGCACAAAGGCCAGACCGGGCTCCCGCACGCCGTTTTCATAGTGGCTGAGCAGCGCCTGGCTGATGCCCAGCTCTTTGGCGGCGGCGCGCTGGCTCACGCCCCTCTCGCGGCGCAGCAGGGACAGGGATCGGGCAAAATCGTTGTTGGGTTCCATTTATCACACACTCCATATATATTTAACAAAAAACAGTAAGTTATAGTATATCCAGAAGTATACGATTTGTAAAGGAAATTTTTTGCGAAAAGAGACAAGTTCACATTGAGTTTTTATCGAACCGGGAGTATAATGATGACAAACATTCCCCCTTGGGGGAAAAAGTTCATATTGCAGGAGGAAATGACATGTTTGGATTTGGAACCATGATCGAAAAGCTCAAGCACGACCCCAAGACCATCGTCTTTACCGAGGGCACCGATCCCCGCATTCTGGAGGCCAGCGGCCGTCTGCTGGCCGGCACCTGGCTGACCCCCATTCTGGTGGGTGAGGAGGACGAGGTGAAGCGTGCCGCCGAGGAGGCCGGCTTCAACATCCGGGGGGCCCGCATCATCAGCCCCAAGACCTATGAGCGCATGGACGAGATGGTGGACAAGATGGTGGAGCTGCGCAAGGGCAAGATGACCCCCGAGCAGTGCCGGGAGATGCTCCAGAAGCCCAACTACTTCGGCACCATGCTGGTGGTGATGAAGGAGGCCGACTGCCTGCTGGGCGGCGCCACCTATTCCACCGCCGACACCGTCCGTCCCGCCCTCCAGCTCATCAAGACCAAGCCGGGCAACAAGATCGTCTCCTCCTGCTTCATCCTGGTGCGCGACCACGCCACCGGCGACCGGGAGGTGCTGGCCATGGGCGACTGTGCCATCAACATCGCCCCCACCGAGGACGAGCTGGTGGAGATCGCCGTGGAGACCACCGAGTGCGCCCGTCACTTCGGCGTGGATCCCAAGGTGGCCTTCCTGAGCTACTCCACCAAGGGCTCCGGCAAGGGCGACGACGTGGAGAAGATGCGCAACGCCTGCGAGAAGGCCAAGGCTATTCTGGCAGGCGTGCCTGTGGACGGTGAGATGCAGTTTGACGCCGCGGTCAACCCCACGGTGGGTCAGCTGAAGTTCCCCGGCTCCCCGGTGGCGGGCTATGCCAACACCTTCATCTTCCCCGATATCAACGCCGGCAACATCGGCTACAAGATCGCCCAGCGGCTGGGCGGCTTTGACGCTTACGGCCCCATCCTCCTGGGCCTCAATGCCCCGGTGAATGACCTCTCCCGTGGCTGCAACGCCCTGGAGGTCTACTCCATGGCCATCATCACCGCCGCTTTGAGCTGAGAGAAACGCGGAGAAGCGGACTGCTGAGGGGCTAACGACGGAGCGGAGCGGACGGATTGGCGGGGCGGAAGCCCCGGCAAACGGCGCGCGAAGTCGGAGGAGTTAGATCCCGAAGCGTCCAGTCCGCTTCGCAGCGTGACAGCCCGCCCCGCTTCAAACAGCAGAAAAAACGCCCTCCCATCGGGAGGGCGTTTTTCGTTATCAATAGATATCCTCAGAAGGCCACCCGCTTGGCGATGTAGTCCTTCAGCTCGCTTACGGGGATACGCACCTGCTCCATGGAGTCCCGCTCCCGGACGGTGACGCAGTGGTCGGCCTCCTCGGTGTCGCTGCCCACGGTCTGGAAGTCCACGGTGACACAGAAGGGGGTGCCGATCTCGTCCTGGCGGCGGTAGCGCTTGCCGATGGAGCCGGCGTCGTCGAAGTCCACCATGAAGTCCTTGGCCAGCTCCTGATAGATCTCCCGGGCAGGCTCGGAGAGCTTCTTGCTCAGGGGCAGCACGGCACATTTGAAGGGGGCCAGGAAGGGATGGAGGCGCAGCACGGTGCGCACGTCGTTCTTCTCGGCGTCCACCACCTCCTCGTCGTAGGCCTCGCACAGGAAGGCCAGTGCCACCCGGTCGCAGCCCAGAGAGGGCTCGATGACGTAGGGGACGAAGTGCTGGTTGCTCTCCTGATCGTAATAGGTCAGGTCCTTGCCGCTGGCCTCCTGGTGCCGGCCCAGGTCGTAGTCGGTGCGGTCGGCAATGCCCCAGAGCTCGCCCCAGTCGGTGAAGGGGAAGGCGTACTCAATGTCGGTGGTGGCCCGGGAGTAGAAGGCCAGCTCCGCCGGCTCGTGATCCCGGAGGCGCAGATGCTCCTCCTTGATTCCCAGGCTCAGCAGCCACTTGTAGCAGAAGTCCTTCCAGTAGGCGAACCACTCCAGGTCGGTGCCGGGGGCGCAGAAGAACTCGCACTCCATCTGCTCGAACTCCCGGGTACGGAAGGTGAAGTTGCCCGGGGTGATCTCGTTGCGGAAGGCCTTGCCCACCTGACACACACCGAAGGGCAGCTTCTTCCGGGTGGTGCGCTGGATGTTGTTGAAGTTGAGGAAGATGCCCTGGGCGGTCTCGGGCCGGAGATAGACGGTGGAGGAGGAGTCCTCGGTGACGCCGATCTGGGTCTTGAACATCAGGTTGAACTTCCGGATGGGGGTGAAGTCGTGCTTGCCGCACACCGGGCACAAAACATCCCCATGGGAGGCGATGAACTCGTCCATCTGGTCAAAATCCATGGCGTCGGGGTTGGCCTCGGGGTGGGCGTCCCCGATGAGCTTGTCGGCCCGGTGCCGGGCCTTGCAGGCCTTGCAGTCCAGCAGGGGGTCGGAGAAGCCGGCCACATGGCCGGTGGTGATCCAGGTCTGGGGATTCATGATGATGGCGGCGTCCAGGCCCACGTTGTAGGGGCTCTCCTGGACAAACTTCTTGAGCCAGGCCTTCTTCACGTTGTTTTTGAACTCCACGCCCAGAGGGCCGTAGTCCCAGGAGTTGGCAAGGCCGCCGTAGATCTCGCTGCCCGGGTAGACGAAGCCCCGCCCCTTACAGAGATTGACGATCTGCTCCATTGTCTTTTCGCTGTGATCCATAATATATCGCTCCCTTTCAATGATATTCGACTCAAAACAAAAATGCCCTGAGCCGTATAGGCTCAGGGCGAACTTATAAAAGCCCGTGGTCCCACCTGAATTTCCCCCTTGCGCGGGGGACGCTCTGACCCGGTAACGGTGGGCTTCCGGCGGGGCATTTCCTCCCCGCGGCTCCCGGGCGCCTTGGGCGGTCTCCAGGGGGCCTTGCACCGTCCGGCCCCTCTCTCCAGCTGGAATGATCCGCTTACTTTTCCCGGTCATCGCTTTCTGTATGGCCGATTCTATCATTCTTTCCGTGGGATGTCAAGGGGGAGAAGGGAAGGAGGCCGCCCGGTTTTTCTTGTCAAGGTGGACGGAGAAGGGTATAATGACCTTCGAAACGGAAGGTGTTATGGATGGCCGAAGAAAAAACCAATGTGATGCGTCTTTTGGATCAGAAGAAGATCCCCTACACCCCCCGGCAGTACGACGTCAGCGACGGGGCCCTGGACGGGGTGACGGCGGCGCGCCGGCTGGGGGTGGCCCCCGAGACCTGCTTTAAGACCCTGGTGACGGTGGGCGCGTCGAAGAAAAACCACGTCTTTGTCATCCCGGTGGAAAAGGAACTGGACTTGAAGGCCGCCGCCCGGGCGGCGGGGGAGAAGTCCGTGGAGATGCTCAAGCAGGCCCAGCTGCTCCCCCTGACGGGCTACGTCCACGGAGGCTGCTCCCCCATCGGCATGAAAAAGCGCTTTGACACCGTCATTGACCACTCCGCCCAGGCCCTGGAGGAGATGACGGTCTCCGCCGGGAAGATCGGCCGGCAGGTGACCCTGGCTCCCCAGGCTCTGGCGACGTTTGTGGGGGCCTCCTACGCCCCGATAAGCAAGGAAGCGTGAAAGAAAAACGTTGTTTCTCCTCTCTGAATTTGTTATAATATAAGTTAATCATTTTATTCCGCCCCACCATGGGGCAGTAAGAGAGTGGAACCCCCCATGAAATATAAACAGTGGAATGAACTCCCCCCCTCCGGGGGGGATGAGGCCGCCCTGCGTCAGGCGGGGATCCCCGCCCTGTGCGCCAAGGTCCTCTCCGCCCGGGGCGTCAGCGACCCGGCCTGGGCCAGGCAGTTCCTCTATGAGGAGGAGCCCCTGTGCGACCCCCTTCTCATGGCGGATATGGACAAAGCCGCCCAGCGGCTCAGGCGGGCCGGGGAGGCGGGAGAGACGGTGGCGGTCTACGGCGACTACGACGTGGACGGCATCACCGCCACCTGTCTGCTCACCGACTTCCTCCGCCGGGAGGGAGTGAACGTGATCCCCTACATCCCCAACCGCCTGGAGGAGGGCTACGGCCTGAACCGGGGCGCGGTGGAGCAGCTGGCCGGGGAGGGGGTCACCCTGGTGGTCACCGTGGACTGCGGCATCACCGCCGTGGAAGAGGCCGCCTACGCCCAAAGCCTGGGCCTGGACGTGATCATCACCGACCACCACGAGTGCAAGGATACCCTCCCCGAGGCCGCCGCGGTGGTGGATCCCCACCGGAGCGACTGCCCCTATCCCTTTAAGTGCCTGGCCGGAGTGGGGGTCGCTTTGAAGGTGTGCATGGCCCTGGCGGGCCCCACCCGGGAGCAGGAGCTGCTGGACCGGTACGCCGACCTGACGGCGCTGGGCACGGTGGCCGACGTGATGCGGCTCACCGGCGAGAACCGCACCATCGTCCGCCGGGGACTCTCCGTCCTTCCGGACACCACCCGGCCCGGACTCCGGGCCCTTCTGCGGGAGTCGGGGGCTGAGGGGAAGTCCATGTCCTCCATCTCAGTGGGCTATACCCTGGCCCCCCGGATCAACGCCGCCGGGCGCATGGGCTGCTCTCAGGTGGCCCTGGAGCTCCTGCTCACCGAGGAGCCCGGCCGGGGGGAGGAGCTGGCCCACGCGCTGTGCGAGCTCAACCGGGAGCGCCAGGAGCTGGAGGCGGAGATCTTCGCCCAGTGCGACCTGCTGGTGGACTCCCTTCCCGGCCAGGAGCGGGACGCCCTGGTTCTGGCCGGAGATGGCTGGCACCAGGGGGTGGTGGGCATCGTGGCCTCCCGGCTCACCGAAAAGTACGCCGTGCCCGCCTTTATGATCTGTCTTGACCAGGGCCGGGGAAAGGGCTCATGCCGCTCCTACGGAGACCTGAACCTCTTCGCCCTGCTGGAGGGCTGCGCCGACCTTCTGGAGACCTACGGCGGCCATGAGCTGGCGGCGGGCTTCACCATTTTGGAAGAACACATTCCCGCCTTCCGCGCCCGGATCAACGAACTGACCCGGCAGGCCCGGCAGGAGGCCCCCGTCACCGTTCTGACGGTGGACTGCGTCCTCCCCGACGCCGCCCTGCTCACCCAGGAGGAGATCCAGGGGCTCTCCCTGCTGGAGCCCTACGGCCCCGGAAACCCCAAGCCGGTGTTCCGTCTGGATCGCTGCGCCCTGGCGGGCCTCACCCAGGTGGGAAACGGAAAGCATATGAAGCTGAAGCTGGCCATAGGCCAGGAGCGGCTGGACGCCATCTTTTTCTCCGCCACCGCGGAGAGCACGGGACTCTCGGGCGCCGAGCGGGTGGACGTGTGCTTTTATCCCCAGATCAACGAATACCGGGGCTGGCGCAGCACCCAGTTGCAGGTCTGCGATCTGCGCCCCGCCCGGACCCGGGCCCAGGCGGAGGAGGAGCTGTTCCGCCGGCTCATGGCGGGGGAGCTCCTCACCCCCCAGGAGGCCGCCGCCCTTCTGCCCACCCGGCAGGAGTTCGCCAACCTGTGGCGCTATCTGCGCGCCCGTCAGGGCGAGGGCCCCATTGAGGAGACCGCCCAGCGGCTGGCCCGGAACGTGGCCCGCTCCTGCGGCGTGCGGGAGACCTTTATGCGCACCGAGGTGTGCCTGGCCGTATTCCACGACCGGGGCCTCATCCAGGTGGAGCGCTCCACCGATCACCTTCGCATCCTGGTCCGCCGGGAGGGGGAGAAGGTGGATCTGGAGAGCGCCGAGCTCATGCGGCTGCTGCGCCGCATGGCGCAGCAGTGAGAGAGGAGGGAGCGTATGGATCCCATTTTGGAACGGTATCAGGCACTGGAGGACAAGGTGAAGGGCTACAACCCCACCCTGGACGTCCGGCGGCTTTTTGACGCCTTTTCCTTTGCCGACAGCGCTCACTCCGGCCAGCTCCGGAAGAGCGGGGAGCCCTATATCATCCATCCCCTGGCGGTGGCGGAGATCGTGGCCGAGCTGGAGCTGGACACCGACTCCATCATCGCCGCCCTTCTCCACGACGTCATTGAGGACACCGGCGCCACCCACGAGGAGATCTCCAAGCGGTTCGGGGAGCCGGTGGCCCTTCTGGTGGAGGGCGTCACCAAGCTGACCAAGATGCAGTACACCTCCAAGGAAGAGGAGCAGATGGAGAACCTGCGCAAGATGTTCATGGCCATGGCCAAGGACATCCGGGTGATCCTCATCAAGATCTGCGACCGGCTCCACAACATGCGCACCATGGAGTATCAGTCGGCCAAAAAGCAGCGGGAAAAGGCCCTGGAGACCATGGAGATCTACGCCCCCATCGCCCACCGCCTGGGTATGCAGCGCATCAAGTGGGAGCTGGAGGACACCTCCCTGAAATACCTGGATCCGGTGGGTTACCGGGAGATCGCCGACGAGCTGTCGGCCCGCTCCTCCGCCCACGAGGAGTTCCTGGCCACCATTCAGAAGCGGATCCAGGGCCGGATGAACGAGGAGAACATCCGCTGCCATGTCTACGGCCGGGTAAAGCACACCTACTCCATCTACCGGAAGATGTACACCCAGAACAAGACCCTGGACGAGATCTTCGACCTCTACGCCTTCCGGGTCATCGTGACCGACGTGCCCACCTGTTACTATGTGCTGGGCTGTATCCACGATATGTTTAACCCCGTGCTGGGCCGGTTCAAGGACTATATCTCCACCCCCAAGCCCAACGGCTACCAGTCCCTCCACACCACCGTCATCGGCCGGGAGGGCATCCCCTTCGAGGTGCAGATCCGCACCCAGGAGATGCACAACACCGCCGAATACGGCATCGCCGCCCACTGGAAGTACAAGCAGGGCATGGCCAACCAGTCCCTGGGCACCGAGGAGGCCTTTGAGTGGGTCCGCAAGCTGCTGGAGAGCCAGCAGGACGCTGACCCGGACGAGTTCGTCTCCACCCTGAAGGTAGACATGTTCGCCGACGAGGTCTTCGTCTTCACCCCCCAGGGGGACGTGAAGAGCCTTCCCGCCGGGGCCACGCCCATTGATTTCGCCTACTCCATCCACTCCGCCGTAGGCAACCGGATGACGGGGGCCAAGGTCAACGGCCGCATCGTCCCCTTCGAGGCCGAGCTGAAAAGCGGCGACATCGTGGAGGTCATCACCTCCAAGACCGCCCACGGCCCCAGCCGGGACTGGCTGAAGCTGTGCAAGTCCAACGAGGCCCGGAACAAGATCCGCCAATGGTTCAAAAAGGAGCGCCGGGAGGAGAACATCGCCACCGGCCGGGCCTCCTTCGAGGCGGAGCTGAAGCATCAGGGCCTCACCCTGGCCCAGATCACGGACGAGAACGTGCTCCCCGGCCTGCTGAAAAAGTCCCGGTTCGGCACTCTGGATGAGCTTTACAACGCCATCGGTTACGGCGGCGTGTCCGCGGTAAAGACGGTGGCCCGGTTCCGGGACGAGCTCATCCGTCTGGACAAGGCCGCCGCCGACAGACTCTCGGCGGAAAAGCTGGCCACCACCGCCGACGAGCTTATCATGCCCGCCTCCGCGGCCAACACCGTCTCCGCCCAGAAGCCCCACGCCCCGCGCCGCTCTCAGTCGGGCATCGTGGTGGAGGGCCTTGACAACTGCCTGGTCAAATTTGCGAAGTGCTGTACCCCCGTGCCCGGAGATCCGGTGGTAGGCTTCATCACCCGGGGCTTCGGGGTCTCCGTCCACCGCTCCGACTGCCCCAACGCCCTGGTGGAAAACCGGAAGCCCGAGGAGGCCGGCCGGTGGATCAAGGTGGACTGGGTGGACGGGGATCTGCCCGGCTACTCCACCGCCCTGGAGCTCTCCGCCAAGGATCGGGACGGTCTCACCCTGGACGTGGCCATGGCCCTGTCCACGGTGAAGGTAAAGGTGAACTCCCTTTCGGCCCGGGCCATGCCCGACGGCTACGCCATCATCTCCGTAGTGGTGGAGGTCAGGGATCGGGACGAGCTGCTGGGCGTGGTCAACAAGCTCTCCCAGATCCAGAGCGTCTATCAGGTCAAGCGGAGCGTCGGGTGAGAGCCCGGACAGGATTGGAGGCATACCAATGAACGACCAGCCCTTTGTCCCCCTTCTTCTGGGGGCTGACATCAACGTCTATTCCATGGCCCGGGCCTTCCACGAGGCCTACGGAGTCAGGACCGTGGCCTACGGCATGTACCCCTCGGGCCCCTGCTACGGCAGCGCCATCATCGACTACCGGGTCAGCGCCCGCAACGACGAGCCCGAGAAGGTACTGGAAAACGTCCGCCACGTCTCGGCCCAGTTCCCGAACAAGACCGTCCTTCTCCTGGGCTGTGGGGACAACTACCTCACCGCCATCTCCGCCAACCTGGGCAAGTACCCGGAAAATGTGGTGGCCCCCTACGTCTCCCTGGAGCAGATGGAGGGGCTGATCCACAAGGAGCGGTTTTACGATCTGTGCGAACAGCACGGCATCGACCACCCCGCCACCTTCGTCTACAAAAAGGATATGGGGCACGACTTTGTCCTCCCCTTTGACGGCCCCTTCGTGGTCAAGCCCGCCGAGTCGGCCACCTACTGGGATCACCCCTTCGACACCCAGAAAAAGGCCTACGTCCTCCAGACAAGGGAGGAAGTAGACCGGGTCATCGACGATATTTACGGCCACGGCTATGCCGACGCCCTTATCATTCAGGACTTCATCCCCGGCGGGGACGAGAATATGCGGGTGCTCACCTGCTATTCCGACGCCCAGGGCAAGGTGCGCCTCATGTGCCTGGGCCATGTCCTCTTGGAGGAGCACACCCGCCACGGCATCGGCAACCACGCCGTCATCATCACCGAGCCGGGCGGGGAGCTCTACGACGTCTTCCGCCGCTTTCTGGAGGAGATCCAGTTCACCGGTTTTTCCAACTTTGACATCAAATACGACCCCCGGGACGGAAAATACAAGGCCTTTGAGATCAACTGCCGCCAGGGCCGGAGCAATTACTACGTCACCGGGGCGGGCTACAACCTGGCCCGGTTCCTGGTGGAGGATCGGGTGGAGCACAAGCCCCAGGACGAGCCGGTCTGCTGCCAGAACCGGCACCTGTGGATGGCCATCCCCAAAAAGGTGGCCTATGACTATATCCCCGGGAAGTTCCACCCCGAAATGAAGGCCCTGGAAAAGGCGGGGGCCTACGTGAACCCCCTGTGGTATTCCGGAGACCCCGCCCTTCTCCACAAGCTGCGTCTCTACCGGATCCAGAGACGGCAGTTTGGCTGGTACGCCGGAAGCATGGAAAAGCCGAAAGACTGAGGGGAACCGTATGGACAAAGGGAAATTAGGGGTCATCGGCGGCATGGGACCCCAGGCGGGGCTTCTGTTCTGCCAGCGGGTGCTGGACTGCACCGACGCCCACAGCGATCAGACCCATCTGCCCACCCTGCTTTTGAGCGACACGGAGATGCCCGACCGCTCTGAGGCCCTCCTCTCGGGGGAGACTGCTCCGGTGCGGGAACGCCTTCTCCGTGACGCCCGGACGCTGGAGGACTGGGGGGCCACCGCCATCGCCATCACCTGTAACACCGCCCACGCCTTTCTCCCTTTCTTTGAGAAGGAGCTGAAGGTGCCTGTGGTGAATATGATCACCGAGACCGCCGCCGCCCTCAACGCCATGGGCTGTCAGCGGGCGGGGGTCATGGCCACCGACGGTACCATCCGGATGGGGCTCTACCACGCCGCCCTGGGCCGGGAGGGGATCGAGCCGGTCTCTCCGCCCCCCGGGATCCAGAAGCTGGTGATGGGCCTGATCTACGACGAGATTAAAAGCGGTCTGCCCGGCAGTGAGGATCGGTTTGCCGCCATTCTGGAGGCCTTCCAGGCTCTGGAGTGTGACCGGGTGATCCTGGCCTGCACGGAGCTCTCCGCCTACAAGGACTGGCACCCGGTGCCCGGGATCTGCGTGGACGCCATGGATATCCTGGCCCGCCGGTGCGTGGAGGCCTGTGGGTATCCGCTGAAAACCCCCTGAATTTTTCCCCGCAAACACTGAGGATCGCTTTTGCGGGGCCCCCATTTTGATTTTAATATCCGCGCCATTCGGCGCGCCCCATCTGCGATGGGGCCCCGGTGGATTTGCCTACGGAGGTTTTTCCTATGACTGACCAGAGTAAAATCAGAAACTTTTCCATCATCGCCCACATCGATCACGGCAAATCCACCCTGTCGGACCGGCTCATTGAGCTGTGCGGGGCGGTGGAGCAGCGGGAGATGGAGTCCCAGCTGCTGGACAACATGGATCTGGAGCGGGAGCGGGGCATCACCATCAAGGCCCGGGCAGTGCGCCTTTCCTACAAGGCTCTGGACGGTGAGACCTATGAGCTCAACCTCATCGACACCCCGGGCCATGTGGACTTCAATTACGAGGTCTCCCGCTCCCTGGCCGCCTGCGAGGGGGCGGTGCTGGTGGTGGACGCCGCCCAGGGCATCGAGGCCCAGACCCTGGCCAACACCTATCTGGCCATGGAGCACGACCTGGAGATCCGCCCGGTGGTCAACAAGATCGACCTCCCCGCCGCCGACCCCAAGCGGGTCAAGCAGGAGATCGAGGACGTCATCGCCCTGGAGGCCCAGGACGCCCCGGAGATCTCCGCCAAGATGGGGATCAATATCCAGGCGGTGCTGGAGGATGTGGTGCAAAACATTCCCGCCCCCACCGGGGACCCCAAGGCCCCTTTGAAGGCCCTGATCTTTGACAGCCAGTACGACGCCTACCGGGGGGTCATCGTCTACTTCCGGGTGGTGGAGGGCACGGTGAAGACCGGCATGAAGGTGCGCATGATGGCCTCGGGGGCGGAGTATGAGATCATCGAGTGCGGCCACCTGCTCCCCCTGGGCCTGGATCCCTGCCGGGAGCTCATCGCCGGCGAGGTTGGCTATTTCACCGCCTCCATCAAAAACGTAAAGGACACCCGGGTGGGCGACACCGTCACCCAGGCCGACCGCCCGGCGGCGGAGCCTCTGCCCGGCTACCGCCCCGCCCAGGCCATGGTCTACTGCGGCATCTACACAGAGGACGGCTCCAAGTTCCCCGACCTGCGGGACGCCCTGGAAAAGCTCCAGCTCAACGACGCCTCCCTCTCCTTTGAACCGGAATCCTCCGCCGCCCTGGGCTTCGGCTTCCGCTGCGGCTTTTTGGGGATGCTCCACATGGAGATCATTCAGGAGCGGCTGGAGCGGGAGTTCGACCTAGATCTCATCACCACCCTGCCCAGCGTCATCTACCGCATCACCAAGACCGACGGCAGTGTGGTGATGGTGGACAACCCCCACAACTATCCGGAGACCGGCTCCATCCAGCTGGCGGAAGAGCCCTACGCCAAGGTCTCCATCATCGCCCCGCCCGACTATGTGGGCAACATCATGCCCCTGTGTCAGGACCGGCGGGGGGAGTTCAAGGACATGCAGTATCTGGACACCAACCTGGTGGAGATCCATTACGCCATGCCCCTGGGCGAGATCATCTACGACTTTTTCGACACCCTGAAAGCCCGCACCAAGGGCTACGCCAGCCTGGACTATGAGCTCAGCGAATACCGGAGCAGCGACCTTGTGAAGGTGGATCTGCTCCTCAACGGCGACCAGGTAGATGCCCTGAGCCTCATTGCCCACCGGGACAAGGCCTATCCCAGGGCCCGGAGGCTGTGCGAGAAGCTGAAGGAAAACATTCCCCGCCAGCTCTTCGAGGTGCCCATTCAGGCCGCCATCGGCGGCAAGGTCATCGCCCGGGAGACCCTGAAAGCCATGCGCAAGGACGTGCTGGCCAAGTGCTACGGCGGCGACATCACCCG
>CANSYW010000019.1 GCA_947651395.1 uncultured Pseudoflavonifractor sp. | reverse complement strand
GCACATACTCCGGGCGGGCTGCCCAATCAAAAACACCGCTAAAAACCACCCGCGGCTGCCGGTGCACCCGCCAGCCGCTTCTTGTTGCGGTTTTCTCAAAAAAGTCCTGTGATCCTTCCGTCCGGTGTGACATCAATGCTCTCCGCCGCCGGTACTTTCGGCAGTCCCGGCATGGTCATGATGTCACCGGTGAGGGCCACGATGAACCCCGCCCCGGCGGAGACCTTCAGACTGCGCACCGTCACCTTAAAGCCCTCGGGGGCCCCCAGCAGAGCGGGGTCATCCGAGAAGGAATACTGGGTCTTGGCCATGCAGACAGGCAGATCCCCAAAGCCCAGCTCTATAAGCTTTTGGGCCTGCTTTTCCGCGGCGGCGGTGAGCTCCACCCCCGCCCCGCCGTACACCCGGCCCACAATGGCGTTGAGCTTGTAGATGATGGAGGTGCCCTCCGGGTAGGCGTAGGTAAACTCCTCCGGCCGGGGCTCGTCGCACAGGCGGATGACCTCTCTGGCCAGGGCCTCGCCTCCGGCTCCCCCCTTGGCCCACACTTCACTGAGGGCCACGTTGACCCCCAGCTCCCTGCACTTGTCCTCCACCAGCTTCAACTCGGCGGAAGTGTCGGTGAGGAAGGCGTTGAGGGCCACCACGCAGGGCAGATGATAGGTATTTTTGATGTTGTCCACGTGCCGCAGCAGGTTGGGAAGGCCCCTCTCCAGGGCGGCCAGATCCTCCTTGTTCAGATCCCCCCTGGCCGCGCCCCCATGGTGCTTCAAGGCCCGGACGGTGGCCACGACCACCACCGCGTCGGGGACAAGGCCCGCCATACGGCATTTGATGTCCAAAAACTTCTCCGCTCCCAGGTCGGCGCCGAAGCCCGCCTCGGTGACGACATAATCCCCCAGCTTCAGGGCCGCGTCGGTGGCGATGACGCTGTTGCAGCCGTGGGCGATGTTGGCGAAGGGCCCGCCGTGGATAAAGGCGGGGGTCCCCTCCAGAGTCTGCACCAGATTGGGCTTGAGGGCGTCCTTCAAAAGGGCGGCCATGGCCCCCTCCGCCTTCAGGTCATGGGCGGTCACCGGCTCCCCGGAGCGGGTGTAGGCCACCACCATCCGGCCCAGCCGGTGTTTCAGGTCGGACAGATCGGAACACAGGCAGAACACCGCCATCACCTCGCTGGCCACGGTGATGTCGAACCCGTCCTCCCGGGGTACCCCCTGCATCCGGCCCCCCAGGCCATCGATCACGTTGCGCAGCTGGCGGTCGTTCATGTCCACGCACCGCTTCCAGGTAATGTTCTTCCCGTCGATGTCCAGGGCGTTGCCCTGCTGAATGTGATTGTCCAGCATGGCCGCCAGCAGATTGTTGGCCGCCCCGATGGCGTGGAAGTCCCCGGTGAAGTGGAGGTTGATGTCCTCCATGGGGATCACCTGGGCATAGCCCCCTCCGGCGGCCCCTCCCTTCACCCCGAACACCGGGCCCAGGGAGGGCTCCCGAAGGGCCAGGCAGGTCTTCTTCCCCAGGCGGCTCAGGGCGTCGGCCAGGCCCACGCTGGTGGTGGTCTTCCCCTCCCCGGCGGGGGTGGGATTGATGGCGGTGACCAGGATCAGCTTCCCCTTCCGGGGCTTGTCCCGATATGCCCCAGGCTCCACCTTGGCCTTGTCGTGACCGTAGGGGATCAGATCGGCCTCCGTAAGGCCCAGCTTAGCGGCGATCTCAGCAATGGGACGGGGCTGTACGCTCTGGGCGATCTCAATATCGGTCAGCATGGTATTCTCTCCTTCACAGTTTTCTCAGCTTATCCCACAGGGCCATTGGCACCCAGGCGGGCAGCACCTTACTGCCCAGCTCCATGGCCAGGGGGATGGGCCCACAGGTGACAAGGCCCCTGTTCAGCCCGTTCATGGTAAGGCTCCAGGCCGCCACCGCCTCAGGCCGCATGGCAAAGGGGGTGTGGGCCACCGCGTCGGGGTTGGCGGTATCCCGGGCCACCGCCATAAATTCCGTCTTGATCCAGAAGGGACATATCGCCGTCACCTTCACCCCCCGCTCCCGCAGCTCCCAGCGCAGGGCCTGGGTATAGCGCAGCAAAAAGGCCTTGGTGGCGGCGTAGAGGTTCATCCCCGGCAAGGGCTGGAAGGCGGCACAGGAGGCCACCTCCAGCACCCGGCTGCCCCGCTCCAGCCAGGGAAGGCACACCCTGGTCACGTCCACGGCGGCGCGGCAGTTAAGGGTGATCATATCCTCCGTCTCCTGGGCGGTCAGATCCTGGGCCCGGCCAAACTTTCCGAAGCCGGCGGCGCTGATCAGCACAGCCACCTCCGGCCTCTCCTCGGCCAGCATGGCCTCCAGCGCCTCCACACTCTCCCGACGCTTCAGATCCATGGGCAGCACCCGGCACTTACATTCCAGTTCCCCCGCCAGCTCCTGAAGGCGCTCGGCCCGACGGGCAATGAGCCACATCTCATCCAACGAGGTCATCCTGTCCAGCTGTCTGGCATAGGCCCTCCCCAACCCCGAGGAGGCCCCGGTGACAACGGCGATCTTCAACATCGTCCACTCCTTTCAAAGGATAGTGTGACCAATCAAAGCCATTTTACCATTCTGTTCCAGGAAAAGCAAGAAAACTCTCCGCCCTTAAGTTTACATAATGAGTTTACGTAATTTATCCTAAACAAAAAAGGAGAGCCGCTCCTTCTGTGAGCGGCTCTCCTGCTTATTTCTTTCAGCGGCCCTGGTCCCGCTTGTTGAAGATGTTAAAGATCTCCTGCCACTGGGTGTCGTCCTCGGCGGTGGACTCCGCCCCCTGGGCGGCGATCGCAGCGGGATCGGCGACCTTCTGCTCCCCTACCTTCTCACCGGCCCGGGTGAAGGGCTTGTCCCCCGCAGCGGCCGCCTGGGCTGCGCCCTCGTCATAGCCGGTGGCGATGACGGTGATCTGGAGCTCGTCCTCCAGCTCCTCGTCGAAGGCGGCGCCGAAGATGATGTTGGCGTCGGGATGGACGGCCTGACGCACCATCTCGGAGGCCTGCTCCACCTCTTCCAGACCGATGTCCATGGAGCCGATAACGTTGATGAGCACGCCCCGGGCGCCGTTGATGGAGGTTTCCAGCAGGGGACTGGAGATGGCCATCTTGGCGGCCTCTTCGGCCTTGTTCTTACCCGCGGCCCGGCCCACGCCCATGTGGGCCATCCCCGCATCCTTCATCACGGAGGTCACGTCGGCAAAGTCCACATTGACAAAGCCAATGTTCCGGATCAGGTCGGCGATGGACTGGACGGCCTGGAGCAGCACGTCGTCCGCGATCTTAAAGGCATTGTTGAAGGTGATCTTCTGGTCGGTGGCGAACTTCAACCGCTCGTTGGGGATGATGACCAGGGAATCCACCTGCTCCTTGAGAGCCTCGATCCCCAGCTCAGCCTGCTCCATGCGGCGCTTGCCCTCAAAGTTGAAGGGCTTGGTGACCACGCCCACGGTGAGGATGCCCGCCTCTTTGGCAATGGCGGCCACCACGGGGGCGGCTCCGGTGCCGGTACCGCCGCCCATGCCGGCGGTGATAAAGACCATATCGGTGTTCTCCAGCGCCTTGGCAATGGCGGCGCGGCTCTCCTCGGCGGACTTTCTGCCCACCTCGGGATCGCTGCCCGCCCCCTGTCCGCCGGTGAGCTTCTCACCGATCTGGATCTTCTGGTTGGCGCTGGAGATATTGAGCGCCTGCTTATCCGTATTGACGGCGATGAACTCCACGCCCTTCACGCCGATGTTCACCATGCGGTTGACCACATTATTTCCGCCGCCGCCTACTCCGATCACCTTGATGTTGACAACGGACTCAGCGCCGGTATCCAATCCAAAGGCCATATTTGCTCCTCCTATGTACAAAGTACGATCACTTGCTGGCATGGGGAATGGGTGTCATGTTGTGCCGTGCTCCCCAGTGTTTTCTATATCTTGTTTTATTTTACCCTTCTTTGGCCCCGAGGTCAATAGTTCTCTTCGGATTTCCCCAAAGTTTTGGAACAATCTTGTGCCAAAAACCACCACTGCAGCCAAATAAATGGGAATTCCCATCTTCTGACCCAGCCAGGTGAGGAATACGGCGATGGCCGCGTTGCCCAAAATGCCCGAGAGGAATATCCCCGTGTGGAACTCCCCCTGGAGCCTGGCCCGATAGCCTCCCACCCCGGAATCCAAAGCGGCCAGCAGTCCGATGCCGGCATAGAGGGTCATGGCGGTAGAGATCCGTAGCGGATAGAGGACGCCCAGCAGGATCCCCGCCACCAATCCGATAAGCTCTACCATCAAACTCCGCCCCCTTCCTCCGGCAGGGCAGGCTCCACTGCCTTGGCGTACCGGTACTCCACCGTTCCCTGATACTTGGGAATGGTGAGCTGTTCACTGGTGGAGACCTGTACCTGGATCCGCCACTGGCTGAGGATATCCACCACACCGTTGCGCATGGTCAGGGCGCTATAGAGGGTACCCGGATCCCCAATGGCAAAGATCACATAGGGGGCCGCGTACCGGCGGCCGTTCACGGTCACCACAGCGCCGGTACAGCGGATCTCGCTGGTGGCCAGCAGCCGTTCCCCGTTGAGAGAGATGGCCTCCGCTCCGGCGGAGCGCAGCTCATTGACCACAGAGAGAAGATCGGAGTCATGGATGAGGTAATCGGCCTCATCCCCGGTGGTGTTGACGGCGGTGGAATCGGAGAGGATGACCGACACCCCCGGCCCGGTGAGCTCCACCAGTCCAGCGGTCAGTTCCAGCTTCTCCAGCTCTGCGCGAAGGGCCTCGCCCTCCTCGGTGCCCTCGCTGGCCTGGCGGCGATAGAGAGCCAGCTCCTCCTGGGTCTGGTCCAGCTGCCGCTCCAGTCCCTCCGCCTTGTCCAACTCCTGATTATAGAGCTGTTGAAGGGTCTCCAGCCGCCCGGCGGCAGCGGCGTCAGCCTGGGTATTGAAGCGGACGCTTTGAAGTTGGGAGGCCAGCAAAAATCCCACAATGATAAAGACCGCCGTCAGGGCCACGGTGCCGTGGGACTTATTCCCCTGCTGCCGGGCTGTCCGGCTCCCGCTGTTCGTCGACGGGCTGTCCGTCCGTTCCCGCTCCATCATTCTCCGCCTCCTCTCCTTCTTCATCCCGGCCCGGAAGCCAACGCTCGGTAAGCAGACGGGCCTGCTCATCCCCATAGGTCAGATCCAGGGTCCCCGTCACCGATCCTCCCCGCTGCTGGAAGGTCTCCAACACCCGCTGGAGCTGGAAGGCCCAGCGGTCAAAATCTCCCGACATGGGCACCGCCACAGTGAGATTATCGCCAAAGCCAAAGTAGATGGTGTTGGCCGCATTCAGATCCACAAATCCCGTTACATTGCCCACCATGCCCCGGTTGGCCAGAGCGGTGAGGAGCCCTTCCAGGCTCTCCAGTTTCAGCCGCTCCTCCGGCTCCACCGTCAACCAGTCTCCCAAACCGGGCTCGGTGGGATGGATCCCGCTGACCACCGGGAGCGTGCCCTTCACGCTCTCATCTCCCCAGTCCAACAGCTTGCCCCGGGCGTCCATGAGCCACCATGCGTCCCCCGCCTGGATCACGGCCGCCACCGTGGACTCGGTGACCCGCAGGGTCAACCCGTCAGGCGGACGGCGGACTACGAAAACATTCTGCACATAGGGCAGCTGCTTTTGAATGCTGCCCGCGGTCTGGGGCTTGCTGATGAGCAACAGATTCTCCCCCAGCTCCACCCCGGAAGCCTGAATGATCTCCTGGGCGGAATAGCGGCTGTTGCCCTCCACCGTGATCTGATTGACCCGGAAAAAAGCCACACAGCCCACCAAAATGGCGGCCAGGATGACCAAAAAGGACAACAGCTTATAGAGGAAGCCAAAGCGTCCTCTCCTGCGCCGATGTCGATTTCGTGTCTTCCTCGCCGCCATGGGTCTCCTCCTGATTTTAACGCTCTCAATGGCTCAGAGCCATTTTAAGTCGATACAACAGCCGATGGCGGCTATTATATCACTGAAAAAATAAAAAGTCGTTAAAATTTGCTTACAATATTATGTACCCGACCATTCCCTCTCCTCCCGGCGGATATCCGCGCCCAGCGCCCGCAGGTCGGCAGCCAGATCGGCGTAGCCCCGATCCACATGCTGCAGCTCCCCCAGCAGGGTCGTCCCCTCGGCGCCCACTCCGGCCACCGCCAGAGCCGCGCCTCCCCGCAGGTCGGTGGAGCACACCCGTGCCCCTGAGAGGCGGGGCACGCCATAGACCACCGCCACCCGTCCCTCTACCCGGATATCCGCCCCCATACGGGAGAGCTCATCCACATGACGGTATCGGCTGTCAAACATATTCTCCGAAAAGACCGTGGCGCCCTGGGCCTTGCAAAGGGCAGCCATGACCACCGCCTGGGCGTCGGTGGGAAAGCCGGGATAGGGCGCGGTACGGATGGGCCGCACCCCTTTCAGCACCGGGGGCGCGGTGATGGCAATGGTATCGGGGGAGCTCGTCACTCCACAGCCCGCCTCCGCCAAAACGGCGGTCACGGTGGACAGGTGCCGCCAGTCCACACCGGTGATCTCCCCCTCGCCGCCGGCAGCGGCCACCGCCGAGAGGTAGGTACAGGCCACGATACGGTCGGCGATGACGGTGTGCTCCCCTCCGTGGAGGGGCCGCCCGCCCCGAATGGTGATGACCGAGCTTCCCGCTCCCCGCACATCGGCCCCCAGGGTGTTGAGAAAAGCCTGCAGATCCACCAGCTCCGGCTCCCGGGCCGCGTTGGTGATGGTGGTGATCCCCTCCGCCGCCACGGCGGCCAGCATGGCGTTTTCCGTGGCTCCCACACTGGGCAGGGACAGGGTCACGTCCCCGCCGGTGAGGCGGCCGCCGCAGACGAGCCGGCCGCCCTCCTCCCGGATATCGGCCCCCATGGCCCGCAGCGCGGACAGGTGGAGATCAATCGGCCGGGGCCCCAGCTCACAGCCCCCGGGATAGCTCAGCTCCGCCCTTCCCATTCTCCCCAGGATAGGCCCCAGAAAGACGACAGAGGAGCGCATCTGGCGCATCAGGTTATCGGGTACGTCAGCCGCCACGGGGTCGGAGGCGTCCACCGTCACGGTGTCCTCCTCCCGTCCCACCCGGCAGCCCAGGTGCTTTAATATGGAGAGGGTGTACTCCACGTCGGTGAGCCGGGGACAGTTATGTACCACGCACACACCCCGGGCCAGAAAGGTCCCGGCCAGGATGGGCAGCACGCTGTTCTTCGCCCCCTGTACATGGACGCTGCCCCGAAGCGGACGGCCCCCCTCGATCCTCAATATGCTCATGATTTGCCCTCCCTATCGGATTTCCTTCGGGTCATCCTATGCGGGAGGGCAAATTGGGGTCAATCCCAGGTCGGGCGGAGGTGCTTCAGCGAAGCAGGCCCTTCAGGGTAGCGTAGATCTTTTCGTTGGCGTCCGGAATGGCCATGGCGGAGAGCTTCCGGCTCATTTCCGCGCGGCGGGGCCCGTCTGAGAGGAGCTTCCGCACCTCCTCAAACAGCCGCTCGCCCGAGCAGTCCTTCTCCGGCAGAAGGAGGGCCCCTCCCGCCTCAGAGAGCACCTTGGCGTTCTTGGTCTGATGATCCGCAGTGACATTGGGAGAGGGCACGAGAACGGAGGGCTTGGCGATGGCGGACAGCTCCGAGATGGTGGAGGCCCCCGAGCGGCAGAGCACCAGATCGGCGGCCGCCATCACCAGGGGCATGTCGTAGATGTACTCCCGTACCTCTACCCCGTCCAGGCTCTCCCCGGCCCCGCCGGCGGCGGACAGCTCCTTCGTCATGACGGCAAAATCCCGGCCCGCCCCGTGTATGTGGCGGAAGGGGGCTCCGGCTCTGCTCTCCAGCAGGATAAACTCGGTCATACAGCGGTTCATCCGCTCCGCCCCCAGGCTCCCCCAGTAGGACAGGAGCAGGGGCCGATCGTCGCTAAGACCCAGCTGCTGCCGGGCCTCGGCGCGGGTATAGCGGAAAAAGTCCCCCCGGACAGGGGTGCCGGTGACCACCACCTTATCGGGATCTTCATAGTGCTCCCGGCTCTCGGCAAAGCCCACCATCACCGTGTCGGTGACCTTACTGAGGGCTTTGGTGGTGAGCCCGGGCACCGCGTTGGACTCATGGACGGCGGTGGGGATCCCCCGTTTGGCGGCAGCCTTCACCACCGGGTAAGAGGCATAGCCTCCGGTGCCCACCACCAGGTCGGGTTTGAAGTCGTCCAGAATGGCTCTGGCCTGGCGGTCGGAGCGCGCCATATTCACCACGGTACCCAGGTTGTGGCCGATGGCGGCAGGGGTGAGGGATCGGCGAAAATTGGTGATGGTCACCATTTTCAGTTCAAAGCCCTCCTTGGGCACCAGACGCTGCTCCATGCCCCCATCCGCACCCACAAAGAGGATGTCGGCGTGATCCCGCTCCCGGAACATCCGGGCCAGGGCCACAGCGGGATTGATATGGCCGGCGGTACCGCCGCAGGTAAAAAGAATGTTCATAAAAAGGCCCCCTAACCTTGTCGCGTTCTGCAAGGGACTGTCTGCCCGCCCCCTTGCTCCGCGCTGCTAGCCTTGCTTTGTGACCGGTATTTGTCTGGACACACTCAGTACGATGCCCATCTCCATGAGCTGGATGATCAGAGCGGTGCCGCCATAACTGAAGAAAGGCAGCGAGATACCGGTGGTGGGCAGGAAATTGGTGACCACCGAGATATTCAGGAACACCTGTACCGCCAGCAGTGTGGTGATGCCCACCGCCAGCAGAGAGCCAAACCGATCTCTGGCGTGGAGGGCGATCCAGTAGCCCCGCAGGATGAGCATAACGAACAGGGCCAGAATAAGCCCCGCCCCGATCAGGCCCAGCTCCTCACAGACGATGGAGAAGATAAAGTCGTTCTCCGGTTCGGGCAAAAACAGCTGCTTCTGGCGGCTCTGGCCGAAGCCCACGCCGAACAGTCCCCCGGAGCCGATGGCGTAGAGAGACTGGATGATCTGATATCCACCGTTCTGGGGATAGGCCCAGGGATCCTGCCAGACCAGGATACGGGTGGACTGGTAGCCCTGCATGGTGAGGGCCAGAAGGGCTGTCACCGCACCGCCGCCGATGGCGAACCAGCGCAGCTTCACACCTCCGGCAAAGAGAATGGCGGCTGCGGGAATGAAGATAAGGATCAGGCCGGACAGATGGGGCTCCAGATACATAAGGATCAAAATGCCCAGCAGGATCAGACCATAGGGCAGCAGCTCCATGAATCCCCAGTCGTCCAGCTTCTGGAGGGTCATCCCGGCATAGGTGTGGGTGTCGTAGCGCCGCTTCTTCTCACTGTGCCGCTTACTGAGCCGGGCGGCAAAGTAGAGCGTAACGCCCAGCTTTGCCACCTCGGAGGGCTGGAAGTCCGGGATGGGGCCGATACCCCTGATCCACCGCTTCACTCCATCAGCCCGGTTGGTATGGATGCCGGGTATCAGCACCAGAACCAGCAGCGCGATGGCGATCCCCAGCACAAAAATGGACATCCAGCGGAACTGCTGGTAGTTGATCTTGGAGGTGACATACATGGCCGCCAGCCCCATTCCCGCAAAGATCGCCTGGCGAATGAAGTAATGGGTGGCCGCTTTTCCCTCATTGAGGGCAGTGGCATAGGAGGCGGAGAAGACCATGATGACGCCGATCACCGTCAGCATGACCACCAGCATGAGAAAGGGAAGATCCAGCGGCCCCCGGGAGAGCTGCTGCTCCATGGTCAGATCTCTTTTTGCCATTGTGCCACCACCTCGTCGTCACAAAGTTCGCTCCACCGCATCTGCGCCGGCGGCGAAAATTCCGCAGGCTTCCCTGCCGCTCCTCCTCTCCCAAAATGCCTTTCAGCCCTTTTGGGGTCCATTTTTCTTAGATCAGATACCGCTCCATCACACCCAGATAGGCGATCACACAAAAGATCGCGGAGATGGCGGTGAACACCGCCACCACCTTCTTCTCCTTCCAGCCACACATCTCAAAATGGTGGTGCAGGGGGGCCATCTTAAAAATACGCTTGCCGTGGGTAAGCTTGAAATAGATGACCTGGATGATGTCGGAGAGGGTCTCGGCGATGTAGATCACACCCACCAGCACCAACACCAGGGGCATGTCGGCGGCAAAGGCCAGGCCGCACACCGCTCCCCCCAGGAAGAGAGAGCCCGTATCCCCCATGAAGACCTGGGCGGGATAGTGGTTATAGACCAAAAAGCCCAACAGTCCTCCCAGCAGAGCACAGGCAACGGCCGTAAGCTCACTCTTGCCCCAGAGAGCCGTGACGGCAATGAAAAAGACCGCCACCGGTACCGTCACCGAGGAACTCAGTCCATCCAGCCCGTCGGTAATGTTCACCGCATTCACACAGCCCACCATCACAAAGGCGGCAAACACCATATAGAGAGGCCAGGGCAGGGGGACGGAAAAGTTATGGGTAAAAGGGATATAAAGGTTCGGGGCCAGATAGTGCTCATGTCTGAGCAACACCGTCATCAGAATGGCGGCGGAGAGCTGAAGGAGGAACTTCCACCCGGCGGTCAGGCCGGTATTCTCGTGGTGGACCACCTTCATATAGTCGTCGATAAAACCGATGGCTCCGAAGACCAGGGCAAACCCAAAGACATAGAGCCCGCCCAGATCCCCGCCGCCCCAAAAGGAGCCGCCCCCTCCGGCGATCCGCCCCCCTATGGTAAAGACCACTACAATGAGGCCGATGGCCAAAATAAACATGAGTCCCCCCATGGTGGGGGTCCCCTGCTTGGACATATGCCACCTGGGCCCGATCTCCTTGATGGACTGGCCCGCATGGAGGGCGCGCAGGACCGGGATGAGCAGCCGGCCCAGCAGGACCGTCAGAACAAAGCTCACCGCCACAAGGATCAGGATCATCCGCATCTCTTCACTCATTTTTTAGACCTCCTGCCCGCTTTTCAGGCAAAACTTCCTTTCGCTTTCACACGAGCGGCTATTGTATCACATCACGGCACGGTTGGCAACCGTCAGGAAAAATATCCCGCCACGATCTCCCGCTCATCCATATGCCGCTTTTCCCCCATCACTTCCTGATAGGTCTCATGGCCCTTTCCAGCCAGCAAAAGCACGTCCCTCTCTCCCAGCATTCCAAGGGCTGCTCCGATGGCCTTCTCCCGGTCGGGCTCCACCAGCACAGTCTCTCCCAAGGGCTCCATCCCCGCCAAAATGTCGTCGATGATGGCCTTCGGCTCCTCCGTCCTGGGGTTGTCGGAGGTCACCATGCACACATCGGAAAGCCGCCGGGCAATGGCCCCCATCACAGGCCGCTTGGTCCTGTCCCGGTCCCCGCCGCAGCCAAAGAGACAGATCAGCCGTCCCTTGGTAAAGCCCCGCAGAGCGGTAAGGGCGTTCTCCAGGGCGTCCGGGGTGTGGGCATAGTCGATGATGACCGTGCCGTGGCCTGGGATGGGGACCACCTCCATGCGGCCCTTGACCCCACGGACATGGGCCAGGGCTGCCGCCCCCCGGGACAGAGACACCCCCAAAAGCCGGGCACAGGAGAGCACGCACAGTGCGTTATAGACGCTGAACTCACCGGGGATGGGCACGGTCACGGGAACACACTCCTCCCAGGTCTCCCCGGAGAAGGTCACACGGTCGGCAAACAGGGCGACCTCCCGGGCCCGGAGATCGGCAGGGCCGTTTACGGCATAGGTGAAGGCGGAGGGGAAGAGCTGGTTGACATAATATTTACCGGCCTCATCGTCCCCATTGATCACCGCCCCGCGGCACTGGGCAAAGAGCCGGCCCTTGGCCTGGCGGTAGGCCTCCATGGTCTTATGAAAGTCCAGGTGATCCTGGGTCAGATTGGTAAAGGCTCCCACCCCGAAGGTAAGACCGTCCACCCGATGGAGGCACAGGGCATGGGAAGAGACCTCCATCACCACATGGGTACAGCCCTCATCTGCCATCCTGCGCAGCCATTGCTGGGTCTCGTAACTCTCCGGAGTGGTGCGCTGGGCAGGGTAAGCCCTCCGGCCCACCCGGTTGACGTTGGTGCCCAAAAGCCCCACCTCAGTCCCCAGGGTCTCCCTCAAAAGGCTCCACAGCAGGCTGGTGACTGTGGTCTTACCGTTGGTGCCGGTGACCCCCACCAGCTCCAGCTCCCGGCCCGGATGGCCAAACCAGTTGGCGGACATGGCCGCCAGGGCGGCCCTTCCGTCAGGGACCTGAAGACCGGGACCCTCCTCACAGACCACGGCGGCGGCCCCCTTCTGAAGGGCCTGGGCCACATACCGGTGTCCGTCCGTCTTGTACCCGCGCAGGGCCACATAGACCTCGCCGGGCTTTATCGTTCTGGTGTCGTAAGAAATGCCTTTGATTTCCACGTCCTGAGGAACGGGGCTGACACAGCCCGCTCCCTCCAGCAGCGCGTTCAGGCGCATACGAACACCTCGTCCTCACAAACTTCATATCCCTCGTTTCCCCGCAAGCGGGAAAACTCGCTCATTCCGTCGCTCGTCCTCTCCCCGCAAAAGCTGAAGGTCGCTTTTGTGGGGCTCCCCTTTTTCTTTTTTTAATCGGTCATAGTATTATCCGAGAACTGGCATTCCACCACAGTGCCCCGCTCCACGCTGGTGCCCACGTTGATGGACTGGCCGGCCACGATGGCCTCCTTGGACATGTAGTTGCTGTTGCCCCCCACCTTCAGGTAGAGCCCCACCTGGGCCAGGGTCTGCTGGGCCCGTTCGGCGCTCTGGCCCCGGACGTCGGGGACATTGACCAGATCGGTGGGCTTCTCCTCCCCGAAATAGAGCACGATCTCACTGCCGCTGGGGATGTTGGCACCGCCTACGGGAATCTGGGCAGTGACGGTATCCCCCTCCCCCACGGTGCGCACGCCGAAGCCCGCGCCCACGGCGGCCTCCTGTCCGATCTGGGCGGTCTGTCCCACCAGATTGGGCACCGTCACGTCGATCATGGCCTTTTCCGCGTCGGAGTAGTGCCGCTCCACCCCCATGTGGGCCAGGATATCCTCCATCAGCTCACCGGCCATCATGGCGGCCATGTTGCCGCCGGAGATGTAGAAGTCACGGGAGGTCAGGTTGCTGCCGGGAGAGGCGGGCTTGGGCTTGTCGTACATGAGCAGCACCACGATCTGAGGATCGTCCGCCGGGGCAAAGCCCAGGAAGGAGACGATGGTGTGGTCGATACCCCGGCGGCTCTCCAGGGTCTCGGAGGAGCCGGTCTTGCCGCCCACCCGGTAGCCGGGGACATAGGCCCGCTTGCCGGTACCGCCGTCCACCACGCCCTCCAGAATGGTGCGGCAGCGCGCCGAGGTCTCCTCGCTGACCACCTGCCGGACCTCGGTGGGCTCATTTTTGCGGATGACGTTGCCGTCGGGATCGGTGATGGACTCCATCACATAGGGCTGCATCAGGTGGCCGCCGTTGATGACGGCAGAGGCCGCGGTGATGAGCTGGATGGGGGTGACCTGCATGCCCTGGCCAAAGGAGGCGGTGGCCAGGTAGGTGTTCTGCTGGGTGCTGGGGGCGGTAAACTTCTTCCGATCCCAGACCACGCTGTTCTCCTCGCCCTGCATGTCGATGCCGGTCTTCTCCAGGAAGCCGAAATCCTCCAGATAGTTGTAGAACTTCTCGGCCCCCAGGGCCTGCCCGATCATCATAAAGGCGGGATTGCAGGAGTTGGCCACCGCCTTGGCCAGATCCTGGCTGCCGTGGCCGTCCTTCTTGGAACAGCTGATCCTGCTCTCCCCCACCACGTAAAAGCCGGGACAGTAGAAGGTGGAGTTTTCGTTGACTACCCCCTCCTCCAAGGCGGCGGCCAGTACCATGGACTTAAAGGTGGAGCCGGGCTCGTAGGTGTCATTGATGGCCTTGTTGCGCCACTGCTTGTTCTGCATCTGGCCCAGGGCGGTGTTGTAGGCTTCCTCATTGGAGGCGGGATCCTCCTGCACAGCGGTCAGGTACTGGCTCAGCACCGGATCCACCACCGCCCAGGGATCGTTGAGATTATAGCCGGGGGAGTTGGCCCAGGCCTTAATGGCCCCCGTCTTGGGATCCATGGCGATGACGAAGCCGCCCTCCTGAACCTCAAACATCTCGATCCCCTTTTCCAGGATCCGCTCACAGTAGAGCTGGATGGTGGCGTCCAGAGTCAGGTTCAGATCGTTGCCGTCGGTGGCGTCATAGTAGTCCTGGAAGGAGTAGCGCATCTCCCGGCCCCGGCCGTTCTTGGCGGTGACCACACGGCCCGTGTGACCGGCCAGCTCCTCCTCATAGAGGGCCTCCATACCCCAGGCGCCCTTGTTGTCGTTTTTCCAGTTCACCCAGCCGATGACCTGGGCAGCCAGGGAGCCATAGGTGTAATAACGCTTGCTGGTGGGATTGAGCACCAGACTGTTGGACAGGTGCTGCTCCCGGATCAGCTCCCGAAGGGCCTCCACCGTCTCGCTCTCCACCCGGTTGGCCAGCACCTCATAGTAGCTGCCCGTCTTCTCGACGCTTTTCAGGATCCGCTCCGGATCCTTTCCCAGTATCTCAGCCAGGGCCTGAGCCACCGTCTCCGCCTCCGGCCTGGGATAATAGTCCTTCTTCCCCGAGAGCACGTTTCCCTTGCTGTCGGTATAGGTCTCCTCCCAGAGTTCCTGTACCTTTACAAAGTCGTTGGGGGAAAAGATCACGTCGTACACCGTGGCCGACCGGGCCAGCACCTTTCCGTTGGCGTCCTTGATCTTGCCCCGGTTGGCCGAGACCGCATTGTCCATGGTCTGCTGCTGAATGGCCCGCTCCTGAAAATCATTGTGCTGTCTGATCTGGATATCATAGAGCCGGAAGAAGAGGGGAGCAAAGGCCGCCACGCCGAAGACCAGCATCAGTACCAGGGTGCGGATCAGGATGGTGCGATTGGCCTTGCGGTCCTGAGCGGAGCGATCCGGCTCCTTCCGTCGATCCGGACGGTGATCCATGGTTTTCTCCCCTTTCATCACAGGAGGGCGTAAGAAAAGTTCTTTTCTTACGCCCTCACCTTTCGCGCCGCCCAGGGCGGCGCTTTTTCTCTTTCTGTTCCGGTCTCAAGGCAATCTATGGCCGGCCGCTCAAAAATATGCCAGAATATTGTCCGCCATCTCCCGGACGGCCTCCAGAAATCCGCCGTCGCTCTCCTGGGGCTGGTCGTAGATCACCACGCTGTCGGGCTCGGTCATGTCCACATAAACCATCTGTCCCAGCTGGGGCCGGCTCATGGAGCCATCGGCGGTGACCGCGCTCTCAATGGCCCCCACATCGTAGGCCAGCTCGTACCGGGCCCGAAGGACAGCCTCCTCACTCTGGAGACGGGTCATCTCATTGCTCAGGCTCACCACCTCGCTGGAGACGGTGGACAGCTGCACATAGCTCATGATGATGAACACCGCCAGCACCGCCACCGCAGCAAAGCCGGTCACCGCAAACAGGGAGACCTTTCCCGCCTCCCGTGTGTGCACCTTGGGGCGGGCAAGCTCCTGCTGCCGGGGCCGTACCCGGGGCTCCGGGCGGAGGATCTCCTCCCCGTCCAGTACGCGGGCGGCGGAACCGTCATAGGCGGAATATGTGAGATTGCGATAGGGGTCATAACTGCCCCGTCTGACGGCACTTGCCATGGTGTTCTCCTCTCCGCGTCCCCGCGCAGGTCTTTACTGTCTCTCTGTGTTACAGCTTTTCCGCGATCCGCAGCTTGGCACTGCGGGATCGGGGGTTGTCTTTCAACTCTTCCTCATCGGGAAGGATGGGCTTTTTGTTGATGAGCTTCAAGCTGGGCTTTTTCCCGCATACACACACCGGAAACTCCGGCGGGCAGGTGCACCCCTTGACATATTCCCCGTAGCCGGTCTTTACGATCCGATCCTCCAGGGAGTGGAATGTAATGATACACAGCCTGCCGCCCCGGGCCAGCAGGGGCACCGCCTGACCGATGACCCGCCGCGCCGCGGTGAGCTCGTCATTGACGGCGATGCGGATGGCCTGAAAGGTGCGTTTGGCGGGGTGCTGCTTCTCCCGCAGGGCAGCGCCGGGAAGAGCGGAGCGGATCACATCCACCAGTTGGAGCGTGGTCTCAATGGGGGCTTGTCCCCTTGCCCGGACGAGGCCGTGGGCAATGGCGGGGGCATACCGCTCCTCGCCATACTGCCAAAGAATGCGCCGCAGCTCCTCCTGGGGCCACTCATTTACCACCGTCCGGGCGGTAAGGGGTTCCCTTTGATCCATCCGCATATCCAGCGGGGCGTCATGCATGTAGGAAAAGCCTCTCGCGGGATCGTCCAGCTGAGGAGAGGATACCCCAAAATCGAAGAGCATCCCGTCCACAGGCGGCGCCCCCGCCTCCGAGAGCAGCTGGGCCAGGTCGGTAAAGTTCCCGTGGATGAGCTTCACCCTGTCCATCCAGGGCCTCAGCTTTTCCCCGGCTGCGTCGATGGCGGCCTGATCCCGGTCAATACAATAGAGGTGGCCGGTGGTAAGGGTCTGGGCGATTCGGGCCGAATGGCCCGCCCGCCCCAACGTACCGTCCACATAGATCCCGTCAGGCTTGATGTTCAGCCCCTCGATGCACGCCTCCAGCAGCACCGGCTTGTGAGAAAATTCCTCCATCAGAAGCCCAGGGCCTCCATACAGGCGGACATCTTCTCCGGGGTCATCTCCTCCTCTTCCTGGGCGTTCCAGGTCTCGGCCGCCCAGATCTCCGCCCGGTCGCTGACCCCGATGATGACCACGTCCTTGTCCAGATTGGCGTACTTGCGCAGCTTCTGGGGCACCACGATACGCCCCTGGCTGTCCAGCTCACACTTGGCGGCGTTGGCGAAGAGGGTACGCATGGACTTGGACACGCTCATGGGCAGGGAGGCAAACTTTTCGGTGAAGCGGTTCCAGGTCTCCTGGGGATAGATGGCAAGACAGGCGTCCACGCCCATGGCCAGGTGAAAGGACACCCCCAGCTCTTCCCGAAGCTTGGCGGGGATAAAGAGCCTGCCCTTGGCGTCGATGGAATGTTCATAGGTGCCTGTCATGCTCTCACCCCCCACTTTACTGTCTTTTTATGGCTTTATGCTCCATTTTGCTCCACTGTGCTTTTAGTATAAAGGGTCTGTAACAAAATTGCAATACTTCTTTTGCATTTTTTTCAGGGGAACCCCAATTTTTTTCAATGGATTTTCTTCTTTTTTCGTATGGAATAAGTCTTTCTGTTTCTCTTTGTAACTATTTTCGCCCACCAAACCACAGTTTATTGAACTCCCTTCTTTTCCGCCCACAATATCTTGTGTTTCGACCCTTTTCTCCGCCGCGTTCCTCTGCGTTTTTCACAAAATTTTTTCTTTCCTGCCATCCCTTCGGAGCAGAGGCGCAAAGGCGGCAGAACGCCCCGGAGGAAGGCCGAAATCGGCCTTGCCATCCGGGGCGTTCTGGGGTAGAATGATTTTAACCGACAAAAGGAGGGAGAACCCCTGTGAAACCCTTAAAATATTCTCTTGTCTCCCTGACCGCCCTCGCCCTGTTCTGCGCCTTGAGCCTCCCCGTGGGGGCGGTGGAAAGCCCCGGCGCCTTTGATCTGGCCGCCGCCGGCAGCAGTCACATCCTGGCCGTCAGAGCCGACGGCTCTCTCTGGGCCTGGGGGGCCAACGCCATGGGGCAGCTGGGAGACGGCGGCACGGCGGATCGCTCCGCCCCCGTCCGGATCATGGACTCGGTCGCCGCCCCGGCCGCCGGAGCCAACCACTCCCTGGCCGTGCAGGCCGACGGCTCTCTCTGGGCCTGGGGCAACAACGCCTCCGGCCAGCTGGGCATAGGCAGCCGGGACAACAGCGCCCACACCGCCCCGGTCAAGGTCATGGATCATGTGGCTGCCGCGGCCGCCGGAGCCTCCCATTCCCTGGCCATTCAGACCGACGGCTCTCTCTGGGCCTGGGGGGCCAACCGCAGCGGGCAGCTGGGCAACGGCGGGACCCAGGATCAGCTCAGCCCGGTAAAGGTGATGGACTCCGTGGCCCAGGTGAGCGCCGGAGAGGCCCACACCCTGGCCCTGAAAACCGACGGCTCCCTCTGGGTCTGGGGAGCCAATCTCGCCGGCCAGCTGGGCGCCCCCACCCAGGGCCGGCCGGATGGCGACGTCATCGGAGACTGTCTCTCCCCCATGAAGCTTATGGAGGGCGTGGCCGCCGTCAGCGCCTGCCGCTCCTACTCCCTGGCCCTGAAGACCGACGGCACCCTCTGGGCCTGGGGCGATAACCAATATGTCCAGCTGGGCAACGGCGGCAGCGGCAACATGGCCGTTATGCGTCCCGGGGCCAGCTCCACCTTCTGCCAGACCTCCCCGGTCCAGATCCTGGACAAGGTGGCTTCGATGAGCGCCGGCGGCTCCTCCAGAGCCTGCCATGCCCTGGCCGTCAAGGAGGACGGTTCCCTCTGGGGCTGGGGCTCAAACCAGTACGGTCAGCTGGGGGACTCCCCCCTCCTCTCCGTCTCCATCCCCACCCGGCTGGACACCGGTGTGCGGAGTGCCGTCGCCGGCGGCGAATTCTCTCTGGCCTTCAAGGAGGGGTCTCTTATGACCTGGGGCAGCAACTCCTCCGGTCAGTTGGGCGTCCCCGCCCAGGGCGGCGGAAGTTCTTCCGGTCTTCCCACCCCCGCCCCCTCCGACCCTCCTTCCCCCCAGAGACCCGACCCCTATGTTCAGACGGTCACCGCCTACGCCCGTACTCAGGACATACTTCTGGACGGGGAGACGGTCACCTTCCAGGCCTATGCCCTGAAAGACGCCAAGGGATACGAGACCAACTATGTCAAGCTCCGGGACGCCGCCTTTGCCATCAACGGCTCGGCCTCCCAGTTCCAGGTGGAGTGGTCCCAGACCGCCGACACCTCCATCCTCACCAGCCAGCCCTATACCTCCAACGGCTCCGAGATGCACACCCCCTATTCCGGCGACCGGCAGGGCAGGGCCGGCGAGCCCACCCTTCTGGTCAACGGCCGGGAGGTGAAGCTCTCCGCCATCCTCCTCACCGACGACAAGGGGGGCGGCTACACTTACTTCAAGCTCCGGGATCTGGGCAGGGTCCTGGGCTTCAACGTAGGCTGGGACAAGGAAAAGGGGCAGGTCTATATCGAGACAGGAAAGTCTTACACCGGCTGACCCTTCTTCCCGCAGAATATAAAAGAGCGGACGGCGCCTGCGCCGTCCGCTCTTTTATATTCGTTTGCTCTTCAGCCCTCTGCCTCGGCGTCGAAGATCTCCCGCTGAGGCTGGTCGTTCTGAATGCCCTGGGCGCCTGTGCCGTCGGCGCTGGCCGCGGCGGCACGGAACCGGGAGCGGGCCTTTTTGATCTCATCATAGGCCTCCCCCACCGCCTCCTCGGTGCGGCGCATGGCGTCTTCGCAGTAGGTGTTGGCCGCCTGACGCAGCTCCTTGCTGTACCGTTTGGCCTGGGTGATGAGCTCCTCTCCCTGGCGCTTGGCCTTAGCCATAAGCTCGTCCTCGGCCAGCATCTGCTTGGCCTTCTCCTCGGCCTGCTTCAGAATGAGCTCTCCCTCCCGCTTGGCGGAGGCGATATACTCATCCCGGGCACTGCGCAGCTTCTTGGCCTCGGCCAGCTCCATGGGAAACTGGCCCCGGATCTCGTCGATAAGATCCAGCGCCTTGTCCCGCTCCACCATACACTTATCCGAGGCCAGGGGCACGTTCTTGGCTTCATCGATCATTTCAAAGAGCATATCCAACAGTTCATCAACTTCAGTGGCCATTATTCTTTCCTCCCGCTTTTCATTTTTTCGTTCACGTCCCCAATGATCTCCCGGGGAACAAAATCGCTCAGGTCGGCTCCGTAGGAGGCCATCTCCTTGACCATACTGGAGCTGATGTAGGTATATTTGGTGCTGGAGGGCAGGAACATGGTATCCAGCCGGGGATTCAGCTTCCGGTTGATCAGGGCCATCTGAAGCTCCATCTCATAATCGGACACGGCCCGGAGCCCCTTGACCAGCGTACAGGCCCGCTTCTGCCTGGCATATTCCGCCACCATGATGGTGGACTGATCCACCTCCACGTTGGGCAGCTTGGACACCACCCGGCGGATCAACTCCACCCGCTCGTCGGGAGTAAACAGGCCGGTGCCCACCTTTTCAGCGTTCACCATCACGCAGACGATGACCTTGTCAAAGCACACGGCCGCCCGCTTGATAATGTTCAGGTGTCCCAGCGTAATGGGATCGAAGCTGCCGGGATAGATGGCTGTCTTCATAGCTGCACTTCCTTGGCCGCGGCGTCCTTAGCTCCCGGCGCGGCGGTGGTAAAGGGTCAGTTTGATCTTGCCGTAACGGTACTCCCGACCCATCTCATAGGGCGCCGGAAGCTGGGGCAGGATCCGGTCAGCGGCACTTTCGCAAACAATTATACCATTTTCCGCCATAATGTCAATCTCGGCGATTTTTTCCAGGGCCTTGTCCAACAGCTCGGAGGCGTAAGGCGGATCCAGAAAACACAGGGCAAACTTCTCCCGGCAGGAGGTGAGGAAGGCCACGGCGTCCCCCTGCTGGACCCGGCCCTGGCTGTCAAAGCCGGTGAGCTCCACATTCTCCCGGATCACCTTCACCGCCTCCCGGGAGGCGTCCACAAAAACGCATTTCTCCGCTCCCCGGCTCAGGGCCTCGATGCCCAGCTGTCCGGTGCCGGCAAAGAGATCCAGCACCCGACGGCCCTCCACGTCAAACTGGACGATGTTGAAAATGGACTCCTTGACCTTATCGGTGGTGGGCCGGGTGTCCATCCCGGGCAGCTCCCGGAGCTTTCGCCCTCTGGCGGTACCTGTGATCACACGCATAGCTTTCAGATCCTTTCGTCCTCGGCGGTCTCCGCCGCCGGAGTGTTGAAGTGGTCGTAGACCGCCTTCCCTGTGACAGCGCCCATGACCTGTTGGAGCTCAGCCAGAGAGGAGGCCTTGATATTCTTTACGCTTTTGAAATGTTTTAGCAGCTCGTTGCGCCGCTTCTCCCCCACACCGGGGATCTTGTCCAGCTCCGAGCCCTTCACCCGCAGGGTCTGCTGCTGGCGGTGGAACTCGATGGCAAAGCGGTGGGTCTCCTCCTGGATCTGTCCCACCAGGGCGAAAACCGCCGGGTAGCGCTGAATGCCGATCTCCCGCCCCTCCGGCGTCACCAGGGCCCGGGTGCGGTGGCGGTCGTCCTTCACCATCCCGAAAATGGGGATCCTCAGTCCCAGCTCCCCCTCCACCCGCAGCGCCACCCGGGCGTGCTCGGCGCCGCCGTCGATGAAGAGGGCGTCGGGCAAGTCGCTGAACTTCTCGTCCCCCTCCAGAAAGCGCCTGAATCTTCTGGTGAGCACCTGCTCCATGGAAGCGTAGTCGTCAGGGCCCGCCATATCCCTGAGCTTAAAGCGGCGGTAATCCCGTTTCAAAGGTCTGGCGTCCACATAGACCACCATGGAGGCCACGATGTCGTCGGAGCCCTGGTTGGAGATATCGTAGCTCTCAATGCGGCGGGGCGGATCCATATCCAGCACCTTCCCCAGCAGCTCCAGGGTCTTGGACTGCCGCTCCGCCCGGGAGGTGGCGCGCTCCACTTCCTCCACGGCGTTCTTGTTGGCCAGCTTGATCAGATCCATCTTGGCCCCCCGCCGGGGCGTCACCAGGCTCACCCGACGGCCGGAGGCCTCGGAGAGGAGCCGGGTCAGGGCCGCCTCATCCTCCAGCTCACAGGGGAGCAGGATCTGTCCGGGCAGCCGGCTTCGGTTAACATAATATTGGCGCACCAGGGATGAGACCTCCTCGCCCTCCTCCCCCTCCACCGGGGTCTCCAGCAGCTCCATATCCTTGGCGGCCAGGTCTCCCTCCACATAGTGGAGCACCACAAAGCAGCTCCTGGCCTCTCCCCGGTGCCAGCCCACCACATCGGTGTCCGCCAGGGAGCCGGCCACCACCTTCTGCCGCTTACCCAGCAGCTCGATGGCGCGGATCCTGTCCCGGAGCTCGGCCGCCTTCTCAAAGCGCATCTCCTCGGCGGCCAAGGCCATCTCTGCGGCAAGGTCGGCCTTGACCTCCCTGAACTGTCCCTCCAGCAGGCGGACAGCCTGATCCATGGCCTCTTTGTGGCGCTCGGGATCCATCTCCGGGCGGCAATAGCCGTCGCACAGGCCCATATGATAGTTGAGGCAGGGCCGCTCCTTGCCCACATCCCGGGGAAATTTCTTGCTGCAGGAGGGCAGCTTCAACGCCTCCCGGAGGGCGTCCAGAATGGCGTAGGAGGCGCTGCGGCTGCCGTAGGGGCCAAAGTAGCGGCAGCCGTCCTCGGAGACCTTGTTGGACAGGGAAAACCGGGGATAGTCGGCGTTCACGTCCAGCCGGATATAGGGATAACCTTTGTCGTCCTTGAGCAGGATATTGTAATGGGGCTGGTGGCGCTTGATGAGGGAATTTTCCAGCACCAGAGCCTCAAACTCACTATCGGCCACGATCACGTCGAAGTGGTCGATGGAGCGTACCATGGCCCGGGTCTTCTCGTTGTGGGAGGCCAGATTGGCGAAGTACTGGGACACCCGGTTCTTCAGGGCCTTGGCTTTGCCCACATAGATGACCTCGTTTTTGGCGTCCTGCATAATGTACACGCCCGGCTTCAGAGGCAGGGCGTGAGCTTTTTCCTTCAGTTCATCAAAGGTCACGGTCCCACCTCCTTTCTCCGGTCATCCCCGGGCATCACTTTCCGGCGGAGCCTAAATTTCCTTCCTTCCAGTGGCGGCGGCACAGGCCGATGTACTTGTCATTGGCACCCAGCACCACCTGCTCCCCCTCCTTCAGGACCTTTCCGGTCTCATCGAAACGGGCGTTGCAGATGGCCTTGCGGCCGCACCAGCAGATGGTCTTGACCTCCTCGATGATGTCCGCCCAGGCCAGCAACGCCTCAGAGCCAGGGAAGAGATCTCCCTTGAAGTCGGCCCGGAGACCGTAGCAGATCACCGGCACCCCAAGATCGTCCACCACGTCGGTGAGGAAGCGGACCTCCTCCCGGGTAAGGAACTGGGCCTCATCCACGATAATGCACTGCCAGGATCTGATCTCCTCCCGCGCCATGACACGCAGCTCATCAAACCAGACGCAGGGGTAATGGAGGCCAATGCGGGAGTTGACGATGGCCTTCCCCTCCCGCTGGTCGATATCCGGCTTGACCATCAGGGCCCTCTGGCCCCGCTCTTCATAGTTGTAGCGCACCATCAGAGCGTTGGCTGATTTGGATGAGCCCATCACGCCATACCGGAAATAGAGCTTTGCCATATGTCATTCCACCTTTTCTTTTTGGGTGTTCAAATATTCATCCACAATGTGCCCAAAGGGGGCAAAGGCGCTGGGGAGGGTATACTTCCCCTGAAGGGCCTCTCCGTCCGCCCACACCCAGCCCGTTGGGAGCGCATCGCTTTGCGCGGCCACGGTACAGGCGTTCATATGCCACTCGATGTGGGTAAAGATATGCTTCCCCTGGGCGGCAAAGGCCACCTCTCCCGGCACCGGACAGGGCCAGGGGGCAAGTTCGTTGGGATACTCCCACAGCCCCGCCAGCAGGCCCTTCTCCCCTCTCTGCCGGAGGGCCACCTTGCCGCCGAAAAGAATTATGTAAACTATTCGCTCCTCCACCCGCCGCGCCCGCTTGGGGGGCTTGACGGGGAGGGTCTGGGCAATGTCCTCCCGCCGGGCGGCACAGAAGGCGGCGGCCGGGCATTTTTCGCACAGGGGCGCGCCGTTGGGCAGACATACCGTAGCCCCCAGCTCCATGAGGGCCTGATTATAGATCCCGGGGACCTCAGCGGGCATGGTCTCCCGGAGGGCCCGGGTAATGGCGGCCTTAGTCTGGGGCCGGGTCACGTCCCGCCGGTCGGCGGTGAGGCGGCTGACCACCCGCAGCACATTGCCGTCCACCGCCGGGATTGGGAGACCGAAGGCAATGGAGGCAATGGCACCGGCGGTGTAGTCCCCCACCCCGGGCAGGGTCCGTATGTCCTCATAGCGATCGGGAAAAACTCCCTCCCAACGCTCCACGATCTGTTGGGCCGCCCTTTGCAGGTTTCGGGCCCTGCTGTAGTAGCCCAGTCCCTGCCACAGCTTCATCAGCGCCTCCTCCCCACAGGAGGCCAGGGCCTCCACCGTGGGCAGGGCAGCCAGAAACCGTTCATAGTAGCCCAGCACCGCCGCCACCCGAGTCTGCTGGAGCATGATCTCCGAGATCCACACGTGATAGGGGGTGGGATCGCTGCGCCAGGGAAGCGTACGGGCATTGTCCCGGTACCACTCCAGAAGGGGGACAGGCAGAAGCTCCAGTTCTTTCATTCCATCCCCTCCCCTCTTTTTCAGGCTTGTACCATTATACCGGGTATCGGGGAAAATTTCAATCGTTCCTTGCAATCCCTTTCCCCGTGTTTTATAATTGTCTCACGGACTTTAAAATCAAGGAGGAAACCCCATGAACGTATTCATCAGCGCCGACATTGAGGGCACCTGCGGCATTACCAACTGGGCGGAGACCGAGCGCTCCACCCCCCGGGACTACGTCCCCTTCCAGAAGCAGATGATCCGGGAGGTCCGGGCCGCCTGTGACGGAGTGCTCGCCGCCGAAAAGGACAGCAAGATCTTTGTCAAGGACGCCCACGACTCCGCCCGGAACCTGGATCCCGCCGCTCTGCCCGAGTGCGCCCACATCATGCGGGGCTGGTCGGGCGACCCCCTGAGCATGATGAGCGGCCTGGACGCCGGAGACTTCGGAGCGGTGCTCTTCACCGGCTACCACGCCTGGGCCTCCTGCGGCGGCAATCCCCTGAGCCATACCATGAACCTGCGCAACGAATACGTGACCCTCAACGGGGTGCGTATGAGTGAGTTCATGATGAATTCCTACACCGCCGGCTACTACGGCGTACCCGTGGTGTTCCTCTCCGGAGACAAGTCCCTGTGCGACTTCGCCCAGGAGTTCATCCCCGGCATCACCACCGTGGCCGTCAACGAGGGCCGGGGCGGCGCCACCGTATCCATGCACCCCGACGTGGCCGTGAAGGAGATCAAGGACAGCGCCAAGCGGGCCATTAAGAACGCCAAGCACTGCCTGGTGCCCATGCCCGACTTCTTTGAGATGACCGTCCGCTTCCGGGAACATCCCACCGCCTATTCCAAGAGCTTCTATCCCGGCGCCGTTCTGGAGGATGAAAAGAACGTCTGTTTCTCCTCCGACGACTGGTTCGAGATGCTCCGCTTCTGCCACTTTGTTCTCAGCGACTGAGGGAGGGCGGGTTATGGAGAACGCGGAACCCCGTCTGGCCGTCCTCATCGACGCCGACAACGCCCCCCGCACCGCCCTGGGTGAGATCATGGCGGAGTGCGTCAAATACGGCACCCCCACCGTCAAGCGGATCTACGGGGACTGGACCATGGACAACATGGGCTCCTGGAAGCCCCTTCTGCTGGAAAACGCCCTCATCCCCATTCAGCAGTACAGCTACACCACCGGGAAGAACTCCACCGACTCGGCCATGATCATCGACGCCATGGACATCCTCTACTCTCACCAGGTGGACGGCTTCGTCCTGGTCACCAGCGACTCCGATTTCACCCGTCTGGCCCTCCGGCTCCGGGAGGCGGGAAAGAAGGTCTACGGCATCGGGGAGAAAAAGACCCCCTCTCCCTTCATCGCCGCCTGCGATAAGTTCATCTACGTGGAGGTCATCCGGGGGGCCGAGGCGAAAACCGGGGAGAAGGACGCCCCCCACCCCCACTTCTCCTCCACCCGCAGGCCCATCCCCAAGACCATCGTGGATCTCATCGCCGCCACCATCCAGGACGTGTCCGACGAGGACGGCTGGGCCTTCATGGGGGAGCTGGGCAACATCCTGCCCCGGAAGCAGCCCGACTTCGACCCCCGGAACTACGGCTTTGAGAAGCTGACCACCCTGGTCAAGTCCATCGACCGCTTCGAGATCGACGCCCGCCCCACCAGCGCCCCCAATGTGAAGCACATCTACGTGCGGGATAAAAAAGCACAGTGAAATAAGGGAAACAGCAGGGCCGGGAGCTTTCGCTCCCGGCCCTTGTCAATCGAAGCTATATCTGAGAGCTAAATAAAAGAAGGCCGCCGGAAAATTCCGGCGGCCTTTCTCATTGGATCATTCCAAAATAAGAGCGCTTACTTCAGCTCGGCGAAGTACTTGATGGTCCGCACCATCTGGCTGGTGTAGGAGTTCTCGTTGTCGTACCAGGCCACGACCTGAACCAGCTTCTCCTCGCCCACCATGGTCTGGGTGGCGTCGAAAATGGAGCCGTGGGTCTCGCCGATGATATCGGAGGAGACGACCTCATCCTCGTTGTAGCCGAAGCTATCGCTGGCCACAGACTTCATATAGGCGTTGATCTCGTCTTTGGTGACGGCCTTCTTCACCTTGGCCACCAGGATGGTGGTGGAACCGGTGGGAGTGGGCACCCGCTGGGCGGAGCCGATGAGCTTGCCGTTGAGCTCGGGGATGACCAGGCCGATAGCCTTGGCAGCGCCGGTGGAGTTGGGAACGATATTCTGGGCGCCGGCCCGGGCACGGCGGAGATCACCCTTGCGCTGGGGGCCGTCCAGGATCATCTGGTCGCCGGTGTAGGCGTGGACAGTGGTCATGATGCCGCTCTCGATGCCAGCCAGATCATTGAGGGCCTTGGCCATGGGAGCCAGGCAGTTGGTGGTGCATGAGGCGGCGGAGATGATGGTGTCCTCGGGCTTCAGCTCGGTGTGGTTGACGCCGAAGACTATGGTGGGCAGGTCGTTGCCGGCGGGGGCGGAGATGACCACCTTGCGGGCGCCGGCCTTGATGTGGGCCTGAGCCTTCTCCTTGGAGGTGTAGAAGCCGGTGCACTCCAGCACCACGTCCACACCCAGCTTGCCCCAGGGGCACTCAGAGGCGTCAGCCAGTTTATAGATAGTGATCTTCTTGCCGTCCACCACGATATAGTTGTCCTCACCCTCACCCTCGTTGTAGGTGACGGTGTGGTTGCGGGCGTAGTTGCCCTGGGCGGTGTCGTACTTCAGCAGGTGGGCCAGCATCTTGGCGCTGGTCAGATCATTGATCGCCACAACCTCGTACCCATCGGCGCCGAACATCTGGCGGAAAGCCAGACGGCCGATCCGGCCAAAACCGTTGATCGCAACTTTGATGCTCATGTTCATTACTCCTTTGTGATAGTATTAACAATGGTTTGCAATCTTCATTATATCTCAATTCCCTCTGTTTGCAAAGGGGAATTTTGCTGATTCCGGGGAAATTTTTTACAGATTTTTTTCACCCTATTCTACGTTTTCGACAAGAACCGACATTTTTCGCAAAAGGTGTTGTTGCCCCGCCCATATTTTGGTATACTTTTAAAAGCCTATCTGCGTAAACTGGAGGAAAGGGAGGGACGTCCATGGACGACAAGATCGGACAAAATTTGCTGCGGGAGTTGCGGGAACAGGTCAATACCCTCCTCTCCGCCGACCATCTGCTCACCGCCCTGGTCCGGGAGAAGGGCTCCAGGCGGGATATGGACTGTCTGGCCATCGCAAACCAATCACTCTACCGGCTCATGCGCATCATCCAGCATCTGGAGCTCACCCAGACTGAGGATGTCCCCTTCTATCCCCAGGTCATGGATCTTGCCGCGCTGTGCCGTCGCCTGGGTCAGGATCTGGAGCTGCTGCACGCCGGTCTGAAGATCGACTTCTCCTGGAAGCTGGATCGGGAGAGCCTTGTGACTGTGGCCGATCCCCTTCTTCTGGAGCGGGCGCTGCTGAACCTGCTCACCAACGCCTTTCAGGCCGTGGGTGCCGGAGGCAGGGTGGGACTGCGAATGGCCCTGAAGGAGGAGCAGATCCTGCTCACGGTGTCCGACAACGGCCCCGGCATGCCCCTCTCCTCCCGCGAAGAGGAGGATCCCTTCCTCAAGCGCCCGGGCGGACTGGGGCTGGGACTACAGGTGGCCCAGCAGGCCGCCCGGCTCCACGGAGGCCTGCTCACCCGACACGAGCAAACAGGGGGCGGACTGTCCACGGTGCTCTCCCTTCCTCTGCGCAGACCCTCCGGAGAGAACCTCGTGAAATCGCCCGGCATCCCCCGTGACCCCACTGGCGGATTTTCCCCTCTGATGGTGGAGCTCTCCCCTCTGCTCCCCCCGGAGCACTTCCTGCCTGAAAATATAGAATGACCAGAGGCCGCTCCCATATCCGGAGCGGCCCTCTTTCCGCGTGTTTCCCGTTGACTGCCGTACCGATCCGTGAGATAATATATCCTAATATTTTGAAAAGGGGCGTTTTTCTTGACCGAACTGCTTCTGCGCCACTTCGTGCGCGACTATCAGGACACCCAATCCCCCGAGGTGCGGGAACGCTACGGCACCCTCTCCGGGGCCACGGGCATCGTGCTCAACATCCTGCTGTGCGCGGGCAAGTTTATCGCCGGACTCCTCACCGGGGCCGTCTCGGTGACCGCCGACGCCTTCAATAACCTCTCCGACGCAGCCTCCTCCCTGGTGACTCTGGTGGGTTTCCGTCTGGCGGGACAGGCTGCCGACGAGGATCACCCCTACGGTCACGGACGGATGGAGTACCTGGCAGGTCTGGCCGTCTCAGCAGCCATTCTCCTGGTAGGGGTGGAGCTGGCCAAGGGAGCCCTGGAAAAGATCCTCCACCCCGAGGCCGTCCGCTTCTCCTGGCTGTCCGTGGGCATCCTGTGCGCCTCCATCGCGGTCAAGCTGTGGATGTATCTGTTCAACAAAAAGCTGAGCCGCCGCATCTCCTCGGCGGCCATGGCCGCTACCGCCGCCGATTCCCTCTCGGACTGCGTGGCCACCGGAGCGGTGCTGCTGGGCCTGTTGGTGGGCCACTTTGCCCAGGTGTCCATCGACGGCTGGGTAGGCGTTGTGGTCGCCGCCTTCGTCCTCCGGGCCGGCTGGGAGGCCGCCAAGGACACCGTGGATCCCCTGCTGGGTAAGGCCCCCGACCCCGAGCTGGTGGAGGGCATCCGTCAAACCGTGCTCAGCCATCCGGAGATCGCCGGGGTCCACGATCTGATGGTCCACGACTATGGTCCCGGCCATGTGATGGCCTCCCTCCACGCCGAGGTGTCCATCGACGCCGACATGGCCGCCACCCACGACGTCATCGACAATGTGGAGCGGGAGCTGGCGGAAAAATTCCGTCTCATCGCCACCATACATATGGATCCCATTGTCACCGACGACGAGCACATCAACGCCATCCGGGCAGACATCCTCTCCCTGGCCCAACAGCTCGACCCCGCCATGACCCTCCACGATTTCCGCATGACGGAGGGCCCCAGCCACACCAATCTCATCTTCGACGTGGTGGTCCCCCGCAGCTGTCCCCTCTCCGATGACGAGGTTCGCCGTGAGCTCGCCCGCCTGGCCAGGGAAAAGGATCCCAAATATCTCACGGTGGTGCAGGTGGATCACCCCTACACCTGCTGAGGGAAAATTCACAGTTCATTCATCGAAAAGGAAGCAAAAACGTTGTATAATAGGAAATAAGTTAAGGCAGAAGGGAGAAATCCACCATGGCACAAAAGATCCTCATCGTGGAAGATGACAGCAACATCGCCGAGCTGCTCCACCTCTACCTGGAGCGGGAGGGCTATGAAATTCAGATCGCCCCCGACGGCGGCAAAGCGGTGGAGCTTTTCCGCTCCTTCCTCCCCGACCTGGTCCTGCTGGACATCATGCTTCCCGTCATGGACGGCTGGTCCGTGCTGAAAAAGATCCGCGCCGAGAGCAGGACCCCCGTGATCATGCTCACCGCCAAAGGGGAGACCTCCGACAAGGTCACCGGTCTGGAGCAGGGGGCCGACGACTACATCGTCAAACCCTTTGAGACCAAGGAGGTCCTGGCCCGTATCCACGCCGTTCTGCGCCGGGTGGGGGGCGAGGAGGAGAGTGCCGGGGCAAAAAAGCTCTCCTTTGACAAGCTCACCATCAACCTGGACGCCTATGAGCTGCTGGTGGACGGCAAGCGGGTGGACACTCCGCCCAAGGAGCTGGAGCTTCTCTATCACCTGGCCTCCTCCCCCAACCGGGTATTCACCCGCAACCAGCTTCTGGACGAGGTCTGGGGCTTCGACTACTTCGGCGACTCCCGCACCGTGGACGTGCACATCAAGCGTCTGCGGGAAAAGCTGGAGGGGATCAGCGACAAGTGGAGCCTGAAAACCGTCTGGGGCGTGGGGTATAAATTTGAGGTGACGGCAGCGTGAAAAGCCTCTACCGGCGACAGTTCACCATGATGGCCGGCATGATCTTCCTGTCCTTTCTCCTGCTGGGCGGCGCCTTTGCGGGTCTGAGCTACCAGTATGTCATGGCGGATAAGCGCCAGACCATGGAGAACAACGCCAGCCACATCGCCTCCTTCACCAGCGCCTATCTCTCCACCCTGGGCTCCAGCGTCCAGGAGGGGGCCTATCAGCTCTATGTCTCCTCCCTGTCCAGCATTTCAGGCTCCACCATCATCCTGGCGGAAAACAACGGCGAGATCGCCTTCGCCGTCTCCGCCGCCAGCCAGGGCACCAATTCCCTGCTGGTGGGCAATATTCCCGCCGACGTGATCGAGGCCGCCACCGGTACTGAGGGCTACGCCCGTGTCACCGACCTGGGCGGACTGGTGGCGGCAAAGTCCTATGTGGTGGCCACCCCCATCCTTCAACGCTCCCGCATCACCGGACAGACCTACCTCCGGGGCGTGGTCTTTGTGGTCAACGAGAGCTCCAGTCTCACTCAGCTGTGGCGGGATTTTGCCTCCATCTTTATCCTGGCCGCCGGCATCGTGTTCCTGCTGGCCTCCGCCCTGAGTTCCATCACCTCCCTGCGGCTGACCAAGCCCTTGAAGGACATGGCAGACGCCGCCCGCCGCTTTGGCCGGGGAGAATTTGACGTCCGGGTGGAGGGGTGCGAGAATCGCAGGGACGAGGTGGGCGAACTGGCCGAATCCTTTAACGCCATGGCCGACTCTCTGGCCAAGAGCGAGCATCAGCGCAGCGAGTTTATCGCCAACGTCTCCCACGAGCTCAAAACTCCCATGACCACCATCGCCGGCTTTGCCGACGGCATTCTGGACGGCACCGTCCCACCGGAAAAAGAGATCGCCGCCCTTAAGACCATCTCCTCGGAGACCAGGCGGCTCAGCCGTCTGGTGCGGCGGATGCTGGATCTCTCCCGGCTCCAGTCCGGCGAGAATATCACCGCCCAGGAGCGCTTCGACGTCAGCGAGCTGCTTTTGCGGGTGCTGGTGAGTCTGGAGGGAAAGATCAACGGCAGAAATCTGGACGTGGCCACCCAGCTTCCCGAGGAGCCGGTCACCGTCTGGGGCGATCCCGACGCCATCACCCAGGTGTGTTATAACCTGCTGGACAACGCCATCAAGTTTGCCGACCCCGGCTCCACCCTGGGGCTGGCCATCCAGATCAAGGGAGAAAAGGCCCTGGTGTCGCTCTCCGACACGGGAGAGACCATCCCCCCTCAGGAGCTGGCCCAGATCTTTGACCGCTTTCACAAGACAGACCGTTCCCGCAGCGAGGATCGGGACGGGGTGGGGCTTGGCCTCTATATCGTCAAAGCCATCATCGACAACCACAAGGAGACCATCTCGGTCACCAGCGAGGACCGCGTGACCACCTTTACCTTTACCCTCACCCTGGCCTGAGCCATTCACCCATTCGGAAAGGAGAAACCGCCATGCGCCGGGATCATTATCATATCCCCTCCTCTGTGACTCCGGAAGAGGGCCACCCCGACTGGCGGCCCACTCCCGCCCCAGGCCCCTATGGGTCTCTCCCTGGGGAGAAGACCCGCCAGACCCAGACCCCCTCCCCCCGCACCCCTGATTTCCGCCGTCCCCGGCCCTCCCGGGCCAGGATGAAGCGGGGCGCGCTCCGGGGCTTCGCCCTGTCTTTGTGCCTGATCCTGCTCCTGTCCGGCGCAGGGCTGTGCTACCGGCTGAGTCTGGGCGACCGGCTCTCCGACTTCACTTTGCCCTGGGGCGCTCTCATACCGGAGCTTCCGGTGTGGTGGGACTGGCCTCAGGAGCTGCCCTACACCTCCGTTCCCCCCGCCGCTCCGGAACGCCGCTCCCTCCCCCTGGCCGCCTCCACCGGCGAAAGCCTCACCCCCCAGGAGATCTATCAACAGGTGAGCCCCGCCATCGTAGGCATCCGCGCCTATACCCAGGAGGGCACCTCTCTGGGGACCGGGGTGGTCATGTCCTCCGACGGCTACATCATCACCAACGCCCACGTCATCGCCGGCGGCACCCGCCTGGAGATCCTCTTCTCCGACGGTCAGCGGCTGGAGGCCCTTCTGGCCGGCTATGACGCCGGCACCGACCTGGCTGTGCTGAAAACGCAGCCCGAAGCCCCTCTCACCCCCGCCCAGTTCGGCAGCTCCGACTCCCTCACCGTGGGGGAGAGCGCCTACGCCATCGGCAACCCTCTGGGCGAGGAGCTCCGGGGCACCATGACCGACGGGATCATCTCCGCCATTGACCGGGATCTCTCCACCCAGCAGGGCACTATGACCCTCATCCAAACCACTGCCGCCCTCAATCCCGGCAACTCCGGCGGGGCCCTGGTCAACGCCGGGGGCCAGGTGGTGGGTATCACCAACATGAAGATGGCCTCCCCTCTCCAGCCCATTGAGGCCCTGGGCTTTGCCATCCCCACCGCCCTGGTCAAGCCGGTGGCGGAGCAGCTCATGGCATTGGGAGAATATCTGGGCCAACCCATGCTGGGGATCCGGGTCCAAAACGCCTATGACGCATCCCTCCCCACCCCCGCGCCCATGGGCGCCCTTATCGTGGAGGTGGAGGAGGACACCGACGCCTTTGCCCAAGGTCTCCTCCCCGGGGATGTGATCGTCCGGGCCGGCGGCCGGGCCGTCACCTCCACGGAAGAGCTCAGCGCCGCCAAGGAAGGGCTTCTCCCCGGGGATCTCATGATGCTCCAGCTCCTCCGGGGCGACAAGCTCCGCTGGGCCGCCGTCACCCTGGGCCCCAAGGGAGACGCCGAATAAAAAGCGGGCGTCCCAACGGCTGGGACGCCCAATCGCGCGGTATGGGGAGAATGGAATGAACATGGGTACTGACCGACCGGGATGACCCGGCCCTTCAAACCACGCCTTTATTATGTCATAAATTCCAAAATATGTCAAACACTACTTTTGTCGTTTTATGCCGCCGGGGCTGCCGGCCCTCTCCACGCCCTGAATTCGGGCCGCCCCCGCCGCCCCTCCAGGGGTTTATATTTTCTACAATTTTTCTCAAAAAACAGATGACTTTTTGGTAAACTTGCGGTATAATAGTTTCAGAGGGGATGTCCCCCTCCGAAAGATACCGCCCCTGAGGCGAAAGGAGCTGACAGGTCATGAAGTTTACGTTCACTGACAAAAAGGTTTCTCTGCCCAAAAAAGTCCACGAATACGCCGAGAAAAAGGTGGGCAAGCTGGATCGCTATTTCCAAACGGAGGCCGAAGCTTCCGTCGTGTTCAGCGTCGAGAAGGGGCGCAATAACGTGGAAGTCACCGTCCGCTCAGGCGGCACCATCCTTCGGGCCGCCGAGAGCACCGCCGATATGTTCGCCTCCATCGACACCGCCGTGGCCGACATTGAGCGTCAGCTGCGCAAGAACAAGGCCCGGCTGGAAAAGCGTCTGCGCAAGGACGCCTTTGTCCGTGCCGCCGAGGAGGACACCTCCTTTGTCCCCGAAGAGCCCGAGGAGGAATACGACGTGGTGCGCACCAAGCGGTTCCCCATCAAGCCCATGACGGTGGAGGAGGCGGTGCTCCAGATGAATCTGCTGGGCCACACCTTCTTTGCCTTTAAAAATGAGGATGCCCGGGGCGCCTTTGCCGTGGTCTATAAGCGGGCCAACGGCGGCTACGGCCTCATTGAGGACGACGGCTGAGAATGACGGGGCAAAAGATTTATGCCCTCTGCAGCGCCCTCTGTCTGCTGGGTTCTCTGGTCTTTTTCACCCGTCTTATGAGCGGCTGGGAGGCCCCCCACCCCCTCCAGATCGCCCGCCTTATCCTCTTTCTGGGGTTGCTGACCGGAGTGGTACTTCTGGCTCGTTCCACAGCCCCGAAGAAATAAAACCACAAAAAGAGGCGGCCGGCCAACGGGCCGGGCCCGCGGGTTTTTTAGGAAGAGACGCGGCGCGCTGGGGGGGCCCCTGGTGGGGGCCCCCGCGCATGCCAGGGGCGGGAAATT
>CANSYW010000018.1 GCA_947651395.1 uncultured Pseudoflavonifractor sp. | reverse complement strand
TGGTGTTGTTATGTTTGGTGTAGTATCTTTAACTTTGGGAAACTCCCCGCTCCCACTTGCTGACTGCCCGATCCGTAATATGAAGAACATCGGCCAGATCCTTTTGGGTCAGGCCCTTCTCCTTCCGCAGCTCCCTGATAAAGGAGCCGATCTTCCCGTTATCCAATACCCTCACGTCCCTTCCGCCCTTCATCTTACCATTCCCCAGCCATGTTGTCACCAAACCGCCGGTTGATTCTTAAACAAAGAGCGTTTTTTGTGAATGAAACGCGGGAACGGCTTTTCTGTCTTCTGCGCTCTCCTATAAAAACAAGGGAAGGGTGCGCAGCGTGCTGCGCACCCTTCCTCATTATGTCCTTGCTTTTATAACTCTGGGCAGACCAAAAAATCGTTCCTCTGTCTTCCCTTAATGCTGTTCCTTCTGCCTCTCCTGCATTCTTTTCTTTGTAGCTTCAACCTGTTGACGTATCTTTTCCATTTGCTCTTCCGTTACATCTAACTGTCGCACTTTAGGTGGAAAATCTTTTTCAAACTGTTTGATTCCACCTATGATCTCATCCCAATCCTCCGGGGTCAAATTATCCCAATCTTTAATCGCCATAGTTAAAATCCCTCCACTTCAATCAACTTGATTAAGGGTCTACCATCTTCTCCGACAGTCATTTCAATCGGGAGCAATACCGCTCCTCGCCTCAAAAGGATCTCTTTCTCGCTGTTGTTTCCAAAGCCAGCCAGTTCCCTGCCCATGGTGCTCTCGGTCTCCATATTGACTACATGTTCTCCGTCGACAAGATGCCCGTCAACACTTTTTGATGTAGATGTATACGCATCCATTATCATAGGTTTTCCAATCGCAAACTGTGACAGGAATGCATCCATATCCGCCTTCCCGCCAAAATCGTCAAAACTGATATTTCGATATACAGTTCCTCTATAGATTGGAAGCTTAGTCAGTGCACTGTCAAGGCTGTCCACAAATTGCCGGGTCTGACCATCCATAGGATCCCCATCCCGCAAGATGGCGTTGATCTTATAGCTTTCACTGCTCTTATAGGCCAGAATAGCACCTTTCTCATCCTCTGTCAACGCCGTACCATCTTTCCTGGTGCTCTCTGCAAGCTGCTTTGATGCGCTTCCCCCCTGTGCCTGGTCTCTGCGCAGGGCGTCATAGAGATGTCCCAGTTCGGAGGCGGTGATGCTTTCCCCAGTGCTGAGCTTTCTCTGGAGCGTCCGGGCCCGGTTGTAGCTATCGGAGCCGGGGGTGGTGCGCAGACCCTCGGCGATGACGGCCCTGGTGGCCTCCGGGCCCATCTTCTGCAGCGCCATGCCCACCTGCTTGAAGGTACGGCCCTCCTGGCGGAGCTTTTCCAACGTCCCCCTTTGCTGCGTTGTCAGACCCACACTCTCCTGAGAGGCCGTGACCCCGCCCTCTACCGCCGTGCTTTGAAGGGCCGTGCTCTGCTGGGCAGCCGCCGTTCTGGCCGCCTGTTCGTTGGCCTGATAGAGCCGGGCCAATTCAGCCCCGGTGGGCTCCTGTCCGGCGTTCAGCTTCTCCCGCAGTCTCCGGGCACGGGAGCCGCTGTCGCTGTCCGGAGAATGCTGAAGGCCCTCGTTGATGACGGCCTGAACGGCCTCCGGACCGAAGCCTTTCAGGATGGCCCCGATCTGCTGTTCTCCGGCTCCAGTGAAGATGGCCAGGGACAGCTTGTTCTTTTGTTCAGCAGGCAGACCGACGGCGGAAGTCTTTTCCTGAATGCCGGAAGATCCCTCCGGTTGCTGAACTTCCTGGCCCTTGACACCATCTATAGTTTGGGATACTATATCGGAAGAAGGCTCTGACGACGGTACGCCTTGGGCGTTGTGTACAGGGTTGACAGTTTTGTCAACATTGTACCCCGTATCAGTGGGGCCTTCTTTTTTTATCCACAACGTATCAGTCGATAGCGTTTTTCTACCATCGCTTACCGCCTGTGCTGTGGCAAATGTGTCTCCAATCTTTTTTGAAAAGAGGATTACGATTCGTCCCCTTGCATCCGTTTCCCCGGAAAGCGCAACTGAATCTGGTGCCGCCATAACTTGAGGAATTAACGCAATATCATTGGCTGTCACTGCCCGTTGTCCTCTTAATGTTTCCGTCTTAGAATCTCCATGCTTTTTGAAAATGTGCTGAACTGAATCACCAGGCAAAACGGCATTATATCCAGTCACATCTACCCCAGTAGCGCTTTTTATCATTGCCGCCGTCGCATCTGGAATTGTACCCATGTAAAGCCGTTCTGGGCCGCCTTTCTTTTCCAATGCCTGATTTGCAAAAGATACAATATCTCCCAACGTTTGAGCAATGATATTATTCTTTCCGGTGGACAGACTTTCCCGCATTTTGGGCGAAATTGGGGTTAGACCTGTCGTTTTTTCTAAAGAAAGGCTTTTTATATCCCCCGCCTGTGAGACATGCCTGCCGGGCACGTCGTTCATATGTACCACATTTCTCACCGTCCCCGGAATGGAGGCCGCCCCAAAGGTCAGGGCAGAGGAGGCCGCCGTCTCCCCCAGCCGATCCCACACCTGGTCGAAATCGTAGGCCCACTCTCCCTTCTCCATTCGGTTGGCCGCCTGGACTCCTCCGATGGTCACACTCTCCTGGGCCGTCTCCTGGGCCACTTCCTGGGCAATGTCGATCCCCTTGTCCAGCAGTACCCGCCCCAACTTTCGAGCCAAGCCTTCCGTGGCCCCGGACTTACTAAGTACCTTAAAGCCCTTGATAAGCTCATCCAGCTGTACCATTTCGATCAGGCCGTTGATCCCGCCCACTCCCTGGGCGATCTTGTAGGCGGTATCATGAGAGATCCCATTCTCAAGCATCTCATTGTAAGCAAGTCCCGCCTCGATCTCCATATTGGCTTTGGCGCTGCCCGTAGCCAGCCCCGCCGCAAAAGCTCCAGGCACTGTGACGATCTCCTCCGGCACCAGCACCTGGGGCCCTGCCTGCCCTGCTGCGGCAGCCAGACCGGCAGCGCTCACTCCCATGGCCACTGCATTGGGGTCGGTAGCCTGCCTGCCCCACTGTCCCACTAACTGTGCAGCCCCGGACACCGCCTTTGCCGGCAGCCCTTGGGGAATGAACTTGAATTCCTCTCCTGCCAGCAGTTCCTGATACTTGTCCGCCTCATTCTCTTCTCCCCGCGCCTTCTTCCAGCTCTCCTGCCCATAGCGGGAGTTATAATAACCCTGCTTGATACTCCCCACCGTGGCATCCCAAATCCCTGCTGGCCGATACTCCCCGCTGTCGATGAGGGCCTGCTCCTCGGCCTTATCCAGCTCCACCAGCTCGGCAAACAGGGGTTTTATCTCCCGGGCCTTGTCGCTTTGAGCTTGGAGCCGCTTCACGGTCTCCGGATCCCCCCACCCGCCGGTGATGGGGCCCAGTCCTGCCGCTTCGGCCTGCTGTTCCCCGCGCTTCTCCACCAGCTCGGCGGTTACCGTCGCCCTGTCCCGCGAGCCTCTCTTGCCTCCCAAACTTCCGCCGCCGGTAAAGCTCCCCCGCACCGGTTTGTAAGTATAGGCCTCCTCTTGCCGCTGGGCGGCGTCCAGAGCCCGCTTGTAGCCTTCATACTTCTGCCGTGCGGGTTTGACCTGCCGGATGTACGATTCGCTCGCCTGTCCGCTCTGCGCCATTCGGGCCAGCCGCTGCTGCACGGTGCCCGCAGCCTGAGCCTGGGTGGAAACAGCTGTCACGGCTGTTGATTGCTTTATCCGCCCCTCCCCTCGATCCAATTCCCTTGCCCTTTTCTTCGACTGGGCAAACAGTTCATCCATAGATGCCATATTACTCCTCCTCCGGAAGCAAACCAAAATATTTCAACAAAAGCCTGGCATCGTCCGGATTAAGCCCCCCATTGCCCGTGTCTTTTACAATACCTTCTCCAGGCCCCCACAGTCCTTTTAGTTTTTCTTTTGCTCTTCCCATATTGATCCTCTCCCCTATAACTTATCCTTCATCTCTTTTTATTGAACATCTTTATCCCCTGTCCCCATCCCGGAGGACAGGGGGGCCGGCGTGGGCGCCGCCCCCCGTTTTTTACTCTCCCAGCATACCCAGGCGATCCAGCCATACCAGGGGCTGGAGGTTGGGCTCCCATATGGAGCAGGCCCCGGTCTTGTCCAGCTTCACCACCCCCTGCCGGATGGCCCTGGTCGCGGCCTGGCGGGCCCATTCCGGCATTTCCGCCACATATCGGTACAGCTTCATTTCCTTTTCCTCCTCCGTCTCCGTAAGCCGTTTCTTAAACTCCGCCCAGGCCGTCTCCTCCATAAAATAGGCCGGGCAGTGCTTGCCGGTGACGTCAAAATGCCGCGCCACCCGCTCGATAGGAATGTGGTACTTCTCCATCAGCTCCCGGCCCAGCGCCGCCGCCCGCTCCAGCGTGGCCTCGGTGGCCATGAGTTTTCCGTCCCGGCGGGCGTCGCACATTTCAATGGAGATGCTGTTGGTGTTGGTGATGACGCCGTAGAGCTTCCCCCCTCCGGTCTTTGCGCAGTCCGCCCACTTCTTGCCCCCCACCGCCCAGGCGATCAGAAGATCGTCCACAGAGCGGGTGACACTGTCGTCGTCCACAAAGTAGTGAGCGGACGCCCCCACGGTGTTGTCCCGGTAATAGCGGGCGTTGTTGGCCCCCCGGTCTCCGTCGTTGCCTGTGTAGTGATAGACCAGGTACCTGATTTGGTCGGCCCCGCGCCTGCCGCCCCGGTTTTCAGGGCGGCAGGGCAGGTCGACGACATGGTTCAAAAGCTTGTCCACCCTTCATCCCTCCTTTCTGGTGAAGAAGTAGGTGATGATGGCCCCGTAGCTGGTACAGAACAGGGCCAGCACCTCTTTGGACGGCTCCACCCCGGAAAACAGCAGTCCGGCCATACAGACCGTCAGCCCCAGGGTGACGATACTCTTCACGTCCACCAGTTTCGCCAGCTTCTCTTTCATGTTCATGCTCACTCTCCCTCCTTTTCCAGATCCTCGATCCGATGATTGACTACCTTGACCTTCTCGGTCAGCAGTTTTTCCGCCCCTTCCAGCCTGGCCCCCATCAGCTCCACTTCTTTTTCGAGCTGAAAGGTACGCTCAATGATGTTGTTGTGCTTGTCCACCTTCTTCTCCAACTGCTCGATGCGGTACTGTGTCAGCCGGGAGCTTGCCACGATACCGATCACCGAGCCGATGCAGGAGCCGGCCAGGCCGATCAGGGCTACGATAATTGGGTCGCTCATACTTCTCATCACCACCGGATCCAGCATAACAAAAGCAAAGACCTTTGCCGCCTGTGTTTTAGGACAAATTTCTTCCCCAAAAGGAGCTGTTGGGAGGGTTCCCCCAGAGAGGTTCCAAAAGGTTTCTCATTTTTTCATAATTTTTTCATAGATTTCCTCTCCAGGTGTGCTATACTAAACTTAACGGTCAAGTATTTTTGCATAGGAGGGATTTTTATGAAGCTGACATTCTTCGGCGCGGCCCGGGCCGTCACCGGAAGCTGTCATTGCGTGGAGTGCGGCGGGCGCAAATATCTCATCGACTGCGGCCTCCAGCAGGGCCGGGACGAGAAGGACAACAGCGTGCTGGATTTTCATCCCGGCATGATAGATTCCGTCATTGTCACCCACGCCCACATCGACCACTCCGGACGGCTCCCCCTGCTGGTCAAGCGGGGCTTTGCGGGGCCCATCTACTGTACCCGGCTCACCGCCAAACTGCTGGGCATCATGCTGCTGGACTCCGCCCACATCCAGGAGAGCGACGCCAACTGGGAAAACCAGAAGGGAAAGCGGGCGGGCAAGCCGCCGGTGGAACCCCTCTACACCATTCAGGACGCCCAGGCCACCCTGGATCTGCTCATCCCGGTGGAGTACGGGCAGCGGATCCCCCTCAACGACGACGTGGAGCTGGAATTTGTGGATGCGGGCCACCTGCTGGGCTCCGCCGAGGCGCAGCTCTGGCTCACCGAGGCTGGCGTCACCCGGAAGATCGTCTTTTCCGGGGATCTGGGCAACACCGACCAGCCCATCATCCGGGATCCCCAGCCCATTGAGGGCTCAGCGGACTTTGTGGTCACCGAATCCACTTACGGCGACCGATTCCACGGAAAGATGGCCCCCTATAAGGAGGAGCTGGCCCAAATCATTGACGAGACCCTGGGCCAGGGCGGCAATGTGATCATCCCCGCCTTCGCCGTGGGCCGCACACAGGAGCTTTTGTACTTCATCCGGGAGATCAAGCAGGAGGGACTGGTAAAGAGCGTCCCCAACTTCGAGGTAGTGGTGGACTCCCCCCTGGCCAGGGAGGCCACGGAGATCTTTGCCGGAGACCTTACCGGCTACCTGGATGAGGAGGCCATCGCCGCCGTTCAGAAGGGCAACCTGTTCCAGTTCCCCAACCTGACCCTGACCCAGACGGTGGAGGAGTCCAAGGCCCTCAACGCCGACGGCAGGGCCCGGGTCATCCTCTCCGCCTCCGGCATGTGCGACGCGGGGCGCATCCGCCACCATCTCAAGCACAACCTCTGGCGCAGAGAATGCACCGTGGTCTTCGTGGGCTATCAGGCCGAGGGCAGTCTGGGCCGTCGGCTTTTGGAGGGCGCTAGAACAGTAAAGCTCTTCGGGGAGGAGATCTGGGTCCAGGCCCGCATCACCCGGGTGGAGGGGCTCTCCTCCCACGCCGATCAGGCGGGGCTGCTCAAGTGGATGGACTCCTTCTCCGCCCAGCGGCCCCGGCAGGTTTTTGTGGTGCACGGGGACAAGGATGTGACCGTGGCCTACGCCGACCTGCTCAAAGAAAAGGGCTTTGCCGCCCACGCCCCCGACTACGAGGAGGTCTACGACCTGCTCGCCGACCGGATGCTGGCCCCCGGCATCCCCCCGGCCATCAAGGAAGTCCATTCCTCCTCCCCTGCGGGCTCCCCCGCCTACCGGCGGCTGGAGGAGGCGGGCCAGCAGCTGCTGGCCGTCATCCGCCACAACAAGGGAGGCTCCAACAAGGATCTGGGCAAGTTCGCCGATCAGATCCGGGCCCTCATCCAAAAGTGGGACCGATAAACACAGCGTCAAAAGCCCCTCTCCGCTGGGAGAGGGGCTTTGTCTGTCATAGGGGCAGGGCCTGTCTCATATACTGTCACACAACAGCTTTCACTGACAAGGAGCGTGGCAGCATGGACAGCGGCAAAAATCTGGCCTCCCTGCGGGGCCGTGCGGCGGAGGAGCCCCGCCTTTCCCACAGCAATCACGGAGTGGCCTACTATACATTCCCCCTGGAGGTGGAGCGCCTGAGCGGCGCCGCCGACATACTCAATATTGTGGTCTCCGAGGAGCTTCTCTCCCAATGTCCCGTAACGGCGGGCCGGGAATATCAAGCGTCGGGAGAGGTGCGCTCCTTCAATAATCGCACCGGGGTGGGCGCGCGGCTGGTCATCTCCTTTTTTGCCCGGAGCCTCCAGCCCACGGAGGGTGAGCACCTCAACCATTTGGAACTCCAAGGCGTTCTTTGCAAGGCGCCCAACCTCCGCCGCACCCCCCTGGGCCGGGAGATCTGTGATCTGCTGCTGGCGGTGAACCGGCACTATGGCCGCGCCGACTACCTGCCCTGCATCACCTGGGGAGCTCTGGCCCGCTCCTGCGGCGAGCTCTCGGTGGGGGATGAGGTGCGTCTCATCGGCCGGCTCCAGAGCCGGAAGTACCGCAAGGTGACGGGAGGCCGGGAAGAGGAGCGCACCGCCTATGAGATCTCCGTCATGGAGCTGGAGCATACATAACCGGCATAAAAATGGGTTTGTCTTTTTCCCCTTTTCCTGTTAAAATAGGGTGATATCTTACAAAGGAGAAGAGCAGGCCTATGAACTGGAGGAGGACCCTGGCGCTGGCACTGGCCGCCGCCCTCACATTGACCCCCATCGCCCAATGTGCTGAGGAAGTCCCCTGGTACGCCGAAGGGGAAAACTTCGTGCGCCGGGAGGGCCTGATGAACGGCGTGGAGGAGGGCTTCGCCCCTCAGACCCCGGCCACCCGCGCCGCCGTTTTCCAGGCTCTGTGGAACATGGCCGGCCGCCCCTACCCCGCCAAGCCCTTTTTCTATTCCGACGTCCCCGCCGACGCCTGGTACGCCACCGCCGCCGCCTGGGCCAAGGAACAGGGCCTGATCGCCGGGGATCATGACCGTGCCTTCCGGGGCGACGCCGTTATCACCCGTGCGGAGCTGTCCGTCGTCTTTGAGCGCTATCTGCTTCAAAAAGGGTTTCCCCGGGTGGGCCTGCCCGCGGGAACCGTCTTTACCGATATGACCGAGATCCCCGATTGGGCCTATGACGGAATGCTCATGTGCGCCGGATACGGCCTCATCTCCGGCCATGAGGGCGCTGTCATGCCCAACGCCGGCGCCTCCCAGGCGGAGCTTGCCACAATGCTGATGCTTCTGTCCCAGCTGGTCCCTCCCTGTCGGCCCGAGGCGGAGACCTATATTGAGGGGCTTCTCCGGGCCTCCTATCTGGGTCAGTTCGACCCCGCCTATCTCAAGCTCTCCGGCCTCAGCGAGGCCGGGGCCAAGCGCGCCTACGACAAGCGCCTGCGGGAAGCCGCCGACTATTTCCTGCTCATCTATAACGTGGAGTACCCCACCGAGGAGATGCGCGCGGCCCTGATGGAGATCTATGCCCAGGTCTATTCCCATCTGGAGTTTCAGGTGGTCTCCTCCGCCGAGGCGGAGGACGGGGCCTGGTCTGTGCGGCTGTCGGTCTCCCCCCTCAATATCATCCGCATCACCGACGCCGCCCTCGGCGCCGCCATGAAGCCCTTTTACGAAAAGTACCCCCTGGAACTCCAGCTCGCCATGACCGACCGGGAATACCGGGCCATGGACAAAGAGTGGGCCCAGGGTCTCATCGCTCTTTTTCGGGACAAGGCCCCCATTACCGGAAGCCTGGAGCCCCGAACCGTTCTGCTCCAACCCCAGCCCACCTCTCAGGGAAGCTGGACGGTGGATGAGACCGCCCTGGCGGAATTGGACAGGCTTATTATTGAATACTTCCCCCAGGGGTGAACAATGAAAAAAGGGGCATTTTAAAAAAATGCCCCTTTTTTTCATTTTCCTCTTGACTGTAAAGTCCCTTGATACCCTACACTGGTCCCAGGAGGTGTGCTTATGACCATCAAGGAATTGGAACAGACCGTGGGAATGACCCGGGCCAACATCCGTTTTTACGAACAGGAGGGGCTCCTCACCCCCCGCCGGAGCTCCAACGGCTATCGGGACTACTCCCCCGAGGATGTGGAGACCCTGGAGCGGATCAAGCTCCTGCGGCGGCTCCACCTGGATCTGGACTCCATCCGCGCCCTCCAGCACGGAGAGCTGACCCTGACCCGGGCCCTGGAGCGGCAGCTTCAGGAGCTTCAGCGGGATCAGGCCGCTCTGGAGCAGGCCAGAGCGGTGTGTCAAAAGCTGCGGGACGCGGGGACTGCCTACGCCTCTTTGAACCCACAGCCCTGGCTGGCCGAGCTGGATCGCTCCCCCGCCCCGGAGCGGTTCGCTCCCCCGGAGGATCAGGCCCTGCCGGGGCACCCCTGGCGCCGGTGCTTTGCCCGGGGCCTGGATCTCTTCCTCTACGGCTTTCCCCTGTCCGTTCTGAACGTCCTGCTCCTCCGCCTGCCCCCCTCGCTCATCCAGAGCATCCCCTTCCGGCTTTTTGACCTCTACGTAAGCCTGGGCCTTATGCTCCTCATCGAGCCCCTTCTGCTCCACTTCTGGGGCACCACCCCGGGGAAGGCCCTCTTCGGCATTGTCCTGCGCTCCTCCACAGGGGAAAAGCTGACTCTGGCCGAGGCCCGGAAGCGGACCTGGGACGTCTTTGTGGTGGGCATGGGCTGCGGCATCCCCTTCTATTCCCTTTGGCGGGAATACAAGTGCTACAAATTCTGCGCCGACGGGGACCGGTGCGTCTGGGAGTGGGAGTGGCAGGCGGGAAAAAGGGCCCAGCGGCTCTATATCCCGGAGAGCGCCGGCCGGTGCGCGGCCTACGTGGCGGTGCGGCTGGTCACCGTGGCTCTGAGCCTTCTCCTTGTCCTCCAAGGGCAGCTCCCACCCCGGCGGGGCGCGCTGGACATGGCCGATTTTGTCCGCAACTACAATTTCTACGCCGCTTATCTTGACGTGGGCGCCTACCCCCTGGAGGAGAGCGGGCGCTATCAGGAGCCCCCAGGCAACATGGTGGTCATTGACCTGTCCGGGATCGACGAGGAGCTGTGGCAGCCCCTTCCCGACGATTCAGGCTTTCAGTATACCGCCAAAGCCCAAAGCAAGGGCGGGATCTTCTTCCTGGACTCCTTTCTCTATTCCAAGGATCTTCCCGGTCTGCTGGCCTTTGCCGGCGCCCAGAGCGAGATCAACGCCCTGAACTTCCGTCCCGACGACTGGACGGAAGCTCTGCCCCGGGATCAGTGGAACTTCGACCTCACCTATCGGGGCGTGCGGATCACCCAGACCGCCCGGTTTGAGGGGGTGGAGCCCAACGGGGCAACCTGGGTCACCATCCCCACAGGCGAATCCGCCTCGCTCTGCCTGACCTTTACCGTGCAGCTCAGCTGACGACCGCAGTCAAATCCCGCCCTTTCAGGGCGGGATTTGATTTTTTCTTGTATTTCCAATTCAAAAATGATATGATAAGTTTACCTTCTCCCAGAGGGAATTTAAAAGGAGTATACACCTTATGAACCCAAAGAAATTGCTCTGTCTCGCCCTCTCCTGCGCTCTGACTCTGGCTCTTTCAGCCCCCGCCATGGCCGCCGACCTGCCCGAGGGCTGGACCCCCGCCGACGGCGCCCGGACCGACGGCCCCTGGTACGCCGAGGCCGTGGACTACGTCCAGGACAAGGGCTACATGGTGGGCACCGACCAGGGCTTTGAGCCCGAGGCCGCCATCTCCGCCGCCCAGATCCTCCAGACCCTCTTCAACCGGGAGGGCAAGCCCGACGCCGCCGGGACCGAGCAGCCCTGGTACGCCGACGCCGTGGCCTGGGCGGACGGTGCCGGATATCAGACCGCCACCATCGCGAACCTGGAGGCCGATGCCGACCGCATCCTCATCGCCCGTATTCTGCACTGGTACGGCCTGACCCTGAAGGAGATCCCCGCCACCGGGACCACCGAGATCAGCACCCTGGCCGACTACAGCTCCATCTACAAGACCGACTACCCCTATATCAGCTACTGCATGAACACCGGCCTCATGGTGGGCAATCAGGACAATGAATGGGCCCCCCACAAGACCCTGACCCGGGCCGAGTTCGCCACCATCCTCATGCGGCTGGACGAGGTGGATCCCCCCGTGGTCACTCTGGCCGACTACCTGACCCAGGGCGGCCAGGAGTGGTTCCTCACCGGCAAGACCGAGTACACCGTCCAGGGCATGCTGGTGTCCAAGGACACCCCCTATGAAAACGTGCTGGAGGGCAACTCCGGCGTGGTCACCGACGACGGCATTACCGTGCTGCTGAAGGGCACCGTGGACGAGCTGTGGCCCTCCAAGCTGGAGAAGGTGATGAAGACCTACACCAAGGCCGACGGCAGCGAGCTCACCGCCAAGGACTTTGAGCCCAAGGACACCTACATCGACCTGAAGACCAAGGCCCAGCCCGACACCAACTTCGCCATGTTCATCCCCGCCGACGTCCAGGTGGTGGTGGAGACCGCCTGGGGCGATATCCTCACCGCCAACCGTCCCGGGGTGGAGCACGGCAAGGGCGACTACCTGGTGTCCACCGTGAAGGACGGCGCTCCCGACCTTTCCGACGTGTGGGTGCTCAACGGCGCCGTGTTTCCCAACACCTACGATCTGAGCAAGGCCCCCGCCCAGTACCACGTGGCCGTGCTGGTGCCCAATCCCAACGACGGAAGCTACTTCCAGGCCGGCGTCAACGGCGCCAAGGCGCTGGAGAATGTGACGGTGGACGTGGTGGCCATGGGCACCATCGCCGCAGGGCAGGGGATGCCCTCTCAGGAGGAGGAGCTGGAGCACTTCCGCCCCTTCTTTACTGAGGCCTGCCAGAGCGGCAAGTATGACCTGATCCTCACCGCCGGCGCCGAGTGCACCCCCGCCATGCTGGAGGCCGCCAAGGCCTATCCCGACCAGAAATTCATGAGCTATGACCTCCAGTTCGTCAGCGATGAGCTGGCAAAGGGGGACTATGCCAATGTCTATGGCGTGACCTATAAAAATCAGGATCTAGGCTATCTGGCGGGCTTTATCGCCAGCCAGATCACGGTCAGCGATATGGAAAAGGCCAATGCCGACAAGAAGATCGGTATCATCCTGGGTATGGACGTGCCCGGCCTCAACGACTACGCCGGCAGCTTCTGCCAGGCCGCCAAGGAGCAGGGCGTCACTGTCTATGTGGACTATGTGGGCGACTTCCTGGCCGATCTGGCCCCCGTGGCCGCCGAGAAGGCCAAGGCCATGTATGACGACGGGGTGGACGTGATCTGGCAGGTGGCCGGCGGCGCCGGCAAGGGCGTATTCACCGCCGCCAAGGAGTGCGGCCGGTACGCCCTGGGCGTGGACTGCGACCAGACCCTCACCGTGACCGATCCTCAGGAGGCCGCCACCATTGTCACCTCCTTCTACGCCAACTCCCCCGCCGTCATTGCCGACGCCTGGGCGTCCCTTCTGGCCGATGAGTTCCCCGGCGGCACCTATTCCACCGTGGGCCTGGCCGAGGGCTTTGTGGGCTTTGCCGACAACGATCAGTTCCGGGCTATGACCTCTCAAGCGCTCCGGGACAGCGTGACCGAGCTTTTCGAGACCATGGCCAAAGGGGAGACCCAGGTCTTCCAGGCCTCCGCCGACGCCAGTGCCTGGGCGGAGCTCAAGGCCGACGTCGCCCCCTGAGACCCTTTTCCCTGACACAAAAAATGAGACCGGCCATTGGCCGGTCTCATTTTTATTTCACCGCTTTATTGTCCGCCCTCAGCCAGCCTGCGGCCGGTGGGGGTGGCGGCCAGCCCTCCCTGACCGGTCTCCCGCAGAGAGGCGGGCAGGGCCATGCCGACCGCCCCCATGGCGTCGATGACCTCGTCGCAGGGGATCGGACTGCTCACCCCGCTCAGGGCCATCTCCGCGCAGCTCAGGGCATTCATGGCTCCCATCACGTTCCGGGCCACACAGGGCACCTCCACCAGCCCCCCCACCGGGTCGCACACCAGGCCCAGGGTGTTGCCCAGGGCAAAAGCGCAGGCGTGGGCCATCTGCTCCTGGGTGCCCCCCATCGCTTGGACCAGTGCCGCGGCGGCCATGGCGGAGGCGGAGCCCACCTCCGCCTGACAGCCCCCCTCCGCCCCGGCAATGGAGGCTCTGGCGGCAATGACCTGGCCAAAGCCGGCGGCCACATAGAGGGCCTGCAATATGACCTCATCGGAAATATGATCCCGGCTCTGGAGAGGGATGAGCACCGCGGGCAGCACTCCGGAGGCCCCCGCCGTGGGGGCGGCCACCACCCGGCGCATACAGGCGTTGCACTCCCCCGCCTTCAGAGCGGCGGCGATGATCTGGCGTATAAACGCCGGGCAAAGCCCCGTCTCCCCTGTTTCCAGCTTTCCCCCCGCCCCGCCGGTGAGGCCGCTGGGGGAGCGGCGCGCGGGGTCGTAGTCGGCCTGGGTGGCCTTCATGGCCGTCCACAGCCCGGACATTTTTTCCCAGGAGGCCTCCGGGGTAAGGCCGCTGTCGGCGCAGTCATCCCGCTGTACCCGCTGCCAGAGGGGCCCGGTTCCTGTCAGAAGCTTTTCCACCGAATGAAAGGCCATCTCTCACACCTCCGTCATATCCAGATAGGTCGCCTGAACGATGCCATCCTGGGCACGCAGCTCCTCCACCACTGGCCGTGGAATGGGCTGGTCGCTCTCAATGACCATCACCGCCAGACCGCCCCGCATGTCCCGGTAGAGCTGCATGGTGGCAATGTTCACCCCCTGCCGGGAGAGAAGCCCCGCCACCTCCGCCACCTCCGCCACCTGGCCGGGCTTGTCGGCGTTGCGGATGATCAGGGTGGGCAGATCCCCGGAAAAAGCGGCCTCCAGGCCGTCGATGGCCTCCACCCGTACCCGTCCTCCCCCCAGGGAGGCCCCCCGCACCTCCAGAGTCTGTCCGTCAGGGGCGGTGAGCCGGAGGATCACGGTGTTGGGGTGTGCCCCCTGAAGATTCACCCGACCTACGGTGATCTCCATCCCCGCCTCCGCCGCCGCCTCAAAGGAGCGGGGCAGCCGGGGGTCGTCGGGCGCCATGTCCAGCAGTCCCGCCGCCAGAGCCCGATCGGTGCCGTGGCCCGAGCCGGTGGCGGCAAAGGAGCCGTGGAGCAGAAGCTCCGCCTTCGCCGGAGCACGTCCCAGCAGCTTTCGGGCCATGCGCCCCAGCCGGGCGGCCCCGGCGGTGTGGGAGGAGGAGGGCCCGATCATAATGGGGCCCATAATATCAAAAATCGTCATACTTTCATTCCTTTCCCTTCCAGGCGGCGTCTATTCTCGGCGCCCGCGTTTTTCTCCTCTGCTTAATTGCTATTGTAGCACACAGGCCCCGGCTTGTCATGGGTTGTCCGGAGTAAAAGCAGGGGTTTTTTCGATTTTTCGTGCATTTTTCTTTGTCCTATGCTATAATCTACTATGCACTTGATTCTAAAGGAGGAATTCTCCGTGGGAGATCCCACAGTACCCTTACCCCTGTTGATCCTGATGCTCGTTCTGATCTGCGCCCAGGCCGCCGGCCTGGTGTTCCTCTTCCTGAAGCTCCGGGCCATGGGCAAGCGCTCCAGCGAGGAGGACATCCGCCAGCTGGTGGACATCGGCGAGGAGCAGGGCTCCATCGAAAAAGAGGAGAAGGAGCTCATTGAAAACGTCTTTGAGTTCAATAACTCCACCGCCGCCGACGTGATGATCCACCGCACCGATGTGGTGATGCTCTGGGTGGACGACCCCGACGAGGAAATTCTGGAGACCGTCCGCTCCTCGGGTCTGACCCGCTTCCCCGTCTACGAGGAGGACACCGACGACATCATCGGCCTGCTCAACACCCGGGACTACCTGCTCAACGCCCGCTCCTCCGAGCCCAAGCCCCTGCGGGAGCTTCTGCGGGAGGTCTACTTTGTCCCTGAGACGGTGCGCACCGACGTGCTGTTCCGGGACATGCAGAGCCGTAAGATCCACTTTGCCGTAGTGGTGGACGAATACGGCGGCACCAGCGGCATCCTCACCATGGAGGATCTGATCGAGGAGCTGGTGGGCAACATCTACGACGAGTTTGACCCCCAGGACGAACAGGAGATCGTCCCCCTGGACGGCGAGCACTGGCGCATTGCCGGCTCCGCCCCTCTGGAGGAGGTGGCCGAGGCCCTGGACATAGAGTTTCCCGAGGACGAGGAGGCCGAGACCCTGGGTGGTCTGGTCTTTGCCCGGCTGGACGTGATCCCGGCCGACGGTACCCACCCCACCGTGGACGCCCACGGCCTGCGCATCCAGGTGGAGGAGCTCTCCGACCGCCGGGTGGAATGGGCCAGAGTGACCAGGCTAACCCCGTCGGAAAAGCTGTTGGAGGAATAAACTGTTACATAAAAACATGCCGGAGCCCAATGGGCTCCGGCATGTTTTTATCTTACTGCTCCTGCTTTTCCATGTGCCGGCGGATGCGCTCCACCAGCATCTCCTGGGCCACATGATTGCGGCCCCCGGTGGGCACGATGATGTCTGCGTACTTTTTTGAGGGCTCCACGAAGGCCTCGTGCATGGGCTTGACGGTGTCCAGATACTGATTCACCACCGAGTCCAGGGTGCGGCCCCGCTCCTTTACGTCCCGCATCACCCGCCGCAGGATACGCACGTCGGCGTCGGTGTCCACAAAGATCTTGATGTCCATCAGCTCCCGGAGGGCCCGGTTTTCAAAGATAAGGATCCCCTCCACCACAATGACCCGGGCGGGACGCACCTCCACGGTCACAGTGGAGCGGTCATGGATGGTGTAATCATAGGTGGGGCACTGGATGGCCTGCCCCTGGCACAGCGTGCGCAGATCCCGCACCATCAGGCCGGTATCAAAGGCGTCTGGGTGGTCGTAGTTGAGCTTACAGCGCTCCTCATAGGGCATGTCCGAGTGGCTTTTGTAGTAATTGTCGTGATAGAGCACCGAGATATCCGGCCCAAAGCGCTCCTTCAGAGTCTCAGTGAGGGTGGTCTTCCCCGAGCCGGTGCCCCCCGCGATGCCGATGACCATGGTCTCCATATCAGCGCCCCCTTTTCTTTTGTCAGATTATATCACACCTATGGGGAAAACGGCAAATATTATCTGTTCCGCCACAGCAAAACGGGAGCCGCCTTCACTCCCTTCGGGCCGCCCTTTCCCCGCGTTGGAGCAGGAACACCACAGCGTGGGCCGTCAGGGCGGCAAGGAATGCAAGAAGACTGGGGACGGCTGAAATTGGGGGATTCTTTTCTATTAAAAGAACCACCAGACTGCCACTAAATATTTGAATAAACATAAAGTCTAAGCCTCCACAAAGCAAACCGCATAACAGGTTTTTCGCACCGCCTCTTTTCCCCATACTGTAGAACACACAGGCGAAGACCGCACTTTCAGCAAAGTTCCCCAAAGCTTCCAAGCCGTTCGCAAAAAATATAGCAGGATCCGGCGGGTAGTAAAACGGATACAAAATGATCCTTGGGCAAACCGCGCATGCCGCGACAATGACCGCGCCGACAGGTCCGGCAATAAACGCGGCCAGCGTTGGAAGTATGCAGGAAAGGAAAAGAGCCGGAACCGCGAACGGTGTGGAAAAAAGGAAATACTGCGCCAACCCCAAGGGCTTAAAAAGCGCAACGGCGCAAACCGCAAGGAGCGCGACAGACAGGGCGCGCCCCCTCCTTGTATGCAGAAATTCCACATGCCCCTTTTTCTCCTCTTCCATCCGCGCCGATCCCCTTTCCGTTTTCTAGATTATAGCATACGCCGCGCAAAAAGGACAGTCCCCCAGCGGCAGATCCCAAAAAGCCAAACCCAAGATATATCCTTCTGCTCCCTCCCCGGACGCCAGAATTGGTGCTTGCATTTTTATCCGGGATGTGCTACACTATAATTCCTATCATATGAAATTAATTCGCCTTTTGGCGGAAAGGAACGATGAACCAATGAATATTCCTCAGCTGATCCTGTCGATCGTCCTGTTTCTCCTGTCCCTGTTCCTCATTGCCGTAGTTCTGCTCCAGGAGGGCAAGACCGCCGGCCTGAACGGCGCCATCTCCGGCGGCGCGGACACCTTCCTGTCCAAGAATAAGGCCAAGAGCCTGGACGCCAAGCTGGCCCGCTGGACCAAGTGGGTGGCCATCATCTTCATGGTGGTCTGCGTAGTTCTGTCTCTGGTTTAAAAAGCCGAAAAGCCGCCCTCCCTTTTTGGGAGGGCGTTTTTCCTTATTTGGGCATACTTTCTGTGTCCACACGATTGAAACGAGGTCATAACTTATGGATCAAAAGAAAACACTCACCGGTCGATTCCAGGGCTCGGGCAAGGGATTCGGCTTCTTTATTCCCGAGGGGGGCTCAGCCAGAACCGACGATTACTTCGTTCCGCCCAAGGCCGCCGCCGGCGCCTGGGACGGCGACCGGGTGGAGGCCGTCACCACCGGCGAGGATCCCCACCGCCCGGGAAGGCCCTGCGTCAAGATCACCCAGATCATCGAACGGGAGAACAAGCTGGTCACCGGCGTGATACTCAAGGCGGACCGGGACCTGTGGCTCCAGCCCGACAATGACCGGCTCCCCGGCCTTATCAAGCTCGCCCGGGGGACACGTGTCCGGGCGGGGGAAAAGGCCGCCGTGGCCGTCACCAGCTACGGCTCCTCCCTGCTGCCCCCTCTGGGGACCCTGAAAAAGACCTTCGGCCCCGCCGGCAGCCGGGAGGCTTCCACCGCGGCCATCCTCTGTCAGCAGGGCATTGAGCGGGAGTTCCCCGCCCCGGCCCTGGCTGAGGCCGACGCCATCCCTCAGCAGGTAAGCTCCGCCGCCCTCCGGGGACGGCTGGATCTGCGGGAAAAGACGGTCATCACCATTGACGGGGCCTCCTCCAAGGATCTGGACGACGCGGTCTCTCTGGAGCGGGACGGGAAGGGCAACTGGGTGCTGGGGGTCCACATCGCCGATGTGAGCCACTATGTCACCCCCGGCTCCCCTCTGGATCTGGAGGCCTATACCCGGGGCACCTCGGTCTACTTCGCCGACCAGGTCATCCCCATGCTCCCCGTAGCCCTCTCCAACGGCATCTGCTCTCTGAATCCCGGGGTGGATCGGCTCACCCTCACCTGCTCCATGACTCTGGACAGTCAGGGAGCCGTTCTGGAGCACACCATTTCCCCCAGCGTCATCCGCTCGGCCGAGCGGATGACCTACTCTGACTGCAACGCCCTGCTGGGCCCCCACTGCGACGCCCAGCTCTCCCGCCGCTATGAGAATATCCTGCCCATGCTCCGTGACATGGCCCAGCTGGCCAAAGCTCTGGAAAAGCGCCGGAGAGACCGGGGCGGCCTGGAGCTGGAGAGCCGTGAGAGCTATATCCTCTGTGACGGGGCGGGCCGCCCGGTGGAGGTGGTCTCCCGGAGCCATGGGGTGAGCGAAAGGCTCATTGAATCCTTTATGCTGTGCGCCAACGAGACCGTGGCAAAGCACCTCTTTGACCTGAAGCAGCCGGCGGTCTACCGGGTCCACGAAAAACCCTCCATGGAAAAGACGGAGAACCTGAGGGCCATGCTCTCCCCGCTGAACCTCACCCTGAAGGACGCCTCCAGCTTCTCCCTCCAAAAGGTGCTGGACGCCGTGAAGGACAAGCCTGAGTCCCCGGCAGTGAGCATGATGGTACTGCGCTCTCTCATGAAGGCCCGGTACGCCCCGGAGAATCTGGGCCACTTCGGCCTGGCCGCCCCCTATTACTGCCACTTTACCTCTCCCATCCGCCGCTACCCCGACCTGATGATCCACCGCTGTCTCCACGCCCTGTGGGACAAGCAGGAGCAGAGCGCCCCCCGGATCAGGAAGAGAAGCGCCGCCTGTGCGCGCTCCGCCGAACAGTCCTCCCGCCGGGAGGTAGCCGCCCAGACCGCCGAGCGGGACATTGAAAAGCTCTACTTTGCCGAATATATGCACGCCCACATCGGCGAACACTTTACCGCCGCGGTGAGCGGAGTCACCAGGTTCGGTCTCTTTGCCGCCCTCCCCTCCGGGGTGGAGGGCCTGATCCCGGTGGAGACCCTCCCCGACGACCATTATTTTTACGACGAGCAGCGCCTCACTCTGGCGGGGGAACACTCCGGGCGGATCTTCTCCTTCGGCATGGAGCTGGAGGTGGTGTGCGTGGCCGCCGACGCGGGCACCGGGCGGGTGGACTTCCGCCTTCCCGGCCGGGAGGAGACCCCGGGCAAAGCCCCCCGGGAGCTCCCCACTGTCCCCACACGACGGAAAAAGTCCGCCCACTCCTCCGGCAAACGCCGGAGTGGAAAACCCGCCATGCACGTACCCAAAGGGAGAAAAAAGGGGAAAAGGCGATGACGAAACGTTATATTTTGTTATCTATATTGCTTTTTGTATTTCTTTTTGCCGCCGGCTGCGCTGTTGTGGAGCACCCCCTCCCCTCAGCCGCCGCCCCGGAAAGTGTCTCCCCTACGAAGACTGTCACCCCAACACCGGAGACCCCCCCGCCCCCTTCCAGCGATCCTCTCCAGCCCCCCGATCCTCTCTATCAGGCCGTCCAGGCGCTCACCGTTGAGGAGAAGGTGGGCCAGCTCCTGGTGGTGGGTCTTGCCGGAACCACCCCGGGGGACGACGCCCGGCAGGCCATGGAGGATATGAAGGTGGGAGGCTTTATCCTCTTCGGCAGAAATGTGACGAGCGCCGATCAGCTCCTCTCCCTCACCAACGGTTTGAAGGAGCTCAATCAAAAGGTGGGCAACCTCCCCCTTTTTCTCTGCGTGGATGAAGAGGGGGGCATGGTCTCCCGGATGCCCCCCGAGCTGGCCGACCTGCCCAACGCCTATGATTTTCTCCGGGCCGGAGGCGATCCCTACGCCCGGGGGGAGGTCCTGGCCGCCCAGTGCGCCGCCTTCGGTTTTCATGTGAACTTCGCCCCCTCTTTGGATGTGTGGAGCAACCCCAATAATTCGGTCATCGGAAAGCGTGCCTTTGCCGCCGACGCCCAGACCGCCGCCCAGGCGGGCGCCCAGGCCGTCCGGGGTCTTATGGACGGCGGGGTCATCTCTGTGGGCAAGCATTTTCCCGGCCACGGAGACACCGACACAGACTCCCATGTGGGGCTTCCCGTGGTGAAGAAAACCCCGGAAGAGCTTTGGGAGACGGAGCTGCTCCCCTTTCAGGCCGCCATCCGGGAGGGTCTTCCCGCCATTATGGTGGGTCACATTTTGATGACGGAACTGGATCCCCAGCTGCCCGCCTCCCTCTCCCCCGCGGTGGTCACCGACCTTCTGCGCACCGAGCTGGACTTTGACGGCGTGATCTTCACCGACGACCTGACCATGGGTGCCATCACCAATACCTACGGGGTGGGTGAGGCCGCCGTCCGCACCGTTGAGGCCGGCTGCGACGTGGTTCTGGTCTGCCACGGCTTTCAGGAGGCCCGGGAGGCCTATACCGCCCTCCTGGAGGCGGTGTACTCCGCCCGCATCTCCCTGTCCCGGCTGGACGACAGCGTCACGCGCATCCTCGCCCTGAAAGAGGCCTACGGCCTGGAGGACAAAGCTTTGGAGGCCCCGGACGTCGCCGCTCTCAATGCCGCCATCCGGGCCGCTGTGCCCCAATAAAATTTTTCGGGAACTTTTTTTCTCCTCCGTCGTCAAAGGGAGGTAACCCAAACAAAAAAGGAGTGTTAGCCCTCTATGAAAAAGTACATTACCCTCTCCGCCCTGGCTCTCACCGGGGCTATGATCCTCACCGCCTGTGGCCCCAAGGAGCCCGACCCCACCCCCACCCCGGAGATCACCGAGACTCCCGGCGTGATGGAAAGCGTCCAGCCCACCGAGACCCCGGAGGTCTCCGCCGAGCCCCAGCCCACCGAGTCCGCGAGCGCTGTAACACCCCCCGCTGAGACCGATGAGGTAAAGCCTGTTGAGACTCAGACCCCCACCCCGGAGCCCACCGCCGCCCCCAGCGAGGCCCCCGAGGCCAGCCTCACCGCCGCCGACATCTACGCCAAGGTCTCCGCCGTGGCCGGCGGCAACCCCATGAGCGACGTGGGCTTTGCGCTGGAGGACTTCTACAGCCTCAGCGCCTCTGATCTGGAGGACTTCGTCTTCTACATGCCCGACATGAGCGCCACCACCGAGGAGATCTTCATCGCCAAGGTAAAAAGCGGCAAGCTGGATGCCGTGAAGAGCGCCTGCCAGAGCCGTCAGCAGGATCTGAAGGACAACGGCTCCATGTACCCCTCCGCCGCGGTCTATGTGGAGGCCTCCCAGATCGTCACCAACGGGGACTGGATCTTGTTTGTCGTAGTGGCTGAGCCCAGCGCGGCGGTGTCCGCCTTTAACGGCTGCTTCTAACCACTATACAAAACAACAAAAACAGACTATACTGACAACTGTTGGGCGTCCGGTACGCCGGATGCCCAACAGTTGTCTATCCTGACCTTCGGGGGTGCTTTATGGTCTTCTCTACGCCCTTTTTCCTCTTCACCTATTTCCCCATCGTCCTGCTGCTCCACTATGTCGCCCCGCTGAAATACCGCAACGCCCTGCTGCTGGTGGTCAATCTCATCTTCTACGGCTGGAAAAAGCCCATCTATATCCTCATCATGTTTGCCTCCATCGGCATCGACTACGTCCACGGCATTCTGGTGGAGAAGGCCAAGGGGGAGGACAATGACCGCCGGGCCAGGCGCTATGTGATCCAGTCAGCGATCTTCAACCTGGCCCTTCTGGGCTTTTTCAAGTACTGGGACTTCATCGCCCGCTCTCTGGCGGCGGTGGGGCTCGGCTTCATGCCGGTGCTGGGTCTGGAGCTGCCCATCGGCATCTCCTTCTACACCTTCCAGACCATGAGCTACACCATTGACGTCTACCGGGGCGACGCCGGAGCCCAACGCAACATCGTCAACTTCGGCACCTTCGTCACCCTCTTCCCCCAGCTCATCGCCGGCCCCATTCTGAAATATAAGGATCTGGCCGATCAGATCGACGAGCGATCCTATCCGGTGGAGCGGTTTGCCGCCGGCGTACAGACCTTTACCGTGGGACTGGCCAAAAAGGTACTGCTGGCCAACAACCTGGGGGCTCTGTGGGACGTATACAAGGCCATGCCCCTCACCGAGCTCACCACCGGCGGGGCCTGGCTGGGTGCCCTGGCCTTCGCCTTCCAGCTCTACTTCGACTTCTCCGGCTATTCCGATATGGCCGTAGGCCTGGGACAGATGCTGGGGTTCGAGTTCCTGGGCAACTTCAACTACCCCTACACCGCCCGCTCCATCTCCGAGTTCTGGCGGCGGTGGCACATCTCCCTGTCCTCCTGGTTCCGTGATTACCTCTATATTCCGCTGGGAGGCAGCCGGGTGGGAAAGGGCCGGCTCATCTTTAACCTGATGGTGGTCTGGGCCGCCACCGGCATCTGGCACGGGGCCAACTGGAACTTCCTTCTCTGGGGCGGCTGCTACGGCGTGCTGCTGGTGCTGGAAAAGCTGGTGTGGGGCAAGGCGCTGGACAGGCTTCCCGCCTTCCTCCAGCGAATCTATACCCTCTTTTTCGTGCTGGTGCTGTGGGTGGTCTTCGCCATCGAGGATTTCTCCCACCTGCTGCCCTATCTGAGCGCTATGTTCGGCGCCGCCCAGGGCGGATTTACCGACGGAGCTCTCTTCTACCACCTGCGTTCCTACCTGCCCATGCTCCTGCTGGCCCTGTGCGGCGCCACCCCGGGGGTAAAGCTCCTCTGGGCCAGGCTGCCCGAGAAGCTCCGGCAGATCCTCTGCCCGCTGCTGATACTGGCCGGGCTGGCCCTCTCCACCGCTTACCTGGTGGACGGCACCTATAACCCCTTCCTCTATTTCCAGTTTTAAGGAGGTCATACCATGACGAAAAAATACGCCCGGTTCCTCTCCGCCTTCTTCTGCGCCACCCTGACTCTGGGCTTTACCGCCAACGCCCTCACCCCGGACAAGGAGTTCTCCCAGGTGGAAAACCGCTCCCTGGCTCAGCGCCCCGCATTCACCGCCAAGGACGTGCTCTCCGGAAAGTTCATGGCCGATTACGAAACCTACGTCATCGACCAGTTTGCCGGCCGGGACGCCTGGGTGGCCGCCAAGGCCTGGAGTGAACGGTTCGTCGGCAAGCAGGAGAACAACGGGGTCTATTTCTGCGACGACGGCTCCCTCATCACCCGCTTTGAGCTCAGCGAGGACGATCAAAAGCGGCTGGAGAGCAACCTCAAGTATATCGACGACTTTGCCGCCAAGGTCTCCGGCCCCGTGAAGGTCGGTCTCATCCCCACCGCCGCCAAGATCTGGGCGGAGAAGCTGCCCGCCGGGGCCCCCAACTATGATCAGGGCCTGGTCATCTCTCAGACCCTGCAGACCCTCACCACCCCGGCCTTCGGCCTCACCGACGCCCTGGCCGGACACAAGGACGAGGCCATCTTCTACCGCACCGACCACCACTGGACCTCCCTGGGCGCCTACTACGGCTACGCCGCCCTGGGCCCCATCCTCGGCTACGAGCCCCTGCCCCTCTCAACCTACACCAAGACCACCGTATCCGATGAGTTTTACGGCACCGTCTTCTCCTCCTCCGGCGTGCGCTGGGTGGAGCCCGACGAGATGGACACTTACGTCCCTGAGGACGGGATCACCGTCACCAGCCACACCTATGACGCCAAGGGCAATCCCGTGGAGGAGCCCCGGCAGCTCTATGACAAGAGCTACCTGACCAAGAAGGACAAATACGCCATGTTTCTGGGTGGACAGCAGTCCCTTGGCGTAGTGAAGACCGGCAACAGCGACAAGCCCAAGCTGCTGCTCATCCGGGACAGCTATTCCGACTCCCTGGTGCCCTTCCTCACCCCCCACTTCTCTGAGATCCATCTCATCGACCTACGCTACTACAAGCGCTCCACCGCCCAGTATATTGCCGACAACGGCATCGACCAGACCCTCATTCTCTACTCAGTGCCCAACTTCGTCGAGTCCAGCCTGGTCTGGCTCGGCCGTTGAAAAAAGGAGGCTGTTTCCAAACGGAAACAGCCTCCTTTTTTACACCCTTTCAGCCTCCGATCAGATCCCACAGGATCCGCGCCAGCAGCAGCGCCAGCACCACAAAAAACATGGGACGGATGACCTTCGCCCCATCCTTCAGCGCCAGAGTGGAGCCCACATAATGCCCCGCGATGGAGCACACCGCCGCCGGGAGCCCCAGGGCCCAGACGATCTTTCCGGCAAAGGCAAAGGTGACAAAGGCCGCCACATTGGAGCACAGATTCACCACCTTGGCGTTCCCTGAGGCGGTGACCAGATCGAATCCCGCCAGGGCGGTAAAGGCCAGGATCATAAAGGTGCCCGCCCCCGGCCCGAAGAAGCCGTCGTAGGCGCCCAGCACCAGGCCGATCCCCCCCGACAGAAGGGTCAATTTCTTCTCTGTGAGCTCCTCCACCTTGCTCTCCAGACCGAAATCCCGGTTCAGCAGAAGAAAGAGGGCGATGACAGGAAGCAGTACGATAAGCACGTAGTGCAGCGTGCGCTCACTGAGCAGCAGATTGAGCCGGGTCCCCAGGGCGGAGCCCACGAGGGCGGTAACGGCGGAGACCAGAGCGGCCCTGCGGTGGAAGCGCCCCTCCCGCAAGAAGCGCAGGGTGGAGATGGCGGTGCCGAACACCGAGCTGCACTTGCTGGTGGCCGAGGCCAGGTGCGGAGGCAGCCCCGCCACCAGATAGGCGGGCAGGGTGATAAGGCCGCCGCCGCCCGCCACCGCATCCACCAGTCCCCCCAAAAACACCAGGGGACAGACGATAAGAAACATACGCACAGTGACTTCCATAACCATACCTCCCGGAGGAGGGGCCTCCTCTCGACTCATTTCTCCAAATCATACTACAAGCGGGGGAAAATGACAAGGGGGCGGGGACGGGATAAAAAATAAAAACAGGGAAATTTTATGGGGAATTTCTCTTTCCAAACGGATCGGTTCATGTTAAAATATCTTTCGTGTGTGGCATGCAATATCCGCACGTCACACGGGCCGTCAGGCCCTTCAAATCAGAATAGAGGAGTCTTGAACGTGAAACGCAATGATCTGACCCGCAACCTGTTCATTGGGGTCATGGCCCTGGCCATGACCCTATCCCTCACCGCATGCGGTGAGGGCGGCCTGTCCGCTGACGACGCCACCCAGTGCGTACAGGTGGAGCTGGACACCACCTATAAGGGTGAGTACAGCGGCTTCGTAGACTTTTACAGCAATGTGACCACCGAGGACGCCAGGAATCAGCATAACGACAACGTGGAGGGAGAGGCCCTCATCTTCCTGAACAACTTTGGCCCCGAATCCCTCACCGATCCCTCCACCATCGTGGAAGCCAGCGATATGCAGCTTCATCGGGCCAAGGAGCTCTATGAAAAGATCTACGCTAAGGCCGACTACTCCATTGCCTCCTCCACCAAGCAGGACGACGGTACCTTTGCCGTAAAGGTGAACATCAGGCCCCTGAACATCCTCCACCTGCTCTCCGACAACGCCGAGGCGGGTTTTGAGGATTTCTGGACAAAGTTTGACGCCGTGGATACCGACTCTATGACCGAGGAGGAGCTCACCTCCTGGTACGAGAACACCTTTGCCGCGGAGTATTACGACACCCTTTTGGATCTTCTGGAAGAGCAGATCGACAACATGGACTATATGGAGGAAAAATCCATTGTCATCCAGGTTCAGCAGGACAAAGAGGATGACTCCCTGTTCTTCAGCCAGGAGGACTGGTCCAATCTGGACTACCTTATCATCGACTATAACATCTGAATCCACTGAAAAGGAGCGGCGAGGCCATGTCACCCATCGGCTTTGACAACGAAAAATACATAGAGACCCAGTCCGCCCGGATCCGGGAGCGCATTGCCCAGTTTGGCGGCAAGCTCTATCTGGAGTTTGGCGGCAAGCTCTTTGACGACTACCACGCCGCCCGTGTCCTTCCCGGCTTTGAGCCCGACAGCAAGATCCGCATGCTCTCCCAGCTCAAGGATCAGGCCGAGGTGGTCATTGCCATCAATGCCGCCGACATTGAGAAAAACAAGGTTCGGGGCGACCTGGGGATCACCTATGATGTCGATGTGCTCCGGCTCATCGACGCCTTCCGCTCCATGGGACTGCTGGTAGGGGGCGTGGTCATCACCCGTTACGACCATCAGGCCGCCGCCAAGGCCTTCCAGCGCCGGTTGGAGGATCTGGGGATCAAAGTCTGCCGCCACTACCCCATCGCCGGCTACCCCCACAACATCCCCCTTATCGTCTCTGACGACGGCTACGGGAAAAACCAGTATATGGAGACCACCCGCCCCCTGGTGGTGGTCACCGCGCCGGGCCCCGGCAGCGGCAAGATGGCGGTGTGTCTCTCCCAGCTCTACCACGAGTACCGCCGGGGAGTCAAGGCGGGCTACGCCAAGTTTGAGACCTTCCCCATCTGGAACCTACCCCTGAACCACCCGGTGAATCTGGCCTATGAGGCGGCCACCGCCGATCTCAATGACGTGAACATGATCGACCCCTTCCACCTGGCCGCCTACGGTGAGACCACGGTGAACTACAACCGGGACGTGGAGGTCTTCCCTGTCCTGAACAACATGTTCGAAAAGATCATGGGTCAAAGCCCCTATAAGTCCCCCACCGATATGGGGGTCAACATGGTGGGCAACTGCATCACCGACGACGACGCGGTGTGCGCGGCCGCCAAACAGGAGATCCTCCGCCGCTACTATGACGCCCTGTGTGAGCGGCGTCAGGGCCGTTGCGAGGACGAGGTGATCTACAAGCTGGAGCTGCTGATGAAGCAGGCCGGTGTGGACGCCGACCTCCGGCCTGTGGTCCCCGCCGCTCTGGCGGTGGCCGAGGAGACGGGCCTCCCCGCCGTCACCATCGAGCTGCCCGACGGCCGCATCGTCCGGGGCCGTACCACCGACCTGATGGGCCCCTCGGCCGGCGCCCTTCTCAACGCCCTGAAAGCCCTGGCGGGCATCGACCGGAAGGTCCATCTCATCACCCGGGAGGCCATCATCCCCATCCAGCACCTGAAGGTGGAACACATGGGGAGCAAAAACCCCCGGCTCCATACCGACGAGGTGCTCATCGCCCTGGCCTCCAGCGCCGTGTCCAACCCCCTGGCCGACCAGGCCATGGATCAGCTGGCCAACCTGCGGGGCTGCCAGGCCCACGCTACGGTGATCCTCCCCGCCAACGACGCGGGGGTCTATAAAAAGCTGGGCGTTCAGGTCACCTGCGAGCCCCAGTACGAGACCAATAAGCTCTATCACAGGCAGTAAAAAACGAGGGGAAGTCTTTCGGCTTCCCCTCGTTTTTTATCACAGGTGGCTCCGACAAAATAAGCGGACGGCCGAGACTCTCTCGGTCGTCCGCTCTTTTTCTTTTCAGAAGTCCGCGCTGCCCACCGTACGGGGGTGGGGAAGCACGTCCCGGATGTTGCTCACGCCGGTGAGATACATCACCAGCCGCTCAAAGCCCAGGCCGAAGCCGGCGTGGCGGCAGGAGCCGTACCGGCGCAGGTCACAGTACCACCGGTAGCTCTCCGGATCCATGCCCAGCTCCTTGATGCGACCCTCCAGCAGCTCCAGCCGCTCCTCACGCTGAGAGCCCCCGATGATCTCCCCGATGCCGGGAACCAGGCAGTCGGCGGCGGCCACGGTCTTGCCGTCGTCGTTGGAGCGCATATAGAAGGCCTTGATCTCCTTGGGGTAGTCGGTGACGAACACCGGCTTTTTAAAGTACTGCTCAGTGAGATAGCGCTCATGCTCGGTCTGAAGGTCACAGCCCCAGGACACGGGATACTCGAACTTCACCCCGGACTTCTCCAGGATTCCGATGGCCTCGGTATAGCTCACCCGGCCGAAGGCGGAGGAGGCCACATGCTCCAGCCGCTCCAGAAGGCCCTTGTCCACAAAGGAGTTGAAGAAGGCCATCTCATCGGGGCACTTCTCCATCACCTCCCGGATCACCGATTTGATCATGGCCTCGGCGGTATCCATATAATCGTTGAGGTCGGCAAAGGCCATCTCCGGCTCGATCATCCAGAACTCGGCGGCGTGACGCTGGGTGTTGGACTTCTCCGCCCGGAAGGTGGGGCCGAAGGTGTACACGTCCCCGAAGGCCATGGCGAAGTTTTCCGCGTTGAGCTGGCCGGACACCGTCAGGCTGGCGCTCTTGCCGAAGAAGTCCTGGGTAAAGTCCACCTTGCCCTCCTCGGTGCGGGGCAGGTCTTCCGGATCCAGCGTGGAGACCCGGAACATCTCGCCCGCCCCCTCGGCGTCGGAGCAGGTGATGATGGGGGTATGGACATACACAAACCCCCGCTCCTGGAAGAAGCTGTGGATGGCATAGGCCGCCGCGCTGCGCACCCGGAAGGCGGCGGAAAAGAGGTTGGTACGGGGCCGCAGGTGCTGGATGGTACGCAGAAACTCCACACTGTGGCGCTTTTTCTGCAGGGGATACTCAGGGGTGGACGTCCCCTCCACCTCAATGGCGTCCGCCTTCAGCTCCAGGGGCTGCTTGGCCTCAGGGGTAAGGATCACTGTACCCTTTACAATGAGGGCGGCGCCCACGTTCTGGGCGGCGATCTCTTTATAATTGCTGAGCTTTTCCACCTCCATGACCACCTGAAGGTTTTTGAAGCAGGAGCCGTCGTTGAGCTCCACGAAGCCAAAGTTCTTCATGTCCCGGATGGTGCGGGCCCAGCCGCAGACGGTGACACTCTTGCCGCCGAAGGATTCCTGATCGGCAAAGATTTGGGCGATATGAGTACGTTCCATGTGGGTCACTTCCCTCTCTGTACATTAGTAACCCCTATTATAAGAAATTTTTGCCCGGTTTACAAGCTTTTTCTGTGATTTGACCGGCGGGATGACGTTTGGAGAATATTTGGTATGGAAACACGATTTCCCCCTTGACAAGGCCGGGCAATAAGCATATGATTATAACGCCAACAAACATTTAGAAGGTGAGGCCATGACTCAGCGGGAACGGGAAATACTCAACTGGATCGCGGAGAACCCCATGATCTCCCAGCAGGAGCTGTCCGAAAAGGCGGGGATCACCCGCTCGTCGGTGGCGGTCCACATCTCCAACCTGACCAAGAAGGGCTATCTGGCGGGAAAGGGCTATGTGCTGCGCACCCCCAGCTATGCCGTGGTCATCGGCGGGGTAAACATGGACATCGGGGGCCGCTCCGCCGCCCCTCTGGTCTCCGCCGACTCCAACCCCGGCAAGGTGCGCATGTCCCTGGGCGGCGTGGGGCGGAACATCGCCCACAACATGGCCCTTCTGGGCCTGGACGTGCGCTTCCTCACCGCCTTCGGGGACGACCTCTATGCCCAGAAGATCGCCGCCAGCTGCGGGGAGCTGGGGCTGGACATCTCCCAGGCCCTCCAGGTGCCGGGAGAGTCCACCTCCACCTATCTCTTCCTCTCCGGTCCTGACGGGGACATGGCCCTGGCGGTGAGCGATATGGATATCTATGACCATATCACCCCCGTCTGGCTCCGGAGCCGCCGCTCTCTGCTGGACAACGCTCAGCTGGTGGTGGTGGACGCCAACATCCCGGAGGACTCCATCCGCTGGCTGTGCGAAAATGTGAAGGCCCCCCTCTTCGCCGATCCGGTCTCTACCGCCAAGGCCGCCAAGCTCAGGGATGTATTGGGCGCGCTCCACACCCTCAAACCCAACCGGCTGGAGGCCGAGCTTCTCTCCGGTGTCCCCATCACCGATGAGGACAGTCTCCGGCGGGCCGCCCAGACCCTTCTGGACACCGGGCTCCACCGGGTGTTCATCTCCCTGGGCTCCGAGGGAGTCTATGCCGCCGACCGGAGCGGCGCCCTCCACCTGCCCTGCCTGAAGGCCCACATGGTCAACGCCACCGGGGCGGGAGACGCCTTTATGGCCGCCCTGGCCTGGGCCTATCTGGAGGGCACCGATCTCCGGCAGACTGCCCTCCTGGCCCAGGGGGCCGCCGCCATCGCCATTGAGGGCGCCGAGACCATCAATCCCGCCATGAGTCCCGCGACCGTACGAGAGCGGGCCGGACTCAGATAGACCTTCCCCTCACGATCCAATTAAATTTTCATATATGGAGGTAATCGCAATGAATCTCAACAAGTATCTGGACGTATCCCCTGAGGTGGCCGAGGCCGTCAAGGCCGGCAAGCCCGTGGTGGCCCTGGAGTCCACCATTATCTCCCACGGTATGCCCTATCCCCAGAATGTGGAGACCGCCCTGAAGGTGGAGGAGATCATCCGCCAGAACGGCGCCGTTCCCGCCACCATCGCCATCATCGGCGGGCGGCTGAAGGCGGGCCTGAGCCACGAAGAGATCGAGTACCTGGGCAAGGAAGGCGTGAAGGTCAACAAGGCCAGCCGCCGGGATCTGGCCGTGCTGGTCGCCCGTGGCGCCGACGGCGCTACCACCGTCACCACCACCATGATCATTGCCCACATGGCCGGCATCAGGATTTTTGCCACCGGCGGCATCGGCGGCGTCCACCGCGGCGCCGAGATCACCATGGACATCTCCGCCGACCTGGAGGAGCTGGCCCATACCCCCGTGATGGTGGTGTGCGCCGGAGCCAAGTCCATCCTGGATCTGGGCCTCACCCTGGAGTATCTGGAGACTCACGGCGTACCCGTCATCGGCTACGGCACCGAGGAGCTGCCCGCCTTCTACACCCGCAGCAGCGGCTTCGGCGTGGACTACCGGATCGACGCGCCCGACGAGCTGGCCAAGGCCTTCCACGTCCAGCAGGAGCTGGGCCTGGGCGGCGGCATGCTGGTGACCAACCCCATCCCCCAGGAGTATTCCATGGATCCCGCGGTCATCAACAAGGCCATCGACGACGCTGTGGAAGCCGCCAAGGCCCAGGGTATCCACGGCAAGGAGACCACTCCCTTCCTGCTGGCCAGGATCAAGGACATCACCGGCGGAGACAGCCTGGACTCCAACATTCAGCTGGTGTTCAACAACGCCCGGCTGGCCGCCAAGACCGCGGTGGAGCTGAGCAAGCTCTGAGCGTCTCCTTTTCACCTTGCCATCTATCTGTGTCTGTGCTATACTAATATTACAGTAGGCACTGTATCGGCCACTCCCGCACACAGAGAAATGGAAGGGGGCTTTCCCTGATGTTAGATAAGGACGACCTGCAAGCTATCCAGACCATGATCGACACTTCTGTCACCGCCTCCGAAGAGCGCATGTCCGCCAAGATTGAAGACGTTGAGCAGCGCATGTCCGCCAAGATCGAAGACGTCGAGCAACGCATGTCCGCCAAGATAGAAGGCGTCGAGCAACGCATGTCCGCCAAGATCGAAGACGTTGAGCAGCGCATGTCCGCCAAGATCGAAGGCGTCGAGCAACGCATGTCCGCCAAGATCGACACCGCCTCTCAGGACACCATGCGGGGCGCCGCCGTCCTTATGGAACAGTACTTTGAGCCGAAGTTCAACATTCTTTCGGAAAATGTCCAACTCATTCTGGAAAAACTGGACGCTATGAGCGCCTTGGAGCCCCGCGTCCGCACTTTAGAGGAGGAGCTTCCGGCCGTCAAGGCCGTTGTTCGCGCCAATCGTCAGGATATCGACAGACTCAAGGATGCCATATAACAGGTAACGAAAAAGACCACTTTATATAAAATCCGCCTCAGAGACTGGGGCGGATTTTTGCATTTTGAGCTTGACACCGTTGTGCCGCCGTATAGGGCGCCTCTCAATGCCTCCTTCCATGTCATTTATTCCCTCTTACTTCAGTTCCCGTACGAAACCTCGTACCCAAAACCAAGAGCTCGACCGCACAATTCTACAAAATTCCTTTATCCTTAAGCTATAGCTTCGATAGGCAACGACAAACACGGTTTTGCGGGGCGGGGGCCATCCATCATAGACTGCGTTAGATCTCCTCGCCTTCTCGCCCGGCAAGGATGAAAACGAAGCCTGCACGCCCTTGGGGGGCTCTCTGGGGCCTGTTTGCCCTTGTCTATCGAAGCTACCTGTCCATAACATTGGAGGTGCTTCAGAAATGAACCCTCTCCCTCCAGAGCGCCTTCCCGCGCCGCATATACACGCACTGCTTACACAGCTTGGCCTTACCTCCAATTATACAGGATTTTACCACACCGCAGCCGCCCTGGAGCTTGCCCTCCGTAAACCGCAGGCTCTTTGTCTGGTCACAAAATGGATTTACCCGGCTGTGGGCAGATATTGCCACACTTCCGCCTTTGCGGTGGAAAAGAGTATTCGTCTGTCCGTCGCCCGAATTTGGAAGGCCGCGCCGCAAAAACTCTCCGAACTTTCCGGCGTCCCTTTGACCAAAAGGCCGTCCAATGCAGTTTTTCTCTCTATTCTGTATTCCTATCTCGCGGATCGCCCCAGCGGCTGAATTGTCACCACACGATTCCCAATCTCTTTTTTGTGCAAGGATCGAATGGTCTGCCGGAAAGGATGAAGAAGGACATTAGTCTGTAAACAACTGATCGATCCTGATGATTGTAACCCAAGATGTGTTATGGGGTATAGTTTGAAATGGACGGCGAACAATATCAGAAATGCCGATATATGAGAGGCAAAGGGAGACAAGGGAACGATTTTTTGGGTCTGCCCGGAGTTATAAAAGCAAGGACATAATGAGGGAGGGGGCGCAGCATGCTGCGCCCCCTCCCTTTGTCTTCCAAGATAGAAAGAGGGCCTACGGTCAGCCGAAGGCCCTCTCATGTTCATCTATATTTTCGCCAGCTCACCTCGAAGTCCTGGGAGATCATCGTGGATGATCTCCCTAATGAGCCGAAGGTTTACGCCTTCGTAGTCATGGACGATCCGATTGCGTAAGCCGTATATCAGCCGCCAAGGGATCGAAGGGTTGGCATCCGCAAACACATCATCGACCCGGTTCGCCAGTTCCCCCATTTGACTGAGGTTAAACACACAGGCTTCCACCAGCTTGGAGTCATTACAAAACTCATCATAGCTGATACCCTCACAATACCTCATAACTTTATCCGCGTAACCGATGAGTTTACTGACAATGACGTCATTTCTCATAGACAGTTACCCCAGTGGTCCGGATCTCTTGGTCGATGAGGGATCCGGGCTCAATATGACGCACATCAAAGAGATCGACAGCCTTGCCCAAGGCTTTCTGGACCTCATCCAGAAAGCCAATAAAGCGCAAACCCGTCAAGCCGCTGGGAGACAAGGGTGGAGACAAGGGGAGACAAGGGGAGACAAGGGGACGGTTCTTTTGTCTTTCTGCTTCAGCAATTTTTCAGCTGTTCCCTTCGTCAAACCGGTCAACCTGGCCAACTGACGGATAGAACAACGTTCTTGTTGGAGTTGGCTCAAAGGCAAAAGAACCGTCCCCCTGCCTCCACTGTGGCGAAGCAGCAAGAATACAAAAAAGCCCACCGCCGGTCATCTCCGGCGGTGGGCTCAAACTTACACATTCACCAAATTGGCACTACCTCAGGCATTTCCTTGCCGGTGGCAAGGCATTCTTTGATGTAGCCGACAAAGTCCTCATAGCTCATGGCATCATAGTTTAGTTCATCATAGCTGGCTGGACTAACTCCATAATGCTTTTCCGCATATTGGCATGCCAACATCTTCAACTCATCTGTGATTTTTCCATTCCACATATCACATCAGTCCTTTCAGGGCTATTATAGCATTTCTTGAAAAATTAGGAAACAGCAATTCAAAAAGTTTCATAACTTCTGGATCGTTTTCAAAGTGAATACCTCCGAATTGCGCCCAAGCTTCAGCCTCCATCATTCTTGGATCCTTCCAATAATCTTCTGAATGTCCATATCCATAATCTACTTTCCCATCAGACATTCCATCCAAAATGTCAGAAATCCCACGATATTTTTCAAGAAAGATCATTTCTCCGGTCAATTGCTCTTTTGTAAAAACATTTGGATATGTCTTAATGAGATACTCCTTAATATCCCCTCCGCTTACCACATTTAATGCTACAGAATCTTGTGTTAATCCAGCTTGCAATGTACTGCTAATTTTAAAGCCTCTATCAAGTTTATGGAACAGTTCGTGGGCAATTGTATATGGAGTGGCATTCTTTCCCAGATGAACAACATCTTTTGCCTTTCCGTCTGAATAATAAGACCTGTGCTCATTAAGAAGCGCATAGTCTGCACCTGCGTACATTTTTCCGAGGACAGCTTGAACCTCCGGTGTTGCTTTCATCAGGCCATCCTTAAAACTCTTTTGATAGCCTGTGGGAAGGCGGTCAAACCCAATGACTTTTTTCTTATTCACCAAGCCTTTCGCTGTACGGCGAGCCCCATCGATCAGTTCTCCTTCTTTAACCTCAGGTGTGCCACCTTCCAGTTTTACCCCTGCTTGTCCCAAATCAGCCCCTTGTTTTCCCCCCTGTGCCTGGTCTCTGCGCAGGGCGTCATAGAGATGTCCCAGTTCGGA
>CANSYW010000017.1 GCA_947651395.1 uncultured Pseudoflavonifractor sp. | reverse complement strand
GGGGCCCGCAGGCCCCCTCCCTTGGTCGGTGGGGGATGGGGTCCAGGGGAAGGGCAAATCGAAACGCCCTTCCCCTGGGGGGTTCTTGGGGGGCGTGGGGGGCTATTCTTGCCCTCAAGAATAGTCCCCCACATCCTCCCAGCCTGAGTTGCTGGATCACCCCAAAAAAGATACACATCGTATCAAGATGAAACCGCCATACAAGGGCTCGAACTATTTGAATGATCAAGAGGTGAACATCCATGTCCACAAAACGCATGGGCCGCATCAATGAAGAGATCCAGCGCACCATGGCTGAGCTCATCCGCACGGTGAAGGATCCCCGGGTCCACGGTCTTATCTCGGTCACCGCCGTGGAGACCACCCCCGACCTGAAATACGCCAAGATCTATATCAGCGCTCTGGATCAGTCCGACGTGGATCAGGTGGTCAAGGGCCTGAGATCCGCCTCGGGCTATCTGCGCCGTGAGCTGGGCCACACCCTCTCCCTGCGCGCCACCCCCGAGCTCACCTTCCTCCGGGACGATTCCATGGCCAAGGGCGCCCACATTCTGGAGCTCATCGAGGGCCTGGACATTCCAAAGGAGGAGCGGGAATGAACCTCACCGCCCAAGAGGCCGCCGCTTTTTTGCAGAGCCGGGACGGCTATCTCATTCTCACCCACAGACGTCCCGACGGGGACACCATCGGCTGCGCCGTGGCCCTGTGCCGCGCCCTGCGGCAGACGGGCAAGACCGCCTTTGTCCTGCCCAATGCCGACGCCACCGTTCTCTTCGACCCCTATTGGGGAGACACTCCGGCCCCCCGGGACTTCATTCCTGAGACCGTGGTCAGCGTGGACATCGCCAGCCTGAGCCTCTTTCCGGAAAACGCCCTGCCCTATCGGGATCAGGTGGAGCTGTGCATTGACCACCACCCCTCCAACGAGGGCTTCGGGAAGCGCAATTGCGTGGAATCGGACAAGGCCGCCTGCGGGGAGATCCTCTATACCATCTGCACCCACCTTCTGTCCCCCCGGGAGAGTCTGCCCCAGGAGGTGGCCCTGCCCCTCTATCTGGCGGTCTCCACCGACACCGGCTGCTTCGTCTACTCCAACACCACCCCCAACACCCACACCGTGGCGGCGGCGCTGATGGCCACGGGCGTCGACTTCAGGGCCGTCAACAAGCGCCACTTCCGCACCAAGAGCTACGTCCGTCTCCGGCTGGAGAGCCGCATGATCGAGACCATGGACCTCCACCACAACGGCCAGACCGCCATTGCCGCCATCTCCCTTGAGGATATGGCCCAGCTCCACGCCGCCGAGGCCGACGTGGAGGATATCGCCGCGGTGGTGGGCCAGCTGGAGGGGGTGCGCACCGCCGTCACCATCCGGGAGCTGAAGCCCGGAGAATGTAAGCTGTCGGTACGCACCCAGGCGGATCTGAACGCCTCGGCGGTATGCAAACGGCTGGGGGGCGGCGGCCACGCCGCCGCCGCCGGCTGCACGGTCTATGGCAGCGTGGCGGAGGCCAAGGCCGCCATCCTGGACGCCATCAACACCGTAAAGGCAGGAGGATAACGCTATGCCTTCCGGCATCCTGATCATCGACAAGCCCCAGGACTGGACGTCCATGGACGTGTGCGCCAAGCTCCGGGGGGCCTTTCACGAAAAGCGGGTCGGTCACGCCGGTACGCTGGATCCCATGGCCACCGGGGTGCTCCCCGTCTTTATCGGCCGGGCCACCCGGGGGGTGCAGTACGCCGAGACCGGCGAAAAGGAGTACGTCGCCGGCCTGCGGCTGGGCCTTGTGACCAACACCCAGGACACCTCCGGAGAGGTTCTCGCCCGCCACTCCGTCTCCGTGACAAAGGAGGCGCTGAGCGCCGCTCTGGAACCCTTCCGGGGGGAGATCGACCAGATCCCCCCCATGTACTCGGCGGTAAAGATCAACGGGAAAAAGCTCTATGAGCTGGCCCGGAAGGGGGTGGAGGTGGAGCGCAAGCCCCGCCGGGTGACCGTCCACACCCTGGAGCCGGCGGAGACCCTCTCCCCCGCGCAGACCCCTCTGCCCATCACGGACGGCCAGCCCTCTCCCCAGTTCTATCTGCGGGTGCGCTGCTCCAAGGGCACCTACATCCGCACCCTCTGCCACGACATCGGACAAGCGCTGGGCTGCGGAGGCTGTATGTCCGCCCTGGTCCGAACCCAGGCCTGCGGCTTTTCTCTGAATGAGGCCCATCCTCTGGAGGAAGTTCTGGCCCATCCCGATCCGGCGGCCCTCCTTCTGCCGGTGGATCGTCTGTTCTCCCACTGCCCCTCTCTGACCCTGAAGGAGGCGGGAGAGAAGAAGCTGCGCAACGGCGCCGCCCTCTCCACCCCCAGGCTCGCTCCCGGCCAGTACCGGGTCTACGGCCCGGACGGGGCCTTTCTGGCCCTGTGCCAATGTGCCGGCGGCCGTCTCACCACCCTGAAAAGCTTTTACGAGGTGTAAGCACTTGAACAATATCCAACAGACAAAACGAGTCATCGCCCTGGGCTTCTTCGACGGGGTCCATGTGGGCCACCAGGCCCTTCTGGCCCTGGCGGCTCAGCGGGCCCGGGAGCTGGAGGTCATTCCCTCCGCCTTCACCTTCGACGCCCATCCCTCCTCCCTCATTCTGGGCAGTCCCGTCCCCCTGCTGTCCACCCCCGCCGACCGGGCGGGGCTCATGCACCGCCTGTATGGCATCCGGGACGTGATCGTGGGCCACTATGACCAGCGGATGATGCGCACCCCCTGGCGGGAATTTGTCACCGACTATCTGGTGGGCCTCCATCAGGCCGTCCACCTGGTAGCCGGCCACGACTTCCACTTCGGCTATAAGGGAGAGGGCGATCCCCAGCGGCTCCAGAAGCTGTGCGGCGAGCTGGGCATCGGCTGCGACATCGTGCCCAAGGTGGAGCGGGAGGGGATCACCGTCTCCTCCACCGCCATCCGCAACCTCATCGCCCAGGGTGAGATGGCCCAGGCGGTGCGTCTGCTGGGCCACCCCCACGTCCTCACCGCCACGGTCTCCCACGGCAAGAAGCTGGGCTCCACCTTGGGCTTTCCCACGGTGAACCTCAACCTGCCCGCCGGCGCCCTCTCCCCCGCCTTCGGCGTCTATGCCACAAAGGTTTGGGTGCTTCCCAGCTATCCTGACCATACGGCGTGCCTTCCGGGCTCAGGGCCCTATCTGGCGGTGACCAATGTGGGGGTGCGTCCCACGGTGGACGACAGCGACGCGGTGACCGTGGAGGGCTTCCTGCTGGACTTCAACGACGACCTCTACGGTCGGCAGGTGCGCATGGAGTTCTTCGATTACCTGCGCCCCGAGCAAAAGTTTGATACCCTGGACGCCCTCAAGGACGAGGTCATGCGCAACGCCCGACAGACAAAGGACTTTTTTGAGCGCCATCCCAATCTGTAAGGGAGGGATCCCCTATGCCCCACCGGCATGAGAGCAAACTGCGCTACGAGACCATATTCCCCGCCACCCTGAGCTACTGTGCCCTTTTGATCGTGCTGGCCTTTGTGCTGGACACTCCATCCAACATCGGAAGGGGTCTGCTGCGCATCGTCTTTCTGGGGGACACCCTCATCACCGACTATGTGGCCATGGCGGGAGTTGGGGCTACTCTGATCAATTCCGCTCTGGTGGTGCTCATCAGCCTGACGGTGCTCCACCTGGTGGGAGATCCCCTCAACGGCGCCACCCTGATGGTGCTGGGCCTGATGGCGGGCTTCTCCCTGTTCGGCAAAAATATTTTCAACATCTGGCCTTTTCTTCTGGGCTCCTTTCTCTATGCCCGCCTCCGCCGGGAGCCCTTTGTCAAGTACTCCAACGTGGGGCTGCTGTCCACCACCCTGGCCCCTGTGGTGAGCTTTATCTGCTTTGACCGGCCCTCCCCCGCCTCCCTGGCGGCGGGGCTTTTGCTGGGAATGGGGATCGGCTTTATCCTCCCGGCCCTGTCCGCCTATACCTTCAAGATCCAAAACGGTATGAATCTCTACAACATGGGCTTTGCCTGCGGCCTGGTGGCCATGATCCTGGTGCCTGTGCTTACCTCCCTAGGCAGAGCCCCCTCCACCGCCAGCCACTGGGCCACAGGCTATAACCGCCTGTTTGCCCTAATGATGGCGGTCTTATGCGCCGCCCTCATTCTGGGGGGCCTTTTCTTCTGCCGCCGGCCGGTCTGGGCCGCCTGGGCGGGCTACCGTTACCTGCTCCAATCCACCGGCCGCTCCCCCAGCGACTTTCTGCGTACTTACGGCGCGGCCCCGGTGCTGATCAACATGGGTATCAACGGCCTGATCGCCACCGCCTATATCCTGCTCATCGGCGGCGACCTCAACGGCCCCACCCTGGGCGGCATCCTCACCATCATGGGCTTCTCCGCCTACGGCAAGCACGCCCGCAACATCACCCCAATTATGCTGGGGGTGGCCCTGGGCGGACTGGTGATGGAGTGGGATCTCACCGACTACGCCTCCCAGCTGGCCGCCCTCTTCGGCACCACCCTGGCCCCCATCTCAGGCTACTTCGGCTGGCCCTGCGGCGTTTTGGCCGGGTTCCTTCACTCCTGCCTGGTGCTCCACACCGGCGGCCCGGTGGCGGGGATCAACCTCTACAACAACGGTTTTTCCGGCGGCATCATCGCCACGGTGCTCTACCCCATCCTCATGGCCCTGGTCCGTCACCGCCGGCCGGTGCTTCAGGACGAGGACTTCCTCGAGACCTTCGAGCACGACGAACCCGTGACCCCCATCTCCGCCAAACACGAGCACGAAAAGGAATCGGAATAAAAAGCTATAAAAAGAGACGGAACCAAATGGTTCCGTCTCTTTTTATAGCTCCACCTGCCGGTCGCACAGCTGGGCCAGGGCCGTGTTGTGCCCCGTCAGGAGCATGGGCTTTCCTATCTCCTTGAGGAGCCCGATGATCCGTACCGCACGCTCCTCATCCACCCCGGCGAAGGGCTCATCCAAAAGGTAGACCGCCCCCTCTGTGGCCAGAGCCCGGGCCAGGGCACACCGCCGGGCCATCCCCCCGGAGAGGGCCCCGGGCAGCTGGCGGGCCGCCTCGCTGAGCCCCACCAGCATCAGGTAAATGCCCGCATCCCCCCGGCGCTCCCGGGGCAGCACCGCCGCCACCTGTTCCCATACTATCCGATTCGGAAAGAGCCGATCCTCCTGAAAGAGGAGCACCGGCCGACCGGGGAGGGTGACAGAGCCCTCCTCCGGCTTGATCAATCCCGCCAGCACCCGCAGCACAGTGGTCTTCCCCGCGCCTGAGGGCCCGGAGAGAAAGGTGACCCCCTTATCGGGCAGGGTGAGGCTGTAGTGATCCAGCACCGTCCGGTCTCCGTACCGGACGGTGACGTCCCGCATCTCCATCAGCCTTCCCCCTCTCGCCAGGGCCGGAGCCCCCGCCGCAGCAGGGCCTCCATGGCCATACTCAGCGCCACCACCACCGCCGTCCAAGCAAAGAGCCCCGGGGCGTCCAGGTAGGCCTTGGCGCTTTGAAGTCCGCTGCCCGCCGCCCACTTGGGCTGACAGAGCACCTCGGCGGCCACCCCCGCCTTCCAGGCCAGGCCCAGAGCGGTCTCCCACCCCGCGCACAAAGCCTCCATGGCCTGGGGCAGATACACCAGCCGCAGTTTCTTCCACCCGCTCAGGCCGTAGTGATCCGCCGCCTCCAAAAGCAGAGGGTCGGCCTGGGCGATCCCCTGGCGGGTGGAGCGCCACACCACAGGTAAAACCATGACAGCGGCCACCGCCGTGGGCACCTGTCCGGAGGGCAGCCAGAAATAGAGCAGAAGAATAAAGGAGACCACCGGCACCGTCCGCACCGCTCCCACCGCAGGCGAGACCAGCAGGTCGCACCACCGGGATCCGGCGGTCGCCGCCCCCAGGATCGTCCCCAGAACGGCCCCCACCAGAAAGCCTCCCGTCACCCGGGCCAGGGTCATCCCCACCGCGCGCCAGAAGGCCCCCTCCCACAGCATACCCAACAGACTGAGACAGACCGCGGCCGGGGAGGGCAGCAGCAGCTCCTTGCCGATCCACCGGGCGGCAATGGCCCAAAGGAGCAGCCAAAGGGCCGCGGGAGCGATAACTTTTAGAAGTTTTCTTTTCATATATTACTATTCGTATTCATAATGGAAGGCCCCGTCCGGGATGGAGCCCCCGATGGAGGCAGGGTCGGCGGCGGCCAGCACCTGGTAGTAGCCCTGGATGCCCGCCATCATATCGTCCCCGGTGACAAAACACAGGTTGGCGTCGGGGAGGGCCTTTTCCGCCACGGCGGCCTTGGGGACGATCCCCCAGGCCTCGGCCAGCCGGGCGGCCTCCTTTCCGTTGTCCGGATCGGACATGTAGGCGATGGATGCCCCGTATCCCGCCAGGAAGGCGTCTACCGCCTCGGGATTCGCCTGGACAAACTCCGTCCGGGCCACCACGCAGCCCATGGTGAGCACACCGCTGCCCCCCACCTTCTCCCACTCCTCCGTGAGATCCAACACCGCGCGCACCTCATCCTTTTTCATCAGCAGACCTGTGGCGGCAGGGACGGGGAGCATACACACCTCCGCCTCTCCCTCGGCCATAAGGGCGGTGACCTCGTCGGTGGAGGCGTGCCACTGGACGTCCACCGTATCCGGGGCCACATCGTTGGCCTCCAGCAGATAGTTGAGCACAAATTCCGGGTTGGCGCCCTGGCCGTAGGCGTGGACGGTCCGCCCCTTCAGGTCGGCCATGGTCCGGATCCCGGCGCCGCCCTTTTCCAGAATATAGAGCACACCATAGGTGTTCAGCGCCAGAAGCCGGATGCCCCCGTCGGTCTTATGATAGAGGGTGGCGGCCAGATTGGTGGGCAGAGCGGCGATGTCCGCCTCCCCCTTGGTAAGCAGGGCCACCGCCTCGGTGGGCTCGGCGCAGACGGTAAATTCCATCGTGGCGCTGTCCTTCCAGTCCTCCATGAGCTTACAGGAGCCAAGGCCGGTAGGGCCCTTCAGCATGGCCACCCGAACCTTCTCATCCTGGGCCAGGGAGGGGGTGGGGGTGGACTCCGGCGTGGCCGTGGGGGCCGCGGAGACACTGGGCTCCGGCGTTGGCGTGGGAGTGGGCTTGGGGGCGCAGCCGGCAAGAAGGGTAAGGCTCAGGCAGAGAGCCAAAATGCGATCACGTTTCATAGCGGGTATTCCTTTCCGATTGTGGATTCTGTGTCCAGTCTACATTTTTCAGATGATATTGTCAAGAAAGAGTGACCCTTTGGTCCTTCCGGCATAGGATGAGATAGCGAAAGGAGGTATCTTTCCATGGCAAGGCCCAACAGAGGTACATATCAGACCGCTCAGGCGGCACACAACAAAGTCATGGCCGCCCGGCAGGCCCTTTTGGCCGAGGAGGAGCCCATGCACCATTATTCCCATCCCATCTCCCCCGCCACTCCCGCCCCCTCCTGTGTTCCCACCATCGAGGCTTCCGGCGAGGTTTGGACCCAGGTGCTGGAGCAGCTGTCCTGTCAGAGCCAGCTGCTGGTGGATCTTCTGGGGGCGGTGAATTCCCTCACCGCCGCCCTTCTGTGCCGTCAGCAGAGCGCCTCCTGAGGCGCTTTGGATAAAAAGGTTACAAATTTCTTATTTTTTCGACTGCCGCTTGCTTCCGGGGTAGCTTTCCGTTATACTGGGCATACTGAGCTCCAGGACTGGAAAGGAGAACCAGAGCGTGGCCAAGCGAAAGAAAAAGCGTCCCTCCTCCCCGCTGCGGCGGTTGGGGCGGGGACTTTACCGGACCCTGGTGGTCCTCTCCGCCGTCATTGTCGGCGTGTGGATCGCCTATAAGGCCGCCTCCCGGCGGCCCACCACCGCCGGAGATACAGACCGACCCCCGCAGGCCGTGGTCACCGACGATCCCGCCACCCAGGATGTGGACGAGAGCAAGCAGACCCTCCAGCGCAAGGAGGGGACCTGGACGTTTCTTCTGGCCGCGGAGGATCAGGTCAGCGGCAGTACCGACACCATCATGGTGTGCACCTACGATACGGTAAATCAGAAGATCGGTCTGGTCTCCCTGCCCCGGGACACCCTGGTGGACCGCCGGGTGGGGCCCTACCACTACCATAAGCTCAACGCCGCCTACCCCAATGGCAACATCGCAAATCCCCCCAACGGGGGCATCGCCGAGCTCATGGGGGCCGCCGGCGAGGTGCTGGGCATTCCCATCGACCATTACGCCCTGGTGGACACCCGCCTGTTTGTAGAGCTGGTGGACGCGGTGGGCGGAGTGGAGTTCAACGTACCGGTCTATATGAACTACGACGCCCCCGACCAGGATCTCCACATCCACTTCAACCCCGGCCTCCAGCGCCTCACCGGCCAACAGGCCCTGGAGGTGGTCCGGTGCCGGAAGAACTCCGACGGGCCGGGAGAGTATCCCAACAACATCTACGACGCTTATCCCGACGCCGACATCGGCCGCACCCGCACCCAGCAGGAGATGGTAAAGACCATCGCCAAGAAGATCCTCTCCAACCCCCAGAAGGTGGGCAGTTATGTGGATATCCTCCTGCGGTGCGTCAAGACCGATCTGACCCCGGGCAACCTGCTGTGGTTTGTGGAGCCCGCTCTGGGCTTCAACTTTGACGACCTCACCACCGCCACCCTCCCCGGGGACGGCACCAAGAGCTACGACGGGGTGCGTTCGGTCTACGAGCTGGACGCGGAGGAGAGCCTGCGGATCATCAACGACTGTCTCAACCCCTACACCACCGACGTGACAATGGAGATGACCCGAATGCTCCGGGCGGACTGAAAATAAAACCCCGGTCGACGGGATATCGCCGGGGTAAGATAAAGATGTTTTCTAAAACCGGAGGCTGTGGATTTGTCCACAGCCTCCTTCACTATGTGAAATAGCCCAGAATCATTTGAGATGTAATTGTCTGAATTGCCAAGAGCCAAAAAGGAAGGTATAATATATGTAAAATCCATGACAAGAACTAATATTCCTTCTGATAGCATGAAGAAAATCATTGAGAAAATGTTTTGAATCCCAAAGAAGGAAAGAACCAAAGCCCAGTTTGAGAGTATGAAATGCCCCAAATGCCCGTCAAAAATATAGGTTGCTTTTATCCTATATTTTGAGTATAATATAGGCGAGGTGATAAATATGACAGTTGAGACCAGTACCCTTGTTCCCATGACGGAGGCAAACCAGAACTTTTCCAAAGTGGCCCGACTGGTGGACGAAACGGGGCTTGCTGTAATTTTAAAAAACAATAAACCCCGGTATATCGTAGTAGACTTCGAAGAGTATGACGAGATTCAGTCCGCCCGCGCTGCCCGGAAGCAAAAAGTGGAGGCCGTGACCGACCAACTCATAGCCGAAAATATGGAAGCCTTTCAGGAGCTGGCGAAATGATTCTTTTAACCGTAGACGAAATTATCATGCTTCATGAAAAACTCCTGCGTGCCACCGGAGGATTGCCGGGACTGCGGGATCGGGGGTTGCTAGAGTCTGCCGTATCCATGAACGTTCGGAGCCCTGGAAGAAAAAGAACTATACCCAGGATGTTGATATCTATTTTAACTACATTGGAAAGCTCGATTAAAGGTCAAGGGTGCATTGCAGAAAGCCTGCAACGCACCCTTGACTTTACTTATAGCTTAACATCCTTATTCCACTTACGGGATCCCGCCGGCCGAGGCTTCTCTCTGCGCATTTATACGTAGTAGGGATTGGGTTTAAAGAGCAGCGCAATAAGATCCACCAGCCATCCAATGAAAAAGAGGCCCATGGTAAAGAGATAAAGGATCCCCATACCGATCTTTCCCTCATAGAACTTATGGGCGCCGATCCCACCCAAAAACAGGCACAGGAAAAAGGCCACCCATTTGTTCTTCATCCGGCCCACGGCGCCTATCATATTGGTATTGGTGTTTGTGTTCGTAATATTGATCTGCGGGGTCTCCGCACTCCTGATCTCCTCCACCTGGCACCCACACTGGGGACACACCACAGCCGCGGCCGCAATGCGGTTTCCGCAGTGCTTGCAAAACTTGGTGTCCTGCGCGGTCTGCACCGCCTGTTCCTCCACCGCTCCGGTCTTTGTCTCCATCTCTGCCATTTTCTCTCATCCTTTCCGCCGCCTTGTCCGCGGCTATGATGTCCCAGTATACACTATTTTCAAAAAATACGCAAGTGCGTATACGCACTTGCGATAAAATGGATACACTGTCCTTGAGGTGAAGAAAGCATGGGCGTCAAGGACACTGTGGCCAAACGGTTCCAGCAACTATGCGGGGAACGGGGCATCCGCATCAATGAACTGGCAAACCTTTCCGGCGTAACGCCCTCCACGGCATACAGCATGCTGGATCCCAGGCGGCGGGATATCTCCATCCTTACCATCAAGAAGTTTTGCGATGGACTCAACATCACATTGGGCGAATTTTTCTCTTCTGCGGAGTTTGACGCTCTGGAGCAGGAGATCAAATAAAAAGCTCCGAAGCGGCAGACCGCTTCGGAGCTTTTTTCGTATCAGTGCAGCAGGTCGGGGCCGGGGAGCTCCATCTGCCGTTTGCGGTCTGCCGACCAGGTCAGCTTTTCCGAAAGCTTCCCCTTGTCCCCGGAGGCGATGACGTCCCGGTAGTCCTGCAAATTGCGGATGAACTCGTCCAGACAGCCGGTGAGGGCGGGGGCGTTGAGAGAGAACAGCTGCGTCCACAGCGGCACATCCAGGGCCGCCACCCGGGTACAGCCCCGGAAGGAGCTGCCCTCAAAGCCCTTGCAGGTGAAGAGCATGGGGTCGTCACAGACGCTGACGGCGATGATGTGCATCATCTGGCTGGTGTAGGCCAGGATGGCGTCGTGCTCCTGGGGTGTGGTCTTCACCACATCCTGACAGCCTATGTGCCGCGCCATGCGCTCCATCAGCGCCACATGGGCCTGACGGCTGTCCTCCCTGGGGGTCAGGATCAGGTGGGAGCCCCGGAACATTTCGGCAAAGGCGTGCTCGATGCCGGAAAACTCAGTGCCCGCCATGGGGTGGCAGCCGATGAAGTCCACCTCTGGGGGCAGCACCCGGGCCGCCTCCATAATGGCGGACTTGATCCCGCACACGTCGGTGACCAGGCTCCCCGGCTTGAAGTCGGCCCTGTGCTCGGCCAGGAAGGTCACGATATCCTTGGGGTCGATGCACAGAACGGTCACATCCGCCTGACCTATGGCCCCGGCCGCGTCCAGGGTGGCGTCGTCTCCCACCCCGTGGCTCAGGGCGTAGTCCACCGTGGCCTGCCGCCGGGCCACCCCAATGATCTGAAAGTCCTCAAAGCCCTTCAGGGCCAGGGCCAGTGAGCCGCCGATGAGGCCCAGGCCCACAATGACGATTTTTTTCATTGCCGTCTCCTCTTTCTTCTGTCATATCCTGGCGGGATCCGCCGTCCGTGCCCTCAGACCTCTCTGCCCACACATTCCGCCACTCTGGCCGCCTTCTCCATCAGGGTGCGGAACTGCTCCGGGGTGATGGACTGCTGCCCGTCGCACAGGGCGTGGATGGGATCGTTGTGCACCTCGATGATCAGGCCGTCCGCCCCGGCGGTGATGGCCGCCAGGGCCATTCGCTCCACCATCCAGGCCTGACCGCTGGCGTGGGAGGGATCCACCATCACAGGCAGATGGCTCTGCCGCTTCACCGCCAGCACCGCGGACAGATCCAGGGTGTTGCGGGTAAAGGTCTCAAAGGTGCGGATCCCCCGCTCGCACAGGATCACATTGGGATTACCCCCGGCCAGGATATACTCCGCCGACATAAGCCATTCCTCAATGGTGGAGGAGAGGCCCCGCTTGAGCAGGATGGGCTTTGTGAGCCTGCCCAGTCGTTTGAGCAGGTCAAAGTTCTGCATGTTCCGGGCCCCCACCTGGATCACGTCCACGTGCTCGGCAAAATAGTCCACATCGTCGGTGTTCATGATCTCGGTGACCACAGGCAGACCGGTGGCCATCCGGGCCTTTTCCAGCAGATCCAGGCCGGTGTAGCCCATCCCCTGGAAGGCGTAGGGACTGGTGCGGGGCTTGAAGGCGCCTCCCCGAAGGGCCTGGGCCCCTGTGTCCTTTGCCGACCGCGCGATGGCGGTGATCTGCTCCTCACTCTCCACCGAGCAGGGCCCCGCCGCCACCAACAGCCGCTTCCCTCCCACTTTGACCCCGGGGGCGATCTCCACCACCGTATCGTCAGGATGGTACTTCCGGTTGGCCTTCTTATAGGGCTCGCTGACCCGCATGACCCGCTCCACACCGGGAAGGGACTGCATCTTTTCCACATCGATGCTCTGGGCATTTCCCTCGGCGCCCAGGATGGTGGTCTCCGCGCCCCGGGAGATCATCACGTTTACCCCACAGCGCTCCATCTCCTGAATGGCGTGATCCAGCTGTTCCTTACTGAAGCCGGGCTTCATAATAACGACCATGGTCAAACACTCCTTTGATCCAAAATGAAAAACGCGGCGGCCCTCATCGGGCTGCCGCGTCAAATCACAGGGACGGCAGGGCCGGTTTCAGGGCATCATAAAAGACCGCTACGGCAATAGCGGTAATCATAGGAATACCCTTTCCGGCAAAGCTGCTGCATCGTGTCATCCACCTGCTTTCTTCGGTTACTTTAGCACTTTTTGTCGCTAAAGTCAAGAGGAAAGTTCTTTGAATTTTTGGCTAGATGTGCTATAATATAGAAAACCGATTTCTTTACTCTGCTTTCCCTTTCTTCCACAAATAAGGAGGCTGACCCCATGAAAATCTCCACCAAGGGCCGCTACGCCCTTCGGCTGATGCTGGATATCGCCCTGGCCGATCCCCAGCTCCCCGTCCCCCTGCGGGACGTGGCCAGGCGTCAGGGGGTCTCGGACAAATATCTGGAGCAGATCGTCACTCAGCTGGGCCGCGGTGGACTGGTGCGCAGCGTCCGGGGGGCGGGGGGCGGCTATTTGCTGACCCGGCCCCCGGAGGAGTACACCGTGGGGGATATCCTCCGCTGTGTGGAGGGGAGCCTCTCCCCGGTGGGCTGTGTGGACGACCCTGGCTGCTGTGAGCGCGCCGGCCAATGTGTCACCGCCGAGGTGTGGGATCGCGTGGCCCGGGCGGTGAACCAGGTGGTGGACTCCATTACCCTGGCCCACCTGGCGGAGCGGCAGAGGGAAAAGGACGGGAGCATGGAACGATAGATCATCCCTTTGAGAGGAGCGATACCATGAATTACCGTGAACTGGGCAAAACAGGGCTGATGGTCAGCGAGATCGGCCTGGGAGGCGAGTGGCTGGAGCGCCACACCACCGAGGAGTGCAAAGCTGTCATCGACTGCTGCGAGGCGCAGGGGATCAACGTTCTGGACTGCTGGATGAGCGAGCCCAACGTCCGCTCCAATATCGGCAGGGCCATCGCCGGCAAGCGGGAGCGGTGGATCATCCAGGGCCACATCGGCTCCACCTGGCAGAACGGGCAATATGTCCGCACCCGGGAGCCGGATCAGGTGGAGACCGCCTTTGAGGATCTTCTCACCCGGCTGGGCACCGACTATATCGACCTGGGCATGATCCACTTTGTGGACAGGGAGGAGGACTGGGATCTCGCTTTTAACGGCCCCTTCCTCGACTATGTAAAGAAGCTGAAGGTCTCCGGCACCATCCGCCACATCGGCATGTCCACCCACAACCCGGCCATGGCCAAAAAGGCGGCGGAGAGCGGCATTGTGGAGATGATCCTCTTCAGCGTAAACCCCGCCTTTGACATGATGCCCCCCAATGACGACCTGGACAATTATTTTTCCTTCGAGACCTATGAGGACGGTCTGGGCGGCATCGATCCCCAGCGGGCTGAGGTCTACAGGCTCTGTGAGCAGAACGGCGTGGGCATCACCGTCATGAAGGGCTACGCCGGCGGCCGCCTGTTTCAGGCGGAGACCTCCCCCTTCGGGGTGGCTCTGACCCCCGTTCAGTGCCTCCACTACGCCCTCACCCGGCCCGCCGTGGCCAGCGTCATGGTGGGTTACGACACCCCCGGTCAGGTGATGGAGGCCGCGGCCTACGAAACGGCCTCTCCGGAGGAGAAGGACTACGCCACCGTCCTGGCGGGCGCCCCCCGCCACGCCTACCGGGGCCAGTGTACATACTGTGGCCACTGTAAGCCCTGCCCGGTGGACCTGGACATCGCCATGGTCAACAAATATTACGACCTGGCCGTCATGCAGCCGGAGGTGCCCGGCTCGGTGCTGGATCACTACCGCCGGCTGAATGTCACCGCCAAGGACTGCATCGGCTGCCGGAGCTGTGAGAGCCGCTGCCCCTTCGGCGTAAAGATCGCCGACCGGATGGTGGAAACGGCGGCCTTGCTGGACAGATAGGGAATTTGTGTTTGATATAAGCCAGGGCGAAGCGCGTAAGCGCTTCGCCCTTTGGTGTCCCCGGGCCCCGGAGCCTCATGCCGCCCGCCCCGGCCTCCCCCCCTCTTCTACCCAAACACCACCCGCACCGCCCAGGCCGCCGCCAGAAAGGCGGCCACGTCGGCGCAGAGGGCCGCCGGAACGGCGTAACGGGTCTTGCGCACCCCAGCCGCCCCGAAGTAGACCGCAATGGTATAGAAGGTGGTCTCGGTACTCCCCAGCATCACCGCCGCCGTGCGTCCCACGGTGGAGTCGGGCCCATAGGTGGCGATGAGCTCTGAACCCACCCCCAGAGCGGCGTTGCCGCTTACCGGCCTCACCAGCAGCAGTCCCACCGTCTCCGGCGGGATCCCCAGTCGGGTGAGGAGGGGCCCCAGCAGTCCCCCTACGGCCTCCAGCGCCCCGGAGGCCCGGAGCATATATACCGCCGTCATCAACCCCACCATGGCGGGGACGATCCGGATCAGTACGCCCAGACCCTCCCCCGCCCCCTGGACCAGGGCGCCATAGACGTCCACCCGTTTGGCCATCCCCCACACCGCCGCCAGGGCGATGATCAGAGGGGCCACCATCTGAAACAGAAGTTCCGTCATCTCCTGACCCTCCACAGCCGGGCCATGACCCTGGCCGCCAGGATCCCCACCCCCACGGAGACGGCTGAGGCCAGCCACACCGCGGGCAGAATATCAAAGGGGGTGGCACACCCCGCCGACTGCCGTACCGCAGCCACGGTGGTGGGCAGCAGCTGGATGGAGGCGGTGTTGCACACCACCAGCATGCAAAGGCTGTCTGAGGCCACCCCGGGGGTCTTTTTCGCCATGCGCCGGGCGGCCTGGATCCCCAGAGGGGTGGCGGCGTTGCCCAGCCCCAGCAGATTGGCCGAGACGTTGGCGGAGATGGCGTCCATGGTCTCCCCGTCCCGGCGGAAATCGGGATAGAGCCGCCCCAGCAGGGGCCGCAGGAGCCGGGAGAGCTTCTCCGCCAGGCCGCAGCGCTTCATTACCTCCATGACTCCCATCCACAGGCACATGACCCCCGCCATGGTGATGCACAGCTCCACTGCCCCGGCCGCTCCCTCCACCGCTGCCGCGGCCACGGCTGTGCCGTTGCCCGCCAACAGGCCATACACCACGGAGATGACCACCATCCCCGTCCAGATCAACGACATGGCCATTTTCTCCACCCCTTTCCCTCCCACTCTATGCGGGACAGGCACAGGGTATGTCCCCCCTTCCCGGAGATGTTTTTCCATTTTTTCCCTTTTAATTCTATCCTTTTTTTGAAATAAATAACTTGTTCTACAAAATTTTCCAAATTTTGATTGACCAATGGACAGAAAAGCTCTATAATCAGCATAGCCCCTTTGATCCACGATGCTCCCACATGATCCAGGCTCTGAGAATTTTAAGAAGGAAGGTCGTTATTTATGAAATCCACCGGTATTGTGAGAAAAGTCGACGAGTTGGGCCGCATCGTTCTGCCCATTGAACTGCGGCGCACCATGGGCATCGAAGAGCGGGACGCTCTGGAGATCTACGTAGAGGGCTCCTCGGTGGTGCTGCGCAAATACGCCCCCTCCTGTATCTTCTGCGATGACGCCACCGACGTGATCCACTTCAGGGGCAAAAACGTCTGCCCCAAGTGTCTGGCTGAGCTGAAGGCCCAGAGTCTCTGAGCCATGTCCTCACGCAGCGTCATCCTCTCCATCCGAAGCGTTCAGACCCTGGACGCCGGGGAGGCTTCTCCCCCGGTGGAGCTCAGGGCCCGGGGACTTCTGCGCCGGGAGGGAGAGGCGCTGATCCTCACCTACCGGGAGGGAGAGGACAGCGGTATGGAGGGGGTATATACCACCCTTCGCGCCACCCCGGAGGAGATCGTCCTCTCCCGGGAGGGCCCCTGGCAGACCCGGATGGTCTTCCGGGCAGGGCCGCCCCAGGAGGGCCGCTATGACACCCCCTACGGCGCCCTTCCCATGCGTCTTCACACCCGCCGCCTACGCTTCGATCTGAGCGAAACAGGCGGTGAGCTGGAGCTGGAATACCTCACGGAGCTGGCCGGCCAGAGCGCCGGGGCCACCCATTTTCAGCTCACCGTCCGGGAGGATCCTTCCGGCGGCAGTCAAACAAAGGAGAATCAATAGATATGGAACACAACCTTATTCTGGCCGCCAGAGCCCAGGTCGCCGCCCTCACCCAGGCGGCTTACCAGCGTGCCGCCGCCGCGGGAGAGCTTCCCGCCGGGGCGGACATCGCCGGCAATGTGGACATCCCCAAGGACGCCAGCCACGGCGACTACGCCTCCTCCTTCGCCCTGGCGGGGGCCAAGGCCCTGGGCAAAAACCCCCGGGCCGTCGCCCAGGCCCTGGTGGATCACATGGAGCTTCAGGGAAGCTTCTTTGACAAGGTGGAGATCGCCGGCCCCGGCTTTCTCAACTTCACCCTGGGCAAGACCTGGTTCAGCCAGGTCCTCTCGGTCATTGAGGCCGACGGAGCCGATTACGGCACCGGCGACGAGGGCAAAGGCAAGAAGATCATGGTGGAGTTCGTCTCCGCCAATCCCACAGGCCCCATGCACATCGGCAACGCCCGGGGCGGCGTGCTGGGAGACGCGGTGGCCGCCATCCTGGGACGGCTGGGCTACGATGTGTGGCGGGAGTTCTACGTCAATGACTTCGGCAATCAGATCGCCAAGTTCTCCCAGTCCATCTACGCCCGGTGCATGCAGCTGAAGCTGGGGGAGGAGAACTATCCCTTCCCCGAGGAGGGCTACCACGGGGAGGACATCAAAGAGCTGGCCCGGGGCTTCCTCGCCCAGGCCGGCGACTTCCCCGGCCAGACCTCCCAGGAGGACTGGATGGCCGCCATGGCCCAGTACGGTCTCAAGACCAACATCCCCAAAATGCAGGATGATCTGCTCAAGTACGGCATTCGCTATGACGAGTGGTTCCTGGAGTCCACCCTCCACCAAAGCGGCTATCTGGAGGAGACGGTGGGGCTTCTCCGGGACAAGGGCTGGACCTATGAGAAGGACGGGGCCCTGTGGCTGGACACCACCGGCCTGCTCAAGCAGAAGTACCTGGCCGAGGGAAAGACCCAGGAGCAGGTGGACAAGCTGGATCTGAAGGACGACGTGCTCCGGCGGGCCAACGGCTTCTACACCTACTTCGCCGCCGACATCGCCTACCATCGGGATAAGCTGGAGCGGCGGGGCTTTGACACCGCCATCAACATCTGGGGCGCCGACCATCACGGACATGTAGCCCGGCTTCAGGCCGCTCTGGACGGGATCGGCCTGGACGGCTCTCACCGGCTGGTCATCGTGCTCATGCAGCTGGTCAACCTCCTTCAGGACGGCCAGCCGGTGCGTATGAGCAAGCGCTCGGGCAAGGCCATCGCCCTGCGGGATCTGCTGGATGAGGTGAGCGTGGACGCCGCCCGGTTCATCTTCAGCGCCAGCAACTCCAACAGCCCCGTGGACTTCGATCTGGATCTGGCCGTCCGCCAGGACAGCGACAACCCGGTCTACTACGTCCAGTACGCCCACGCCCGGATCTGTTCCCTCATCGCCCGGCTCACCGGCGAGGAGGGCCTCACCCTCCCAGCCGCGGCCGAGACGGATGCCGGGCTTCTGCAAAACCCCGAGGAGCTCACCCTCCTCAAGGCCCTGGCCCGCTTCCCCGAGGAGATCAAGATCGCCGGCCGGGATTATGACCCCTCCCAGATCAACCGCTACCTCATCTCCCTGGCGGGAGATTTCCACCGGTTCTACAACGCCAACCGCATCAAGGGGGAGACCCCCGACGTGGCCCGGGCCCGGCTCAAGCTGGCCGACGCCACCCGCAGTGTGCTGGAAAACGGTCTGAACCTCATCGGCGTCACCGCCCCGGAGAAGATGTGATCCACGAAAGAAGCTGTCGACAAAAGCGCTGTCGACAGCTTCTTCTTTTTGCCAAAAATCATTGGGGCAAAAGGAAAAATGAACCTTTCTGAAAACCTTTCTTAACATTCCCTTAAATCCCCTTTCGGCCCCTTGCTTTCTCGGGAAACCATGCTAAAATCGGGTTTGACAAAGAGAAAACGCAGAGAGAGGAATGGGATTTTCATGCAGCTGATCCGTCTTGTGGAACGCTTTAATTTGATCCTGGGTCTCGCCGTGACCCTGCTCTATTTTTATCAGGTGATCTATCTGGCCGTGGGTCTTCTCCGCCGCCGTTGGAGGGATCGCCGGGAGCCTAAAAAGCTCCACCGGTACGCCGTGCTCATCTCCGCCCGGAATGAGGAGGGGGTCATCGGGGAGCTCATTGAGAGTCTCAAGGCCCAGGATTACCCCGCGGAGCTTTTGGACATCTATGTGGTGGCGGACAACTGCACCGACCGCACCGCCCCCGTGGCCAAGGCCGCCGGGGCTGCCGTCTACCGCCGGTTTGACCGTGTGGAGGTGGGCAAGGGCTACGCCCTGGACTACCTGCTCAAATGCCTGAAGCGGGACGGCCTGGAGAGCCGCTACGAGGGCTACTTCATCTTTGACGCCGACAACATCGTCGATCCCTCCTTTGTCCGGGAGATGAACCGGGTCTTTGACCGGGGCGGCTTTACCGCCGTCACCGGCTACCGCAACTCCAAGAACTTTGGTCAGAACTGGATCACCGCCGGCTACTCCATCTGGTTCCTCCGGGAGGCCCGGTTCGTCAACGCCGCCCGGATGGCCCTGGGAATCAACTGCGCCGTGTCGGGCACCGGCTTTCTGGTCAGCGCTGATTACCTCCGGGAAAAGGGCGGCTGGCCCTACCATCTGCTCACCGAGGACATTCAGTTTTCCGCGGAGTGCGCCGCCAAGGGTCTGCGCATCGGCTACTGCGGCGGGGCCATGATCTATGACGAGCAGCCCACCTCCTTCCGCCAGTCCTGGGATCAACGGCTGCGCTGGTCCAAGGGCTTCTACCAGGTGGACGCCCAGTACGGCCCCACCCTTCTCAAGGGCATCTTCCGGGGCGGACGCCGGGGGCTGGGGTGCTACGACATTCTCCTCACCGTCACCCCCGGAGTGCTCCTCACCGTGGCGGGGGCCGCCCTCCAACTTCTGGTGGCCCTGGTGTGTCTGTCCGCCCCCGCCTGGGTCACCGAGCAGGTGCTCCTGCTCACCGGAGATTTTCTTTTGACCGGATTTGTGGCCTTCTACCGGGGCATGTTTCTCTACGGCCTTATCACCGTGCTCAGCGAGTGGAAGCTCATCCGGGCCACGCCCCTTCAAAAGCTGGGCCACCTGTTCCTCTTCCCCCTGTTCATGTTGACCTACATACCCATCACCGTGGCCGCCCTCTTCCAAAAGGTGGAGTGGAAGCCCATCCGCCACACCTCGGTGTCCCAGCTGGACACGGCGGCGTAACACAGAAAGAAAAAAGATCCACCGCGGAGAGGCTTCCGCGGTGGATCTTTTTCTCTTTTTATCTGCGTTTGTCTCTCCTGTTACCGCCTCTCGGCGAGGGCGGAGGCGATCCGCTCCAGCGCCTGGGTGAGAAGGGCGCGGGGGGTGGCGAAGTTGATGCGCACGAAGCCCTCCCCGCCGGGGCCGAAGGTGCTGCCCATGTTCAGGCTCACCTTCGCCCTCCGGATCAGGAATTCCTCCAGCTCAGCCTCGCTCATCCCCAGCCCCCGGCAGTCCAGGAGCATCATGTAGGTGGCCTCCGGCTCCACAGGGCATATCCCGGGGAGCTTTTCCCGGACAAAGCGCACCACATAATCCCGGTTTGCCTCCAGGTAGCTCAGCAGCTGCTCCTGCCAGTCTCCGCAATCGCGGTAGGCCGCCTCGGTGGCCACCGGCCCCACGAGGTTCAGCTCCATGAAGTGCTGTTTCATCAGGATGCCGTGATAGCGCGCCCGGAGCTCCCTGTCCGGAATGATGACGGTGGAGGTCTGGAGCCCCGCCAGGTTGAAGGACTTACTGGCCGAGGTGCATACCACCAACAGCTCCGCTCCCCCCGCGGCCTCCATGATCGGGCCTGCGGAACGGAAGGTGTGACCGGTATAGACAAAGTCGCTGTGGATCTCATCGGAGAGGAGGATCACCCTGTACCTGACGCACAGGGCGCACACCCGCTCCAGCTCCTCCTTTGTCCAGGCCCGGCCCGCCGGATTGTGGGGGTTACAGAAGATGAGCAGTTTGACGTCCTCCCGGGCCAGCAACGCCTCCAGAACGGAGAAGTCAATGGAGAACCGCCCCTCCTCCTCTTTCAGCCGGCAGCCCCGGACAACGCGGCCGTTATCTTCGATCATATGGGAAAAGGGGTGGTAGACCGGGGTGAGCAGAGCCACCCCATCCCCGGGCCGGGTCATGGCCTGGATACAGAAGGCGATGGCGCCCACGATCCCGGCGCTGTATTCCATCCACTCCCGCCGGATCTCCCAGCCCCACTTCTCCCGCAGGCGATCCATCACCGCCTCATAGTAGGAGTCTCTGGGTCTGGTGTAGCCAAATACGCCGAAATCGGCGGCCTGGCGGATGGCCCGGCGGATGGGCTCCGCCGTGCGGAAGTCCATGTCCGCGGTGGTCAGCGGCAGCACCTCAGGGTCGCCGAACTTTTCCACCACGGTGTCCCAGCGCACCGAGCCGGTTCCCCGGCGGTCGATCAACTCGTCAAAATCGTACTTCATGCCGTCGCCTTACCCCTTTGCCGCGGCCACCCCGGCCTTGCGCTTTTTGTTGAAGATGTTGAACTGGATGGACAGCAGGGTCACAAGGATAATGGCAGTGGGGTAGATGGCAAAGAAAACCAGGTCAATGGGCTGGAACCCGCCCACCAGGGAGGCGCAGTCCACCGTCAGGCCGGCCCAGAACACAAAGCCGTTCTGGGCAGTGGCAAAGATGTCCAGAATGCTGGCGGTGCGCCGGGGATCCACCTGGTAGGGCTCACAGATGTCCTTGGCCAGGGGGCCCGCCACAATAATGGCGCTGGTGGAGCGGATCAGGGCTCCCAGGCAGAAGGTCAGAGCCGCCACGCTGTACTGGGCGCCCTTGGCGCTCTTGACGTTGCCGGTGAGCTTGTTGATGAGCCACCGGATGCCGCCGTTATACTCCACCACGCCCATGATGCCCTTGACCAGGATGGCGGTGAAGATGGTGTTGGTCATCTTGGTCATACCGCCGGCAACCGAATCCATAAAGGTGATGATGGTCAGATCCCCGAAGGCAAAGCCGATGACGGCGGAGAACAGGATACCGGAGGAGAGCACCACCATCATGTTGACTCCCAGAATGGCGGCGATGAGGATATAGAAATAGGGCAGCATCTTGATGACGTTGAACGCGCCGATCTCCGGGGCGCCGCCGGCGCCGGAAATGCCGCAGATGGCATACACCACAGCGGAGATCAGGAAGGCGGGAATGACCAGGCTCACGTTGAATTTGAACTTATCCCGCATCTCCACTCCCAGGCTCCGGGTGGCGGCGATGGTGGTGTCGGAGATAAAGGACAGATTGTCGCCCAGAGAGGCGCCGCCCAACACGGCGGAGACCGCCAGCACCAGATTCAGGTCAGCCTGGGAGGCAAGGCCGGCGGCAATGGGGGCCATCGCCGTCACCGTGCCCACGGAGCTGCCGATGGACAGGGAGACGATGGAACTGACCAGCAGGATACCCACATAGATCATGTTGGAGGGGATGAAGTGCAGCAGGAAATTGGTCAGAGAGGCTATGCCCCCCATGGCGGAGCTGACGGTGGCAAAGATACCGGAAAAGAGCATGATGACCACCATCATCATGGCAGTGGGATCGGCGGCTCCCTTTGTAAAGGCGTCCACCCGATCCATGACCTTTCCCCTGCCGATAAACATGCTGGCGGCGGAGGCCACCATGGTCACGGCCACGATGGAAAAGCTGTTGCCCTGCTGGGGCACACCCACGGCGATATTATAGATAATACGGGCCACTACGATCCCGATCAGGATCAGGAAGGGGAAGAAGGCCAGTCCGCCAAGTCCCTTTTCCTCGGCGGCAGAGTTGGATGTAAGGGTGGTTTTTTCGTTGCTCATGAAAATCTCTCCTTTTTCTTTGATTGCGTCGGATCGGATACACACTTCTTGTCATCCCGGCGCTTTTGCGGGGTCTTCTCACGCGCGGACACAGTTTTCCGTATCAGCCTCCATTCTCCGTCGATTTTAACGCCGCCCCCTGGCAAACTCTTCGATCCCCGGCAGTGGGACTCAGATCCGTCTTTCCCCCACGCCCTTTATCGCTGGGCCTGGGCAAGGTCCTCGCACAGCGCCCTGAGGGAGTGCTCCGGCGGCGGCGCATCCTCTTCGCATTTGACAAAGCGCAGGGCCTGAAAGGCGCAGGCCCGCACGCAGGCCGGCTCCATGCCGGAGCCCAGCCGATCTATGCAGCCGTCGCACTTGCGCATCTTCCCGTCCGGGCCAAAGCCCGGCGCGCCGAAGGGACAGGCCAGCGCGCAGCTGTGACAGCCGATGCAGTGGGTGGTGTCGTAGAGTGTCAGGCCCGTCCCCTCATCCTTATAGAGGCAGCCCACCGGGCAGGCCAGCACACAGGGGGCGTCCTTGCAGTGCATACAGGCCACCGAGTAATACTCCGGCTGGGGTGAGGGCCCCAACTCATCCCGAAAGACCGTCCGGAAGGGATGGAGCTCTCCCCCCGGGAGCAGATCGTGCTGATCCATACAGGCGATGGCGCAGGCCCCGCAGGCACAGCACCGGGACAGATCCAGATCAATATATCCTTTCATTGCTCCACTCTCCTCACTGAGCAACAGGCGCTTCGATAGGCCGGGAAGCCGGAATAGGGATCCAGGCCGTCCGGATCCAGAATGGCGTTGACGTCCGCCTCCCGATAGCCGTGAAACAGGTAGATCTCTCCGGCGCGCACCGTCTTGGTGGGCATGGCCCGCACCCGGAGAGCGCCGAAGGGGGTCTCCACTTGGATCCAGTCCCCCTCCTCCACACCCAGTCCTTGGGCGTCCTCCAGGCTCAGCTCGGCCGCCGGTTCGGGCCGGAGGTTCCGGGCCCAGGGAACGTCATGGAGCCGGGAGTGGATGGCGTTGGGGATCCGGACTCCGGCGCACAGGGTCCAGCCCCAGCGCTCCGGATCGGGATTTTCCGGCGGAACATAGACGGGCAGAGACTCCAGCCCCCACTCCGGGTGGGACTCGATGAGGGTGCTCCTGAGCTCAAATTTCCCTGTGGAGGTGGGCAGTCCCGCCTCCAGCCGGCTTCCGTACCGGTAGGGCTCCCCCTCCAGCCGGACAGGGGTCTCGCTGGCTTGAAGCTCCTCCACCGTAATGGGCAGATCCCGGATCATCCACCGGATCCCCGCCTCATACCCCTCCCGGAGCAGTGGATCGTCCAGCTCCATTTTCCGGGCCAGAAGGGTCAGGATCTCCACATCGGGCCTGGACTGCCCCAGAGGTTGGATCACCGGCTTTGTGTACCACAGATACCGGTTGGGATAGCACTTGAACTCCCCCCGCTCCATGGAGGTACAGGCCGGCAGCACAATGTCGGCATATCGGGCGGTATCGGTGAGGAAGAGATCCACATCCACAAAGAAGTCCAGCTTTTTCAGGGCCTGCTCCATCCGGCCGTCCCCGGCGAACATCCGGTAGTTCATCCCCAGGGCGAACACCGCCTCGATCCGTCCGGCGTCAATGGCATTGGCCAGGTCGTTGGCCTGCATATCCCGGCGCAGGGCATACCACAGTGGGAACCGCTCCGCCCCCACCGCTCTGGGCGCCTCCTCAGGGAAACCGGCGTCCATGTACTCCTCCTCATGGGTCTGAAAGCCGGAGGAGATCTCCATGTAGGAGTGGACGGCGGGGAGCTGGCCCCCCTCCCGGTCATAGTTGCCGGTGATGGCCAGCAGGGCCATGATGGCCCGGTAATTCTGCAGGCCGTTGCGGTGATGTCCCACCGGGGCGCTGCTCTCGCAGATGCTCATGCTTCGGCTCTCGTGGATCATCCGGGCGGCGGCGCGGATCTGTTCGGCGGGAACGCCGGTGAGCGCCTCCCCCCGCTCCGGCGGGAAGCCCTGGGCATACGCCCGGTACTCCTCATAGCCGTATACATACTGGCGGATATATTCCTCATCCACCCAGTCGTTCCGGATCAGCTCGCAGGCGATGGACAGGGCCAGCGCCCCGTCGGTGCCCAGACGGGGCCGCAGCCAGAGGTCGGCCAGCCGCTGGTTGGCCGGGGTCATCCGGGGGTCGATGATGATGACCTTCATTCCCTGGGCCCTGCGCCGCTCGATGCCGTCAGGCATCCGGTAGCGGGAATAATAACCGTTGGTTCCCCAACCCAGGAAGAGCTCGCTTTTGGCCATCTCGGCCTCCACATGCATTCCGGTGGCCACCTGCCAGGCCATCAGGCCCGAGGTAAAGCAGCAGCTGGACTCGGTGCCGTAGTTTTGCGTCCCGAAGGCATGGGCGAAGCGGCGGAACATGGGCCGATACCACTTCCCATAGCCGGAGAAGAAGGCCACCCCATCCGCCCCCCGCTCCTTCCGGACCTTGAGCAGCCGGCGGCTGATCTCCTCCAGGGCCTCCTCCCAGGAGATGGGCTCAAACTGTCCGCTCCCCCTGGGGCCCGTCCGGCGCAGCGGGGTGAGCACCCGATCCTCCCGATAGAGATACTGACGGTTGCTGACCCCCTTGGTGCATAGATAGCCCCGGTTCACCGGGTGGTCGGGGCTTCCCTCCACCTTCAGCACCTTTCCGTCCTTTACGTACACGTCCAGACCGCAGTGCATTTGCGGAGTACAGACGTCGCACAGCGTATGGCGGATCCCGATCCCGGTATCCGCCCCCGGAATCTTTGCCTGTTCCCGCGGCGTACTCATCGGATCATCTCCTCCAATCTCTTGATAAAACCGGGCCTGAGGCCCTCCCTGAGCAAAATGCCCCGCTGCACCGGCGCCAGGGACACATGGCCCTGGGTGAGCAGACGGTAAAAATAGTTCTTGATGGCGCCGCTGACGCGGTAGTCGTCCAGAATGTTGACCCCCGCCAGGCTCCCCTGCTCCACCTCGGCGCGGATGTAGAGCCCCGCCCCCTCCGGCGTGCCGCAGACAAGGGTCTCTCCCCGGCGGCGGTTGTCTCCCATACCGATAAAATCCATCCCCATGAAGTGGGTGATGTTGTGAAGGATATTTCCGGTAAAGATCCCTTCCGCCCCCGCCATGTTGCGTCCCGCCGTGCCCCCCTGGTGGCCGGCGTTGGCCCACAGGCCGATGATTTTGGTGTCTCCCGCCTGCAGGTCGCCCCCCTCGCAGCAGTCTCCCGCGGCGTAGATCCCGGGACAGCCGGTCTCCATGCGGGGCCCCACCACGATGCCCCGGTGGATCCGGATCTCCTCCGGATTCACCAGCGCGGTGTTGGCCCGGGTGCCGATGCACAGCACCACCAGCTCCACCTCCCGGAATTCCCCGTCGGTGAGACTGCACCGCAGTGTTCCGTCCGCCGTTTCCTCCGTCCGGGCGATGCTGGCGCCGAAGTGCAGCTCCACCCCCTGTCCGGCAATGCGCCCTTCGATCTCCCGGGCGGTCTCCGGATAGGCGGCCAGGGGAAAGATGCCAGGGGCCAGATCCAGCAGTGAGGTTTGGATCCCCCGGGCCGTCAAAAGCTCCACCACCTTGATACCCACCATGGAGGCCCCCACCACGATGGCGGAGCGGACGGGCCGTCTCTCCAGGGTCTCCCGCAGGCGGACGGCGTCGTCCATGGTGCGCATCATCAGAGCCCGCTCCGGCCGGAGGCCGGGGATGGGCGGGGCAAAGGCCCGGGCGCCTGTGGCGATAAGGATCCGGTCATAGACCCGTCGGGAGCCGTCCTCCAGCTCCACCTCCCGGCTCCTTCCGTGGATCTTCGCCACCCGGACGCCCTGATGTACCGTCAGGTCCAGCTGCCGGGCGATCTCCTCCATGGAGCCGAAGGGAAAGGCCCCCTCATAGGCCAGCCGCCCTCCGGCGTAATAGGTGGTGAGCATGGGGTTATAGGGGGCCAGAGCGTGCTCGCTGTATACGGTGATCTCCCCCTCCGGGTCGTTGGCCCGGATCTCCCGCGCCCCGTGATAGCCGGCACAGCCAAAGCCGACAATGGCGTATTTTGTCATGTCCTGCCGCCTCCCTCTTCACTCTGAGCCATTCCGGTCCAATTGGTCCTCTCCGCCCAGACAATGCCGAACTGATCCAGCAGTTTTCCCACTGTGTGGCGGGTCATATCCTCCGCCGTGCGGGGATTGGTATAATAGGTCAGCATGGGCGGCACGACCCGTGCCCCCAGCCTGGAAAGGTCATACAGATTGCGCAGATGGATGGGGGACAGGGGGGTCTCCCGGGCGCAGAGCACTAGGGGCCTGCCCTCTTTCAGGGTCACGTCGGCGGAGCGCAGCAGCAGGCTGTCGCTGTAGCCCGAACAGATCCCCGCCGCCGTCTTCATGCTGCAGGGCACCACCAGCATCCCCATGGTCCGGAATGTCCCCGAGGCGATGGCCGCCCCCACGTCCCCATTGTAATAGACCGTGTGGGCCAGGCTCTCCAGCTCCTTCACGGTCATACCTGTCTCCTGGGCAAGGGTCAGCTCCCCGGAACGGCTCACCACCAGGTGACTCTCCACCCCCACCGCCCGCAGGGCCCGGAGGGTCTCCACCGCCAGGGGCGCTCCCGAGGCGCCGGAGATCCCCACAACAAGCCGCCTTTTCACACCTTCCATCTCTCAGCCCTCAAAGTCCGGCAGCCAATGCCTGGGATCCACCTCCAGGAACTCAGCCCGCCGGAACTGGGACTTCATGGCAAAGGGAACGGTGCAGTCAAATATGGTCTTGCAGCTGATCCCTCGATCCAGGCTGGAGGGGTCATACTCCGGCCCGGCGGAGGGATCCAGGGGATGGCAGCGCACACCGGGGATGGTGATAATGTCCCGATCACCCTGGAAGCGGGTGTTCATGGCCCACAAAACGTCGTCGCTGTCAAAGGGATCCACATCCTCGTCCACCAGGATGACATGCTTGAGCTCCGGAAAGGCGGAGAAGGCGAGCAGCGCCGCCTGACGCTGGCGGCCCTCGTCGGTGGGCTCGCTCTTCCGGAACTGGAGCACCGCCATATATTTGCCGCAGCCCGAACGGTGGGCGTAGACATTGCGCAGCTTGCCGGGCATGGCCCGCTCAATGCTGTTGAAAATACTGGCCTCGGTGGGAATGCCCGCCATGTTGAGATGCTCGTCCGAGGGGCCGATGCAGGTCTGCATGATGGGATCTCTCCGATGGGTCACAGCGTGGACCTTCAACAGCCAGCACTCCGTGCTGGCCACGCCGTTATAGCCCGGAAACTCCGGCATGGCATAGCCGGTGTGGCTGTTCTGATCCTCCCGGATCCGGCGGCCGGTGACGATCTCCCCCTCAATGACATATTCCGCATGGGCGATGGCCCGCTCCTTCACCGTGAGACAGGGGCACAGCTCCACCGGACGGCCCCGGAGAGCGCCGGCGATGGAGAGCTCATCAAAGCCCATGGGCGTGGTGGGGGGCTCGAAGCAGGCGGACACCTCAATGGCGGGATCCACCCCGATGGACACCGAAATGGGAAGGTTCTCTCCCAGCTCCTCCGCCCGCTCGGCCATGGCCCCGATGTGGCGGCTCCCCGGCTGTAGGAAGATGGACAACTCGTCCCGCCCCTGGATACACAGCCGGTGGATGGTCACATCGGACAGCCCGGTGTCCGGATGGGTGGCATAGCACATGCCCATGGTGATGTACGGCCCCGCGTCCACCGGAGTATTGGTGGGGGCGAGGATGAGCTTACAGAGGTCAAAATCCGGATCCCCGGCCCGGTGCACCACCTCCTGGCAGGGGGCCGGCTCCGCCGTTACCACCGGGGCTATGGGCTCCTTGGCACAGCGACACAGCAGCTTGCCCAGCTCCTCCGGCGGACAGTCCAGCAAAGCCCCCACCCGCTTACGGCTGGCCAGCACGCCGATGGCCACTCTTGCCCCGGGATGCCCCTTCACATTGTGGAAGACCATGGCGGGCCCCTCCACCCGTGTGGGCCGCATGACCGTGCCTCCGGCCCCCACATGGCGGTATACTCCGGACAGCTCCGCCATGGGATCCACCTCCACATGGGTCTCCACCAGCTGCCCCGGCATATGGGACAGCCTGTCCAGCGCGCTTCGCAGATCCGTGACCTGGTCCTTCATGGCGTCTCCTCCTCAAACAAGCGTTTTCAACAGAAAGAACGTCCGATTTTCCCGTTCCCTGTTCAAATTGTCCAATTGCATTTTACTCACTTTCCCCTTTACAAACAATTTTGTTTTCGCTAAAATGTATTCCAAGGCGGAATACATTCTGGTATTCCAATTTGAAGGGAGAGGGCGCCTGTGAATCTCACCTGCCTGAAATATTTTTTGTCCGTGATGGAGTATGGGAATTTTTCCGACGCCGCCGATTCCCTCTATATCACCCAGTCCGCCGTCTCCAAGCAGATCATGGCTCTGGAGGAGGAGCTGGGCGTGACCCTGTTTGACCGCTCCCGCCGCAGGATCCGCCCCACCCAGGCCGCCGAGCTCATCCTCCCCCATGTCCGGGCCGTTTTGGCCGACTATGACGCCCTGACCCACACCGTGCGGGAACACACCCGCCGTCTGCGGATCTCCGCCATCCCCATCATCGCTCAATATGACCTTATCCCCCTCATCGCCCAATTTCAACAGCTCCATCCGGAGGTGGAGCTCACCATTATGGAGCGGGAGGGCAATGTGGTACCCCAGCTGCTGAGCAGTGAGGGCTGTGAGCTGGCCATCCTCCGTCTGCTGCCCGACATGGACTATCAGTATGACACCCTTCTCCTGACCCGGGATCTGATGACCGCCATTCTGCCCCAGGATCACCCCCTGGCCGGCGAGTCGTCCATCGATCTGGCGCAGCTCTCCCGGGAGCGATTCCTGCTGCTCAATGAGGAGACTCTGCTGTTTCGGCTGTGCGTATCCATCTGCCAATCCTGCGGCTTCACCCCCCGGATCGTCTACACCGGAAACCGGGTGGAGAATCTTCTGCGCTCGGTGGCCCACGGGATGGGGGTCTCTCTTATGACCCAGCAGGCCGCCGCCTACCACAACATCCCCGGGATCGTCTCCGTCCCCCTGCGCACCCCGGTGGAGAGCTCCATCGTACTGGCGGCCCGGAAGGGACGCCCCCTCTCCCCCGCCGCCGGGCTCTTCTGGTCTTTTTTCCGGCAGCATATCCATCAGCAGAAAGGAATGTGAGTCAAAATGGAATTTACCGCCCAGTGTCACGGCTTTCCCATCCGGGTCAACACCTGTCCCATGGGAGAGGATCTTTCGGTCAGCGTCACCGGAGGTGTATCCCCCCACATCGGCGGCGTCAGCGTGGCCCATATGGTGGACGGCCGGATCCGGTTGGAGGAGATCTCCCTGCCCGGGCACAAGGATCTTACCGTCAGCAGCCTGTATGCCAAGCGTCTGGCCGAAGTCCTCCGGAGGACGGTCTGCGTCAGCTGCGGCATCCACTACGACCGGGCCACCAAAGAACAGCTGGAGGATATCGTAGCCTGTACCCGCAAACTGCTGGAGGAGCTGGTGGCCGCCCTGGGATGAGCCCATGAAAAAACAGACGGAACGACTGACCCATCAAAGGGTCAGCCGTTCCGTCTGTTTTTGATCCGGTCAAAGACCGTCAGTTGAATTTATAGATGCGCCGCGCCATCCGGTAGAGCTGCACCGACAGCTTTCTGCCCTGATAGCCAGGGAAGATCCCCAGGGTGGACAGGGCCCGGTACTTCAGCTTGTGATGGAGCCGGGGATCCACCGAGCGCAGATACTCCCACAGCTCAGTCTTCTCCCCCAGCTTCTCCGGAGAGTTGTCAATGTTGAGGAACACCGAGGAGATGGTCATCATCATGGCCAGATAGTTGGTCATGTACCGGCCCAGCTTGGCGTGTTCGGCGCGCACCTTCTTCAGATCGTGGGCGCCGATCATCAGCTTGGTCACCCGCACCTGCTGATCCACCCGGCCCACCATCACCTTCTCGTTGACGCTCTGATCCGCCCGGCCGATGAAGTAACGGTAGAGATCCACATCTATGTAGTAGATGCTCCTGACGAAGGGCAGGGGCTGATAGACAAAGATGTTGTCCACATAGAAGGTGTGCTTGGGCAGCTCCAGGCCGCAGTCGCGCAGCAGCTGGGTGCGGTAGATCACCGAGTGCATCAGCAGGTACTGGGAGGGGCGGAACCGGCCGATGTCGTCCCAGGTGAAGACCTTCTCCAAGGGAAAGACATTGCGGTAACGCATCACCCTCTGGGTCTGATCCTCCACATGCTCATAGACATAGTTGGCGATAAGCAGATCCAGGGGCTCATCCCATTGGGCGCACTCCCGGAGCTTGGCCATCACCTTCTGAAGGGCGTCCTCGTCCAGCCAGTCATCGGAGTCCACCACCTTATAGTACATGCCCCTGGCATTGCGGATGCCCTGATTGACCCCTTCGCCGTGGCCGCCGTTGGGCTGGTGGATGGCCCGGATGATGTCAGGATATTTTTCCGCCCAGCGGTCGCAGATGGCAGGGGTGTCGTCCTTGGTGGAGCCGTCGTCCACCAGGATGATCTCAATGTCCTCCCCGGCGGTGAGCAGGGTCTCCACACAGTGATCCATATAGTCCGCCGAGTTGTAGCAGGGCACGGCAAAGGTCAGAATTTTCTCCATTTCGGTCACACTCCCAACAGCTCATCCGCCAGCGTCAGCGCCCGGCCCACGATGGCGTCCATATTGTAATATTTATATTCCGCCAGCCGACCCAGCAGGTAAAGACCGGGGTATCGCTCCGCCTCCGCCTGATATTGGGCGTACAGGGCGTTATTTCCGGCGTTGATGATGGCGTAATAGGGGATCTCTCCCGGAGCGGCGGAGTAGGGCTTGGAAAACTCCTTGACAATGGTGGTCACGCCGGGTAGCTCCTGAAGGGTCATGTGCTTGAACTCAGTGATCCGAGTATAGGGCCGGTCCACGGTGTAGTTCACCGTGCCGTGGGTCTGGTAAAAATCCCCCTCGCTCATGGCCACGCAGCCCCGGGGGGTAAGCCGGCCGGGGACGCGCTCCACCCAGGTCTCGAACTCAAAGTCCAGGGTCCGGTAGGGCAAAGGCCCGAACCGGAAGCCAAAGAGCTCGTCGGCCTGGCCGGTGTAGATGACGGGGCCGTCAAAGCGCTCCCCATCCAGACAGACCGCCCCATCCGCCAGCGTCAGCCGCTCCAGGGCATCACAGTCCGTCTCCACCGTAATGTTGGGGTGGTCCAGGATCTTCTCAAAAATGGGGGTGTACCCCTCGGTGGGAAGGCCCTGATATTGATCCTGGAAATACCGGTCATCCCGGCTGAGGAAGATGGGCACCCGGGCGGTGGTGTTGGGGTCGATGTCCTCAGGCCTCTGGCCCCACTGCTTCATGGTGTAGCGCACAAAGACATGGTCGTAGACATAGTCGGCCAGGGCGGAGATCTCCGGATCCGGATTCTGCCGCAGCTCCAGGATGGTGACCTTCTTCTCAGCCCCGTAGGCGGCCATGAGCTTCTCCCCCAGCCGCTTGCCCTCCGCCTCTCCAAAGGCCTCCTCCAGGGAGGTGAGGTTGAAGGGGACGGGGTACTGCCGCCGTTGGTGGGGCTTGCCGGACTCGTCGGGAACATTGGCCACCACCCGGTGCTGATAGCCGTTCCAGGCGGTATACTGGCTCAGGTAGTCAAAGACCCGCCGGTCGTTGGTGTGAAAGATATGGGGGCCGTACTGGTGGATGAGCACCCCGAAGGGATCCAGGCGGTCATAGGCATTGCCTCCCACATGGCCCCGCCGTTCCAGGACCAGGACTCTTTTCCCGCCCCTTCTCGCCAGCTCCCCGGCGGTCACCGCCCCGGCAAAGCCGGCGCCGATGACCAAAACGTCGTAATTCGTCATAAACTACTCCTTCCGCCCTTTTCCTCAGTTTAGCACAGGGCTCTCAGGAAAAAAGAAAGATTTCTTTAAATTTGCCGAAAATCAGCAAAAGCAGTCCTTGTAGTGGGCAATGGCGGAGCGGATGACCTCCTTGGCCTCCGCCGCCCCCTTGGTGTCGCCGGCCACGGTGTCCTTCCCCTCCAGGCTCTTGTAGACGGTGAAGAAGTGACTCATCTCCTCAAAGATATGGCTGGGCAGCTCGGTGATGTCCCTGTAGCCGTTGTATGTAGGATCGGCAAAGGGAATGGCAATGATCTTTTCGTCGTTCTTGCCGTCGTCCAGCATGGAGATATAGCCGATGGGATAGCAGCGCACCAGGGTCAGGGGATCCAGCTCCTCGGAGCACAGCACCAGCACGTCCAGGGGATCGCCGTCATCTCCGTAGCTGCGGGGGATAAAGCCGTAGTTGGCGGGATAGTGGGTGGAGGTGTAGAGGATCCGATCCAGAATGATGAGGCCGGTGGACTTGTCCAGCTCATACTTCTTTTTGCTGCCCTTGGGGATCTCGATCACCGCCAGGAAGTCCTCCGGAGTAATGCGCTTGGGATCTACATCATGCCAAATATTTGTCACAGGGGATCGCTCCTTTTTGTTTTAATAAGTGATAGTTCATTATAAACGTTTCCCGAAAAAAATACAAGGTGCCCGGCCCTAAAAAGCCGCTTTCCCAAAAAAGGACTATGCCAAATGCGACAAAGCCTTTTGTATAATTGGGAGAATTTTATAAGAAAACCGCAAAGTTTGTAAATTACTTTATATATTTCCACTGTCAGATATGCTACATTGCACTGTGCACCGAAAAGAAAAGGGAGGTATCTTTCAAAATGGAATTTGGTTTTCTGAGTGTGATCCCATCCGTTCTGGCAATCGTCCTGGCCCTGGTGACAAAAAATGTGTTCCTGGCTTTGTTCGCCTCGCTGCTGGTGGGCAACTTTATGCTCTCCGGCTACAGTCTCATCGGGATGCTGGAGGGCACCAAGAACATGATCGTCGGCGTGTTCAGCTCCTCCTCCAGCACCTCCATCATCATTCTGCTCACTCTGGGCGGCATGTTCTACCTCATTGAGAAGGCCGACGGCCTCAAGGGCTTTACCGCTCTGATGATCAAAAAGCGCAGCGTGGTCAAGTCCCGTGTGGGCGCGGAGCTGTTCACCTGGCTCATCGGCGTTCTGGTGTTCATTGACGGCACCCTGAGCGTGATGATCACTGGCTCCATCTCCCGCCCCCTGACCAAGGCCTTCGGCATCTCGCCGGAAAAGACGGCCTGGATCGTCCACTCCACCGCCACCCCCATGTCCATTCTCATTCCCATCGCCGCCTACGGCCCCTATATTGCCAGCTTTATTGAGGCCCAGGGCATCGCCAACCCCACCGGTCAGATGGTGCAGGGCATTGCCTTCAACTTCTACTGCATTCTGGCCGTCATTGGCGTGGCGGTGGTCATCCTCCTGAAGAAAGACTTCGGCCCCATGAAGCAGGCTGAGGCCGCCTATATGGCCGCCGCTCCCTCCGCCGGCGCCGCTGACGAGGCCGACGAGGTGAACGGCGATCCCGCCAAGGCCAAGTTCCTGCTCATTCCCATGGTGCTGATGATCCTGGTCACCATTGCCTACATCTTCTACAGCGGCGGCGGAAGCCTCATGGGCGGCGACGCCGAGACCGGCCTCATCTTCGGCATTATGGCCGGCTCCATCTACACCATCGTGGCCATGACCGTTGAGAAGATGGGCTCTCTCATGGACAACATCGGCATCTTCATCACCGGCTGCGGCAACATGATGGACATCGTCACCGTCATGGTCTTTGCCTACGCCCTGAGCGATCTTCTGGGTGCCCTGGGCACCGCCGGCTATCTCTCCGACGCTCTGGTAAAGCTCATCAGCCCGGCCATCTTCACCGCCGTGGCCTTCCTGTTCACCTGCCTCATCTCCTTCTCCACCGGCTCCAGTGCGGGCACCATCGCCATTATGATGCCCATTCTGCTGCCCATGGCCATGACCCTGAACGTCCACATCCCCATGATCGTGGGCGCCATCGCCGGCGGCGCCGTCTTCGGCGACCACACCTCTCCCATCTCGGACACCACCATCATGTCCTGCTCCTCCACCGACTGTGACGTGGTCTCCCACGTGAAGACTCAGCTGCCCTACTCTTTGTGCTTTGCCGGGGCGGCCATCGTACTTTATCTGATCCTGGGCTTTGTACTGTAAGCCGGCTCAGAGACCATATCCACACGACAAGCGAAGCCGTCCGGCCCGTCCGGGCGGCTTCGTCCCTGTAAGGAGGGCCTATTATGACTTACGACTTTGACAAGCTCATTGACCGCCGTGGCCGCAACAGTGCCAAGTGGGATCGCCGCTTCATCGGCGAGGGGGAGAAATCCCTGCTCCCCTTTTGGGTGGCGGACACCGACTTTGAGACCCTGCCCCAGGTCAAGCAGGCCCTGGGATCCTGTGTGGAGCACGGCATCTTCGGCTACACGCTTCCTCCGGAGGGCTGTCCCGCCGCCGTGGCCCGCTGGCAGCAGGTGCGCCACGGCTTCCATGTGGAGCCCGATTGGGTGAGCTTCCTGGCGGGCATCGACTGCGCCATCGCCACCGCCGTCCAGGCCTTTACCCAGCCCGGGGACAGGATCCTCATCAACACCCCCATCTACACCCCTTTCTTTGAGATGGTGGAAAACTGCGGACGTCGGGTGACAGAGAGCCCCATGCCCCTGGTAAATGGCCGCTATGAGTTTGATTTTGAGGACTTTGCCCAAAAGGCCAAGGGGGCCAAGCTCTTCCTCTTCTGCAATCCTCAGAATCCCACCGCCCGGTGTCTGACCCGGAAGGAGCTGGAGCGCATCGGAGAGATCTGTCTGGAAAACGACCTGCTCATCCTCTCCGACGAGATCCACGCCGACATCGTCTTTGACGGCCGCCGGCACATCCCCCTGGCCTCCCTCTCCCCGGAGCTGGCCCGGCACACCATCACCTGTACCTCCCCCAGCAAGACCTTCAGCGTAGCGGGTCTGGTGGCCTCGGCCATCATCATCCCGGATCCCGACGTCCGTCGACCCTTTATTGAGGTACGGGAGCGCAACAGCATCAACACCGGCATTCTGGGCCTGGTGGCCATGGAGGCGGCCTATTTAAACGGCGACGCCTACGCCGACCAGGTGCGGGACTATCTTCAGGCCAACCGGGATTTTGCCCTGGACTACTTCCGGAAAAACATTCCCGGCATCACTCCCATTGTACCCGAGGCCACCTTCCTGCTGTGGCTGGACTGCTCCGGTCTGGGACTGAAGCGGGAGGAGCTGGAGAGCTTCTTCACCTCCGCCGGCCTGCGTCTGTCCGGCGGTACGGCCTATCGGGAGCCCACCGGTCAGTTCGCCCGGCTGAACTTCGGCTGCCCCCGCTCCACCCTGAAGGCCGGCCTGGAACGGCTGGCTGCCGCCGCCGGGGCCCCTATGGCATAATTGTTTTGGAAATAAAAACCGGGGGCGTCCGCCGACAGGCGGGCGCCCCCGCTCTTTTTTTAATGGATAAACAGATCGGGAGAGCGGGGGGGTGGGGAATAGTGTTTGGTGCCGGGGGGTAATAGGG
>CANSYW010000016.1 GCA_947651395.1 uncultured Pseudoflavonifractor sp. | reverse complement strand
CACCTCCAATCAATAAAATGGTATGGTAATTATCCCACAAAGGCCGGGGAGGGGGCAAGAGGGATTTGGCGACAATTCCTAAAACAACACCGGGACGGGAGCGGCGGCGCCGCTCCCTTCCCTGTGTTCTTTTATTTATGGTAGTGGGAGCCCTCGTTGATCTTAAAACCGCGGTAGAGCTGCTCCAGAAGCATGACCCGGGCCAGGTGGTGGGGGAAGGTCATAGGGGACATGCTGATACGGATCTGGGCCTCGTTTTTTAAAGTTTCATCCAGACCGTAGGAGCCGCCGATGAGAAAGCACAGCTGGTTGGTGGGGCCGGCTTCCCAGGTTCGCAGTCGATTTGCCAGCTCCTGACTGGAGAGGAGCTGACCCTCAATGCACAGGGCCACGGTGCGGGCTCTGGGAGGGAGCTTGGCGCGGATGGCGGCGGCCTCCTTGGCGAGAGCGGCGGCGATGAGGGCGGGGGAGGGGGCCTGAGGCAGCTTTTCCTCCGGAAGCTCATTGACGGTGAGTCGGCAGAAGGGGGAGAGGCGCTTCATGTATTCGGCGCAGGCGTCGGCATAAAAGCGCTCCTTCAGCTTTCCCACACATAACAGCTTTACATTGGTCATGGTTTACACCTCGTACAGGGGAGACGCTTCATTCCGGGGGGCGGCGGTGAGGATCACATCCCGAAGGGCTCCCGCCCCGGCGGCATGGAAGATGGTCTCCGCCGTCATCAGAGCGTGGGCGGGGGTGTTGTTTTCCGCGGAGAGATGGGCCAGCACAATGGTGTGGGCCCCCTGCTCCACACATTGGAGGGCCAGGCGGGCTCCAGCTTCATTGGAGAGATGGCCGCGTTCACCCAGGATACGGCGCTTCAGGTAGTATGGATAGGGGCCGGAGAGGACCCAGTCCACATCGTGGTTGGCCTCACAGACCAAAAGGTGGGCCCCTGAAATTCCGGTCAGGACCTCTGGGGTGACGTAGCCCAGATCGGTGACCACGGCGGCCTTTCGGCCTCCCGCCTCAAAGGCAAAGCCCATGGACTGGGCGGCGTCATGGGGGGTGGGGAAGGTGCTGACCACAAAGGGGCCCAGGGCAAAGGAGTCGCCGGGGGCGACCGGATGGAGCACATCCTCTACTGCGGCAATGCGGTAGGCCAGCTGTCGGGCGGTGCCGGGGCTGGTATAGATGGGCAAGTGATATTTCTTGGTCAGGGTGGCAAGCCCGGCGATATGGTCGGAATGCTCATGGGTGATCAGGATACCGGCAAGGGACTGGGGATCCAAGCCGCAGTCTGCCAAGGCCAGGGTGAGGCGACGGCAGGAGACGCCGGCGTCCACCATCAAGTGGACGCCGGCGTGGGAGATAAGTGTGGAATTGCCGGAAGAGCCGGAGAAAAGGGTGCGAAGTTCCATGGGGGAGCTCCTTTATGTAATAAAAAGCGACGGCATTGCCGCCGCTTCTTTATGATCGCGTTCAGCCCGCCTGGACGGCCTTGGTCTCGTCGGGGGTCACCACCACCCGAATATCCGCGCCGATGCCAGAGAGTTTGCGGACAATGTCCTCATAGCCCCGCTCAATGTGGCGCACCTGACTGATCTCGGTAGAGCCCTGAGCCGCCAGACCGGCAATGACAAGGGCCGCGCCGGCCCGAAGATCACAGGCTTCCACCGCGGCGCCGGTGAGCTGAGCGACCCCTTCGATGACGGCGATCTTGCCGTCCACCTGGATCTGAGCGCCCATGCGGCGGAACTCGTCCACATAGCGATAACGGTTATCCCACACGCCCTCCGTGAGGACGCTGGTGCCCTGGGCCAGGCAGAGACAGGCGGCCACCTGGGGCTGCATGTCCGTGGGGAAGCCGGGATAGGGCAGGGTCTTGATATTGGTGCGCTCCAGGGGACGATCACGGCGAACCAGAACGGCGTCGTCCTGTTCCTCCACCTCGGCGCCCATCTCCACCAGCTTGGCGGTAATGCACTCCAAATGCTTGGGAATGACGTTTTTGATAAGGACCTCGCCGCCGGTGGCGGTAACGGCCGCCATATAGGTGCCCGCTTCGATCTGGTCGGGGATGATGGAATAACTGCCTCCGGAGAGGTGATCCACGCCTTTGATCTTGATCACATCGGTGCCCGCGCCCATAATGGAGGCCCCCATGGAGTTGAGGAAGTTGGCCAGATCCACGATGTGGGGTTCCTTGGCGGCGTTTTCAATGACAGTGGTGCCCGTGGCCAGAACGGCAGCCAGCATGATGTTCATGGTGGCGCCCACAGAGGACATATCCATGTATACGGTGGTGCCCGCCATACGCCCGTCCTTTGCCTTGGCGCAGATGAGACCGCCCTTGACGTCCACTTCGGCGCCCATGGCGACAAAGCCCTTGATGTGCAGATCGATGGGACGGCCGCCGAAGTCGCAACCGCCGGGCGGGGGTACCTCGGCGGAGCCAAAGCGGCCCAGCAGGGCGCCGATGAGGTAATAGGAGGCGCGGATCTTACGGGCCAGGGTGTCGGGGACCCGGGCATTGCGGATGTGGGAGCAGTCGATATCCACCGTAGTGCGGTTGACGGTACGCACATCGGCGCCCAGTTCCTGGAGAATATTCAAAATGAGGGTCACATCGCTGATCTGGGGGATATTCTCAATGCGGCACACGCCGTCCACCAGAAGGGCGGCGGGAAGGATCGCCACGGCGGCATTTTTCGCGCCGGAGATCTCCACTGTACCGTAAAGCGGCTTTCCGCCGCGGATCACATATTTTGTCAAGATAAAAGCAACTCCCTTGCTTTTCCACCCGGGAACACACCGACCCGGAAGGTATTGTAGAGGCCGAAAAACATCGGCCTGATCTTATTGTAACCAGTTTCCTGGACAGTACGCAAAAATACATTGTTATTATAGCACCATAATATAAAAAAAGTAAAGATGATTTTCCAAAGTTTCCATAGAAAACCGGAAAAAAGTTTATGAGGGAAAGGAAAATGTGCCCTTCAGAGAGAACTCAGGGGAAAAATGGGGCGATCTCCTGGGGGGTTACCGGTTCCAAAGGGGCCAGGCGGCCCTGCCGCCAGGGGAGACGTCCGGTGACACAGGCTCGGTAGAGGCTGTCATCGGCCCAAGGGGAGATCTCCAGTCGGTCGTTGCACTCGGCCGCGCCGTCGCCGGCCCAGGGGAGCCGGCCCAGCCGCCGGTCGTCCCGTCGCAGGAGCATGGCGCATTCCTCCCGGGTGAGGGGGCGCTCCGGGGCAAAGAGTCCGTCGCCCACGCCCTGGGTCAGGCCCTCTCCATAGGCCCAGGCCACGGCCTGAGCCAGTTCGTCGTCGGGAAGGTCGGAAAAGGGATGGGCGGTTTTGTCAAAGGGCACCCCGCCATGGGAGCGCCACATCAAAAGAATAAATTCTCCCCGGGTGACCGGCTCCTCCGGTTCCGCGGCAGCGGCGGGGACTCCGAGGGTGCAGATCAGCAGAAAGGCCAGAAAATACCGCATAAAATACCCTCCTGGTAACTTTTACCAGGAGGGTATCATGTTTTTTGGGCGAAACCAAGGGAATCACAGGGCCCGGTTGCGCAGGGGCTGCCCGGCGGTGTACCGGCGCAGATTGTCCAGGGCGATGGCCACGATATTGCGCACGGTCTGGGGCAGGTGATCGCCGCCGCCGATGTGGGGGGTGAGGAGCAGGTTGGGGCAGTCCCAGAGGGGATGCCCGGCGGGGAGGGGTTCCGGCTCGGTGACGTCCAGGGCAGCCCCCCAGAGCTTTCCGGCCCTCAGAGCATCTGCCAGGGCCAGGCAGTCCACCCCGGAGCCGCGGCCGGCATTGACCAGAATAGCGTCGGGCTTCATCAAAGCCAGCCGCCGGGCGTTCATCAGGTGGATGGTCTCCGGCGACTCTGGGAGAGTCATGGCCACCACATCGACCCTGGGGAGCCAGGCGTCCAGCTCGGAGAGAAGGTGGAGCTCGTCCATATGGACAACGGGTTTATCCGGATGGCGGTTGAGGCCCACGGTGTGGGCGCCCATGGCCTTTACCAGGCCGGCGAAATGGCTGCCCAGATCCCCGGTGCCCAGGCAGAGAACGGTGGTGCCGGTGAAGGTCTTCACCTGGCCCTCATCCACCCACTCCTTGGCCCGCTGGTGATCCCGATAGGCGGGAAGGCGCTTCATCAGAGCCAGGAGGGAGGCGAACATATGCTCCGATACGGCCTGACCGTAAGCGCCCACCGCGGAGGTGAGCATGGCCCCTTGGGGCAGAGCGCCGGGGGTGAGATAGTTGTTGACTCCGGCGGACCAGGTCTGGAGCCATTTGAGGCCGGTACAGCTCGTGAGCATGTGGGGGGGAACGCAGCCCAGGATCACTGTGGCCCTGGCGATTTTGTCCAGGGAGGCGGTGTCTGAGGTAAAGGTGAGATCGGGGGAGGGACAGAAGACGTGGTCGTCGTTGGGGGCGGCGGCCAGGAAGTCGGCGCGTTCACTGTCGGTGAGAGGGAGGAGATTCAGAATGGTTTCCATAGAAAGTGCTCCTTTCCGATCGTTGAAGTATCTTCGCGCGGAGGCGTAGGATATGTGCGCTATTTAATGGTGATGAGCAGTTCGCCCGCCTTTACCGTAGAGCCCTCGGAGACCAGAATGCGATCCACGGTGCCGTCCATCCGGGCCACCACGCTGGTCTCCATTTTCATGGCCTCGATGACCGCCAGCACCTGGTTCTTTTTCACCGGATCCCCTGCCTTCACGGTCAGCTTGGAGAGCATGCCGGGGATAGAGGAGCCCACCTGGCTTTTGTCGGCGGGGTCGGCCATGGCGGTGGCGCTGACCTGGGAAACGGCCTCGGGATCGGGCACGGCGATCTCCCGGCGCATGCCGTTGAGCTCGAACTGGACGTTACGGGTGCCGTCCTCGTTGAGGTCGCCCAGACCCAGATATTTCACCACCAGAGTTTTGCCGTCCTCAATGCTGATCTGAGTGGTCTCTCCCAGGGCCATGCCGTCAAAGAAGACGTGGCTGCCCATGCGGGTGATATAGCCGTACTCCTGACGGTGGAGGCAGAATTCCTCCACCACCTTGGGGTAGAGGCACCAGGACACCACGGTGCGGTCACTGGCGTCGGGGTAGAATTTTTCCACCTCACGGCGGGCCTTTTCAAAGTCTACCGGAGGCAGCAGCTCACCGGGGCGGCAGGTGATGGGCTCCTCACCCTTGAGCACCACCCGCTGGAGCTCCTCGGGGAAGCCCCAGGCGGGCTGACCCATCATACCCTTGAAGTAGCTCACCACTGAGTCGGGGAAGGTGAGAGACTCCCCCTGCTCCACGATATTGTCGGGGGTGAGATCGTTTTGCACCATGAAGATGGCCAGGTCTCCCACCATCTTGGAGGAGGGGGTCACCTTTACAATATCCCCCAGCATCAGATTTACATCCCGGTACATTTCCTTCACCGCGTCAAAGCGGTGGCCCAGACCCAGGCTTTCCACCTGGGCCTTCAGGTTGGTGTACTGGCCCCCGGGCATCTCGTAGCGGTAGATGTCGGCGGAGGGATTGGTGATCCCGCCCTCAAAACGGTTGTAGCGCAGCCGCACGTCCGCCCAGTAATCGCTCAGACGTTGGAGGGGGGCGAAGGCCAGTCCGGTGTCCCGCTCCTGGCCCCGAAGGGCGGCGGCCAGGGCGTTGAGGGAGGGCTGACTGGTGGCGGAGGCCATGGACTCCACCGCGCAGTCCACCACATCCACACCCGCCTCGGCGGCCATAAGATAGGCGGCCACCTGGTTGCCCGAGGTGTCGTGGGTGTGGAGATGGACGGGAATGCCGATCTCCTCCTTCAGCGCCTTTACCAGCGTCTTGGCGGCATAGGGCTTCAGCAGGCCGGACATGTCCTTGATGCAGAGCATGTGGGCGCCCCGCCGTTCCAGCTCCTTGGAAAGGTTTACATAATATTTCAGGTCGTACTTGTTGTGCCTGGGGTCGGTAAGGTCGCCGGTGAAGCAGACCGCGGCTTCACAGAACTTGCCCTGGTTGAGCACTTCGTCCATGGCCACTTCGATCCCCGGCAGCCAGTTCAGGGAGTCGAAGACCCGGAAGATGTCGATACCGGCCCCGGCGGCCTGCTGGATGAAGGCCCGGATCAGGTTGTCGGGATAGTTGGCATAGCCCACGGCGTTGGCGCCCCGGAGGAGCATCTGGAAGGGGATATTGGGGATGGCCTGACGCAGGAGATCCAGCCGCTCCCAGGGGGACTCGTGGAGGAAACGGTAGGCCACGTCGAAGGTGGCCCCGCCCCACATTTCCAGGGAGAAGCAGTCTTTCAGGATCTCCGCCGTTCCGGGGGCGGCCAGGGCCATGTCCCGGGTGCGCATCCGGGTGGAGAGGAGGGACTGGTGGGCGTCCCGGAGGGTGGTGTCGGTGACCAGGAGCTTTTTCTGTTCCAGCACCCACCGGGACAGAGCCTGGGGCCCCTTTTCGTCCAGCAGGGCCTTGAGCCCGTCCTCCTTTTTCATCAGCCGGGAGGGGGTGGGGAACCGGGGGATCTCCAGCTGCCTGCGCTGGGAGTCGGGGTTCTTCACCTGGATCTCGGCGATATACCGCAGCACCTTGGTGGCCCGATCCCGGCTGTTTTCCAACTCAAAGAGCTCGGGGGCCTCGTCAATGAATTTGGTATGGCACTCGCCGGCCTGAAATTTGGGATGGGTGAGGATATTGGTGACAAAGGGGATGTTGGTCTTGACCCCCCGAACGTGTTCCTCACTGATGGCTCTTCTGGCCTTGTGGCAGGCCCCCTCAAAGGTGTTGTCCCAGGCTGTGACCTTTACCAGCAGGGAGTCGTAATAGGGAGAGATCACCGCTCCGGTGTAGGCGTTGCCGCCGTCCAGCCGCACCCCGAAGCCGCCGCCGGAGCGGTAGGAGGTGATGCGCCCGGTGTCGGGGGCGAAGTTGTTGGCCGGATCCTCGGTGGTGACCCGGCACTGAATGGCATAGCCGTTCTCCCGCAGGTCGCTCTGACTTGCCATGCCGATCCGGGGATCGGACAGGGGGCAGCCCTGGGCAATGAGGATCTGGGCGCGGACCAGATCCACGCCGGTGACCATCTCGGTGACGGTGTGCTCCACCTGGATGCGGGGGTTCATCTCGATGAAATAGTATCCCCCGTCCTTGTCCACCAGAAACTCCACCGTGCCGGCGTTGACGTATCCCACCTGACGGGCGATCTTTACCGCGTCGGCGCGGAGCTTTTCCCGCACGGCTATGGGGACGCTCCAGGCGGGGGCGAACTCCACCACTTTTTGATAGCGCCGCTGGAGGGAGCAGTCCCGCTCCCCCAAATGGACAATGTTTCCGTACTGGTCGGCCAGGATCTGTACCTCAATGTGCTTGGGTTCCACCAGATACTTTTCAATGAAGATGTCGTCATTGCCGAAGGCCTTCTTGGCCTCGCCCCTCACCAGCTGGAAGTTGACCCGGACCTCCTCGGCGCTGTCGCACCGCCGCATGCCCCGGCCCCCTCCGCCGGCGGCAGCTTTCAGGATCACGGGGAAGCCGTAACTCAGGGCCTTTTCCACCGCCTCCTCGGCATCCTTCAGGGGCTGGGTAGAGCCGGGAATGATGGGTACCCCGCAGGCGATGGCAGTGGCCTTGGCCGCCAGCTTGTCGCCCATCTGGGCCAGCACGGAGGAGGAGGGGCCCACAAAGGCGATGCCCGCCTCCTCGCAGGCACGGGCAAAGTCGGCGTTCTCTGAGAGGAAGCCGTAGCCCGGATGGATGGCGTCTACCCTCCGGCGTTTGGCCAGACCGATGATGCCGGGGATGTCCAGGTAGGCCCCCAGCGGGCTCTTGTTCTGGCCCACCAGATAGGCCTCATCTGCCCGGGTGCGGAAGAGGGCGTAGGTGTCCTCGTTGGAGTAGATGGCCACCGTACGCAAGCCCAGGTCGTAGCACGCCCGGAAAATACGAATGGCGATCTCGCCCCGGTTGGCAGCCATTACTTTCTGAAAAGTCTTCTCGCTCAATGGTTTTACCGTCCTTTCCAAATGGCCGGATTATTGGATATTATTATAATGGATAAGCCCTGCTTTCGCAAGAGAAAAAAGGGGAGGCTGCAAAAAGGGACCGTGCCCGGAGGATTCCTCCGGGCACGTGTCTGCAAAGGGGAGATCAGCGGGGGGCGCCGAAGCACTCCAGCACGGAATTGGCGATGCTCTCCGCGTCCAGAATGTGTTGTTTGAGCTGGGTCAGACATTGGCGGTCCCGGGACAGGAGCAGCTCGTATATGCGGCGGTGCTTTTCAAAAAACTCGGCGGCATAGCGCTCGCTGTAGTCGATCAGGGTGTTGAAATTCATCAGGGTGTAGAAGATCTCCGCGTTGCTCTCCCAGGCATTGGAGAGAAAAATGTTTTCCGCCGAGGCGACCAGGGCCCGGTGGAAGCGTACGTCCAGGTCATACCAGTCCACCTCCTCGGCGGGGCAGGCGCAGCAGCCCTCAATGACCCCCAGGATCTCGGCCAGTTTGGAATAGACGGAGCCGCATTTTTCCAGGGCCATTTCCAGCGCTCTGTTTTCAATGAGCCAGCGGAAGTCGTAGAGATTTTTCACCTGCTGTTCGGAAAAGGCTACCACCTCCCGGCGTCCGTTGGGGTGGGTGATGATGAGTCCCTCACCGGACAGGATCTGCAGGGCGGTGCGCACCGAACTGCGGCTGGCGGCGTACTGCTCGGAGAGTTGGGTCTCCACCAGCTTGTCTCCCGCCTTATATTTTTGTTTGACGATATCGATGCGGATCTGGCTGGCGATCTTTTTGGGGGTGGCCACGGAGAGCTTGCCGGTGGGGAGGTGGGGGGGCTCTTCGGGACTGGGCGCTTCCGTCAGGTTTCGGCTGCGCTCCATCTGCTTGATCCGGGCGTTGAGCCGGTCGCTGACCGGGGTGGGGACGCCCAGCTTCCGCCCCAGCCGGGAGACATAGTCGCCAAAAATATCGGTCTCCAACCGACGCCCCATCCAATAGTCCTGGAGCATGGAGGAGCGGCCGTCGGGGGAGAGCTGGGCCAGGGTCTTTTCCCAGGTTTGGATGGCTTCCTCTCCCAGCTCCACGCCGCACTGCTGGGCCAGGGTGCAGACCTCCCGCTGGGCCTGGCGCATGACCTCCATGGCCTCAGGATTCTCCCGGAATTGACCATAGGTAAGCTGATAGGCGGTGCTGGCCTGATTGAAGCCCACGTTCACCAGGAGCTTACACCACATCTGATAAGTGATATCCTCCACCCGCCGGGCGGTGAGCCCGCAGCGGTGGACAAATTCCTCCAGTCGGTCGACGGCAAGGTTGGGCGCCCCGTTCCGGTCGCCGAAGAGAATAACGCCGGAGTTCTGGCAGTGGACCTGCCGCTCGCTTCGGTTGGTGTCCGCCCCCACTACAGTAGCATAGAGCACATGCTCAGCTCCAAAGACCTGAGAGAGCCGCTCCTCGCTCTCCATTCCGTTGAGCAGAGAGAGCAGAAGGGTGTCCTCGCCCACCATGGGCGTTATGGCCTCAATGACCTCCTCCAGGTCGTAGGATTTGACCGCCACCAGGATCAGGTCGGGCTGAAACCCCTTCAACTGCGCCGGAGTGCGGCACTCCAGCGGCAAAGGGACGTTGTTGAGCAGGACAGGGGCGGCGACGGCGCCGGGGCGGAGCACTCCATAGAGCTCTACCGAAGGATCGCCCCGCAGGATCTGATTGGCGTAACAGGCGCCCAGAGCGCCGAGGCCGATCACGGCCACCTTTTGGATCTGTTTCACACAATAGTCCCCCTTTCGCGTCAGGCACCTTGATTATACCAAAAAGGATGAAAAATTTCACCCCCAATTGAAGAGATTTACAAGCCTCCCGGATCCCCTTTGTGAAAATAGACAGAAATTCTGCCCCTGATTTGTCAGGCCCTACAAAAAAGGGGACATAAAAAAATAAATGTCGACATTTTTGATAAAACTATTGACTTTGTTTTTGAAATGACCTACAATTTTGAGCGAGGAGGCCACCCTCTGGAGGATGGCCGAAAAGGAACGATCCAATATCGAAAGGGGTATCAAAAATGAAAAAGAAAAATGTCCTTGCTCTTGTTCTGTCTGCCAGCATGATGCTGGGTATGGCCGCCTGTGGCGGCGGCAGCTCCAACACCCCCGCGCCCGCCGAGTCCAAGGCGGCGGAGCCCGCTCAGTCCGAGGCCGCCGTGGAGACCAAGTATCTGAAGGCCAGCCACGTGTTTGCCGAGGGGCATCCCGTCTATGTGGCCTTCCAGGAGTCCGCCGAGCTGCTCTATGAGAAGACCAACGGCCGCTATGGTCTGACCCTCTATCCCAACGGCACCTACGCCAACTACACCGACAGCATCACCGCCTGCCAGATGGGCGATCTGGACATCGCCTGCCTGGACTCCGCCTCCGACTGGTTGGAGGATGCCGGCGTTCTGTTCGCCCCCTACTGCTTCCAGAGCTACGACCACTGGAATAAGTTCAAGGCCAGCGATCTCTATGACGAGATGCGCGAGGCCATCGGCGGCGCCGTAGGCGGCATCAAGCAGCTGAACATGTACAACTTCGGCTTCCGTAACCTCACCGCCAACAAGGAGATCCGCACCCTGGACGACATGCAGGGTCTGACCCTCCGCTGCGTGAACTTTGCTCCCTACTCCACCCTGGCCGACGTCTACAATGTGGCCATCACCTCCATTCCCATTGAGGACGTGTACATGAGCCTGCAGACCGGCCTGGCCGACTGCGAGGAGAACCCCCTGACCCAGATCATTACCATGAAGTTCTACGAGGTCCAGAGCCACCTGATGATGACCCAGCACATGCTGGCCTGCTCCTCCACCATCATCAACGAGGATCTGTGGAACTCCCTGTCCGATGAGGACAAGGCCATCTTTGAGGAGGTCTTCACCCGCCAGGGCGACCGCATCGACGAGCTGACCCAGGAGAACGAGGCGGCCCTGACCCAGACCTGCATCGACAACGGCATGACCGTCATCGATGACATCGACACCACTCCCTTCCGGGAGAACGCCGCCAAGGTGGTGGAGGGTTACCCCGCCTGGCAGAACTGGTACGAGCAGATCCAGGCTATGGCCTGATCGCCCACTTTATCAGCGGACATAAAGGGGGCCCGCAGCGCACCGTCGCCGCGGGCCCCTTCTTTTTCAGAATACCCGATAGAAAGGCAGGTCTGACATGGAACAGCTATACCGTGGTTTTTCTCTTGTAAACAGCGCGCTGCAAAAGGTGGAAAAGATTCTGGGATGTATCACCCTGGCAGTGCTTTTTGTGGTCATGGTGATCAACGCCGCCCTGCGCTACCTGTTTCAAAGCGGTCTGAACTGGTCGGATGAGCTCAACGGCTTTCTCTTTGTCTGGTTCGGATTCCTGGCGGCGGCCTATGCCATGAGTACCGATTCCCATCTGCGCATCACCGCCTTTACCAACCTTTTTCCCAAGGTGCTGCAGTACGTGCTGCGCATGGTGATGAACGCGATCATGATCGTTATGTTTCTGCTCTATATGAAGCCTCTTCAGAGCCTGATGCGCACCCTGCCCATCTCCAACGTGCTGCGCTGGCCCATGAAGAACATCTACATGATTTTGCCCATCGTCTTTGGGGTGATGTGCGTACATATTTTGTTCAACATGCTCCAGGACACGGTCATGCTCCTGAAAGAGCGCAAGGAGAAGAGAGGGGAGGAGAGTAAATGAGCCCGTTGATGATTTTCCTGGTGAGCTTTGTGATCCTCTTCCTGCTGGGTATGCCCATCGCGGGAGCCATGATCACTTCCTCCTTCCTGTATGCCCTCAACGCGGGGATCGGTCTCTCCATGATGGGGACCCGGATGTTCACCGGCCTCAATAACTTTGCCCTGATCGCCATTCCGTTGTTTATTCTCACCGCCGAGGTGATGAACCGCACCTCAGTCTCAGACCGGATCTTCGGGTTCTGCCGGGATCTGGTGGGGTATATTCCCGGCGGCATGGGTCATGTGAATATCACCACCTCCATCATCTTCGCCGGCATGTCCGGCTCCGCCGTGGCTGACGCCGGCGGCATCGGCAACCTGGCCTATCAGGCCATGGTGGACGAGGGCTTCGACGAGGAGTTCAGCGCCTGCACCACCATCGCCTCCTCTACCGTGGGCCCCATCATCCCCCCCAGCATTCCCGCGGTGGTCTATGCCATGGTGGCCAACGTGTCGGTGGGCAAGCTGCTCTTCGGCGGCATCATTCCCGGCATCCTGATGGGCGCCATTATGATGCTCTATGTCTTTATCTGGTCCATCCGTCATAACGGGCCCAGGCTGGAGTGGCAGGGCTGGCGCTATTATCTGACCCATTTGCTCCACTCCTTCATCTCCTGCATCCTGCCCCTGCTCACTCCCGTGATCCTGCTGGGTGGTATCTACATGGGTGTGGTCACCACCACCGAGGCTGCGGCTGTGGCCGTGCTCTACGCGCTGATCCTGGGCGTCATCATTTACCGCACCATGGGCATCAAGGATCTGGTAGGGAGCCTTCAGAGCGTCTTTATCGCCAGCGGCTCGGTGCTGCTCATCATCCCAGCCTCCAAGTGCTTCAGCTTTGTGCTCACGGCGGAGAACCTGCAGGATCGGCTTTTTGCCGCCTTCTCCGGCTTTGCCGGGGACAGCAAGTTCCTGGTGGCCCTGTGCGTGACCATCCTCTTCCTGATCCTGGGCTGCCTGAGCGATCCCAACGTGAATATCATGGTCTTTGTGCCCATGGTGCTCCCCCTGCTGAACAATGCCGGCTTTGATCCGGTTCACGCGGGTATCTGCATCATCATTATCGCCATGATCGGCAACATTACCCCGCCGGTGGGTGTGGTGCTGATGACCACCTGCAGCCTGCAGAAGCTGAGTATTGAGCGGGTCAGCAGGGCCCTGATCCCATGGATCCTGGTGCTGATGGCCGAAGTGGTCATTCTCTGGCTCTGCGAGCCTCTGGTCACCTTCCTGCCCAATCTGCTGATGGCGTCGCCCGTTGTGGGCTGACCCGGGAGGCGGACATGGACAATATTGTCATCACTCTGGATATTGGAAGCACCTTCATCAAGGCCGCGGTCTTTGACGTGGAGGTGGAGAAGATCCTGTATACGGAGAAATGTCATACCCCGGCCAAGCGGCCGGATCCGGATCCGGCGGTTTTTGAGAATGACGCCCAGGCTCTGCTGAACGCCGTGCGTGAGGTGGTTCACCGCTGTGCCCGGGCCTATCCCGACGCGGGGGGGCTGCTCATGTCTACCCAGCAGCACGGCTGTGTGCTCTGTCACCCCGGTCTGGAAGCGGACACCTATATCTCCTGGCAGGACACCCGCTGCCTTCACACGGACCCGGAGACGGGAAAGAGCTATCTGGAGGAGCTGGAGGAGCTGCTGCCTCCCGGTGTGATGGAGAATACCGGCGTGCCGGTGAAGCCGGCTCTGGCCCTGTGCAATCTCTATGCCCTCTTTCGCCAGGGGAAGCTGGAGCGGGGAGGGGAGGCCAGGGTATATACTCTGGGCGCCTACCTCATTGAGAAGCTTACCGGCAACAGCGTATGCCACATCACCAACGCCGCCCCCATGGGCTTTGCCAATATCCTGGAGGGGACCTGGCGTCACGATATTCTGGCCCGGGTGGGGCTGGACTTTTTCCAGCTGCCTCGGATCACCAGGGATCTGGGCTGCTGCGGGGTCTACCGGGACGGGGAGGTGGAGCTGAAGGTCTACCCCGATGTGGGAGACGTGCAGACCAGCGTCTACGGCACGGGGGCCAGGTCGGGGGATATGATCGTAAACATCGCCACCAGCGGACAGCTGGTGTATATCACCGACCGCTATGTTCCCGGCAGCTATGAGATACGGCCCTATTACGACGGCAATTACTGCAACGTGATCTCCCGGATGCCCGGAGGGCGCAACTTTGACGTGCAGATCGACTACCTTCGGGACGTGGGAGAGCGGATCTTCGGGCAGAGCCTCTCCCGGGAGACGGTCTGGGAGCGGATCCAGGCCCTGGACTCCGACTGGAGGGAGGATGGTGGGCTGACGGTGGACTGCAGCTTCTACGAGTTGCCCGACCGACTGGCGGGGGGCTCCATCGGGGGCATCGACCATGTGAACCTGACCCTGGAGCACGTGATCCACGCCACCGCCAAGGATTTTGGCCGGCAGTACCGCCGCTTCGCCGAGCAGTTGTGTGACTACGCCCGGTTTTCCGGCTCCCTCTATCTGTCCGGCGGCGCCATTTTGAAAAATCCCATTCTCCGTCAGGCCGTTACCGAGGCGATGGACATCCCCCACACGGTGGCCGCCTCCGCCGACGAGGTGTATGGGGGCCTTTTCAAGCTGGCAAAAAAATGTGTTGATGGGAGAGAGACAATATGAGCTTCAAAGAGCGTATCCACAACAATGAAAGGGTGCTGGGCGCGTTTCTTTCCGAGATCCCGGCGCCCAACCTGACCCGGCTGATGCAGGCCGCGGGACTGGACTATGTGATCGTGGACTGCGAGCACGGCTATTTTGACTATTCCCAGGTGGCCGCCCTGGCCGCCGTGGCCAGCGGAGTGGGCTTTCCCCTCATTGTCCGGGCCCCCCAGATCTCCAGAGAGTGTATCCAGAAGTATCTGGACGCCGGAGTGGACGGCATTCTGATCCCCATGCTGGAGACGCCTGAGCAGGCGGAGGCCCTGGTCCGTTTCGGCAAGTATGCTCCTCAGGGAGAGCGGGGCATCTCCACCATGCGGCCTCACAGTGACTACAACCCCGGGAAGCTTGCCGATTACACGGTGAAGGCCAACGGCCGCACCATGTTCTTTGCTCAGATCGAAAGCAGTCTGGGGGTGGAGAACGCTCAGGCCATCGCCGCCGTGGAGGGCATCGACGGCCTGTTTGTGGGCCCCAACGATCTGGCCTGCGGCCTGGGCTGTACCGGGAACTTCGACACCCCGGAGATGGAGTCGGCCATGACCAAGGTGGTGGCTGCGGGCAAGGCCGCCGGAAAGCCCACCGGCGTTATCGCCTCCAATCCCGCCTTCCTGCGCCGCTGGGAGGCCCGGGGAATGACCTTATTTAGCTGCGACAGTGAATTGGGCTTGCTAAAAAAAGGAATTCAGGCTATGATAAGGGATGTGAAAGGCGGCTAAAAAAGAAGGACAGAGGGAGCGAGGGTACATATGTGGGATGTGATCTGGAAGGCGGCGTCCTTTCTGTTGGTGATCTGCGCGGGGTATATTCTCCGTCAGCGGGGGGTGTTTGGCCCCAAGGAGTATACCGTGGTACAGCGGATCGTGATGAATCTCACCATCCCTGCGGCCATTATTGTCAGCTTCAACGGCTTTCAGATGGACGCGGCCCTGTTGGGGGTGGCGGTGCTGGGCCTGGGGATGAACCTGGGCATGATCGCGCTGGCGGCCCTGTTTTCCTGGCGGAAGAGCCGAAACGACAAGGTGCTCTGGATGATGAGCTTCTGCGGCTATAATGTGGGCTGCTTTGCCCTGCCCTTTCTGCAAAACTTTCTGGGGGGCTACGGGGTGGCGCTGGCGTGCCTGTTTGATGTGGGCAACTCCACCATTGCCACCGGCGGCGGTTACGCCATCGTCTCCAACCTGGTGGACAGGGGGGAGGGCTCCGGCTTTTCCCTGAAGGATATGGGAAAAAAGCTCCTCCATGTGGTGCCCTTTGTGACCTATCTTTTCATGATCCTCTACACAGCCGTAGGGCTGAAGGTCCCCCAGACCGCGGTCACGCTGCTGACTCCCGCGGCCAATGCCAATGCCTTTGTCTCCATGCTCTTCATCGGCATGATGGTGGATTTTCACATGGAGCCGGGGGATGGGGTCAAGGCCCTCAAGCTGGTGGGACTGCGGGCGGCAGTCAGCATCCTGGTGGCGGCAGGGCTCTACTTCCTGCTCCCTGTGGGGTTGGAGACCCGCCGGGTGCTGGCCATTCTGGCCCTGTCGCCCATCGCCGTACTCTCGGCCAGCTTTACCGCCGACCTGAACGGCCCCACGGCCATGGCGGCGTCGGTGAACTCCATCTATGCGGTGTTCAGCGTGGTGGCTATGTCGGTGCTGGTGGTGCTCTTCGGCATTTCCTGACAGCCGTACAAAAGTCTTCAAAAGGTTTTGCGCCTGTTGAAGAGACCGATCCAACAGGCTCATTTCAATGGCAAGGGGCTCTTCCCGTCGGGAAGAGCCCCTTGCCATTAAAAAACCGATGGATCAAAAGGAAGAAAACGCGGAAGGTGGAGCGGACAGGAGCGCCTGTCTCCGGGAACTTATTTCAGATTCATGGAGCCGGAGATGACCATCTTCATGACCTCCGAGGTGCCCTCATAGATCTCGGTGATCTTGGCGTCACGCATCATGCGTTCCACAGCATACTCCCGGGCAAAGCCATAGCCGCCCAGGAACTGGACACAGGCCCGGGTGGTCTCATTGGCCACCTCGGAGGCCATCAGCTTGGCCATGGCGGCATATACATTATAGGGCAGACCCTGATCCTTGGCCGCGGCCGCCCGCCAGGTCATGAGCCGGGCGGCGTCGATCCTGGTCTGGAGCTCCGCCATTTTGAATTGGGTGTTTTGGAAAGAGGCGATGGTCTTGCCAAACTGCACCCGTTCCTTGCAATACTTGATGGCCTCGTCCAGCGCGCCCTGGGCGATACCCACCGACTGAGCGGCAATGCCGATCCGGCCGCCGTCCAGAGCCTTCATGGCCATCTTGAAGCCCTTGCCTTCCACTCCGCCCAGCAGGTTTTCGGCGGGGACGCGGACGTCCTCATAGACCACGGCGGCGTTGGAGGCTGCCCGGATCCCCATACGGGGGATATCGGGGGTGACGGTGAGACCCGGGGTGTCCCGGCTCACCAGAAAGGCGGACATCCCCTTGGCGGCGGGAACGCTCTTGTCGGTGAGAGCAAAGACCAGAAAGGTATCGGCAAAGCCGGAGTTGGTGGTAAAGATCTTTTCCCCGTTGATGACGTATTCATTGCCGTCCTTTACCGCGGTAGTGCGGGCCCCTGCCACATCGGAGCCGGCGCCGGGCTCGGTAAGGCCAAAACAGCCGATCCTGGAGCCGTCGGCCAGGGGACGCAGCCACTGCTGCTTTTGCTCCTCGGTTCCAAACTCCTCAATGGTAGAGGCGCACAGGGAGGTGTGGACGGACAGAGTGATGCCGGTGGAGGCGTCCACTTTGGACATCTCTTCCATGCAAAGCACGTAGGATAATACATCAGAGCCCTGTCCGCCGTATTTTTCATGGAAGGGGATGCCGAAAAAGCCACAGTCCTTGATCTCCTGAAGCAGGGTCATGTCGTACTTCTCGGCCTCGTCCATCTCGTGGGCGAGGGGCTTTACCCGCTCCTGGGCAAACCTGCGGTAGAGCTCCTGAAGTTCCTGGTGTTCCTGGTCAAGCTGAAAATCGAGCATGTAAATCAAATCCTTTCTGGAATCGTGGTTTATTTGCCCTGGAAGGAGGCCTCGCGCTTCTCCAGGAAGGCGGTCATCCCCTCCACCCGGTCAGAGGCCTGGAAGCAGGTGGTATAGGCCTCGGCCTCATAGGCTACGCCGGAGGCCATGTCCGTATTTTCCGCCACATTGACAGCACACTTGGCCATGCGGACAGCCACGGGTGCCTTGGAGACAATGAGCTTTGCGATGCGCTCGGCCTCAGCCGTCAGCTCCTCAGGGGCAACGACCTTCTGTACCAGGCCGATGCGCAGGGCCTCCTGCGCGGAAATGTGCTCGCCGGTCATAATGAGGTATTTGGCCATGCCCTTGCCGATGAGCCGGGGCAGACGCTGAGTTCCGCCAAAGCCGGGGATAATGCCCAGGTTTACCTCAGGCTGACCGAATTTGGCCTTTTCAGAGGCGACGCGAATGTCGCAGGCCATGGCCAGCTCACAGCCGCCGCCCAGGGCAAAGCCGTTGACTGCGGCGATGACGGGCTGGCGGATCCCCTCCACACAGTCCATCAGCCGTTGACCGAACATGGTGAAGTCCCGACCGTCCAGCACCTCCAGATCCCGCATGGTTCCGATATCGGCGCCGGCGACGAAGGAACGGCCGGCGCCTGTGAGAATGACACAGCCGATGCCGGGGTCGTTGTCGATTTTGGTAAAGCAGTCCAGCAGTTCGCTGATGACGTCCTTATTCAGGGCGTTGAGCGCTTCGGGGCGATTGACGGTCACATAGGCGAGAGGGCCCTGGGCCTTATATTCCACATACTGATAAGCCATTTCTGTTCACCTCAATATTTAAAGAAGCCTTCGCCGGTCTTTTTGCCCAGCTTACCGGCACGTACCATCTTTTTGAGCAGGGGAGCGGGGCGGTACTTGCTGTCCGCGGTCTCCCGGTACAGGACCTCCATGACGGCAAGGAGCACGTCCAGGCCGATCAGGTCGGTGAGCGCCAAAGGCCCCATGGGGTGATTGCAGCCGAACTTCATGCCGTTGTCAATGTCCTCGGCGGTGCCCACGCCTTCCTCCAGGAGGAAAATGGCCTCATTGAGCATGGGATCCAGAACACGGTTGACAATGAAGCCCGCCTTGTCCTGGGCCAGAATGGTCACCTTGTTCATCTTCTCACCGATGGCCATGATGACGTCGATGGTCTCCTGGCTGGTGGAGTAGCCCTTTACGACCTCCAACAGCTTCATCACAGGGGCGGGGTTGAAAAAGTGCATTCCGATGACCTTGTCGGGCCGCCGGGTGGCGGAGGCGATCTCGGTCAAGGAGATGGAGGAGGTGTTGGAGGCCAGAATGGTATCGGCGGGGGAGAGCTGATCCAGCTGACGGAAGAGCTCCTTTTTCAGCTCCACCTTTTCAACGGCGGCCTCTACGACCAGGTCGGACTGCGCGATCTCCTCCAGGGAGTTTACCACCGTAATGGCCCGGACGGCGGCATCGCAGGCGGACTGCTCCATTTTGCCCTTGCTCACCAACTTTTCCAGAGTGCTCCCGATGCGGGTCACAGCCTTGCCGGCCACACCCTCAAAGGCGTCGTAAAGCCTGACCTGATAACCGGAGACGGCGGCGACCTGGGCGATGCCGGAGCCCATCTGGCCGGCGCCGACGATGCCGATGGAATTGATCTCTTTCATGTGCTCAGCCTTCCTTTCCGAATGTGATGGACGTGTGTTGACAGACCATACTCAGATCCGCTCCACCAAAGTGGCGATACCCTGGCCGCCGCCGATGCACAAGGTGACAACGCCGTATCTGGCGTCACGGCGTTCCAGCTCGGCCATGATGGTCATGACCAGGCGGGCGCCGGTGGCGCCCACGGGATGCCCCAGAGCAATGGCACCGCCGTTAACGTTGACCTTGTCCGTATCAAGGCCCAGATCCTTGATGCAGCCGAGGGACTGGGCGGCAAAAGCCTCATTGAGCTCCCACAGATCAATATCTTCCTTTTTCAGTCCGGTTTTTGCCAGCAGTTTTTGCACCGCCAGGACGGGGGCGTAGCCCATGATGGAGGGGTCCACACCGGCGGAGGCGCAGGCGCGGATGGCGCACTTGGGCTTCAGCCCCAGCTCTCTGGCCCTACGCAAGCTCATCATGACCACGGCGGCGCCCTCATCGTTACAGGGAGAGGCGTTTCCGGCGGTGACCATACCGGTGCCGTCGGTGACAAAGCAGGGCTTCAGCTTCTGGAAGTCCTCCAGTTTGGCGCCGAAGCGAACGGTCTCGTCTTCGTCAAAAACGGTGACGCCCTTCCGGGTCTTCAGCTCCACAGGGACAATGTCGTCCCTGAACTTGCCGGCCTTAATGGCGGCCTCGGCCTTGTTGTGGCTGGCCAGGGCAAACTCATCCATGGCCTCACGGGTGATGCCGCACTTTTTGGCCACGTTTTCGGCGGTGACGCCCATATGGTAGTGCATAAAGGGATCCACCAGACCGTCGTAGAGCATACCGTCCTGCAGGGTGTCGGGGCCCATCTTGGCGCCGAAGCGGTGGTTGATGTTCAGGTAAGGAATACGGCTCATGGTGTCACAGCCGCCGGAGATGTAGATGTCCCCCTCCTCCAGCATGATCTGCTGGGCGGTGATGTTGATGGCCTTCAGGCCGGTGCCGCAGTTTTTGTTGACGGTCCAGGCGGGAACCTCCACAGGGCAGCCGGCGCCCAAGGCTACCTGCCGGGCGGAGTTGGCGCCGATCCCGGCCTGGAAGTGGGTGCCGAAAATTACCTCGTCCACCATATCGCCGGTAATGCCGGCCCGCTTCATGGCCTCTTTGGCGCAGATGGCCCCCAACTCAGGGCAGTTGATCCCGCTCAGGGAACCGCCGAACTTGCCGGTGGCGGTGCGGGCGGCACTGACGATAACGGGGGTGCGTCCTTCCTCCAGATGAAACATAATGCGTTCCTCCTGTTTTGATTTAGTAGGTTTGCTGCTGCACAAAACCACTGCCTGACTATAATGCAAGTTTCATGCCAACTGTTACGGGAAAACTCGTTTTTTGGATAAAACATCTCTGGCGAGCTGGATCATATCCTCATCCATATCATTGTCCACCACCACATCCCGGAGGAGGGGAAAATGGGCCATCAAAGGGAGTTTTACAAGCTCCTCGGCGGTGAGCCAGGCCGAGGGACAGCCGTGGCAGGCTCCGGTCAGCCGGAAATAGAGTACGCCGTCACGCAGATCGGTCAGAGTCAGGTCGCCGCCGTGGGCGTGGAGCGCGGGGCGGATGCTTTGCTCAATGAACTCGGGCATTCCGTCGGGGAGACGGAGCGGGTCAACGGTTTTCTTTTTCATGGAAATTCCTCCTGAAAATTAAATGGGGGACAATAGCTATACAGCAAGTTTTATGCCAGGTTTGGGCATTGGGGAGGGGCGCGGCGGAGCCTGATTTTTGCCGCGACAATTTTTTGACAAGAGCTTTTCTGCATGATATATTGAAAAAACCTGACAAAAAAGAGCCCGGTGGATATTGTGATCCTCCTTTGGGACGGTATTCGCCGACTGTTTAAGAACAACGACGCCGAGACCTATTATACGGCCAACCGCGGAGTGGGAAACCTGGCGCTGCTGGCCACGGTGGCTATGTCCATCTTCAGCGGACTGTCCATCTACGGCTATCCCTCTTCCATCTATGCCAACGGCGTGGGACATCTGTCCGGCAACGGCGGGTATATCACCGCCTTGATGTTCTGTACCATCGGCTACAAGCTTTGGATCCAGGGCAAGGAGTATGGGTTCAAATCTCCCTCTGAGTACCTGCGCAACCGCTATTATTCTGAGGGGTATGGCTTTTTTGTCGCCGCGCTCTTGTTCCTGTTCATCATCCCCTATATTGCCACGCAGGTCATCTCCATCGGCACCGGTCTGGAGGTCTCTACCGCCGGCATGGTCACCTACGGCGCGGCTGTGGGCATCGCCTGTGTGGTCATCGCCACCCATACCCTCTGCGGCGGCATGAGCTCGGTGGCCTGGATGGATACCTTCCACTTCTTCCTGGGCTATGGAGCGCTTGCCCTCATCATCTATTTCGTGACCACTACCAATTTTGAGGGTGGGCTGATCAACGGCCTCCAGCAGGCCTATGAGGTCACCAAGAACGGCGCCCATGCCGCTGTGCTGTCCAACCCCGGCCCCAAGGGAACCTTCACTGTGGTGGGCAACATCAACAACGCCCTGGCCGGCGCCATTGCCAATCTCTTCTGGCCCCACATTTTTGTGCGCTGCTTCATGGCCAAGGGCAAGAAGAACTTCCAGATCATGGCGGCGTTCCTGCCCATTTTCTATGCGCTGTGCTTCTTCATGCTGGCTGTTGTGGGCGCGATCCTGGCCCCCGCCCTGCTTGGCCCCGATGTTGCCAATCCCGACACGGTCATGCCCTTGCTGTCGACACAGTTTGCGCCCAAGTTTGTGACCTTTATCTCCATTCTGGCTCTGTGTGCCTTTGCCATCTCCACCACCGATTCCTTCCTGCTGGTTGGCGGTCAGATGGCCGCGGAGGATATCTTCGTCCACTGGAAGTATCTCAAGGGGGAGAAGGTGGAGGATAAAAGATCCGTGCGTTGGGGACAGATCGCTATTTTGTTCCTGATGTTCGCCATGCTGTTCATCGTCTTCACCCGCCCCGCCAGCATTACGGACAATGCCTACAAGCTGTCCTCCCCCTTCTTTGGGATGATCATGCCCGCCACCATTCTTGGCCTGTACTGGCCCCGTGCCTCGAAGGAAGGCGCCTGGGCCGGTACGATCTCCGGCCTGCTGGTGGTCGTCATGTTCACCTTCTTTGTCAAGCCGCCTTTGGGTATTTCCGCTTTCCTGTGGGGCCTCATCATCAACTTTGTGGTGATGATCGCGGTCAGCCTGGCCACCAAGGTGCCTGAGGAGATCGTAGAGAAGTATATCACCAACGTCAATAATATCATTGTCACCGGCAACAGCTGCTACGATGTGGTGGACGGCGCGGTGGGCAAGATGGTTCGTTAAGAGAGCTGTACGCCATTCTGGAAAGGACTTGCTATGTCGGAAACTGCTGCGCTTCTTGAAATTTTCGGTATTCGGCTCCGATATCTTCCCACCTGGCGGATCGTGCCGGATCAGACCTATACCCTGACCTATGACAGCGGACTGTTTCGCTTTGAAGAAAATGTGATGGAGAAGCGGTCCAGGGTCTCGCTCGGTCTGCGCTGGGAGAGTTCCCAAAGTGATAACGAGACCTTCCTCCGGGAGTTCGGAGAGAACATGGAGCGGGAGTATCAAAAAAGCCTCAAGGGAAAGAGCCATCAATTGGAGATGCTTCGCAACGAGATCCTGGAGACGGACCGGGGGGTGCGGCTGCGGTTCATTGAGACCCAGTACAAGGCAACGCAATCCCTGGTCAACAATCCCAGGAAGATGCAGCGCCTTCGTGTCTGCAATGCGGCTTTTTACTGTGAGACGACCCATCGTATGGTCATTGCCAGCCTGGTCACGACCCCTCAATACATGGAGGAGAACCGGGAGCGTCTGGAACGCTGCCTTCTATCCCTGGAAACTCGCAAAGTCTACTCCCCGGAGGAGGAGACCCAAAGGATGGAAGAGCGTGCCAGACGGAGGGAGGCGGCGCGGCAAAAGGCGCAGCGGCCCCTGGCGGGACTGGCGGGGCGCTTCAGGAAAAAGGAGAAATCGAACATGGAGGCCCCTGAGGCGGAGACACAGAGCGTGGGAAGGGAAGACACGGCAAGATGATAGATGTGATTTTGACCCGGCGCAGCATCCGGCGATTTTCCGATCGGCCGGTGGAAGAAGAAAAGCTCAAACGGCTGTTGGAGGCGGCTATGCAGGCGCCTTCGGCAAAGAATGAGCGGCCCTGGGAATTCCTGGTGGTGCGCGGGAAAGAGACTTTGGAGGCCCTGTCACAGATCGACCCCTATGCGGGCGCGATGAAAAACAGCGCGCTGGGCATTGTGCTTTTGTGCAACAAGGGAAAGTACCTGCCGGAGGAGGATACCTTCTGGCAGCAGGACATGGCGGCGGCGGCCGAAAACCTGCTTCTTGCCGCCCACGGCCAGGGCCTGGGGGCGGTCTGGCTGGCCATCGCCCCCATCCCGGAGCGGATCGCGCGTGCCGCCGAGCTGTTAGAGCTCCCCGCCCAGGTGATCCCCTTTGCCATGCTCCCGATCGGATATCCCCAGGCGGCAAAGCCTGCCGATCCCCGTTATGAGGCGTGGCGGGTGTTTTATGAGACCTATCCTCACGACTGATCGAAGTTCAAAAGATGACATGAACGCAAAATAGCCGGGGTCGGCTGTGGCACAGACGCCGACCCCGGTGGCAGACACACAGAGCAAAGATCGTGGAGAGCCGCGGACAAAGCGGGTCTCCACGGTCTTTTTCTGGATTAAGTTCGTTTTGCGGGAAGGCCCTTTCCCATTGCCTCCGGGGCTGATTTGTGTTACCATAAGGGCGGAATAAAACGAGAGGAGGCGCCCCCTGTGGAGCTCAGTACCCCCCTTCAGTCCTTTCCCGGCATCGGCCCGGCCAAGGCCAAGGCACTGGCCAGGCTGGGGCTTCATACGGCGGGCGACCTTCTGACCTATTGGCCCAGAGCCTATGAGGATCGCACCAAAACCTATCCCATCGCCCAGGCCCCGGCGGAGGAGCCGGTGTGCGTATCCGTCCTGGTGGCGGAGACGCCCACCTCCTCCTATATCCGCAAGGGCCTGACCATCACCCGGTGCAAGGTGGTGGACGGCTCCGGTTCGGCCACGGCGGTGTTTTTCAACCAGGACTATGTCCGCCAGGCCCTCCGGGTGGGGGAGAGCTATATCCTCTATGGCCGTGTGGAGGTCTCCGGGGGTCGGCGGCAGATGACCAATCCCATCTTCGAGCGGGAGGACAGGGCCCGGTTCACCGGACGGATCATGCCGGTCTATCCTCTCACCGCCGGGATCTCCAACAATCTGCTGGCGGGGCTGGCCCTCCAGTGTGTGGAGGGCTGCGCCCAGCTGCTCCCGGAGGAGCTCCCCGCCGGAGTGCGGCAGGAGCACGCCCTGTGCGCCATGGAATATGCCTGCCGGAATCTCCATTTCCCCACGGATCAGGAGGCCCTGGCCATCGCCCGGCGGCGGGCGGTGTTTGAAGAGCTCTTTACCCTATCCTGCGGCATGGCCTTCCTGCGCAAGCGCAGGGGGGAGATGGCGGGACGGGTGTTCCCCCCAGGATCGGTGGAGGAGTTCCGGCCCCTGCTGCCCTTTCCTCCTACGGGAGCCCAGCGGCGGGCCATGGAGGCTCTTCGGGATGACCTGATCTCAGGGCGGGCCATGAACCGGCTGATCCAGGGAGACGTGGGCTCGGGTAAGACGGCGGTGGCCGCCTTCGCTGTGTGGCTGGCCCACGCCGGGGGCTTCCAGAGCGCCATGATGGCCCCCACGGAGATCCTGGCCCGACAGCACTATGAGACCCTGTCCGGGCTTCTCTCACCTGCGGGGATCCGGGTGGGGCTGCTCACCGGCAGCCTGAAGGCGGCGGAAAAGAGGGCCGTCCACGCCGCCCTGACGGCGGGAGAGATCGACCTGGCGGTGGGGACCCACGCCCTGCTCTCAGAGGGTGTGACCTATCGGGAGCTGGGGCTGGTCATCACCGACGAACAGCACCGCTTCGGGGTGGGACAGCGCTCCGCCCTCAGCGCCAAGGCCGCTCAGCCGCCCCACGTGCTGGTCATGTCCGCCACCCCCATCCCCAGGACCCTGGCCCTGCTGATCTACGGGGATCTGGACGTGACGGTCATCGATGAGCTGCCCCCCGGCCGCACTCCGGTGGAGACCTACCTGGTGGGGGAGGACAAGCGGGCGAGGATGTATAACTTTGTCCGCAAGCAGGTTTCCCAGGGCCGCCAGGTTTATATGATATGCCCCGCCGTGGAGGAGGGGGAGTCCGACGGCATGAAGGCGGTGACCGCCTACGCCAAAGAGCTTGCGGAAACGGTGTTCCCCGACCTGCGGGTGGCCTTCGTCCACGGCAAGCTGAAAAGCAGGGACAAGGAAGCGGTGATGGCCGCCTTCGGCGCGGGGGAGGTGGACGTGCTGGTGTCCACCACCGTGGTGGAGGTGGGGGTGGATGTGCCCAACGCCAACCTGATGGTGATTGAAAACGCCGACCGCTTCGGTCTCAGCCAGCTCCACCAGCTCCGGGGCCGGGTGGGCCGGGGGCAGTGGCAGTCCTACTGTGTGCTCATCAGCGACAACCGCACCCAGGAGACCAGAGAGCGGCTGCGCTATTTCTGCCAGACCAACGACGGGTTCAAAATCGCGGAAAAGGATCTGGAGCTCCGGGGGCCCGGCGACTTCTTCGGCCAGCGCCAGCACGGTCTGCCTGTGATGAAGGCGGCCGACCTGGCGGGGGACACCCGGGTGCTCAAGGAGGCCCAGGAGGCGGCGGAAGCGCTGCTGAGGGACGATCCCACGCTCAGCACGCCCCGGAACCGCCCGGTATTGGAGAAGATCCGCAGGCTCTTTGCCGAGGATGGAGATATTTTCAACTGAGAAAAAAGGAGAATATGACCATGAAAAAAGAAGGTTGTCTGACGAAGGCGAGGGCCTTGCGCGCCGACGCATCCGCCCACTACAATTGTGCCCAGGCCGCCATCATTGCCCTTCGGCCCGAGGATGGCCCTGATGAGGCGGACTGTGTCCGGATGGGGGCCTTTTTCGGCAGCGGAATGCGCTGCGGCTCAGTTTGCGGCGCGGTGACCGGAGCCCTCATGGCCCTGGGGCTGCAGGGAGCGGGGGAGAAGAGCGGCCAGGAGCTGCTGCGCCGCTTCCGGGACAAGAACGGCGCTTTGAACTGCGCGGAGCTTCTGAAGGCGGCCGCCCAGCGGGGGGAGGAGCGCAAGAGCCACTGCGACAGGATGGTTTTTGACGCCGTGGAGATGGCCGCGGAGATCATGGAGGGGGAGGCGTAAGCCCCTCTGAATGGAAAAAGACTCGGGCGTATCATGCCCGAGTCTTTTGTATTATGGATCAAAAATAGCTTCCCACACCGGTGAGCTTTTCCAGCAGGTCGGCGCGGAAGATGGCGTCCTTGGGGCTCAGGCTGTTGAAGGTGACCCCGTCGTCACCCGCTTTGCCGGTGGAGTGGATGTACCGGTTGTCCCCCATATACATGGCCACATGGCCGGGGAAGAAGAGCAGATCCCCGGGCCCGGCGTCCTTCAGGTCGATGGGATGGATGGGGAAGCCCTCCTTGATGGAGGCGTCCCGCCAGATGACGATGCCGTTGAGCAGGTAGCTCATGGACACAAGCCCCGAGCAGTCCACGCCCAGAGGGGTCTTGCCCCCCCAGCGGTACTGGCTGTGGGTGAAGAGACAGGCGGTGTCCACCAGCCGCCGGCGCAGTTCCCGCTCCGGCAGGTCGATGGGCTTGTCATAATAGGTATCCAGCCAGCTGGAGCGGACATAGCCCTCCCGGCCGTCGGGGAGGGAGACCATTTGCCACCCGGTGGGCGCCCCGGTCTCGGGGTCCGTCTCAGGGGGCTCGGTCACCGCCACCACCGCACCCAGAGGCAGAGTGACCAGGGGCCAGGACTGGACCTTGGGCTGGGCCATCACGTCGCAGGTGCTCTTGTGGAGCACCACCTTCTTGGGCAGGGTGGCCCACGCTTCGGCGCTTTGGTCGCTGATGACCAGCCCGTGTACCGAGACATAGCCCTCGTAGCGGTAGTGGGCGCGCACCTTCCAGAAGCCGAAGGTGGTCTGTTCCAGCACCTCCAGCACCATGCCGAAAAGGGCCTCGTCGGCGCACTCGCAGTCGGGACGGGGCTGGGTCATCAGGGGGCAGATGGGGGAGTTGACAATGACCTTCATACGCAAACCTCCAGCGTTTTGGCGTCTGCATCCATGGACACCGTAGCGCCCATGGGCAGGGACATGGTGGGCAGACTGTGTCCGGCGGGAAGGCCTGAGAGCACCGGCTTGCCGGCGGGGAGGATGGTCTCCCGGATGATCTCCTCCAGAGTGAGGGTGAGCTCGGGCCGCTCGGGTACGCAGTCAGTCCAATCCCCCAGCAGAAGGCCGTCACAGTCGTCGAACTTTCCGGCGTTGCGCAGCTGGGTGAGCATCACGTCCAGGTGATAGGTCTTTTCATCCACGTCCTCCAGGAAGAGGATCTTGCCCCGGGTGTCGATCTCCCAGGGGGTGCCCAGACTGTTCTGGACCAGGGAGAGGTTGCCGCCGCACAGCTGTCCCTTGGCACGGCCGGAGGTGAGGGGCCGGACTTTGTCTCCCAGGGGCATGGGGCCGGTGAGAGCGCCGAAGAGGGCCCGGCGGAGGTAGGTGGTGGTGAACTCGTCCAGCCCCTTGTACCACTCGGTGGAGGGCATGGGGGTGTGATAGGTCACCAGCCGGCAGCTCTGATTGAGGGCGATGTGGAGGGCGGTGACGTCAGAGTATCCGGCGAAGAACTTGGGGTGCCGGGCAATGTCCCGGAAGTTCAGCAGAGGGAGCAGCCGTCCCGCGCCGTAGCCGCCCCGGATGCACATGACGCCCTGGATGTCGCTGTCGGAAAAGGCGTCCTGAATATCCTTGGCCCGCTGGGCGTCATCGGCGGCAAAGTAGCCGTGATGGTTTACATAATAGCAAGAAGGGAAGACCACCGGCTCCAGTCCCAGGGCTTTGACGGCGTCGATGGCGGGCTGAAGCCGCTCTTCCGGCACAGCGGATGCCGGAGCCACCAGGGCCAGCCGCGCGCCGGGGTAGAGGGAGGGAGGAGTTAACATAATATCATCACCTTTGAGGAGTGCTTATTGACCCAGGAGCTTCCGGTAGCCCTCCAGCTCCCGCCGGCTGCCCCGGACAAAGTGACCGTCCTCCAACTCTTCCCAGAGGGGGGGATCGTTCTCAGTATACCCGTGCCGGGTGGGATCGTAGACCACCAGCTTTTTCTCCCGTTCGCTCTCCGGGTCGGGCATGGGGATGGCGGAGAGGAGGGCCTGGGTATAGGGGTGGAGAGGGTGGGCGAAGAGCTGCTCACTGCCCGCCAGCTCCATGAGCTTGCCCTTGTAGATGACGCCGATGCGGTCGGAGATAAAACGTACCACCGACAGATCGTGGGCGATGAAGAGATAGGTGAGGCCCCGCTCTTTCTGGAGCCGGGACATAAGGTTCAGTACCTGGGCCCGGATGGACACATCCAAGGCGGAGATGGGCTCATCGGCGATGATGAATTCCGGCTCCATAATGAGGGCCCGGGCGATGCCGATGCGCTGGCGCTGACCGCCGGAGAACTCGTGGGGGAAGCGGCTGGCGAACTCGGGGAGAAGGCCCACGTCGCTGAGGGCTTTGGCCACCTTCTCCTTGCGCGCCTCCTCACTGAGTTTTTCCCCCAGGGCGTAGAGGCCCTCGGAGACAATGTAGTCCACCTTGGCCCGCTCATTGAGGGAGGCCATGGGATCCTGGAAGATCATCTGGATGTTCTGGATGATGCGTCGGTCGGTCTCCCGGCTCACTTTGCCGGAGATGACCTCCCCCTTATACTTCACTGTGCCCCCGGAGACCGGATTGACCCGGATGATGGCCCGACCGATGGTGGTTTTGCCCGAGCCGGATTCGCCCACCAGGCCGAAGGTCTCTCCCCTGTAGATATCGAAGGAGACCCCGTCCACCGCGGTAAAGGGGTGACGCTTGGTGCCGAAGGTGACCTGGAGGTTCTCCACTTCCAGGAGCTTTTCCCGTGTCTCAGCCATGGAGGTACCCTCCCTTCTGCCGCAGCTGGCGAATGTGCTCCGGAGGCTCCACCTTAGGAGCCCTGGGGTCCAGGAGCCACGTCCGGGCCTTATGGGTGGGGGTCACCTCAAAGAGGGGGGGACGCTCCACAAAGTCGATGTTCAACGCCTGGGGGTTCCGGGGGGCAAAGGCGTCCCCGTGGACCTCGTGGAAGAGGTTGGGCGGGGTGCCCTGGATGGAGTAGAGCGCCTGGCCCTTTACGCCCAGCTGGGGCAGGGAGGAGAGGAGCGCCCAGGTGTAGGGATGTCTGGGGTCGTAGAAGACCTCCTCGCACTTGCCCACCTCCACGATGTCTCCGGCGTACATCACGGCGATCCGGTCGGCCACATTGGCCACCACCCCCAGATCGTGGGTGATATAGATCGTGGTGAGATCCAGCTTTTTCTGGAGGATCTTGATCAGATCCAGGATCTGAGCCTGGATGGTCACGTCCAGGGCGGTGGTGGGTTCGTCACAGATGAGTACCTTGGGCCGGCAGGCCACGGCAATAGCGATGACCACCCGCTGCCGCATACCGCCGGAGAACTCATGGGGAAATTGCTTATAGCGGCGCTCGGGCTCGTCGATGCCCACGGCGGCCAGGGCTTCGACGGCGGCGGCCTTGGCCGCCCCGCCCTTCAGATCCTGGTGGAGACGCACCGCCTCGGCGATCTGGTCGCCGATGGTCTGAAGGGGGTTGAGGGAGGTCATGGGATCCTGCATGACCATGGCGATCTCCTTGCCCCGGATGGCGCGCCACTCCTTCTCGGTGGTGTATCGGGCCAGATCTTTGCCCTCATACCAGATGTGGCCGCCGGTGATAGCCCCGTTGGCGTCCAGCAGGCCCATGGCGGACTTGGTAAATACGCTCTTACCCGAGCCGGACTCGCCCACAATGGCCAGAGACTCGCCCCGGTACACGTCCAGACAGACGCTTCGGATGGCCCGGAGCACCTGGCCCCGAAGGGTAAATTCTATCTCCAGATCCTCAAAGGAGAGGATGGCGTTTTCATTTGGCATAAAAAGGGCCCCCTCTCAGTTTACATGGTTCTTGGGATCGGCGGCGTCGGCAAAGGCGTTGCCGATGATGTAGAAGGAGATGGTAATGGTGGCAAGAATGACCACCGGGATAAACAGCTGGTAGCGGAGCGCCGCCTCGCCCATCACCTTGCGGCCGGTCTCCACCAGATTGCCCAGGGTGGGGGTCTCCAGAGGGACGCCCAGACCGATGTAGGTGATGAACACCTCGTTGTTGATGGCAGCGGGGATGGCCAGGGCCATGCGCATGGTAATGATACTCACCAGATAAGGCAGCAGGTTTTTGGTGATGAGGCGCCAGGTGGAGGTGCCCAGGCACCGGGAGGCCAGGTTATAGTCCCGGTCCCGGATAATGACCACCTGGTTGCGGATAAACCGGGCGGTGGCCAGCCAGGAGGTCAGGCACATGGCGAAGATCATGGTGCCCATGCCGGGGCGGAGCACATAGGAGATGATCATGACGATGAGGGTCTGGGGCACATTGTCAAAGATGTTGTAGAGCTCGGTGAAGAAGAAGTCCAGCTTACGCACATAACCCCAGAGAACCCCCATCAGGATGCCCAGAAGAGCGTCCACACAGGCCACGGAGAAGCCGATGAACAGGCTGTTGCGGGTGCCGGACCAGATCTGGCTCCAAAGGTCCTGACCGATGGAGTTGGTGCCGAACCAGAATTCCTGGCCGGGGCGCTGGTCGGTGGCCCGGGAGACCTCCACCACCGGGTTGCCCTGTTCATCCAGTACCGGTTGGCGGGTGAAGAGATTGATCTTCTCCTGCTCAATGTAATAGATGGTGTTGGGCTCCCTGTCATAAGGGATAAGGGGCTCCAGGAAAGTGAAGAGCAGGGTGGCCAGGATCACGCACAAAAAGAACATGGCCACCCGGTTTTTGCGGAAAGCCCGCAGGGTGGAGCGCCAGTAGGAGTAGTCGGAATAGCCGCCCCGTTCCCCGGCGTCGGGGTCGTAGGGGGCGAATTGGAACAGCTCCTCCTGAGAGAATTGCCGTGCGCTCTCCTTGTTCAGGCTGTTGGCAAGGGCCTGAGTCTTGCTGTCCTTTATACGGAAAATCGCCATTACCGGCCACCTTCTTTCCTGCCCAACGTGATCCGGGGGTCCAGCAGGGCCATGAGGATATCGCCCACCAGCAATCCGATGATGGAGATGGCGGCGTAGAGGAGCACCAGGGCCTGAACCAGGGTGTTGTCCTGGAGCTGGATGGCGTTGACCAGCAGCCCGCCCATGCCGGGGATGGAGTAGAGACTCTCCACGTAGAGTGAGCCCATGAGGGTAAGGATCACCGAGGTGGGGATAAACTGTACCAGAGGGACAAAGGCGTTGCGGAACACGTGCTTCCGGGAGATCTCCGAGGTGGGCACACCCTTGGCCCGGGCCAGCTTTACATAGTCCTTGTTGCTCTCGTCCACCATGTACCGGCGCAGCCACATGGCGTAATAGGCGATGTTGCCCAGCGCCAGGGAGCAGACGGGCAGGACCCAGGTCAAAGGCTGCTTGGCGTCAACGAACATGGAGAATCCCGGCAGCTGAGAACAGTAGAACTGGATAAAGATGTAATAGATGGCGGCGGGGATGGCCTGGATGACCACCACGAAGACGGTGCCCAGCTTATCGCCGATCTTCCACCTGGTCCGGGTGGATCGGGCCATGAGGATGCCCAGAGGCAGACCCAGCAGCAGGGCCAGGGCCAGGGCGGACATGCCGATGGACAGGGACAGGGGGATCTTTCCGGAGATGATCTCCACCACATCCACCCCTACCCGGTACTTGTGAGAGACGCCGAAGTCCCCCTGGGCGGCGTTCTGCCAGAAGTGGAGGAGCTGGACGGGGAGGGGGTCGGTAAGCCCCAGCTGCTGGAGCCCCACCTGGATCTGGGTGGGGGTCATCTTCTCAAAATTCTGGAAATAGCCCTCGATGGGCATGAGCCGCAGCAGGGCAAAGACGATGGTGATGATGATGAAAAGGGTCAGCAGCGAGCGCAGGAGTCGCTTGCCGATGTATTTTAACATGGGAGAAAGCCTCCTTTATAAAGGGTGGGGTCAAGACGCATAAACCCGGCCTTCAGGGCTGAAAGACAGGTTTATACGCCCCGAAAAGGGAGAGGCGTATAAAACGCGGGGAGGGAAGGCCGCCTGAGGGCGGCCTTCCCATTCCACGCTGCAAGAAGAGAAAAAGGTTTACTTTTCAGCGGCCTCCAGAGCGGCGGCGCGCTCGTTCTGCCACTGCTGGTGCAGGGTCTCAAACTGCTCCATGTTCATGGGCTGCTCCAGCAGGTGCTGGTACTTGAAGCGCTGGAGGGCCAGACCGTAAGGGGCGTACTGCCCCTCAAAGGGATTGAGCCGGGTGGCCACATAGCCGCTGGTGGAGATGGAGAAGGGCACGATGACGGCGTGCTCGATGAGGTGGGCCTCGGCCTCGGCAAAGGCGGCGTAGCGGGCCTCGATCTCATCCACGGCGGTGAGGGCCTTGGCGGCGTTCACCAGCTCCACATACTTGTCCACGATGGCCTGGGTGTCGGCGCTCTTGCGGTTCTGATCGGCGGTGGTGTGCATGAAGTTGTAGGTGTTGTTGCCGGTGGAGGCGGTGGCGGCGAAGGGGTCGGTCCAGGTCTGGGGGTCGGCATAGTCGGCGCCCCAGTTGCACTTCATCAGGCCAAACTCGCCGGTGCGGCGGACGGCGCCCAGGAAGCCGGTAGAGGGGCCGGCCTCCACGATGATGTCGATGTAGTCGGTGCCCAGCACGCCCTCCAGCTGCTGCTCCACGATCTGGCACTCCTTGTCCCAGTTGGTGGTGGAGGGGTTGTAGCGCATGTAGACCTTGATGGGGAAGGTGGCGCCGGCGGCGGTGAGCTCCTCCATGGCCTTGGCCTTATAGTCCAGGGCGGCGGCGGTGTCATAGCTGTCTCCCCCGGCAATGGCCTTCAGGGCGGGGTACTGAGTGAAATCCAGGCCGGCGCCGCTGGCGAAGGTGGCGGGGGTGACGGTGTTGTTCAGCAGGCTCTCAGGGCTCTGGGGATCCTGAATAGCCAGGGCGTTCACCCGGTCCAGAGCGTGCATGACGGACTGGCGGAAGTTCTCGTTGTTCACTGCGATGACCCAGTTGTCAGGCTCCAGGGAGGCGTCGAAGTTGGGCTCAAAGTTGAACACATAGAAGTAAGAGTAGGCCACGCTGGGACGGCTGGGGGAGACCATCTGGTACTTGGCGTCGTCCTGGAGCCAGGAGGTGAGCAGGGCGGCGTCCAGCTCGGTGTAGTCCACCTCGCCCCGGACGAACTGCTCGGGACCCAGGGTGGAGGCGGTGGAGTTGTAGCGCCACTCCATCCGGTCGATGAACACGTTATCCTTGTCCCAGTAGGTGGGGTTCTTCACCAGGGTGCGGTGATCCTGGGGAGCGAACTCCGCCATGAGGAAGGCGCCGTTGTAGAGAATGGTGTCGGGGCCGGTGGCGGCGCCGAAGTTGTCCCCCATCTCGGTGAGGAAGGGCTCGTAGACGGGCATGTAGCTGTCATAGCTGAGCACGGAGGGGAAGTAGGAGCAGGGCTGCTCCATGGTGTAGACCAGGGTGTAGTCGTCCACGGCCTTTACGCCCACATCCTCAAACTTCACCTCGTCCACGGGGGTGATCTCATTGCCGTCGGCATCCACGGTCTTGGCGCCGTTGTCGCTCTCCAGCAGGTAGGCGGTGTAGTTGTAGTAGGCCTCGGCGTTTTTCACGATGCCGTTATACATGTACTGGTTGCTGGCCTCGTTGGCGGCGGTGTTCACCCACTTGGCGGCGGTGACCCAGTCGTTGGCGGTGACCTCGGCCACCTCGTTGCCCTGATAGTCCACCCACTTCACGCCCTTGCGGATGTGGAAGGTCCACTCAGTGTTGTCCTCATTGGGCTCCCAGCTCTCGGCCAGGGAGGGGATCATCACGCCGTAGTTGTCATACTCCACCAGACAGTCCACGCAGTTGGCGGACATCTGGAAGTCGTTCTGGTTGCCGGTGTACAGGTAGTTGAAGGTGGTCACTTCGCTGGAGTAGAGGTAACGGTAGACCGCCTCGCCGGAGGCGGAGGCGCCCTGAGAGACCGCGGGATCGGCGGCTTTGCTCTCGGCGGGATCCTTCTGGCCACAGGCACACAGGGACAGGGTCATGGCGGCGGTGAGGGCAAGAGCTGATATGCGTCTGCTTTTCTTCATTTGTCGTTCCTTCCTTTCTTGGAGCCATATTGTAAAGAGGTAGTGCCTCATTGCACTTGGGGAGGCTCAGCGCCAGGTCCCGCAGGGGATATTTTCCACCCCCACGCCGGGATCGGCGCTCATGGAAATGGTGGGCCCGTCGAACACGGGGCCGCCGGGCATAGGGGGGGTGGCGCACAGGCTGGGGCCGTCCAGATCGGCCATGGTGATGATGTCCTGGCCGGCGCACAGGTGGGCGGCGGCGGCCACCGAAACCTGGCTTTCCAGCATGCAGCCGATCATGCATTTGACTCCGTGCTGCCTGGCCAACTCACAGATCTTCAGGGCATTCCAGATGCCGCCGGTCTTCATGAGCTTGATGTTGATGTAGTCGGCGGCGTGGATGGCGATGATATTGGCGGCGTCCACAGGGGAAAAGACCGCCTCATCAGCCAGGATGGGGGTATCCACCTGGCCGGTGACATATTTGAGCCCGGCCACGTCCAGGGCGGGTACGGGCTGTTCCACCAGCTCAATATCCAGGTCCTTGTCCTCCATGGCTTTGATGATGGCCACCGATTGGGCGGCGGTCCAGCCCTGGTTGGCGTCCACCCGGAGCTTGACCCCGGGGCCCACAGCCGCGCGGATGGCGGCGATGCGCTCCACGTCGGCGGTGCCCTCCTTACCCACCTTGATCTTCAGGGTGGTAAAGCCCCGCTCCACCGCCTCCAGGCTGTCCCGCACCATCTCCTGGGTGGGGTTCACCGAGATGGTGATGTCGGTCTCAAAGGCGGGCCTGGCACCGCCCAAAAGCTGGTAGAGGGGCTTGCCCTGGGCCTTGGCCCACAGATCGTAGAGGGCCATATCCACGGCGGCCTTGGGGGTGGTGTTATGTACCATGCAGCCGTTGAGCTTTTCCATTACGGCAGGCAGATCCATCAGATCCATTCCCACAATGGCGGGCTTGATAAAGTCCTGAATGGCGCAGAGGATGGAGCCCTTGGTGTCTCCGGTGATAACGGCGGTGGGGGGAGCCTCGCCATAGCCCATGGAGCCGTCCTCTCCGATGACCCGCACCACGATATCCTCCAGCCGCTCCACGGTGCGCAGGGCGGTCTTGAAGGGGTGGGCCAGGGGAAGGGAGAGTTTTCCCACCTGAATATCAACAATACGCATGACCGGTCACCTCCTGAAAAAGAAAAAGGGATGCTTTTCACCTGAAAAGCATCCATGGAATGATAAAGCAATAGCAACTGCTTTGCCAGACCCGAATAGCACTCCACAGATACTGTGACAGTCCGGCGGGTATTCCCCGACGGCCCGGAAAGACAGCGGCAGGCACCGCTGTGTTCCCTCGGCAGTTCTCCCTTTCCCCCTGCGCGGCTGCCTGGCTTTGCGGAGGGGTATTTATGAAAACTGCGCCTCTATCAGGTTTAATATAAGTAGTATGCTATCACAGCAGGTGGCTGTTGTCAAGAAAAACCTTGCAAAACGAGGGCGGAGAGAGTATAGTCCTGTGCATAGGAAGACCCCGGACAAGGGGTGAAAAAGCCGGAGAAGGGGGAGGCTGTACCCATGGCGAAACAGAGCGGGCAGAAGGCCAAGCTTCTGCTGTTGTATCGGTTTCTTTTGGAGCGCAGCGACGAAGCCCACCCCGTCCCCACCCAGGAGCTGATCCGTCTGCTGGAGGGGGAGGGAGTGAGCGCCGAGCGCAAAAGCATCTACACAGATATGGAGACCCTGGAGACGCTGGGAGTGGACGTGCAGCAGAGCAAGGGGAAGGGTTGGTTCATCGGCGAGCGGGAATTTGAATTGCCTGAGCTTAAGCTGCTGGTAGACGCGGTGCAGTCCTCCCGGTTCATCTCCCGGAAAAAGAGCGGAGAGCTGATCGGCAAGCTGGAGGGGCTCACCAGCCGTCCCCAGGCCAGGCAGCTGCGCCGCCAGGTCTATGTGGATCGCCGGGTGAAGACGGACAATGAGGGGGTCTACTATGCCATTGACCAGCTTCACACCGCCATTGCCGAAAACCGGGCGGTGAGTTTCCGGTATTTTGACTACAATGTGCACAAGGAGAAGGTCTTCCGCCGGGAGGGCGCGCGCTACACCGTTTCCCCCTACGGTCTGATCTGGGCGGACGAGAATTACTACCTGGTGGGTTGGGAAGAAGGAAAGGAGGCCCTGCGCCACTATCGGGTGGATAAGATGGCCGCTCTGTCTGTGACCGAACTGCCCCGGCAGGGGGACGGGAGCTGCAGGGACTTTGACCTGGCCCGGTATGGGCAAAAGCACTTCCATATGTTCTCCGGCAGGGAGGCCCGGGTGCGCCTGCGGTGTGAGGATCGGTATGTGAACATTATGCTGGATCGCTTCGGGCAAGAGGCCATGCTCATCCCTGACGGAGAGGGCCGCTTTACCCTGACGGTGGAGGCGGTGGTCTCTCCCCAGTTTTACGGCTGGCTCTTCGGACTGGGGAGCGGAGTGGAGCTCACCGGGCCGGACTGGGCGGTGGAGGAGTACCGGAACATGCTCCGGAAGGCTTTGGGCGAGAAGTAAAGGAAGCCTCGCTCTCCTGTGAGAGCGGGGCTTCCTTTACTTCCTGTAAAAAATGTTACCGAATTGTAATATTTTCCTTGAAAATGGCGATGGGTCTGATATAATGTAAATTACCAAGGATATGCTCTCGCATTTCTGAGCGGAAAGGAAGATCGGGATGAAAAAACGTGCGTTGTCTCTGGTTCTGACTTTGACTATGGCCCTGACAATGCTGCCGGCCACCGCGCTGGCGGCGGGAAAGGCCGGTCTGATACAGCTGTCCGCGCCCACGGAGTTGTCAATGGGGACTTATTACAGGGAGGATGGAACGTCAGTGTCCATTCCCAGTATGCTCTGTTGGAAGAAAGGAGAACTCCATCAGGGCGAGGCGGAGATCAGGCTTATGCGCGTTACCCAGGATGGAGATCAGGAAGTTGGACGTCAAAGCTGGATCTATGACCCGGGCGATTACGCCAGTTCTCCCGATCTGATCAGGTGGGAGGACAGAATGACGTCCGGGGACTATTACTATACTGTCCAGAATATTGGGGATGGGAAGACCTATGCCAGCAGCGAGGTGGTTCGTTCCGAAACCTGGACACACACCTTGCCGGAGCAGAGGCTGGATATGCCCACCAACGCGGTCTGGAACGGTGTAAACGCGGTTTGGTCTCCCGCGGGCCAGGGGACGACATTCTACAATGTTATATGGTATTTCTCTTCCGAGTCGGACGACTACTTCAGACCGGCGGGGGAGACATGGAATTTTACCGAACCCACGGGAAAAATGTTTGATGCGCTCGTTTTGGGATTGGGAAAAGGCAGTTACATGTTTAAAGTGCGCGCCATGTCCGGGGATATTACGAAGATCCGGAACAGTGAGTGGTCTGAGGTGAGCCCCGAGCTTTCGCTTACCGACCTCAGCGACGCGGTAAACGGCATTGTCGCAGGGATCCCCGTTGATGCCGATGCCGCGACCATTCGGGGCGAACTGCAGACAATAGCGCCTGAAGATATAAAGACCGCTATTATGGCGGATCAGGACGGCAACGGTATCGTCTCTCTGCTCCGGACGTTGGAGAGCAAGGTGGGAGGGCCTGCCGCGGTGGAGAGCGATATGGGTGAATTCCCGGCTTCTGAGGTGACTGTTGTGGGAGCCGGACTGAACGAACTGGAAGATGAAGGGAGCAAACCCGCCCTGAAGATCGGTCAGCCCAGTGTGGCTGATCTGGCCCTTCCGGAGACACTGAAGGATTGCACGATCTCTGTCAGGTTTTCCATGGATCTGGAGGGTGTATGGACGCCCGATGAGCTGCAGGTTCCTGTCCGCATTACGCTGCCCATTCCCGGTACGATAGATCCTGATTATCTGCGGATCGTCCATTATCCCGCTGACGGCGGCGCGCCGGAGGTACTGAGCGGTATCACGGATTTTACGGTGACCCAGGCGGGAGGCAAGTATTACGCTACGTTTGTGTTGACCCACTTCAGCGACTTTGCTCTGGTGGATGCCGACAGCGGCAATGAGCCTGACCCTGATCCCAGCCCCAGTCCCGAACCCAGTCCCAGTCCTGAGCCCAGTCCCGAACCCAGTCCCAGTCCTGAGCCCAGTCCCGAGCCCACGGTCAAACCCTTGACCAAGAGTATGTTTGCCGCCGTGACGGTGACGGACGAGGTCTATACCGGCGCCGCCGTCACCAAAACGGTGGAGGGCAGGGACGGAGAGAAGATCCTGGTCAGCGGGACCGACTATGAGGTGGAGTATAAGGACAACCTCAATGTCGGCACCGCCACCCTCACCATTACCGGTAAGGGCGACTATTCCGGGGCATTGAGCTATACCTTCAAAATCGTGCCCAGGACGCTGACCATTGCGGCCGCCTCCGTGGCCGACAAGGTATACGACGGAAAGACCGACGCCAAAGTCACCTCGGTAAGCTTTGACGGGGCGAGCCTGACAGAGGGGAGGGACTACACCGTGACCGCCGCCTTCCCGGACGCCAAGGCCGGCGTGGGCAAGACGGTGCGTGTCACTGTGACCCTAATGGGCCAGGCCGCTAAGAACTATAAGCTGAGCAGCGGCCAGTATTCCGCCGCCGCGTCCATCTCCAAGGCCTCCCTGCCCGGCATTCCCGTGGCGGTGGTAATGAAGCGGGAGGAGGGCGGTACGGCGCAGGTGGATCTGTCCACACTGGCCCTTCCCAAGGGGGAGACCTTCGCCTTTACCCAGGGGGCGGAAAGTAACGTTACCGCTCTGCTGGAGGGGGTGCGCCTTACCCTCACAGCCGTCGCCGGCGCCGACAAGGGCTCTGTCACCGTTGCCGGAGAGAGCGACAACTATACCGTTACGGTCACCGTGGGGGTGGAGTATACCGACAAGACCCCCGTTGTCCTCTCCGGGATCCGGGTGGCCGACAAGACCTACGACGGCAAGCCCGCCGCCTATACCGGAACCCTCACCGTCAAGGACGGGGACAGGACCCTGACACTCCCGGAGGAGGCCGTGACATGGGAGTGGCTCTCCGGGGGCGTCCCGGTGAGCGCCGTGACAGACGCCGGCAGCTACACCCTGAAGGTTACGGTCAACACTACCGCCGAGCCGCCCGTTGTGCCCCCGGTGGATCCCGGCGAGAGCGAGGAGGAGGGTGGAGCTTCCACCCGTTCGGATGGCGGAGCCGAGGAATACTACGGCCTTCTCTCGGTCAACTTTACCATCTCCAGGGCCCCGCTCACCGTTACGGCCGAGAATAAGAGCGTGAACACAGGGGCTGCCGCCCCCGCCTATACCGTGAAGACCACCGGCTTTGTGGGGACTGACGGCTGGGCCACGGAGCCCACGGCCAGCTGCCCCGGGGCGGATCTGAACACGGTGGGCAGCTATCCCATCATTCCCGCCGGCGGTACGCTGAAGGCGGGGGTGAAGGAGAGCAACTACGCCATAGAGTATAAAAACGGCGTTCTTACCGTCTCCAAAAAATCCAGCGGCGGCAGTAGCGGAGGTTCCGGCGGCAGCGGCGGCAGTTCGGGCTCTTCCGGCACGAAAACCAACACCGTCACCGCCCCTGCCAAGGTGGACAACGGCAAGGTGACACTTGACGTGGAGAAGGCGAAAAAGGGAGACACCGTCACCCTCACCGTTGCCCCCGATAAGGGCTATAAGCTGGATAAGCTCACCGTCACCGACAAAAACGGCAAGGAGCTCACCCTCAAGGACGTAGGCGGCGGTAAGTTCACCTTCACCATGCCCAGCACCAAGGTGGAGGTGAAGGTCACCTTTGTCAACGACCCGGCCGTCAAGCCCACCGTGGTCTCCGCCGAGCCCATCACCAAGCGCTTCAATGACATCAAGCCCACCAACTGGTATAAAGACGCGGTGCAGTACGTCTATGACCGGGGCATGATGAACGGCATGACCCCCAAGAATTTTGAGCCCGCCGCCTCCACCAGCCGGGCCATGCTGGTGACCATTCTCTACCGGATGGAGGATGAGCCCGGCACGGAACCGGTGGCCTTTGCCGATGTGGCCGGGGAAGCCTACTACGCCTCCCCGGTGGCCTGGGCCGCGGAGAAGGGATTGGTGACCGGCCATGAGGACGGCTCCTTCCGTCCTGACCAGGCCCTTACCCGGGAGCAGCTGGTGGTGATCCTCTACCGTTACGCCAGGCTGAAGGGGTATGACACCGCCAAGGGGAAGAAGAACACCGACTTTACGGATAAGGCGATCATTGAGCCATACGCGCAGGAGGCGGTGGAGTGGGCGGCCAGCATCGGGCTGGTCAACGGCTACCAGGACGGCTCCTTCCGTCCCGGCGGCAGCGCCGCCCGGGCTGAACTGGCCGCCATCCTCATGCGGTTCTGCCAGGACGTGGCCGGAATAGAGGACTGACGGAAAACAGATCGGAAAGCACACGTCTGAACTCCAGTCACCGCTCATTATGTCGTATGCCGT
>CANSYW010000015.1 GCA_947651395.1 uncultured Pseudoflavonifractor sp. | reverse complement strand
GGGGGGGCGGGCCCCCCCCCCCCGGGGGGGGGCCCCCCCCCCCCGCCGCCCCACCCCCCCCCGCCCCCCCCCCCCCCCCCCGGCCCCCCCCCCCCCCCCGCCCGGGAGGATACGGGGGCCCAGTACGTACTGGAGAAGGCCATTGCCCAGGGTCTGGTGGCCCTGGAGAATACCACCGAGCAGAACCCGGTGCTGAAAAAGGCCGGGGTGGTGGATTCCGGCGGAAAGGGATTTTTGGTCATCCTCCAGGGAATGCTGGATGAGATCAACGGCCTGCCCATGCCCGAGGGGGCCGGCGTGCCCGAGCCCAAGAAGTCTGGAGCCGACTTCGCCGCCCTGGGAGACGAGGACATCACCTTCACCTACGATACCGTCTTCATTGTCCGCAAGGCGAAGGAGGACGTGAATCTGGAGCCCTTCCGGGCCTACCTCAACAGCATCGGCGACAGCCTGGTCATTGGGGAGAGCGATGAGGAGTTCAAGGTCCATGTCCACACCGACACCCCCGGCGCCGCCCTCACCGAGAGCGCCAAGTACGGCACGCTGGAGCTTGCCAAGATCGAAAACATGCGCACCCAGGCCGAGGATCTGGCCGCGGGGAAGCACGTCCAGTCCACCGACGACCTGGATGAGATCGAGGCGCAGCTGGAGGCGGAGGAGAGCGGGGAGCGGAAGATCGCCCCGCCGGAGCGGAAATACGGCGTTGTGGCGGTGGCCGCCGGCGAGGGCCTGGCCGCGGTGCTGCGGGATCTGGGCGCCGACGGAGTCATCTCCGGAGGCCAGACCATGAACCCCGCCACCGAGGACATTCTCCGGCAGATCGACGCCACCCCGGCGGAGATCGTCTTCGTGCTGCCCAACAACAAGAACATTATCATGGCCGCCCAGCAGTGCGTGCCTCTGGCCGAGGGCAAACAGGTGGTGGTCATTCCCAGCAAGACCATTCCCCAGGGTATCTCCGCTCTGCTGGTGATGGATCCCGACGCCGGCGTGGAGGAAAATGAGGCGGCCATGGCCGAGGCCATGGAGCGGGTATCCACCGCCGAGATCACCTACGCCGCCCGGGACAGCGACTTCGGCGGTTTTGCCATCAAGCACGGGGACTATATGGCCCTGCTGAACGGCCAGTTGCTGGACACCCAGCGGAACCTGGACAAGCTGCTCAAAAAGCTCTGCAAGGAGGAGCAGTGCCAGAATGCGGAGTTCATCAATATCTACTACGGCGCCGACGTGAAGCAGGCCGAGGCGGAAAAGACTCTGAAGCTCTTTACCGACGCCTGTCCCAAGGCGGAGATCACTCTGCTGAGCGGGGGTCAGCCGGTCTATTACTATATGATATCCGCTGAGTAAAGTCCGCAACTGCCGGGGGAGCCGCTGGGCGGCTCCCCCGGTTTTCAGCAAAAGGAGATATGAGATGTTAGGTGTCATCGATGTGGGCGGCGGAATGCGGGGCTCCTTTACCGCCGGTATTTACGACTATCTCAATGACCGGGGCGTTCAGCCCTTCGACTACCTCATCGGGGTGTCGGCGGGCAGCGGGAACATGGTCTCCTACCTGGCCCGCCAGCGGGGGCGCAATATGCGCTTTTACCTGGATTACGCCTTCCGCAGGGAATATATGTCCATGCACAACATGCTCCGAAAGGGGTCCTATATCAATCTGGACTATCCCTACACCATCCTCTCCGGCCCGGGGGGAGAGGATCCGGTGGATCTGGAGGCCTTCAATGCCAGCACCGCCCGGTATGAGGCGGTGGTCACTGACGCCGCCACCGGCGATCCCCTGTATTTTGACAAGTCGGAGCTGGCCGGGGGGGATTTCGACCCCATCAAGGCCAGCTGTGCCGTCCCCGGGGTCTGCAAGCCATACCCCGTCCACGGACGCCCCGGCTTCGACGGGGGAGTGGCCGATCCGATCCCCTACCGCAGGGCCATGGCGCGGGGCTGCGACAGGCTGGTGCTGCTGCTGACCCGACCGGCGGACTACCTCCGGCCCCTGTTGAAGCATTCCGAGGTCATGGAGAAGGCCCTGCGCCCCTGGCCCAACGCCTATGGGGCCCTTCTGCGCCGGAGCGTGCGCTATAATACGGATCTGGCCGCGGTCAAGGCCATGGAGCGGGAGGGGAAGGCCCTGGTGGTGGCCCCCTCCGATATCGCGGGCATGGCCACCCTCACCAAGGACAAGGCGGCGGTGGAGCGGCTCTACCACATGGGGTACGAACAGGGAAAGCAGATCCTGGAATTTGCGGGGATGTAGGGGCGCACCTGTGTGTGCGCCCGAAATGCGGGCATGATACGGGTTTTCGACGGACGCGCCCATGGGTGCGTCCCTACTTGACAATCCCTCGCCGCTGACATACAATAAACCCAAATTTGACCGAAAAGGATGGAGAGACATATGGCCCAAGACAACAAAAAGCAGGTGACGGAGATCACCGATATGGAGGTGGATTTCGCCCAGTGGTACACCGACGTGTGCACCAAGGCGGAGCTCATCGACTATACCAGCGTAAAGGGTATGTTCATCTACCGCCCCTATGGCTACGCCATCTGGGAGAATATCCAGCATGAGCTGGACAGCCGCTTCAAGGCCACCGGCCACACCAATGTGGCCATGCCCATGCTCATCCCCGAGTCCCTGCTCCAGAAGGAGAAGGATCATGTGGAGGGCTTTGCCCCCGAGTGCGCCTGGGTCACCCACGGCGGCAGTGAGAAGCTGGACGAGCGCCTGTGTGTCCGGCCCACCTCCGAGACCGTGTTCTGCGACCATTGGAGCCACATTGTCCACTCCTGGCGGGATCTGCCCCTGCTCTACAATCAGTGGTGCTCGGTGCTCCGTTGGGAGAAGACCTCCCGGCCCTTCCTGCGCCACCGGGAGTTCCTCTGGCAGGAGGGCCACACCCTCCACGCCACGGCGGAGGAGGCCATTGCCGAGACCGAGCAGATGCTGGACATCTACGCCGACGTGTGCGAAAACGTGCTGGCCATGCCGGTGGTGAAGGGTCTGAAGACCGACAAGGAGAAGTTTGCCGGAGCGGAGCGCACCTACACCATCGAGTGCATGATGCACGACAAGAAGGCCCTCCAGTCCGGTACCAGCCACTTCTTCGGAAACGGCTTCGCCAAGGCCTTCGGCATTGCCTACGCCGACAGGGAAAACAAGCTGGTCACCCCCTTTGAGACCTCCTGGGGCATGTCCACCCGGATCATGGGCGGCATCATCATGACCCACGGGGACAACCGGGGTCTGGTGCTGCCTCCCCGCATCGCGCCCACCCAGGTGGTGGTCATTCCCGTGGCCCAGCACAAGGAGGGGGTCATAGAGGCCAATCAGGCGGTGATGGAGAAGCTGAAGGCCGCCGGCTTCCGGGTGAAGATAGACGACTCCGACAAGGCCCCCGGCTGGAAGTTCGCCGAGTACGAGATGAAGGGCGTCCCCCTCCGGCTGGAGCTGGGCCCCAAGGATATGGAGGAGAACCAGTGCGTCCTGGTCCGCCGGGACAGCGGGGAGAAGGTCTTCGTCTCCCTGGAGGGCATCGAGGCCACCGTGGCCCGGATGCTGGACGAGATCCACGACGGACTTTACGCCCGGGCCAAAAAGAACCTGGAGGACAACACCTTCCCCGCCTTCTCCCTGGAAGAGGCCAAGGCCATCCAGACCGAAAAGGGCGGCTTTATCAAGACCATGTGGTGCGGGGATCTGGAGTGCGAGATGAAGATGAAGGAGGAGGCGGGCATGTCCTCCCGGTGCGTCCCCTTCCATCAGGAGCACCTGAGCGATACCTGCCCCATCTGCGGCAAGCCGGCCCAGAAGATGATCTACTGGGGTATCGCTTATTAACTGACAACAAAAATTGGCGGCCCGGGAATTTCCCGGGCCGCCGTTCTTATTTTGTCTCAGGCCAGAGCCTTCTCAAAGATGGGATAGGCGCTGTCGGCAATGTCCAGCAGCCGGTAGAGCAGCTCCACGGCCACCGGCCCCACCTCTTTGGTCTCGGCGGGCATGTCCATCTCCAGATAGATGTTGCCGCTGGCGTTGTATACGAACTTGGCGAAGCGGAACTTTTCGTTGGCCTCGTTGCAGGCCTTCAGAGCGGCCTCTGCCTTGCCCTCGGGAACGGTCATGTACTGGAAGACCCGGACGGCCAGATCCTGGCCCTGTTCCGTGTCGGCGGAAATGAAGAGGATCTGGAGGGAGCGGCCCGACTTCAGATCAAATCCGGTGACAAGGGCCGAGTTGCTTCCGTTGGGGTGCTCGTCGATGTTGTAGCTCCAGTTCTGGGCTTTAAAAGCGGCCTCGATCTCTTTGGTGGTTTTTGTGATCATGGTGGATCCCCTCCTAAAATAAATATCGGTATGTCCGGGTGAAAAAGCCTTTCGGTGATGAGATCATGATAGCAAATTATATCCAAAAACGCAAGAAGATCCTTTTCCTGCCCACCCCGCCGGAAAAAAGGCAAAATTTTTTGTTGCCTTTCCCCGCGGATGGGAATATAATAGAGGCGATCATTTCAAGTGAGGTATTGTCTATGGCAAGCCGTACCCTCACAACCGTATCCTTTTTCTTTGGCGCCTATGCCCGATTTATGGGTATGGGCTATTTTGCCGTGGAGAAATAGGATGGACGAAATGAGACTGTCCGGGTGAGCCGGATGAACCTTCCGTAAATTCAGGAAGCTCATTGACGTTCATCGTCAATGAGCTTCCTTTTTTAAGCAAAGGAGAGGATCGTATGGTCGTTGTTATGAAGCAGGGCGCCCAGCAAAAGGAGATCGACAAGCTTGTTGCCCAGTTCCAGCTCCAGGGCCTCCGGGTGGGGATCACCAATGGGGTGGACTGCACCATTCTGGGGCTGGTGGGAGACACCTCCTCCCTGGATATGGACAAGATAAGCATGAACCAGAACATCGAGCGGGTCATGCGGGTCAGTGAGCCCTACAAGCGGGCCAACCGGAAGTTCCACCCCGAGGACACGGTGGTGAAGGCGGGCTCTGCCCACATCGGCGGGGGGAGCTTTGCCGTCATTGCCGGGCCCTGTTCGGTGGAGAGCGAGGCGCAGATCATCGAGGTGGCCAGGGACGTGCAGACCTCAGGGGCCGCCCTTTTGCGGGGGGGCGCGTTCAAGCCCAGGACCAGTCCCTATTCCTTCCAGGGCATGGGGGTGGAGGGGCTGGATCTGCTGCTGGAGGCCAAGGCCGCCACGGGAATGCCCATCGTCACCGAGCTCATGAGCCCCAAGCACTGCCAGCTCTTTGAGGACAAGGTGGACGTGATCCAGATCGGAGCCCGGAACATGCAGAACTTCGACCTTCTCAAGGAGGTGGGCAAGCTCTCCAAGCCCGTTCTCCTCAAGCGGGGCCTCTCCAACAGCTATGAGGAGTGGATCATGTCGGCGGAGTATATCATGTCTGAGGGCAACGAAAACATCATTTTGTGCGAGCGGGGGGTGCGCACCTTCGAGACCTATACCCGCAACACCCTGGATCTGTCCGCCATCCCGGCGGTGAAGCGGATGAGCCACCTGCCCATTGTGGTGGATCCCTCCCACGCCGCCGGAATGTACTGGATGGTGGAGCCCCTGGCCCTGGCCGCCGTGGCGGCGGGGGCGGACGGGCTGCTCATTGAGGTGCACAACGACCCGCCCCACGCCAAGTGCGACGGCCAGCAGTCCCTCACCCCGGAGCATTTCGACCGGCTCATGGGCAAGGTCACCGCCCTGGTTGACCTGGTGGGGAAAACGATGGTAAAATAAAAAGAAAAGCGGAGAACAGGTCAACCGAGGTGGCCTGACCTGTTTGCAGCATGACAGCCTAAGAAATGCGGAGAAACAGGTCAACCGAGGGGCTAACGACGGAGCGGAGCGAAATTTTGGAGAAGAGCAAAGCCCTTCGGAGAAATTTTGCGAAGTCGGAGGAGTTAGAACCCGAGGTGGCCTGACCTGTTTGCAGCATGACAGCCCGTAAAATGTAAGGAAGTGAGCCTTATGAAAACCCTCCATATAGATCTGGGTCCCCGCTCCTATGACATTCAGATCGCCCCCGGCCTGCTGGACAGGGTGGGAGAGGAGATCCGGAAGGTCTGCCCCAAGGCCAAGCGGATCGCCATCGTCACCGACACCAATGTGGAGCCCCTCTACGGCGCCCGGGTGGAGGACAGTCTGGAACACGCCGGCTTCGATACGGGCCTGTTTACAGGCCCCGCCGGGGAGGGCTCCAAATGCGCCACCCACCTGGCTGCTCTGTGGGAGGCCATGATGCACTTCGGCCTCACCCGCACCGACGCCGTGGTCGCCCTGGGGGGCGGCGTGGTGGGGGACCTGGCGGGCTTTGCCGCCGCCACCATCCTCCGGGGTGTGGACTTTATCCAGATCCCCACCACCCTCCTGGCCCAGGTGGACTCCTCGGTGGGGGGCAAGGTGGCCATCGATCTTGTCGCCGGGAAGAACCTGGCGGGGTGCTTCTGGCAGCCCAGGGCGGTGCTCATGGATCCCGACACCCTGAATACCCTGGATGACAAGACCTTCGCCGACGGCATGGCCGAGGTCATCAAGTACGGCTGCATCGCGGATAAGGACTTCTTCGATTTCCTCCGCTCCCACCCCACAAGGGGGGAAATTATGGCAAATATTGAACACGTATTGTATACTTGCTGTGATATAAAACGTTCCGTTGTGGAAAAGGACGAGCTGGACACGGGAAACCGGATGCTCCTCAACTTCGGTCATACCCTGGGCCACGCCTACGAGCTGGCGGGGAACTATGAGAAGTGGACCCACGGCCAGGCGGTCTCGGCGGGTATGTGCGCGGCGATCCAGCTGGGCTTCGGTCTTGGGATCATGGAGGAGGACGAGGGCGTCCAGGCCCTTATGGACCTGCTGGAGGCCTTTGGCCTTCCCACCCACATCGACTGTCCCTGGGAAACCATGGTGAAGGCCGTGGGGCTGGACAAGAAGAACCAGGGGGAGGACATCACCATGATCTTTCTGTGGAAAATGGGGGAAGCCCTGCCCGTCAGAATGAAAAAAGACGCGGTACTGGAAAATCTGGAAGCCGTCTATGGACAATAAGGAGAGCAGCTATGACCCTTACCATCACCCCCGCAAAATTGAAGGGCTCTGTTACCCCGCCTCCCTCCAAGTCCCAGGCCCACCGGCTGCTTATCGCCGCCGCCCTGGCCGCGGGGGAGAGCGTGATCCGCAATATCTGCCACTCCCAGGACATCGACGCCACCGTCCGGTGCCTCACGGAGCTGGGGGCGGAGTTCACCTGGCAGGGGGATACCCTCCGGGTCACCGGCATGGGGGCCAACGCCATGTCCCCCATGCGCCGGATGGCCCTGCCCCGGCTGGACTGCGGGGAGTCGGGCTCCACCCTCCGCTTTCTCATCCCCGTGGCCCTGGCGGTGCGGGGAGGCGGCGTCTTTACCGGCCGGGGGCGGCTTATGGAGCGGCCCCAGGGCCCCTATTTTGACCTGTTCAGGGACAAGGGCGTATTTTATGAGCAGAGGGAGGGCGTCCTCACGGTACAGGGGCTTCTGGAGCCGGGGGAGTATCGGCTTCCCGGCGACGTGTCCTCCCAGTTCTTTACCGGCCTGCTCTTTGCCCTGCCCCTGCTGGGCGGGCCCTCGGCCATTATCCCCACCACCTTTCTGGAGAGCGAGGACTATATCCGCATGACCCTCCGGGCCATGGGGCGCTTTGGGGTGGCGATGCCCGCCACCCTGTCTCTGCCGCCCCAGTACTACCCCCAGGGGAACCAGACCTACCGTCCCGGTGAGGCCACGGTGGAGGCCGACTGGTCCCAGGCCGGGTTCTGGTACGCGGCGAAGTTTCTGGGGGGCGATGTGGAGCTGAAGGGACTGGATCCCGACTCCCTCCAGGGGGACAGAATCATCGAGTTCCGGTTTGAGGAGATGGGGCTGAGTTCAGAGGGGGTGGGAGACCTGAAGCTGGATGTGTCCGGCTGTCCCGACCTGGTGCCCCCCCTGGCGGTGATGGCCGCCCTTCGGGCCGGGGAGACCACCCGGCTGGTGAACGCCGCCCGGCTGCGGCTCAAGGAGAGCGACCGGCTCCGCTCCGTTACCCAGGTGCTGAACGCTCTGGGCTCGGAGGTAGAGGAGGGATCCGATTTCCTGATCATCCGCGGGAAGAAGACCCTGGCCGGCGGCGTGACGGTGGACAGCTTCAATGACCACCGCATCGCCATGATGGCCGCCGTTGCCGCCACCCGGTGTGAAAAGTCCGTCACCCTCACCGGGGCGGAGGCGGTGGACAAATCCTATCCCGGATTCTGGGAGGAATATGCCCGCCTGGGCGGAAAGACCGAGGAGGTCACGATATGAGATATACCGTTTTCGGTGAGTCCCACGGCCCGGCCATCGGGGTGGTGCTGGAGGGAGTTCCCGCCGGTCTGGAGCTGAATATGGAGGCCATGGCAAAAGAACTCTCCCGCCGCGCCCCCAAACCGGACGGCCTGTCCACCGCCCGGCGGGAGACCGACGAGGTCCATGTGCTCTCCGGGCTCTTTGAGGGGAAGACCACCGGCACGCCCCTGACGCTGGTGATCCAAAACGGGGATCAGCACTCCTCTGACTATGAGGATATCCGCTATATCCCTCGGCCCGGCCACGGGGATTACGCCGGATTTGTCCAGAGCAAGGGGAACCTGGACTACCGGGGGGGAGGACATTTTTCCGGCCGGCTCACCGCCCCTCTGGTGGCCGCCGGAGCGGTGGCCAGACAGCTGCTGGCCCGGAGGGAGATTTGGGTGGGCAGCCACATCAGCGCCATCTACGGCGTCAGCGACGCAGTCCTGAATGAGGCGGAGGAGCTGCGGGAGCTGGGGGACAAGCCCTTCCCCGTGCTGAATGACGCCAAAGGGGAGCAGATGCGCCAGGCCATCCGTGAGGCGAAGGAGGAGGGGGACAGCGTGGGCGGCTCCATTGAGTGCGCCGTGGTGGGTCTCCCGGCGGGGCTGGGGGCCCCCGACTTCGGAAGAAATGTGGAGGGGATCTTTTCCCAGTATCTGTTCGCCGTCCCGGCGGTAAAGGCGGTCTGCTTCGGGGCGGGGGTAGCTCTGAGCTATATGCGGGGCACCGAGGCCAACGACCCCTTTGAGGTCAGGGACGGCAAGGTGGTTACCAGGACCAACCACGCCGGGGGCGTCAACGGGGGCATCACCAACGGCATGCCCGTCCTCTTTGAGGTCACCCTCCGCCCCACCCCCTCCATCGCCCTGCCCCAGGAGAGTGTGGATCTGCGTACCGGGGAGGAGACCGAGCTGGAGATCAGGGGCCGCCACGACCCCTGTGTGGTACACCGGGCGGTGCCGGTGATCGAGGCGGCCGCTGCGTTAGCGGCCTGCGAAGTTTTAGGTATGTAGGGGCCGGCCTGTGTGTCGGCCCGGTATTTCCCACCCCCCCGTATGGGCCGCCGCCCTCGGCGGTCCGGCACGAACAAGAACGTCCAAAGGAGAGAACACCCATGACGGAATTGGAAAAATACCGGCAGCAGATCGACGACATCGACAGCCAGCTGGTCAGGCTCTTTCTGGATCGGCTGGAGGTCACCGGCAAGGTGGGAGAGTACAAGATGGCCCGGGGCCTGCCCGTGCTGGACAGCACCCGGGAAAAGGCGGTGATCGCCAAGCGCTCCGCCCAGGCCCCTACCCCGGCGGCCAAGGCCCGGGTGGCCGCACTCTATGACGCCATCCTCACCATCTCCCGCCGCCAGCAGCGGCTGCTGGTGCGGGAGGGGACGGAGGATGAGGGATGGGCCCGCTGGGTCAGGACCTTCTCCCAGCGCCGGGAGCCGGTGGCAAACCCGAAGGTGGTCTATCAGGGGGAGCCGGGGGCCTACTCGGAGGAGGCCGCCGTGGGCTTCTTCGGTGAGGGGGTGGAGACCCTGGGTCTGCCCTGGTTCAACGACGTGTTTCAGGCTCTGGCCGACAAAAAGGCGGATTACGCCATGCTGCCGGTGGAAAACTCCTCCACCGGCTCCATCCGTCAGGTCTATGATCTGTTGGCCCAGTATGATTTCTCCCTGGTGGGGGAGTGGCAGGTGAAGGTGGAGCACTGCCTGGCCGCCCTGCCCGGGGTGAAGCTGAGCCAGATTAAAACGGTCTATTCCCATGAGCAGGGGCTGATGCAGTGCGACCGGTTTTTGGATGAGCACCGGGACTGGGAGCGGGTGCCCACCCTGGACACGGCGGGCTCGGCCAAGCAGGTGGGTCAGGGGGACGACCGGACGGCGGCGGCCATCTGCTCCCAGCGGGCGGCCAGGCTCTACGGCCTGGAGGTGCTGGCCGCCCCCATCAACCACAACACCGCCAACTTCACCCGCTTCATGGTGGTCTCCCCCCGGCTGGAGCTGCGTCAGGGTCGGGACAAGGCGGCGGCCCTGTTTTCCCTGCCCCACCACACCGGCTCTCTCCATGAGGTGCTGACCATCTTCTCGGTGAACGGGCTGAACCTGGTGAAGCTGGAGTCCCGGCCCATCCCCGACCGGGGCTGGGAGTACCGGTTCTTTGTGGAGTTCACCGGGGACCTCACCGCCCCCGGCATGGACGGTATCCTCCACGAGCTCAGCCAGTTGACGGTGGATCTTCGGATCCTGGGCAATTTCAGGGGGTATGAGGAATGAAGAACATCATACTCATCGGCATGATGGGCTGTGGGAAGACTACGGTGGGGACGCTGCTGGCCCAGCGGCTGCAAAGGCAGCTGGTGGACACCGACAAGCTCATCGAGGCCCGGGAGGGCCTCACCGTATCGGAGATATTTGAGACCATGGGAGAGCCCTATTTCCGCTCTCTGGAGATGGGGGTGGCCCAGGCCCTCAGCCTGCGAAGCGACCTGATCATCGCCTGCGGCGGCGGGCTCCCCCTTCAGCGGGGGGCTATGGCCGCCTTGAAGGAGAGCGGGGTGGTGATCTGGCTCAACCGGGATCCGGGGGAGATCTATGACCATGTGCCCATGCCGGATCGCCCCCTGGCCCAGGAGGGCAGGGAGGCCTTCCTCCAAAGGGGGGCGGAGCGGGCAGAGGTCTATGAGACGTGGGCTGACGCCACCGTCAACGACTTTACCTCGCCGGTGTCCACCGCGGCCCGGGTCAAGGAGGCGGTGGAGGCCATCGCCTCCTGGGAAGAAAACAAAGGAGGACAGGAGCAATGAAATTTCTCATCATCAACGGCCCCAACCTGAACCTGCTGGGCAGGCGGGAGCCGGGGATCTACGGGGAGGAGAACTACGAGAGCCTGTGCGCCCGGCTGCGTGCCTTTGCCGCCGCCTACGGCTCCACCGCCGAGTGCTTCCAGTCCAACCATGAGGGGGCCATCGTGGACGCCATCCACGCCGCGGACGGGGTCTATGACGCCATCGTGATGAATCCCGGGGCCTATACCCACTACTCCATCGCCATTCTGGACGCGCTGAAGGCGGTGAGCGTGCCCTGTGTGGAGGTGCATATCTCCAATGTCCATCAGCGGGAGGAGTTCCGCCGCAGGAGCGTCACCGCCCCCGCCTGTGTGGGCCAGATCTGCGGCCTGGGCCTCTACGGCTACGAGGCCGCCATGGGATATTTCCTGGGAAAGAAATAAGAGAAGGAAGGAGGGAAGGGCGTGGATAAGCTGATCCTGGGGATCCTGGCCCACGTGGACGCGGGCAAGACCACCCTTTCGGAGGCCCTGCTCTACCGGGGCGGCGTTTTGCGCGCCCTGGGCCGGGTGGATCACGCCGACGCCTTTCTGGACACCGACGAGCAGGAGCGGGAGCGGGGGATCACCATCTTCTCCAAGCAGGCGGTTCTGCCGCTGGAGGATGTGGAGTTCACACTGCTGGACACCCCCGGACACGTGGACTTTGCCGCCGAGGCCGAGCGGGTGCTGGGGGTGCTGGACTGCGCCCTTTTGGTGGTCTCCGCCCCCGACGGACCCCAGGGCCATACCCTCACCCTTTGGAAGCTTCTGGAGCGACACGGGGTGCCCACCTTTCTTTTCCTCAACAAAATGGATCAGCCCGGCACGGACAAGGAGGCTGTGCTCTCCAGACTGCGCGCCGCGCTCTCCGACGGCGTTCTGGACTTTTCCGCCTATGGGAGCGACCCCTTCTGGGAGGAGGCCGCCCTGGGAGAGGAGAGCGCTCTGGAGGAATATATGGAGCGGGGCAAGCTCTCAGACGACACCCTCCGGGGGCTCATTGAGCGCCGGAGGGTCTTTCCCTGCCTCTTTGGCTCGGCGTTGAAGCTGGAGGGGGTGGAGGAGCTTCTTGACGTTCTTCGCCGGTTTGCCCCCCGGCCCCGGTGGGGGACGGAATTTGGAGCCAGGGTGTTCAAGATATCCCGGGACGCCCAGGGGGCCCGTCTGACCCATCTGAAGCTCACCGGCGGAAGCCTGCGGGTAAAATCCACCCTTCCCGGGGTGGAGGGAAAGGTGGAGCAGATCCGGATCTACTCGGGGGCGAAATTTACTCCTGTGGAGGAGGCCCCGGCGGGGACGGTGTGCGCCCTCACAGGTCTTACCGACACCTTTCCCGGCCAGGCGCTGGGCGCTGAGAAACCCTGGGCGCCGGCGGCGCTGGAGGCGGTGATGACCTATCAGCTCATTCTGCCCCCGGAGGTGGATCCCCACGCTGTGCTGCCCAGGCTGCGGCTTCTGGCGGAGGAGGATCCCCAGCTCTGCCTGGAGTGGAAGGAGGCGCTGGGGGAGCTCCATGTCCGGCTTATGGGCCCCATTCAGGCGGAGGTGCTCAAACGGCTCGTTGCCCGGCGCTTTGGCCTGGAGGTGGAGTTCGGGCCCGGCAGCATTGTCTATCGGGAGACTTTGGCGGCCCCGGTGGAGGGGGTGGGCCACTTTGAACCCCTGCGCCACTATGCCGAGGTGCATTTGCTGCTGGAGCCCCTTCCCCGGGGCAGCGGAGTGGAGCTGGCCTCCGCCTGCTCCCAGGATCAGCTGGCCCTGAACTGGCAGCGGCTCATTCTCACCCATCTGAGGGAGAAGACCCACCGGGGGGTGCTCACCGGGAGCGCCCTTACCGATGTGCGCATCACCCTGGTGGCGGGACGGGCCCATGAAAAGCACACCGAGGGGGGCGACTTCCGCCAGGCCACCTACCGGGCGGTGCGTCAGGGGCTGATGAAGGCCCCCTGCGTCCTGCTGGAGCCCTGGTACGCCTTTCGCCTGGAGCTGCCCGGGGGCAATCTGGGCCGGGCCCTCAGCGACCTGCAGCGCATGGGGGGCGAGACCCAACCCCCGGAGACTCTGGGGGAGGAGGCGGTGGTCACCGGCTTTGTCCCGGTGGAGGGCTTTCAGGACTACGCCCAGGAGGTGGCGGCCTATACCAGGGGCCGGGGAAGGCTCACCTGTACGGCGGGGGGCTACCGCCCCTGCGCTGGCCAGACGGAGGTGACCGCCCGGCTGGGCTACGACCCGGAGCGGGACGTGGACGATCCCCCGGGCTCGGTGTTCTGCGCCCACGGCGCGGGCTACAACGTCCCCTGGGATCAGGTGGAGGAGCACATGCACCTGCCGCTGATGCGGGGAGAGGAAAAAGCGCCCGGGGCGGAGCCTGACGAGGGGAGAGGATCCGCTTCCCCGCCCCGGACGGCCCCCTCCGCCGGTCTGGAGGCGGACAGGGAGCTTATGGGTATTTTTGAGAGGACTTACGGGGCGGTAAAGCCCCGCTCCTTTCAGGAGACGCCCCGGCCTGCCCGCACCGGGCTGAAGGATCCCTCGCCCCCCAGGGGCAGACCCGCTCCCACCGGCCCGGAGTATCTTTTGGTGGACGGCTACAACATTCTTTTCGCCTGGGAGGAGCTGAAAGCGCTGGCCCGGGACAATCTGGATGCCGCCCGGAAGAGCCTGATGGATATCCTGAGCAACTACCAGGGCTTTCGGAATAACCGGGTCATTCTGGTCTTCGACGCCTACAAGGTCCCCCAGGGCACAGGCTCCGTGGTGAAGTATCACAATATCCACGTGGTCTACACCAAGGAGGCGGAGACGGCGGACAGCTATATTGAGAAGGCCAGCTACCAGCTCTCCAGGGAGGGGGCCAGGGTGCGGGTGGCCACCTCGGACGCCGCCGAGCAGTTCATCATTCTGGGCCACAACGCCCTGCGCGTGTCCGCCCAGGAGCTGCGGAGAGAGGTGGAGCAGACCAGGGTGGAGATCGCCGACATCTTAAAGCGCAACAACCTCAGACTTCCCGCCGGCCCTGTCAGGGCGGCCTTTGACCGGGCCAGGGAGCGGGAGGAGAGGCAATAGAACTCCGGGATCGGAGCGGGAAAGGAAGGAACGGCAATGACGGTAAAACAGCTGGAGTATGTCCTGGCGGTGGCCCAGTGCGGCTCGCTGAGCCAGGCGGCCCTCAGGCTCTATGTGGCCCAGCCCACCCTGTCGGAAATGATCCAGAATCTGGAGCAGGAGCTGGGCTTCAGCATTTTTGCCCGTAGCCATTCGGGTATGACCCTGACGGCGGATGGGGAGGAATTTGTCACCGACGCCCAGTCTGTGCTCGAGCAGATGCGTTATCTGGAGCGGCGCTATGAAAAGCGCACGGGGGAGTGTCACCGCTTTTCCGTGAGCTCTACCCACTTCTATTTCACAGAGGCCGTATTCGCCCGGATATCCAGAGAGCTGGAGGGGAAGTGTACCCTGCGGCATCTGGACAGCAGAAAGCTGGACGTGATTGAGGAGGTGGCCCGTGGGATCAGCGAGCTGGGCATTTTGAACGACTATGGGGAGGGCAACCGGGGCTATATTCTTCGGGAGCTGAAAAACCATGGGCTGGAATATCACGTGCTGGGCTCTCTTACCCCCACCGCCTTTCTCTCCTCCCACCATCCTCTGGCCAAGCGGCAGAGTCTGAAGATAGAGGAGCTGCGGCCCTATCCCCGGTGTACCTTTTTCCAGGGGCCTCTGATCCCCCGCCAATTTTCCGAGGAGTGGTTTGACGAGGAAGTGGGAGAGTGGGACAGGGAGCTGGTGGTTCAGGACAACGGGACGGTGACCATCCTGCTCCAGGAGACCGACTGCTTTTCCATCGGAAGCGGTATTATTCCCGAGGCCCTCCGAAAGCTGGGCCTGACCACGGTTCCGGTGGTAGATATCTCCGACAATACCGTTATCTGGACCAAAAAGAAGGGCCATGAGCTCTCAGAGATCGGAAAGCGTTATGTAGAATTGTGCAAAGAAGAGATTGAAAGGGCCAGAGAGAGCCAATCTTCTATATAAAATGGATAACTATAGGTTTTACCTATAAGATACCATTGGATTTTCCAGATTTATTTTTTCCGGGAATACAAGTATAATAACCCAAACAGTTGTTTACGGGCATTGACAAGAAAGAACGATGCGTCTTCGTACCCTTTCCGGTTGCTGTCTCGGTGACAGACAAAGGCGTCTGAAGGCGCGTTTTTTCACCCGAAGCGCTTTATCACAACAAAGTGAAAAAGCAAACAACAAATAAAGTGATGGAAAAGAGGAGAAGAGATGAAAAAGATATGGGCGTCTGTGCTCAGCTGCGCGATGCTGCTGAGCGTATTGTCCGGCTGTGGTGGGCAAAAGGGCTCCGATGGCAAAAAGGACGGCTCCGACGGCAAGAGCGTGACCCTGAAGATCCACTGCGACTATACCGAGGATCATCCCACCGCGAAGATCCTGGCCCAGTTCTGCGAGAAGGTCAACGACGCCACCGACGGCACCCTGACCATCAAGCCTTACTACGCCGGCTCTCTGGGCGATTACACTACGGTTTTTGACGAGGTGTCCAAGGGCAGCATCGACATGACCTTCGGCTGCAACTCCGTCACCTATGGTCAGGCGCTGAACATCTGGAACATGCCCTATCTGGCCGCCACCTGGGATGAGGCCAAAGAGCTGTTTGCCCCCGGCTCCTATGTCAATGACACTATGACAAGACTGTGCGATGAGGTGGGCATCAAGATGCTGGGCCTGCACCTGGTGGGCGCTGGCGGCCTGGCGGGCACCAAGATGCCCAAGGATTGGGACGTGTGGGGCGTGGATCACGACTTCCTGTTGCGGGTGCCCAACTCCGACACGGTTTCCGTGCCCTTGTCCGCCATGGGCTATCGGGTCCAGGCCGTCAACTGGTCTGAGCTTTTCACCTCGGTGCAGACCGGCGTGGTGGACGGCTTTGTGGGCGGGCATCCCCCGGTTTGCTACGACCAGTTCCGGGACGTGATCAAGTACTATATCCAGATCAACAATTTCTTTGAGGTGGCCACCATCAGCATCAACAAGAAGACCTTCGAGGGGCTGAGTGAGAATCAGCAGAAGGCGCTGGAGGACGCGGCTGCCTGGGTGTTTGAGGAGAGCGTGGCCCAGGGAGAGAAGACCGAGAGCGAATATCTCCAGAAGATGGCCGATTACGGCATTGAGGTCATTAAGCCTGACGACGCCGTGCTGGAGGAGTTTGGTGCGAAGTGCCGCGAGGAGGTCTGGCCCAAGCTGCGGGACAGCATGGGCAACGACGAGGTCTTTGACGGTCTGATCGAGAGCCTCTCCAAGTGAGCTCCCGCCGTTTCAGCTGAGGAACAGATATGAAAACAAGGGGACGAATCGGGAGGGATGTTCCTGATTCGTCCCCTGCGTTCAGGGAGGAAAGCCCAATGAAAAACTTTGTGAAGTCCTTTGGCGAAAAGCTGCTGAAGGCGGAGCACTTTGTGGTGGTGACCTGCTGTATCGCCATGGTGCTTTTGGTGTTCATCACCGTGCCCATGCGCCGGATCTTCAAGGTGAGCGTTCCGGGCATGGAGGAGCTGATTATGCTCTTCGCCTTTGGGATCTACTTTATCGGCGGTGCGTTGGGCAGCAAGGAGGAAACCCAGATCACCGCCGACGTGATGAGCCTTTTTATCAAGGATCAGAGGAAGATGCTGCTGCTACGCTCCTTCCAGAACCTTGTGGACGCGGTGCTCATCGGTATCTGCGCGGTACTTTCCACCCAGGAGATGATCTTTGTGCTGGGAGAGGGGAGCCGAACCACGGGACTGAAGCTGCCCATGTGGATCGTGTATACCATCATTCTGGTCGGTCTGTTTTTGATGTCCTTCTACGCTCTGGCCCACTGTGTGAGGTATTTTCAGAAGTTCCACCGTTATAAAGACGCCGGAGAGGAGGCGCAGGTATGAGTACCCCCGTTATGATCGCCATCGTGCTGCTGATCCTTCTGCTCATGGTGGGCATTCCCGTCCCCGCCGCCTTCTTCGGCACCACCCTTTTCCTGGTGTTTTCCTGCGGCTACTCGCTGGATTTTCTGGTGCCCTACGCCTACTCCAAGACCAGTAACTTTGTGCTGTTGGCCATCCCCCTGTTCATCATCGCCGGAGGGATCATCGAGCGCAGCGACCTGGGCGCCCATCTGGTGAACTTTGTCAACCTGCTGGTGGGCAGGGTAAAGGGCTCTCTGGGCATGGTGGCGGTCATTGCCTGCGCCCTGTTTGGCTCGGTCACCGGCTCGGCCTGTGCCACCATGTCCGTGATCGGCTCCATTATGTGGCCCCGGATGGAGGAGGCGGGCTACAGCAAGGGAAAGTCCGCCGCTCTCATCTCCAGCAGCTGTCTGCTGGGCGGACTGATCCCTCCCAGCTCCCTGATGATCATGTACGCGTGGCTGGCCAAGGAGTCTGTGCTCAAGTGCTTCCTGGCGGTGCTGGGCCCCGGTCTTCTGATGACGGTGATGTTTTGTGTGGCCTATTTCTTTATGGTACGCAAGGACGAGGGGATGGAGGTGGCCCAGAAGCTGCCGAAAACCGAGTTTAAGCGGGAGTTTAAGGTGCGGCTTGTAAAGTTTATCCCCGCCATTATCTTCCCCATCATTATCCTGGGGGGGATCTACTCCGGCATTATGACCGCCACCGAGTCCGCCGCCGTCTCCCTGGTCTACGCGCTGCTGGTGGGCCTTTTCATCTACCGGACATTGACCTGGGGCAAGATCAAGGACGTGCTCATCTCCAGCGCCAACACCATCGGCGTGATCATGGTCATGCTCTTTACCGTGATGATGCTCAGCCGTATTTTCGTCATGGAGGATGTGCCCTCCATGATCATGGACGCCCTGGGCTCCGTGGCCACCAGCCGGGTGGCCGTGCTGGCCATCGTCAATATCTTCATGATCATCATCGGTATGCTGATGGACGACACCAGCGCCACTCTGCTGTGTGTGCCCATCCTGCTGCCTGTGGTGCAGTCCGTGGGAGTCTCTCCCATCCACTTTGCCGCCATTGTGGCGGTGAACATCAGCCTGGGCTGTGTGACGCCCCCCTGCGCGCCGCTGATGTACCTGGGCGCCCGTCTGAGCAACACCGATGTAGCCGATGTGCTCAAGCCCACCTTCCAGCTCATATTCTGGGTATGGCTGCCCGCCCTGATTTTGGTGACCTACGTGCCCGCCATCGCTACCTTCTTCCCCTCCCTGCTGGGATGAGAGAGGAGAATACCCTCCGGAGCCCGGCCAGGGCGGGCAAAAGCCTGGATCGGCGTTTTGCCGCCCTTCAGGGCAGCTTTTTCGCTGCCTATGCCGGAACCTCGTTTTTCTCCTACATTCTGCTGCAAAAGGGCCTGCCTGAGTTTCTGATCGGCCTTTTGGGGGCGCTGGTATCCTGCTCCAGCACGCTGGTACAGCCGGTGTGGGGGCTGATGTGTGACCGCTGGCGCTGTCATCGGGTGTTTTACCTGCTCAGCGGTGCGGCCATGCCCCTGCTGTACGGCTGGCTCATCCGCTCGAACAGTCTGGGGGAGCTGGCGGTGTGCGCGGCGGCCTCTGGTATGCTGATCAACTGCATTCAGAACATGGGCAACGGCTGGGTCTCCGGTCTGAATGCCCAGGGCTGGGGGATCAATTACGGCATGTCCCGCAGCTGCGGCAGTCTGGCCTTCGCGGTGATGTCGGTGGTGCTGGGCCGGGCGCTTCAGAGTCTGGGCTATTCCGGTCTGATCGGCGGCATGGCTCTGTGCGGACTGTGCTGCGCCGCAGTCTCCTTCACCATCCCCACCCCCAGAGCCTCGGCCCGGGAGACCAGGGACGAGGCCAGACCAAGTCTGTGGGAGGGGCTGCGGGTGCTGACAGGACAGCGGGAGTATATGATCGTGGTTCTCAGCGGCTTTTTCGCCATGGCGGGGGTGGCCGGGATCAACGCCTACTTTTCCGCCTATCTGGCCACCCTGGGGGCCAGCGCCTCGGTGGTGGGGGTGGGCAATTTTACCTATGCCATTGCCGAGGTGCCCTTTATGTTTTTGTCCGGGCGGATGCTGAAACGGGTTTCCTTCCGAAAGCTGTTCACCGTCAGCCTGTTTGCCCACGGCCTTCAGTGTGCGCTGGTGGGGCTCTCCCCCAATTACACCTGCGCCATTCTGGCCATGCTGCTCCAGGGCCTGGCCTTCGGCACTTTGGTTCCCTGTCTGCAGAGCTATACCGCCGACCATGTGGAGGAGCGCTACACCGCCACGGCCCAGCTGTTCACCTCATCTGTAAGCCTGAGCGCGTCTATGGTCTTTGGCAGCCTGGCGGCCAGCCTTTTGAGCGTTTGGCTTCCGCTGCCCGCCGTGTTTCTTGCCCTCTCTTTGCTTCCGCTGGGCGGGGGGCTGGCTTTTTGGTTCGGTGTGGGCGCAAAGGGCGGAGAACAGGCAGAATAATTTTTCAGGAGGAGAAGTATGGAGCTTCATAATGTGATCCCCAGCGACCGGATCCCGGAGCTGTTCAGCGTGAAGGATCGGGTGTGCTTTATCACCGGCGCCGGCGGCTTGGGTGAGAGCTTTGCCGCGGCCTTCGCGCACAACGGCGCCAGGGTGGCTCTGGCCAACCGCACCAGGGAAAAGGCCGACAGGGTGTGCGCGGAGCTGACAAAAGAGGGCTGTGTGTGCAGAAGCTACGCCCTGGATGTGCGCAGCGCGGAGGACTGTCAACGGGTCACCCAGCAGATCGAAAAGGACTTTGGCCGCATTGATATCTTGATCCATACCGCGGCGGTGGCCCGAACCTGCGATACGCTGGATCCCGATGAGGAGGAGCTCAAGGATACCCTCCAGACCAATCTGCTGGGCAGCATCCACATCGACAAGACCGTCAGTGAGGTGATGGTACGCAACGGGTTCGGCCGCATCATCAACATCAACAGCATCGACGCCTTTTCCGTCAACTGTGTAGACGGGATGTCCTATGCCTGCAGCAAGGCGGCGCTGATGCAGGCCACCAAGAACTTCGCGGTGAGCCTGGCGGATAAGGGCGTGACCGTCAACGGCATCGCGCCGGTGTGGATCTGGACGCCTATGATGGCCAAGCGGCCCGGGGACTATATGAAACAGGCGGCGGCCTCCATCCCCATGGGGCGGGTGTCCTATGCCGAGGACTATCTGGGAATGGTCTTCTTCCTGGCCAGCGCGGCCAGCAGCTATGTCACTGGGCAGACCTTCCTGGTAGATGGCGGCTGGAGCGTGAGCCGGGTATTTGAGTATCAGGACAGCTGAGGGGAGCGGCGGCCCATAGCTGAAGAGGAAAGGGGAAAATAGCGGTATGCTTGGAGAAAAGCTCAGGCAGCATCGAAAGCGCTTTGGGTATACCCTTCAGGAGCTCTCGCAAAAGACCAATCTTTCGGTGGGATACCTCAGCAACATTGAACGGGACGCCGCCAGCCCTACCATTGCCACCCTGGATATCCTCTGCAACGCGCTGCGGGTGGACATCGTAGAGCTTTTGAAGGCGGATCGGAGCCCCTCTCCCCTGGTGAGGAAAGGAGAGCGCCGCCGGATCTACGCCCAGCAGGACGGGGTTTTGGAAAACGTGGCGGTGGAGAATGATCTCTACCGCTGCACCTGCTATACGATGGATCCGGCGTTTCGGGACTGGATCAAGGTGCCTGCCGGAGACAGCCGGGGGATCCTGTGCTATCTGATCTCCGGGCGTATGGAGCTGGTGATGGAGGATGAGGGCTATGAGATGGAGGAAGGGGACTGCCTCTTTATTCCGCCCCACGCCGCCCACAGCTTTCGCCGGCGGGACGAGGGGCCCTGCGTGAGCCTGTGGTTTTACTCCTCCGGCCTGAGAACCTGATCTTTTTTTCATGAAAATGAAAAAAAGATGGGCGAACTATCACAATATCTCATTTTTGAAAAAGAAAATTGACTTTTGTCCGGACTAAAATTATAGTAAAAACAGCATGAGAGGACGCATGGAGGAAAAGGTTGGCATGAAGCAGTTGACAGGCTGCGTGGGGGGCATACAAAAATACTCCACCTCTGACGGGCCGGGGATCCGGACGTCGGTCTTTTTAAAGGGGTGCCCCCTGCGGTGCCGCTGGTGCCACAATCCAGAGCTGCTTGAGCGGGAGCGGCAGTTTCTATTTACTGCCCAGAAGTGCATCGGCTGCGGCAACTGCGTCAAAGCCTGTTCCACCGGAGCGCTGCGGCACCTGGGGCAGCGGGTGGAAATTGACCCTGAACGGTGCAGGCGCTGCTATTCCTGTGTGGAGCATTGCTACAGCGAGGCGTTGCGCCTGGCGGGCGAGGAGATGACGGTGGAGCAGGTCATCACGCTGGTTCGGCAGGATAAGGGCTACTATGAGCGTACCGGCGGCGGCATGACCATCAGCGGCGGAGAGCTGCTCATGCAGTGTGACTTTGCCGAGGCTCTGCTGGACGCGGCCAGAGACGAGGGGATCGGCGTGGCGCTGGATACCTGTGGCTTTGGCGACGGAGGCCGGCTGTACCGTATGGCCCAAAAGGCCGACTATATCCTCTATGACATGAAGTCCATCGACGACCAGGTGCATCAGAGGGCCACCGGACGCTCCAACAAGCTGATCCTGGAAAATCTGATCCGGCTGGCGGACGCCCCGGAGATTAACGGAAAGATCTGGATGCGGATGCCCCTGATCCAGGGGCTCAACGATACCGAGGACATCATTCGGCGTACCGCCGAGTTTTACGAAGAGCACCGCCTGACCTACGTGACGCTCTTCCCATACCATGAATTGGGGATATCCAAATACAAGAGCCTGGGTCAGGACTATGAAAATTTCGCACCCCCCGACAGCGCCCGGCTCCATGAGATACGCAAGCTGTTTCAGGAGCATGGGATCAGGACTGATATCCTGGGGGAAGAGATCCAGTAAAAGGAGGCGGACACCTTGAGCGAGGTTGTGAATACCAGCAAGATCAGCGAGCTGTTTTCCCTGGAGGGAAAGGTAGTGCTGGTGGTGGGAGCCGGCGGGCTGGGAGCCTATATCGGACGGGGAATGGCCATGAACGGCGCCCGGGTCATTTTTACCAACACCACCTTGGGTAAGGCGGAGAAGGTTCAGGCCGAGATGAAGCAGGAGGGCCTTTCCTGTGATATTTACCAGCTGGACGTCACCGACGACGCGCAGGTGCGCGCGGTGGTGGCGGCCATTGCCGGCAAGTATGGACGGATCGACGTGCTTGTCAACACAGCCGGGATCGGCGCCCACTCCGAGCCGGAGAACTATCCCCCTGAGGTAGTCCGCCAGGTGGTGGATGTGAACCTCAACGGCACAATCTTCATCTGCCGGGAGGTGGGGAAGGTGATGATGGAACAGGGAGGCGGCAAGATCATCAACATCGGCTCCATTGCGGGGGCTTACTGCCACACCTATCTGTCCATGCCCTATGAGTGCTCCAAGGCCGCGGTTCATCAGCTTACCCGCTCCTTGGCGGTGACCTGGGCAAAGTATAACATCGACGTTAATTGTATCGCGCCTACCTGGGTCTATACTCCCATGCTGGAGGGCTTCCAGGGGGACACCTATCAGCGTATTATTGAGCAGCATCCCGCGGGACGCATTGCCGAGCCCAGCGATTTTTTGGGACTGGCTATTTATCTGTCCACCTCCGCCTCCAACTATGTCACCGGCCAGGTGATCTATGTGGACGGCGGCTGGACAGGCGGAAGACCGCTTGACATTCCTATGGAGCAGCGCCACGTGCGCTGAATAGACCATTTGATGTGATTGGAGGAGACTACGATGACGGAACGAGTGCAAAAATTGCGTAAGCAGCTGCTGGGCGTAAAGCCCGCCCTGAGTATAGAGCGGCTTCGCCTGGAGACGGAGGCGGCCAAGATGTTCTCCGGCGCCCCCACCCCCATTTACCGGGCCAAGATCCTGGAGTACGTATTCCAGCATAAGAGCGTGAAGATCTATGACGGCGAGCTGCTGGTGGGCACCGTCACCGAGAAGGTTCGGGCGGCGGACATCTTCCCGGAGTATGCTTCGGGCAAGCTGTGGCTCTATGAGACCCTGCCTATGATCTCTGAGCGGCCCCATGATCCTTTTGAGATCTCCCCTGAGGAGGTAGCCGAGGCGGTGGAGCTGCTCCACTACTGGGACGGCAAGGCCACTGAGGAGCTGACCCTGTCTCACATTCCCCAGTATCTGCTGGATCATGAGAATGCCGGGGTCTATAAGTCGGGCAACAAGGGCAGCGTGTCGGGCCACGTACATCCCAACTATCAGCGGATGATGAAGGGCGGCTTCCGTGCCCAGATCGACCGCTGCAAGGCTCTGATCGAAGAGGCGGCCTCCACTGGAATGACGGTGGAAAAGATCCATCAGGTGGAGTACTGGGAGGCCACGATTATCGTACTGGAGGCCTTTATCGGCTATGCCCACCGCCTGGCGGACGAGGCCGACCGCCAGGCCGCCGGCTGCGCCGACCCGGTGCGCGCACAGGAGCTGCGGCAGGTTGCCGGCATCTGCCGCAAGGTACCGGAGAATCCCCCGGAGACCTTCCGCGAGGCCCTGCAGTTCCAATGGTTCATTGAGATGGGGCTGAATGTGGAGGCCAACTCCTACGCCACCGGCCTGGGCCGTTTTGACGTGAACCTGGGCCATTACCTGGAGGCCGATAAGGCCAGGGGGCTCATTACCGACGAGGAGGCCAAGGAGCTGCTGGAGCTGCTGTTTATCAAGGTCACCGCCATCGTCAACATGAGCGATAACTACTACAGCCGTGCCGATGCGGGCTATCCCATGTGGCAGATCCTGATGATTGGCGGCGTGGACGCCAACGGTGACGATGTGACAAACGACCTTTCTTATCTGGTGCTGGACGCCGCCAGCGAGGTCAAGCTGGCCCAGCCCGCTGTGGCCATGCGCGTCCATGACGGCACGCCGGAGGCCCTGTTCCGCAAGGGGATCGAAATGGTGCAGGACGGCCAGGCAAATCCCGCCTTCTTCAGCGATAAGGTGGCCATGGAGCAGGTGCTGGATAAGGGCGGCTCTCTGGAGGAGGCCCGCAATTGGGTCATCATCGGCTGCATCGAGCCCCACCCCGGCATGGGCAACACCGACGGCAGCCCTGTGGGCGGCTATGTCAGCGCCCCCAAGTGCCTGGAGATGGCCCTTCACAACGGCGTTGATCCGGTCACCGGCATGAAGCTTGGCCTGGAGACCGGCGACCCCACTACCTTCACCTGTAAAGAGGATCTGGTGGAGGCGGTGAAGAAACAGGTTTGCTACGCCTGGGAGCTGCTGACCCGTGAGCACTGTATCTCCCAGTCCATCCAGACCAACCTGCCCGCCATCTACGCCTCCTCTCTCATCGACGGCTGTATTGAGAAGGGCAAGTCCATTCAGGAGGGCGGCCCAGTCCACTGCTATGTGAATACGTTTATCTGCGGTCCCGCCACGGTGGGCGACTCCATCGCCGCCATCGACTATGCGGTGTTCCAGAAAAAGCTGCTGACCATGGAGCAGATGATCCACCTGTGTGACACCAACTTTGAGGGCGCCGAGGATATTCGTCAGATGCTGGTCAACAAGTGTCCCAAGTTCGGCAACGACATCCCCGAGGTGGACAAGATCGTCTCCGACATTGTGGAGGCTGGCGTGACCCACGTGTGCAAGATCAAGGACGCCCGGGGCGGCTACTTCTCCCCCGGCAACCTGTCCCAGACCTACAATGTGACCCTGGGCGAGCATGTGGGGGCTACCCCTGACGGACGCAAGGCGTTCACGGCCCTCAGTGATAACGCCTCTCCCGCTATGGGCCGGGACGTGAGCGGCCCCACCGCCGCGGCCAATTCCGTGGCCCATCTGAATCAAAAGGTCTGCCACGGCGGCGTGCTCTACAACCTGCGCTTTGACCCCCGGGGCGTGGCGGGAGAGAGCGGCGTGCAGATCATCGGCGGCGTGGTCAAGGAGTTTATGGAGGGCGGCGAGCACATCCAGATCAATGTGGTAGACGACGCCACCCTCCGGGCCGCCCAGGTGCATCCTGAGGACTACCGGGATCTGGTGGTTCGTGTGGCGGGCTACATGGCCTACTTTACCGAGCTGGACAAGGGCGTGCAGGACATCATCATTGCCCGCACCGCCCACTGCTCCTGAGATCCGACTGTTTACAATGGCGGATACTTTGCAATTTTCCGGTCGGGAGGAGTTTCGGCTATGGCTGGGGGAGCACTGCCTGTCTGAGGACGGTGTGTGGCTCGTCTTTGGCAAGTCCGGCGGGCCGGAGACCATTAAGGCGGGGGAGGCGCTGGAGGAGGCTCTCTGCTTTGGGTGGATCGACGGTCAGATGCGAAGGGTGGATGAGAAGACCTATCAGAAATACTTTTCCCAGCGCCGGGCAAAGAGCAAGTGGTCGGAGAAAAATAAGGCGCTGGTCAGGCGGCTGGAGCAGCAGGGGCGGATGACCGATCCCGGCAGGAGGAAAATCGAGGAGGCCAAAAGGAACGGTCAATGGGACGCGCCCGACCTGATGGCCTTGACCCAGGAACAGGTGGATCAGATCTCCGCCCTGCTGGAGGGACATGAGCTCGCCGGAACCAACTTTCGGGCCATGCCTGCGTCGGTGAAGAAGACCTACGCCCGGGCGTACTTTGACGCCAGGACCGACGCCGGCCGGGAAAAACGCCTGGCCTGGATGGTAGAGCGGCTGGATCAAAACCTGAGGCCCATGTAGCTAGCGGACATATAGAGCAAAAAATGAGCGGAGGGACTTCAAAAGAAGTCCCTCCGCTTGGTTTTTGCGGTTCAGTCCGGAATATACTCCCGCACCCGCAGCTTGGCCCCCAGGCCCTCGGCCAGAGCCCGGCAGGCCTCAATGTCCTCGGGGGTCTTGTCCTTGTTGACAATGGTCATCATCACCGTGGGCACGTATTGGGAGGCCAGCCGGGTAAATTCCAGCATGTCCGTCCAGCCCTGGGCCCCGGTGGAGGGCTGGGTGACGGCGGTGTATTCCGCCTCGTCAGCGCCGTTAAGGGAGACGGAGATCACGTCCACCCGCCCCTTGAGCTCGGGGGTGACGTCCCGGCCCAGGATCCGGTTGGCGTGGCCGTTGGTGTTGATGCGCACCGGGGGGAGCTTCACCCCCCGGGCCTTGAGCTCGTCGATGAGCCAGGCGTCGTCGTCCCAGCGGAACATGGGCTCTCCAAAGCCGCAGAACACCAGCTCCCGGTACTGGCTCATGTCCCGGGAGAGCAGATCCTCCAGGGCCTCCTGGCGGGTGGGCTCGTGCTCCAGCCACAGGTCGTCGGCGTAGATGCTGCCGTTGTGGCCGTTGTGGCGCAGGCAGAACACGCAGGCGCAGTCGCACTTGTTGGTCAGGTTCACGTAGAGGGAGCCCTCGTACTCATAGGAGATGGTCATCATAGAGAAGTGTCCTCCAATCCAAAAAATTTCAGTCCGTTCTGATAGGTGGTTTCCGCCACGGCTTCGGTGGGAAGTCCCTTGATTTGGGCGACGGTCTCCGCCACCCGATAGACATAGCCTGAATCGCACCGGCAGCCCCGGAAGGGCTCGGGGGCCATATAGGGGGCGTCGGTCTCGATCATGATCCGCTCCAGGGGGACTGCCGCTATGACCTCCAGGGCCCGGCGGGCCTTTTGGAAGGTCACATTGCCGGTGAAGGAGACGTGCCAGCCCAGCTTTACCACTTCCACCGCGTCCTCGGCGGAGAGGGCGCAGCAGTGGAACACCCCCCGGGCCTTGGGGTGGGCGCGGACAATGTCCACCGTGTCCCTGTGGGCGTCCCGGTCGTGAACGATGGCGGGCAGCTCCAGCTCCTCCGAGAGGGAGAGCTGGGCGTCAAAGAAGGCCCGGGAGCGCGCTCGCTCTTCGGGGGTCTTTACCCAGTAGTAGTCCAGGCCGATCTCGCCCACCGCCACGCATTTTGGGTGGGCGCACAGGGCCTTCACCTGCTCCAGGTCGGAGAGCTCCGCCCCCTCCAGATTCTCCGGATGGAGCCCCGCGGCGAAATAGAGAAAGGAAAACTCCTCGGCCAGCGTCAGGCTCTGCCGGGAGGAGGCCAGGTCGCAGCCCGGGCACACCACCCGCTCCACCCCCCTGGCGGGGAGGGCGGCCAGGACGGCCTTCCGGTCTGAGTCAAATTTTTCATCATAATAATGGGCGTGGGTATCAAAGAAACGCATAGACCTTACCTCAAATACAAAATGGGGCCCCCGCGATCCGCAATGCGGATCGTGGGGAAAGGACGAACAGCGTAACGACCTTGCCCTGGCATTTATGCCGGGGCAAGGGATGTGGAGCTTGTGAGGACGCGGGCGTGGGTATCAAAGAAACGCATAGACCTTACCTCAAATACAAAATGGGGCCGTCAGAGCCATCATACCCTTTTTTTACCGGCTTTGCAAGTGCCTTACTGTCCCATGCGCCGTTTCAGCCCCGCCCGGTCAAAGCCCCAGGCCAGGATCAGAAATACCGCGGCGCTGCCCACGGCCTGGATCAGCGTACCGATGAACTGGGGCAGAAAGGCCTCCCAGGTGCCGGTGAAGAGCACGTTTGCCAGGGCGTAGAGGGTGGGGGAGACCAGACCGGAGATCACCACCGCCAGGGCATTCCGGGGGCAGAGAATGCGCTCATGCTTTCCTGTAAAGGGCAGGCAGATCACCGCCTTGATGAAGAAGGTGGGCAGGGCCCACATGGGGGCGGTGAGCAGGTCGGCCAGGGCACCCCCCACCGCCCCCGCCGCCATGGCCCAGGGCAGAGGCAGCAGGCAGGCCCCCAAATAGATGAGGGCGTCTCCCACATGGACATAGCCGCCGGTGGGCAGGGGGATATGGAGCACATAGGCGGTGGTGACGGCGACGGCCGCGGCAAAGATAGCGGCCAGAACCATCCGGTGGACTTTGTCGTTGCCCCTTGTCATAAAAATACCCCCTCTTGACGCTCTCTTTGGGTTCTGGTACTATGATAGCAAAAACTGGCCCTTTTCAAATATCCAGATTTAAACTTTTTTAAGGGGTCAGATGGGAGGAAAACCATGACGGAGCTGACCCCTGTCTTCCAAAACGACACCCCGCTCTACGACCAGCTCTACCGCTATATCATTGCCCAGATCCGCTCGGGCGCCCTCCCGGCGGGGGAAAAGCTCCCCTCCAAGCGGGCTTTGGCGGAGCATCTGGGGCTGAGTCTGACCACGGTGGAGCGTGCCTACGGACTGCTGACGGCGGAGGGCTATCTGGAGCCCCGGCCCCGCAGCGGCTACCGGGTCACTCCGGCACTCACCCTGCTGCCCACCGAGCCGCCGCCCCCGGCGCCCCCTCCCCGGCGGGAGGAGCCGAGACTGGATCAGCGCTTTTCCACCTCGGCGGTGGACACCTCGGTGTTTCCCTATGCCACCTGGGCCAGGCTCACCAAGGAGGCGGTCTACGAAAATCCCGACCTGCTCCAGCGGGGGGAGAGCCAGGGGGACTGGCAGCTCCGGGGGGCGCTGGCCGGCTTTCTCCACCAGTACCGGGGGGTGAACTGTACCCCGGAGCAGGTGGTCATCGGGGCGGGGCTGGAGGCCTTGATGTGGGTACTCCTTCAACTCTTCCCCCGGGAGGTCTTCGCCCTGGAGGATCCCGGCCACACCGCCCTGCGGCGGCTGCTGGACAACCTGGGCCGGAGCTATGTGCCGGTGGAGATGGACGCTCAGGGGATGCGGGTGGAGGCTTTGGAGGCCTCGGGGGCCAAGCTGGCCTATGTCACCCCCTCCCACCAGTTCCCCACCGGGGTCACCACCCCCGCGGCCCGGCGGGGCGAGCTGCTGCGCTGGGCCTATGCCCGGCCGGGGCGTTATCTCATCGAGGACGACTACGACGTGGAGTTTCGCTACACCTCCCGCCCCATTCCCGCCATGCAGGGTCAGGATGGGGGGGAGCGGGTGATCTACGCCGGCACCTTTTCCCGCACCCTGGCCCCCTCCATCCGGGTGGCCTATCTCATTCTTCCCCCCACTTTGGCGGAGCGCTATCAGACCAAATTTGGACATGCCTCCTCCACCGTCTCCCGGTTTGAGCAGGAGACTCTGCGCCGGTTCCTGGCCTCGGGGGCGTACAGTCGTCACCTGCGCCGGGTGGGAGGGCTCTACCGAAGCCGGCGGGACGCCCTGGTCCATGAGCTGGAGAGCTGGGGGGAGGTGCGGGGTGCGGACGCGGGGCTCCACCTGCTCTTCACACTCCCGGGCCGGGAGGAGACCGACCTGACGGCGAGGGCCCGCCGGGCCGGCTTTCAGCTGCGGGGCATGAGCGAGTACTGTATGGGCTCCGTCCCCCGCCCCGGCACTCTGGTGCTGGGCTTTGCCGCCCTTCCCGCCCGGGAGGCCCCCCAGGCGGTGGGGAGCCTCCGTCAGGCCTTTGCGGCCCCGTGAAAAACCACTCCCCCCATGAGAGCCTCATGGGGGGAGTGGTTGATTTTATAGAAATGACTTGAAAGATCACTTCGCGTTGTCCAGACAGGCCTTCACAGCCTCCCGGATCCGGCCGCTGGTGAGGGTGGCCCCGGTGACGCCGTCCACAATGGGGCTGTTGGAGGCCACCATGGCGGCGGGGATCTTCTCCAGGGCGGGGCCGGCGATGCCCTCGGTCTCGTTGTGGCTGACAACGGTCACGTCGCTGAGCTTGCCGCCGGCCACGGTGACCCTGACCTCCATGGGGCCGTTCTGGCCGTCCACGGTGGCGGTGTATTCGCCGTCCTTCAGACCGGACATGTCATAGGTCTCGGTGTCGGCCTTCTTGGAGGGGAAGAGATCCTCGCTGAGCACGAAGGAGGCGGCCTTGACGGCCTCGCCCTCGCCCAGGGGCTTCTCCATCACGTTCCGGCCGGCGATGCGGCCAAAGACGATGGGGCCCATGACTCCGGTGCCGCCGGAGACGTACTTGCCCCAGATGCCGCCCACCACCTCGCCGGCGGCATACAGGCCGGGGATGGGCTGACCGGCCTCGTTCAGGACCTGGGCGTCGGTGTTGGTGGAGACGCCGCCCAGGGTCATGACCACCAGAGCCTTGATGGGACAGGCGTAATACTTATCGCCCTCGATCTTGTTGATGGCCACGCTGTAAGAATTCAGATTATTGCCGCTGAAGTCACGGCCAAACTCGTCGGTGCCCTTGGAGTCCACAGCGGCGTTGTAGGTCTCCACCGTTTTCTTCAGCGCGTCGGCGGGGACGTTGATCTTGCCGGCCAGCTCCTCAATGGAGGAGGCCTCCACGATCAGCTTGTGGCCCACCCCGTCGTCGGGCTCATAGAAGGCCTGGTACATACCGGCGGCGTTGTTGGCCTTCAGATCCTCGATGATCTTATCGGTGTAGATGTTGTACTGCACGGCGCCGGGCTGCTCCTCCAGAGCGGTCTCCCGGGGCACCACCTCGTCCAGGGTCTCATCCACAAAGCGCTCGCCGTTCTGATTCACACAGATGCCGCCGGCCTTCCACATATAGATGTCGCCGATGCGTCCCTTGCCGGGGGCGTACTCCAGACCCATGGGGAAGGAGGGGATGTAGTGCAGGGTGTCCTCGTCTACCTTGGCGCCCACCAGCTGCATGAGGCGGATACCTCTGCCGTCGGCGCTGTCGGCGCCGCCCACCAGGTAGTTTTCACCGTTCTCGGCGTACTTGCCCATTATGGTGGGGTTGCCGGAGTAGCCGCCGGTGCACATGATGATACCCTTGTTGGCATTGTAGCGGACGGTCTTGCCGGAGTCGCTGTTGACGGCGATGGCGGTGAGGACCTGGCCCTTCTCATTGCCCTGGAGCTCGGTGACCTCGGTGTAGAGATCCACAGTGATGTTGTCGTAGGTGGCCATCACCTTGTCCAGGATCTCATGGGCGGCGGACTTATAGTTGGCGGAGTCCATAGCCCGGGGCTTATAGGTGCGCTGGATGGAATAGAGCTGGTGCTCGGGAGCGAAGACGCTCTTTTTTCCGCCCTGCTCGGTGAAGGTGTATTCGCTCAGGCCGTTGTCCCACAGCCACTGAATGGCGTCCACATCTTCATCCACGAAGGCCTCGATCATCTCCCGGTCGCCCAGCTGGGCGCCGTTGGAGAGGATATCCTCAATGTAGGATTCCTTGGTGTCTTCAATGCCGTCCAGCTCCTGGATGACAGTCTCGGCGCCGGACATGGAGCCGCTGGTGAAGTTGAGGGAGCCGCCGGTCTTACCCAGCTTCTCCACCACGATGACGCTCTTGGCGCCTGCCTCCGCCGCGGCAATGGCGGCGGCCAGTCCACCGCCGCCGGCGCCCACCACAATGACGTCGGCCGTCTTCTCCTCGTCATAGGCGGGGGCGGGTTCAGCGGTGGGGGTGGGGACGGGATCCGGGGTGGGCTCCGGCGTGCTTTGGGGTTTGCCGGAACAAGCGGTCAGGACCATGGTGAGCGCCAGGGTCAGGGCAAGGGTACGTTTCTTCATGATAGCTCCTCCTCTTTGTAATCGCCTCGGGAAAGATATTTCCAACACGTACCATTATATAGGCAGATATCCGTGAAGTCAAGAAAATTGTTATAATTTTAACAAGATATTTGGAGGGGTAAGACCGGCTCTATAAGTTTTTCCCGGGAAATAAAAGGACAGGGCCGCTCTTCAGAAAGAGCGGCCCTGTCCTTTGCCGTCGATGAGATATTGATAGCTGACGTTGAAGAGCCTGGCGAAAAGCTGAAGCTCCAAATCGCTGACGGCTCTGTCTCCATTTTCAATGCGTTTGATAACGCCTCGTTCGGCGTCCATGCCCATAAGCTGGAGTTTTGCCATCAACTGTTCCTGAGACATCCCGGCGCCTTCCCGCAGGGCGCGAATACGAACCCCCGATAAATTTTTGCTTCCGTCCGTTGTCCGGAGATGTCCCATAAGCTCACCGCCTGTGACGATGGGGCGGATTCTATTCCTCCCCATCAATAAGATACTGGTAGCTGACGTTGAAGAGCCTGGCGATTGCCCGTATCTCCAAATCTGTCACATATCTTTTGCTTGTCTCAATACGGGTAATGACGTTCTTATCCATATCCATACCGATGAGTTGGAGCTGATATGCCAGATCCCGTTGTGACCAGCCCCTGTCTTTACGCAGAGTTTTGAGACGCTGGCCGATCAGATTCTTTTCTCCGGTCTCTGTCCGTGGTTTCGGCATACGCTCACATCCCGCTTGTCTCGGCGCGAAAGGCGTGGGCCAGCAGGCGGAGGTGGGTGGCCATGCGCTCTTCCAGATCGACCGTCCGATTGGCGCCGCAGCAATCCAGAATATAGCCCCGGCAAGTGAGCAGCAGCATCTCCGCGATCTCCTCCACGCTGTAGCGCTGGTCGATTTGCTTTTCCCGGAAGCCCTTTTGAATGATCTCCACCAAAATGTGGTTGACGGTGCGGGTGGAATCCACAAAGCTGGAGTTGTTGCTGCTGATGATGGATTGGATCACGGTACGACAGGTGCTGATGCCGCTGGTGGTCACATAGATGGCATAATTTTTGGCATATTGGGCAATGGCCTCTTCAAAGTCGTCGTAAGAGAGCAGCTCTTCGTGAAGACTATGGAAAAAGTCGTCAATGGGGTAACTGATGACGTTCCAGAGCTGCTCTTTACTGGTGAAATAGTGATAAAAGGTGCCTTTCGCAATGCCGGCGGCGTTACAGATATCATCCACGGTGAGGGAATCGACATGGGCGGTACGCAAGACCTCGGTAACTGCCTGGGCGATCTCCTGGCGCCGCTTGGCCTGCTTCTGAGCGACTTTCACCTGATCCCCTCCTTTTGTTCTTAAATGTAATCATAGCATGAGTTTTATTCATTTTCAAGGCGGAATGCAAAATCTTGGCCTGGTCGATGGCGTTCAAAAGGACGGAACCGGAAAGACGTTTCTTTCCGGTTCCGTCGTTCCGAGTTTTATTGAGGTCAGTTTATCAGCTTAAGAGCCCGGGGCAGGAAGAGCACCAGATCGGGGAAGAGCATGATGAGAACGACCGCCAGCACATAAATAAAGACAAAAGGCCAAACCTTTTTGAAGGCGGAAGCGGCGCCGATCTTTGCGATCCCACAGGCGATAAACAGGTCGGAACCAAAGGGGGGCGTCACCGTACCGATGCACATCCAGGTGACGAACACCACGCCGAAATGGACGGGGTCGATGCCAATCTGGATGGCGGCGGGGGCCAGAATGGGAGTGAGGATGACCAGCGCGGGGGATACGGACATGAACATGCCCAGGATCAGCATGAACACGCTGAAGATGGCGTAGAACATAAAGGGGGTTTTGGCCACGGAGGTGATTACTTGGCCGATCATGGTGGGGACGTTGTTGCGGGTAAGTACAGTGGCGAAGGTGGACGCTGTGGTGATGATCATAAGCACGGCCGCCGAGGTTTTTGCCGCGCCGGCAAACAGCTTGGGCAGCGCCTTGAAGGACAGCTCCCGGTAGACGAACAGTCCGACCACCAGACCATATACCACGGCCACGGCCGCCGCCTCGGTGGGGGTAAAAAAGCCGCCGTAAATACCGCCCAGAATGATGATGGGCATACACAACGCCCAGATGGCGTCTACAAAGGCGTGGCCGATCTCCTGGGCGGAGGCCTTGGGCATGACCTCAATGTTGTTCTTTTTACTGTAGTAGACGCTGTAGAGGCAGTACCCCGCGGCGATGACCAGGCCGGGAACGATGCCCGCGCAGAACAGAGCGGATACGGAGGTCTTGGCAAGCACGCCGTAGAGCACCATGGGGATGCTGGGGGGAATGATGGCGCCCAGCGAACCGCTGGAGGCCAGAAGACAGGAGGTCCAGGGCACGTCGTAGCGACGCTCCTTCATGGCCGGGATCATGATCCCTCCGATGGCGGCCACCGTGGCGGGGGCGGAGCCGGACAGGGCGCCGAAGAAGGCACAGGCCAACACCGCCACCACGGCCAGGCCGCCGGGCATCCAGCCCACCAGCTTTTCAAACAGACCGATCAGCCGCTTGCTGATGCCGCCGCCCGACATGAGCGCGCCGGCCAGCACGAACAGGGGAATAGCCAGCAGGGAAAAGGAGCTGTTGGCGGTGAAAAGGGTCTGGGCCACCACCTGGAGATCCCGGGGGCTGTACAGCGCAAAGGAAAGCAGGGAGGAGCCCATCAGCGCCGCGATAATAGGCGCGCCCAACAGGAGAACAACAAAGAAGCAAATCAACAGTACCGCGATCATAGGCTCTATTCCTCTCTTTCTTCAACCGGGGCGTCCGTATTGCCCTTCCGCAGCCCCTGAACGCCGGAGACGATATTCACCACGCTCCACAGCACCATCAGGGCGAAGCCCAGGGGCAGAGCCAGATACAGGATATACTGCGGCAGGTCCAGCGCGGAGGTGGTCATCCCGGTGCGTTTGGCGATGGGGATATATTGGGCGGAAATTTTGCAGGCAAAGCCAAACACAAGGAGAACGATCCCGTTGCGGAGGATATCCATGAAGGGAAGAAACCTGGCGGGAAGAACGGTGTCGATGATATCCATGCGCATGTGACTTCTGGTCCGCACGCACACACCCGCCCCCAGCAGGGTCATCCACACGAAGGTGTTGACCGCGATCTCCTCAAAGGCGGAGGAGAAGGGCAGGGGGGTATACCGGCCGATCACCTGGAAAAAGCACGTGAGCACGAGGGCGCTCATGCAGATGCAGAGCAGAACGTTTTCTGCTGTTTCGATGATATGAAGGATTTTGTGTTTCATCAGAGAATCCTCCTCCCGATCCATGATATGGGGGTGATTTATTTCCGGCAGCTCTCTACGGCCTCCTGGAACTGGGTCAGCAGCTCCTCGCCCACGGTGTCGACATAGGCGCTTCTGATGGACGCGTCGTTGTCGCAGAGGACCTTGAAGGCGTCGCGCTCCTCGGGGGAGAACACGTAGACCTCCATGCCCTTTTCCGTGAGCTGCTCGATCAGCTCCTGATCGCCGTCGGCCTGCATCTGATTGACGTCCTGAGCGACCTGCTCAATGGCCTGATTGAAGATCTCCTGATCCTCAGGGCTCATGGTGGCCCAGAGGGTGGAATTGACTGCGATGATGGCGGGGCTCCAGTTATAGTCCAGGACGGAGCAGTATTTCTGGACCTCGTAGTAGCCGTTGTTGTAGATGGTGCTCAGGGCGTTCTCCTGCCCGTCCACCGTGTGCTGAGACAGGGCGACGTAAAGCTCGCCGGCGGAGACGGCGGTGGCATTGGCGCCCATGGCGCTGATCGCCGCCATGGTGGTGGCCGACTGGGGAGTGCGGATTTTCAGATCCGCCATATCCGCGGGGGTCTTGATGGCGTGCTTGTTGTTGGTGATCTGACGGAATCCGTTCTCCACATAGGCCACAGAGTGCAGGCCGGAGGGCTCGGTATCGGCCAGGATCTTTTGGGCTACGTCGCTCTCGCAGACGCGGGCGATGTGCTCCCGGTCATCAAACTGGAAGGGGAAGCTGAAGGCGGAAAAGCTTTTTCCGGCGAGGGGGCCGGGGATGACGCCCAAGTCCAGAGCGCCGGTCATGATCTGCTCGGTCATGGTCTTTTCGCTGTTTTCCGACAGGGAAGCGTTGTAATAGACGTCGATCTGATAACGGCCCTGGGTCTTTTCGGAAATGAGCCCGGCAAGCTCGTCCAGTCCTTTGGACCAGGGGTGCTCCGGCGCGGAGGGGGTGGAGGCGCGCAGGACAATGGGATCCACGGCCGGCTGAGCGCCGGTGTTGCCGGGGTTCTCAGAGGGATTGGACGCAGTGGTGCCACCGCCGCAGGCAGTCAGGGACAGAACCATTACGGCCGCAAGGAGCATAGAGACGCTTTTTTTCATTTTTTGAACCCACCTTTCAAAAATAGTGTTATATTTCTCATCTGACAACGGAGGATCATCGGTGCTCAAACCACCTTCAGCTGATCGTCGCTGTCCATGAGCCGTTCATACCCATCCTCGGTGATGAGATAGGTTTCTCCCCAAAAAAGACCTGTTTTCATTTTGGGGGTGATGATGGAGGGGTGCAGAATGACCGCCATTCCGACCTCCAGGGGCCGATGATTGTCCTCGGCAATGCGTTCCTCGTTCAGATCCAGGCCGCAGATGTGGCCACAGGGGTAGGAAAAGACAAAGCCGCCGTCTTCGATATACTGCCGCAGTCTGACGGCAATGGCGCCGATCTCGTTGCCCGGGCGCAGCTCCGGGAGGGCGGCCTGAATGGCGTTGAGATGAAAACGGTGCATCTGTACCAGGTCGTCGCTGGGCTGCCCTACGCTGACGGTGCGCACCAGCTGTGTCCAGTAGCCCTCATAGCGCGGGGTGATCTCCATGGAGACGCTGTCACCGGGCTGGATGACACGGTTGAACATGGTGGCCGCGCGGATGCAGGGCAGACGGTTGTCCTCCAGGGTGTACCGCCCGGAGGAAATGAGGGTGAAGTTGTAATCGCCTCCCAGACTCTGGGTGGCGTGATCCACCTCGGCGACCACCTGCTGCTCGGTCATACCGGGCCGGATGTGCTGCAGCAGGGCGGCGTATCCGGCGTCAGCGAGCTTCCCGCCAGTTCGGATCAGCTCCACCTCCTCAGCGCTGTGGTGGTTACGGAAACGAAAGAGCGCCTCGGACATGTCGGTGAGTTCAAGCTCAGGCAGGCACTGACGCAGATGGGAGGCCGAGGCGGCACTGAGAAGCTCCATGCAGGTACCCAACCGACCCTTGACTACCCCACGCTCCTGAAGGGCCTGAACGATCCCCTCAGCCAGATCACCGCAAGCCCGGCAATCCTGGATGGTGGAATGATGCTGCATCTCCCGCTGGGCGATCAGAGAGCCGGTGATCCCAATGGGCGGCGCGTCGGGGAAAAACAGGGCGGCCTGGTAGGCGTAAACCACCCGGCTGCCTGTCAGATAGCGGAAGCAGCCATAGGAATTTGTGCCGACGCAGCCATTTCCCACGGCCAGAATAGCCGTATAGCCCTCCTGGGTCATCAATTGATTTGCCACAGACAACCTGCGCGCCTTTTCGGCGTTGCTCATCATTTTGTATCACATCCTTTCCCGATGGGTACGATCTGCAGGTCATGACCGATGTGGGACAGGCATTCCCCTCCGGCCTGGGTGACCAGATAGGTCTCTCCCCAGTAAAAAACGGGGCGTCCGTCCTCTTCGGTGATGGTGGGATGGAGCGCCACCGTCATCCCGCTGCGCAGGATCAGGTCACAGTCCGGCTCCAGGCGCATCTCATTCAGATCCACGCCGCAGATGTGCCCGCAGGGCAGCGCCGGGCAGCAGCCTGCCGCCTGGGTCTGTCGGAAAATGTACCGGGCCACATCGCCTGCCCGTACGCCGGGACGCAGCATGTCGGCGGCCTGCTCTATCACAGAGGTACAGATCCTGTGCAGCCGCCGCACCTTTTCTCCGGCGTCTCCAACACAGACCGTGCGTACGAGCTGGGTCCAGTAGCCCTCGTACCGGGGCGTGATCTCCATGGCGACGCACTCCCCGTTTGACACAGCGCGCCGGGACGCGCCGGCAAAGTGCAGGGTGTCCATCTCGCCGCTCCGGGGGTCGCCGGAGGTCAACAGCGTGAAGGTCTCCTCAGCGCCGCTTTTTTTGAGCGTGTAGTCCAGGTCGGCGGTCAACTCCTGCTCCAGGCAGCCGGGACGCACTGTGCGCAGCAGGGAGCGGTAGCCCTCGTCAGCAATGTCGGCGCAGACCCGGAGTACGGCGGTCTCCTCTTCACTGCGGTCAAAACGCAGCGAGAGAAGGGCCTGGGTCAGATCCACAAAAAGGACCTCTGGAAAGGCGGAGGTCAAAGCGTCAAACCATCCGGCGGGCATCATATCCGGACAGAAGCCTGCCCGGCCCACCTGCAGCTCCTGTTCCCGCAGGACGGAGATCACATGTTCAATAATTTGATCTCCGCACATGCGCACGTGCTGAAAGCCTCTGGAAGTGAGCGCGTCCAAGTGGGTGACGCTTCCGCAGCACACAATGGGTTCCCGCCCCTGGATCAAAATCAGGGCCTGCATATGATAATAGACCCTGTTTTCGACAAAGTAGCGGTAATTGCCGTAAGCGCCGGGCCCCACGGATCCATTGCCCACCAGCACGGCAAAGTCCAGCCCCTGTTCCTTTAAAATCTTATCCGCATTCCGCAGTCTTCGGTCGCGTTCTGCCTGTGTAAACATGATCGTTGCCCCCTTTTGCCAGAGTTTAGAAGCTTTGGGGCGTCCCCCAAATAAAAATGCCCTCAACATTATAATACTATAATTCTAGACTATTAGTCTAGAATTATAGTATTATAACCGGGGAGAAAATGCAATGCACAAAGATTCCAAAATGTGGCGGCTGATTTTGGCGGATCTGATAAATTCCTGTAGGATAAATTTTTAGAAAACCCCTTCTTGACATATCGAACGGATGTATTATAATAAAGGGTACAAACGTTCGATGATGGAGGCCGGAACATGGATATGATGGACAAGCTGACCATATTGGCCGACGCCGCCAAGTATGACGCCGCCTGTACCTCCAGCGGTGTGGTCCGGGGCGGCATGCGGGGAGGGATCGGCTCGGCCTCCAACTCCGGGTGCTGCCACACCTTCTCCGCCGACGGCCGGTGCGTGTCCCTGCTGAAGGTGCTCATGACCAACCACTGCTGTTATGACTGCGCCTACTGCGTCAACCGCCGCTCCAACGATCTGCCCCGGGCGGCCTTTACCCCCCGGGAGCTGTGTGAGCTCACCATCCAGTTTTACCGCCGCAACTATATTGAGGGGCTCTTTCTCTCCTCGGCGGTGCTGAAAAGCCCCGACTACACCACCGAGCGGATGATCGCCGCTTTGCGGCTGCTGCGCACGGAATATCACTTTAACGGCTATATCCACGCCAAGGCCATTCCCGGGGCGGATCCGGCCCTCACCTATCAGCTGGGCTTGCTGGCCGACCGGCTGAGCGTAAACATCGAGCTGCCCTCGGAGGGGTCTTTGAAGCTGCTGGCCCCCGACAAGAAGAAGGACGCCATTCTGGCCCCCATGGCCCAGATCCGGGACGGGGCCGAGCAGTCCAGGGCGGAGCTGAAGCTCTACCGCCATGCCCCGCGGTTCGCCCCGGCGGGTCAGGCCACCCAGATGATCGTAGGGGCCACCCCAGAGACCGACCGGCACATTTTAAAGCTCAGCGCGGGGCTCTACCGGAAGTACGGGCTCAAGCGGGTGTTTTTCTCGGCCTATATGCCGGTGTCCAGCTCCAGCCTCCTGCCCGCGCCCGAGGGCTTCAAGCCCCCCCTTCTCCGGGAACACCGGCTCTACCAGGCCGACTGGCTCATGCGGTTCTACCGGTTCCGGCCGGAGGAGCTGCTGGATGACGACCACCCCAACTTCGACGCCAGCCTGGATCCCAAGACCGACTGGGCGCTGCGGCACATGGAGTTCTTCCCCGTGGAGATCAACTCCGCCCCCTATGAGCATCTCCTCCGGGTCCCGGGCATCGGGGTGCGGGGGGCCCGGCGGATCCTGGTGGCCCGCCGGGTGGGGAGCGTCACCTTTGAAGGGCTCAAGCGGCTGGGGGTGGTGATGAAGCGGTGCCAGTACTTTGTCACCTGCGGCGGCAGGATGCTCCCCGGCCTGCGCTGTTCCCCTGAGGGGGTGTACCGCCGGCTGGCGGGGCTGGAGCGGGAGGCCCTGCCGGGGGCGGAATTTGAGCAGCTCACTCTTTTTGAGGAAAAGACCGGCTGAGGAGCGTTGACGAAAGGCGAGGGAGGTGTTATCCTTGGAACAGGTCTGCTATCGCTATGACGGAAGCTTTCAGGGCTTTCTCACCTGCGTGTTTGAAAGCTATGTCCACAAAGAGCCCCCCGCCGCCTTCCTCACCTTCTGGGATGAGGAGACCACCCTGTGGAGCGAGCGGGAGGTGGAGACCCATGAGCCCCACGCCCAGCGGGTCTACAAAGCGCTGGGGGAGAAGGGCACCCCCCTGTTCCGCCACCGGCTGGAGCGGGCCTTTCTCACCTGCCTTCCCGACCGGGAGCTCATCCTCTACGGTCTGATCCGCCGGTGCCTGGACGGGGAGGGGAAGCGGGTGGTCAGCGACCTGAGCGACCCCGTCATGGCCAGGGTCACCCTGGCCCTTCAAAAGCTTTTTACCGAGGAGGATCACCTCCGGGGCTTTGTCCGCTTTTCCGATGTGGACGGAATGCTGGTGGGGGAGATCGAGCCGAAAAACCGGGTGCTGCCTCTCATCGGGCCCCACTTTGCCGCCCGGTTCAACGGCGAGCGGATCGCCCTTTATGACCGCACCCACAGGGAGGCCTTCTTCTACGCCGACCTCCAGTGGCGTATCCTGCCTGTGGAGGAGTTTCACATCGGCCCCGCCGGAGAGGCCGAGCGGGCGTGGCGGGGACTGTGGCGGCGGTTTTACAAGACCATTGCCATCGAGGGCCGGGAAAACCCCAAGTGTCAGAGCGCCCACCTGCCCAAGCGGTACCGTCATGTGATGACGGAATTTATGGAGGAGGAAACAAACGCCGCTCTTCCGGCCAAACTACCCTAAAACAGGGAGGTATTTTTATGTATGACATTCTCATCGTGGGCGGCGGCACCGCCGGGCTCACCGCCGCCATCTATGCCAGAAGGGCGGGCAAAACCGTGCTGGTGCTGGAGGGCACCGCCTTCGGCGGACAGATCGCCTCCTCGCCCATGGTGGAGAACTACCCCGCCCTTCCGGCGGTGAGCGGCCTGGACTACACCAACGCCCTTCTGGGCCAGGCCAGAGCGTTGGGCGCGGAGAGCAAATTCGGAAAGGTCTCGGCCGCGGAGCGGACGGCGGAGGGCTTCAGGCTCACCGCGGGGAAGCGGGAATATGAGGGCAGAGCCCTTATCCTGTGTACCGGGGCCAGTCACCGGAAGCTGGGTCTGCCCAATGAGGAGGCCCTCATCGGCCGGGGGGTGAGCTACTGCGCCACCTGTGACGGAGCCTTTTTCAAGGACAAGGACACGGCGGTGGTGGGGGGCGGCGACAGCGCCCTTCAGGCAGCCCTGTTTCTGGCCAACCTCTGCCGCCGGGTCACTGTGATCCATCGCCGGGACGCCTTCCGGGCCCAGGCGGCCAATGTGGCGGCCATCCAAACCAGGGAGAACATTGTTTTGGAGCTGGACAGCCAGGTCACCGCCCTTCACGGGGAGAGCGCCCTGACAGGGGTGAGCGTCACCCGCAGGGACGGCTCGGTCAGGGAGCTGGCGGTGGCCGGGCTTTTCGTGGAGGTGGGCCAGATCCCCGACAACGCCCCCTTTGCCGACCTGGCGGACTTGGACGAGGGGGGGTATTTCGCCTCGGGGGAGGACTGCCTGACCCGCACGCCCGGGGTGTTCGCGGCGGGGGACTGCCGGGGCAAGGCCCTGCGTCAGCTCACCACCGCCACCGCCGACGGCTCGGTGGCCGCCACCGCCGCCTGCGCCTGGCTGGATCGGATGGAAAACTGAGTAAAAAAGCAATGCCATTTCCAAAATGGCATTGCTTTTTTTCTAAAAACTGTTAAACTAAGAGTATAGCCCCGAGAATCTTTTTGGGGCACAAATGAAAGGAGCGATTTGAAATGAAGTATCGTTTCCGCAAGCTCTTCGCGGGAGTGCTGGCCGTCACCATGCTGGCCTCCATGCTCCCCGCCGCCTTCGCCGCCGAGGGCGAGACCACCATCACCATTATCGGCACCTCCGACACTCACGGCAATGTGTGGGGCTATTCCTATGAGGACAACAAGGAGGCCTCCGGCGGCCTGGCCGCCATCTCCACCTATGTCAAGGGCCTCCGGGCCGAGAATGACAACGTCATTCTGGTGGACGACGGCGACACCATTCAGGGCACCATCATGACCGACGACCTGTACAACAAGAACCCCGACAAGACCCACCCCGTCATCGCCGCCATGAACTACATGGGCTATGACGCCATGGGCCTGGGCAACCATGAGTTCAACTGGGGCGTAACGGCCATGAACAAGATCATGGGCCAGGCCAAGTTCCCTGTGCTGTGCGCCAACATCAAAAACGGCAAGGGCGAGCTCATCACCGGCAAGGGCTGGACCATGGTGGAGAAGAGCGGTGTGAAGGTGGCCATCATCGGCGTGGACACCCCCAACATCCAGCGCTGGGATGGCGGCAAGGACGGCATCGACGAGCTCCAGTGCGGCGCTCTGGCCGATGGAGTGGCCGACGCCATCAAGGAGATCAAGGCCGACGGCGGCGCCGACGTCTACTTCGTCATGGCCCACGCCGGCTACGAGCCCGAGTACTCCACCAACGGCAACGACGCCGCCAAGGCCATTCTGGAGGCCTGCCCCGAGGTCACCGCGCTCCAGTGCGGCCACACCCACACCACCTACATCAACAACGACGGCCCCGTGCCCGTGGGCGAGGCCAAGAACGGCGCCGGCGAGGTGGTTCGCTTCGACATCACCCTGGACAAGGACAAGAAGGTCACCGAGGCCAAGGTGGAGACCGTCTCCGTGAAGGAGATGGAGCCCGACCAGGGCCTGCGGGACGTGGAGGCCGTGAAGACCGCCCACGCCGAGACCGTGGAGTATGTCACCGGTAACGTGCTGGGCCACGCCTCCGCCAGGTTCCAGCCCGAGGACGAGATCCGCGGCATCCCCCAGGGCAAGCTGGAGGACACCGCCGTTATGGATCTGATCAACTCCATCCAGATGGAGGTGGCCGGGGCCGACGTCTCCGCCGCCGCCCTCTTCAAGGACACCAGCGACCTGCCTGAGGGCGACCTGAACTACGGCAACGTTTTCGATATCTACAAGTACGACAATACCCTCTACCGGGTGAACATCACCGGCGCCCAGCTCAAGGAGTATATGGAGTGGTCGGTGAGCCACTACAACACCTGGGTGCCCGGGGACATCAACATCTCCTTTGACCCCGCCATCCCCGGCTACCGCTACGACATGTTCTCCGGCGTGGACTACGAGATCAACCTCTCCAAGGCCGCCGGCGAGCGCATCGAGAACGTGATGTACAAGGGCGAGCCCCTCAAGGACGACCAGGAGCTGAAGCTGGCGGTGAACAACTACCGCTTCTCCTCCGCCGTAAAGACCATAGTGGGCGGCGACGAGGCCAAGGAGTGGGAGTCCTCCCAGTCCATCCGGGACATGATCGTGGACTACATGGCCAAGAACGACCCCATTGTCCCCACCGTGGACAATAACTGGAAGATCACCGGTGTGGACATCGACGTGGACAGCGCCGAGCGCAAGGCCTACATTGAGAAGATCAACGCCGGCGAGCTGGCCACCCCCTACAACAAGGCCATCAACCTGGAGGAGTACAACAACGTCATCGTGGACGGCAAGGTGAACTCCGCTTCGGCCACCGACGAGGATCAGAACGGAACCGAGACCTTCTTCTACCGTCTCCGGGATCTGGCCGTCATCCTCAAGGGCACCGACCTGGCCTTCAACGTGGACTGGAATGAGGCTGCGGCCCGGGTGGAGATCACCAAGGGGGTTGAGTACACCGCCCAGATCCTGCCCCCCGCCGAGGCTCCCGTGGCCAACAACATCGCGGATCTCACTCTCCTGGTGGACGGCGCTCCCGTCACCGTGAAGGCCAACCTGGTGGGCGGAAACTACTTTGTCACTGCCGAGGGCCTCAACGCCATCCTGGGCGCCAACGCTGTGACTGCTGAGGGCATCATGACCCTTTCCGCCAAGAACACCGCCGCCACCGGCGTGGCCGGCTGAACACCTGCCCCAATGACCAAACAGAAGCCCGGGCCGCAAGGCCCGGGCTTCTTATTTTGGGAGGCCGGGCAAAAAAGTCCCCGCCGGAGCGCACGCTCCGGCGGGGATCCTCTGTTCCGGGCTCAGCCGCCCAGATAGGCTTTCTTCACACTCTCGTCGTCCAGCAGCTCGGCCCCGGTGCCGCTGGTGACGATCTTGCCCGTCTCCAGAACGTAGCCCCGGTCGGCCACGGAGAGGGCCATTTGGGCGTTCTGCTCCACCAGCAGGATGGTGGTGCCGTTTTTATGCAGGGTCTTGATGATGTCGAAGATCTGCTCCACCAGGATGGGGGCCAGGCCCATGGAGGGCTCATCCAGCATCATCAGCTTGGGGTCGGACATGAGGGCCCGGCCCATGGCCAGCATCTGCTGCTCGCCGCCGGAGAGGGTGCCCGCCACCTGCTTTCTTCTCTCCTTCATCCGGGGGAAGAGGTCGTAGACCCGCTGAAGGTGTGGCTCCACCTCGGCGTTGGGCCGGGTGTAGGCCCCCATCTCCAGGTTTTCCTCCACCGTCATCTGGAGGAAGACCGCCCGCCCCTCGGGCACCTGGGCCAGGCCCCGGGACACCAGGCGGTTGGCGGGAACTCCGGTGATGCTCTCCCCCTGAAAGGTGATAGAGCCGGTGCGGGAGTGGAGCAGGCCGGAGATGGTCTTCAGGGTGGTGGATTTGCCCGCCCCGTTGGCGCCGATGAGGGTGACGATCTCCCCGTCGTTGACCTCAAAGGAGACCCCCTTGATGGCGTGGATGGCGCCGTAGTATACGTTGATATCATGGACTTCCAGCATGGCGGACATATCACTCCACCTCCTTCTGCTTGCCCAGATAGGCCTCAATCACGGTGGGGTTGGCCTGGATCTCGTCGGGGGTGCCCTTGGCGATGACCTGGCCGAAGTTGAGCACGCAGATGCCCTCGCAGATGCCCATGACGAGATTCATGTCGTGCTCGATGAGGAGCACGGCGATCTGGAAGGTGTCCCGGATCTTTACGATGTTCTCCATGAGCTCGGCGGTCTCCGAGGGGTTCATGCCCGCCGCCGGCTCGTCCAGCAGCAGCAGGGAGGGATTGGTGGCCAGGGCCCGCACGATCTCCAGCCGGCGCTGGGCGCCGTAGGGGAGGCTGCCCGCCTGATGGCCGGCCAGGTCGGCCATGTCAAAGATGGAGAGCAGCTCCAGGGCCCGGTGGTGGGCCGTCCGCTCCTCCCGCCAATAGGCGGGCAGGCGGAGGATGCCCTTACACATGCCGTACTGGATCTGGTTGTGCAGGCCGATCTTCACGTTGTCCTCCACGGAGAGGTTACTGAACAGACGGATGTTCTGGAAGGTACGGGCGATGCCCGCCTTGTTGACCTGCACGGTGTTCATGGAGTGGGTGTCCACCCCGTCCAGCAGGATGGTGCCCCGGGTGGGCTGGTAGACCTTGGTAAGCAGGTTGAACACGGTGGTCTTGCCCGCGCCGTTGGGGCCAATGAGCCCGGCGATCTCGGTGCGGCCGATGGCCATGTTGAAGTCATTGACGGCGGTGAGGCCGCCGAAGTCGATGCCCAGATGACGGCACTCCAGGATGGGGGTCTTGTCCACATCACGCTCGGGGATGATGTTGGTGGAGGGCACCGGCACCAGCTTGGTTCTGGGACGTTCCGGCTTGCTCATTGTACCTGACCTCCTTTCCCTTGGACGGCTTTGGGCCGGCGGAGCTTTTCCCGCAGACCGGCAAAGAAGCTCTGGATGGTGGGGTTGTTGGTGGCCAGCATGATGAGGATCAGCACGATGGCGTAGACCAGCATCCGGTAGTCGGCGAACTGGCGCAGGGCCTCGGGGAGGATGTAGAGCACCGCCGCGGCGATAATGGAGCCCCAGATATTGCCCAGACCGCCCAGTACCACATAGACCAGCACCAGGATGGAGGTGTTGAAGTCGAACTTGCTGGCGGCCATGTTGGAATAGTTCAGGCCGTACAGGGCGCCGGCGGCCCCCGCCAGGGCGGCGGAGGTGACGAAGGCCATGAGCTTATACTTGGTGACGTTGATGCCCACGCTCTCGGCGGCGATGCGGTTGTCACGCAGGGCCAGAATGGCCCTGCCCGAACGGCTGCGCACCAGGTTGAGCACAATGACCAGGGTGATCATAATGAGGATAAAGCCCGCCGTAAAGCTGGAGATGGTGGCGGTGCCCGTGGCCCCCTGGGCCCCCTTGATGATGGCGACGCCGTCGGGGGCCATGCCGATGTCGTTGATGGTGAGGTTGCCGCTGATGTTGAAGGCAATATGCAGTCCCCTGGCGTCATAGCCCACCAGCAGGCAGTTGATGAGCTCCTTGATGATCTCGCCGAAGGCCAGGGTG
>CANSYW010000014.1 GCA_947651395.1 uncultured Pseudoflavonifractor sp. | reverse complement strand
CACCGGATACTGGTGTTCATACGTGTGCTCTTCGTATCACCCCGGTACCGCCCGGAAGACAATATGGACTTCGCGGCGCAAAAAGGGGGCGGGCAGAGCCAGAAGGCTCCGCCCGACCGCTTTTTGAAAAGAAGGGAAGATCGTTTTCAGCTCTCGGCGGCGATGATAATGGCGTTGACATAGCCGGCGGTGTCGGCCAGGGTGGCGCCGGAGACGGCGTCCACGGCCTCCGCGCCCTTTTCGGCCAGAGCCTTGGCCTCGGCCACGGTCATGCCGTTGACATGGTTCTGGATGGCGGTGAAGTTATCGTCGATCCGGACGGTGGAACCGGCCTTCTCGGCCATGTTCTGGCTGTAGTAGTCAGCCACCATCCGCTTGGAGGCCAAAGCCTTGCCCTCGGCATAGCCGGCGGCGAAGTCGGCGTCGCTGTTGGGGACGGTGTCCAGGCCGGCGTCAGAGGCCACAAACTGGAACTCGTCGATATAGCTCAGCACGATGGTGTCGCCGGCCATAAGGGCGGCGGAGGCGGTGAAGCACTTGGTGCCGTGGGCGGCGCTGTAGGCCACCTTCAGATCCAACTGGGAAGAATCGCCGGTGAACTCCACGGCCTGGGTGCGCTGGGCGTTCTTGGCGGCCTGGACGATGAGATCCAGGTAACCGGCGGTATCTACCAGAGTGGCGCCGGAGACGGCGTCCACGGCGGCGGCCTTATCCCCAGTGGCCACGGCCTCCACCTCGGCAATGGTCTTGCCTACGGCAAAGTTCTGGACGGCGTCAAAGTTGTCGTCGATGCGGACGGTGGCCTTGGCGTGATCGGTCATGAGCTGGCTGTAGTAGTCGGCCACCATCCGCTTGGAGGCCAGAGCCTGACCCTCGGCATAGCCGGCGGCGAAGTCGGTGTCGCTGTTGGGCACGTAAGCCAGGCCCAGAGTGGCGTCCAGGAATTGGAACTCGTCAATAAAAGCGGCCACGATCACGTCGTCCTTGACCACGGCATAGGCCTCGCCGAAGCTCTTGGTGCCGTGAGGAGCGCCGTAGGCCAGACCCAGCTGGAGCCCACCCTCGATCTCCACGATGGGAGCGGGAGTGGCGGGGGTGACAGGCGGTTTCTCGGGCGCCTCAAAGCTCTTGCCCAAAGCGGTGGCCACGGCCTTCTTCACCGCGGTGCTGGTGATGGTGGCGCCGGAGACGCCGTCAATATCAAAGCCATTGGCGGCCACTACCTGCTTCTCCAGTTCGGCCAGGGCCTTGCCGCCGATCTCAGGGGTCTCGTCCTTGCCCTCAATGGAGCAGGCGGTAATGGCGTCGTCCTCCCGGGTCAGGGTCACGGTGACGTCGCCGCCGTAGCCGCGGTCGGTGCCGGTGAGAGTCTCGCCGGTGGGGGCGGGATCCTTGCTTCCGCCACAGGCGGCAAGGGAGAGCGCCATGGCGGCGCTCAGGAGCAGAGCGACAGATTTCTTCATCTTTCAGTTCCTCCTCATAGTTGTTTCAGACAGGGTATGAACCCTTCCGCGTCCCGCCTGGCCCTTTGGCCTGGGAGACGACGGTGCTTGTTTATAAAATAACAAAGTAACCTTACACCAGCATAAATCCAACCTGAATATTTGTTAAGAAATAAAATTTTTCCGACAAAAGAGAGACCCTGCCAAATGGTAAGGTCTCTCTTTTCCCGTTTTTTATTCAGATGAGGCCGCTTTCCGACGGGGATGGTATCCGCTGTCCGGAAAAGGAGGGCGGAGACCGTGTCAGGATCGGGCGCCCCTATCCCCGCGGGGGCAAGGGCGCCCGGTAATCGTTCAGCGCGTGGAGAGAAGCTCGTCGGCAATGCTCTGGGCCTGCCGATAGACCCCCTCAAAGTCCACATGGGGATTGTAGAGGGCCTCCAGCCGGTCGTGGACGGCCTTGGCCTGGGCCAGGGCCTCCACCGCCTCATCCAGAAGCGCGGCGTGTACCTTCCGGGAGAACTTCAGCCTGGCCTTGTACTTTTTGAGTACCTCGGGGTCGGCCATGGCGTCCAGCCGGATCCGGCGATAGGGGCGTCCGGGGTATTCCAGTCCCGGCGCGCTGGTGAGGAAGGCCAGACCCAGCTCGGGGATGAGCAGATGCTCGGCCCGGTCGGGGAAGAGAGGGGAGGGGCACAGGATCACATCATAGCCCGCCGACATGGCGCCGGCGGCCAGGGCGGTGAGCATCCCGGCGGCCAGCCCATAGCTGTCGCTGAGCTCATAGACTCTGTGGCACAGGGCGTCCGCAGTGTCAAAGCGGCAGGAGACCCCCTGGCAGGACACCGCACCCAAAAAGCGCTGTATCGCCTTTCCCGGGGCCCGGCCGGTCTTTTTCACCTCCCGGCCGAGAATGCCCCGGGCCCGTTTCAGGGCCTTGGCCTCCAGCGCGGGGGTCATCAGCAGGGCACGGTTGTCCTCAAAAAGCTGTACCGCGGCGGTGAGGCAGCGGTAAGCCCGCTTGTAGTGCTCTTTGTAGCCTGCGGTGGCCCCCTGGATCTCCGGCCGCAGCGCGGCCAGCGCCGGGTGGTCATAAAACCGGCCTAAGTTTACATAACTCTCAACCACCCCGGGCAGACGGGGCTCTATCACATGGGGGGCGGTGGCGTCCACGATGGCGGCGCCCAGGTCGGGGAAGATCACCGCATCCAGAGAGTCGGGGTCTCCGGAGCAGCGTATGTATTCCGTTTTCTGTCCGGCCTGGACCATGGCGTCGGCCACCCGCCCCATGAGGGAGGATTTGCCGCAGCCTGGGCCGCCTTTGAGGAGAAAGACCCGCCGGGCGTTTTCCGGTTCCAGCAGCTGGTCGTATAGGGAATAAAATCCCGAGGGTGTGTTAGCCCCCAGGAAAAAAGTGACTTTTGGTTCCATAAAAGACCCTCCGTTCCGTAGTTTGGCTCACTTCAAACTATGCCGGAGGGAGGGTGGGGGTGAAGGGTGTGGGTCTTGTACGACTTCCACAAAGGGGGGGCTCCGTGGGCGGCCAAAACGAGAAGATATTGTCGTTGACACAGGGCGGGAAGAGAGGGTAGAATAAATTGATTTAGGAAAATGAACTTTCTTGAAAAGAGGAGAGAATGACATGCGGGAATTTGAGACTTCGGTACAGGAACTGAAGGATCAGGTGCTGACGGCGGTGGCCGAGCTGGCCTGGGAGGATCGGCTGGCCACGGGGATCCTGGATGTGCCGGAGCGGATCATCCCCGGCCCTGAGGCCCGGATGCGTTGCTGTATTTATAAGGAGCGGGCGGTGGTGTCCAACCGGCTGAAGATGGCCATGGGAGGCGACACCGCGAATCCGGCCATGGTAGAGGTCATGGAGGTGGCCTGCGATGAGTGCCCCGTGACCCAGATCGAGGTGGGCCCCGCCTGCCGGGGCTGTATCGCCACCCGGTGCCTCCACGCCTGTCCCAAGGACGCCATTCGCATTGAGACCCACGGACATCACCGCAAGGCGGTCATCGACCACAACAAGTGCATCACCTGCGGCAGGTGTGTCTCCGCCTGTCCCTACGGAGCCATCGAGAAGCGTCAGCGCCCCTGTGAAAAGGGTTGTATCCCCGGGGCCATCTCCATGGGAGAGGATAAGAAGGCGGCCATCGACGTCAACAAGTGCGTCTCCTGCGGCTCCTGTACCTATCAGTGTCCCTTCGGGGCCATTATGGATAAATCCTATATCGTGGATGTGGTGCAGATGCTCCGGGGCGCGGCCCGTTGGGACTTCCGGGTCTACGCCGTGCTGGCCCCCTCCATCGCCGGTCAGTTTGCCCCCGCCACCCTGGGCCAGCTGGTCACGGCGCTGAAGATGGTGGGATTCCATGACGTGGCCGAGGTGGCTCTGGGCGCCGACATGACCGCCGAGGCCGAGAGCGTGGAGCTGGTGGAGAAGGGCAGACTGCTGTCCTCCTGCTGCCCTGCCTTTGTGGACTATGTTGAGAAGAACTTCCCCGAGCTGGCGGAGCTTATCTCTCATACTCCCTCCCCCATGGTGATGATCGGCAAGCGCATCAAGCAGCGGGATCCCCGGGCCCGGGTGGTCTTTATCGGCCCCTGTGTGGCCAAGAAGAAGGAGTTCCAGATGGGTAAGACCATGGGGACCATCGACTGCTCCCTCACCTTTGAGGAGCTTTATCCCCTGTTCCAGTCCAAGGGCATCGACCCCACCATTCTGGAGGAGACGCCGCTGGACGAGGCCAGCGGCTACGGCCGTAGCTTTGCCCACTCCGGCGGCGTGGCCGGGGCGGTGGCGCAGGCCATGAAGGAGCACGGGGTCACCGAGGAGCAGTTTAAGCTCAACGCAGTCTCCTGCAGTGGGTTGAGCGCCTGTAAGGCGGAGCTTTTGAAGTTCGCCAAGGGGATCGGCGGGGTGAACTTTATTGAGGGTATGGCCTGTGAGGGCGGCTGTGTTCAGGGCCCCGGCATCCTCATTCGCTCCCCCAGGAACCAGGCCGACGTGCAAAAGCACGCCCAGGCGGCGGGGGAGCGCACCATCGCGCAGGCACTGGCCGGCTCCCAAACGGAGGAGAGCGCCAAGGAGAAAAAGGCCCCCGCCAAGGCAAAGAAGAAATAAGCCTCCCGGCGGGAGGATACAAGAACGACAAAAAAGTCCTGACCGTAAGGTCAGGACTTTTTTTATCTGATGAAAAAGAATGGGGCCCGGCGGCTCAGTCCAGACGAAAATCCTCGTCCCTGAGTTTGCTGGTGTCCAGGCTGGCGGGTTTGGGGGGGACCCGGCGGAAGGGATCGTATTGAAAGGCGGCGCAGCGGCCGCCGGGAGGAACCACGCCCTTTTTGGCGCAGAGAATACGTCCCTCCTCCAGGGTGGCGCCCTTGGCGCAGTAGGCGCAGCGGGGTTCGATCTTTTTTTGGAACAGCATGAGGGATCCCTCCCGGAAATTTACTGCCTCTATCATATCACACTTTTCCGCCGATTTCCACAGGTTTTTCTCCCCTTTTGGATGCCCAGGGCGGCCAGGAGGAAAAACAGAAGGAAGACCCCCCAGGCCGCCGCGGTGGAGATGGACAGCGCGGTATAAAAATCAGTCCCGGCAATGCCCTCCACCTGCTGTACCAGATAGCTGGAAACGCTCTCCTCCAGGGGAAACAGCCTCAACAGCAGGGCGGTGAGGCCGGCGGAGAAGATCCCGTGAAGGAGTTTTCCCCCCAGATAGGTGCGCAGGTCAAGGCCGCTGTCGGCCAGGAAGGAGAGGACCTGACAGTGGACGGAGATCCCCGCCCACCCCAGCAGGAAGGCGGCCATGGACACCCTGCCCTCCAGGGAGCCTCCGCCGGTGAGGGCGGCCACTCCGGAGGAGAGCTCCAGCGCGCCGGTGAGGAGCTGCCGGGCCCACTGCTCATGAAAGCCCAGAGGGGAAAAGACCTGCCCCAACAGGGTAGCCAGGGCGGGGAGGAGCCCGGAGAGAAAGCACAGGCGAATGATCACGGTAAAGCAGACCACAAAGGCGCAGATGTTGAGGGTGGAGCCCACCGAGCCCTTTACCGCGTCGGTGAAGGCGGCGGAAAACCGGCGGGCGGCAATGGGTGGGGAGGGTCGCTGATCACGGTTGTCCCGGTCCCGCCAACGGTAGAAGCGAAACAGGATCCCCACGCACACGGAGGCGGCGGCGTGGATGAGGCACAAAAGGACGCCCACCCGGCTGTCGGCAAAGATGCCGGCTCCCACCACCCCCAGGATGAAGGCAGGGCCGGAGTTGTTGCAGAAGGCGAGCAGCCGCTCGCACTCGGTCTTGGTGCACTCCCCGTTTTCATAGAGGGTGAGGGCGGCCCGCGCCCCCACGGGATAGCCCCCCACAAAGCCCAGAGCCAGGGCGGCGGCGCAGGGCCCACCCACATGGAACAGGGGACGCATGACGGGCTCCAGCAGCCGGCCCAGATAACCCGCCAGTCCCAGAGAGACCACCAGGGAGGTGAGGATAAAGAAGGGGAAGAGGGAGGGGATGATCACGTTGTAGCACAGCCCCAGCCCGTCCTGGACGGCGGCGCTGACCTCCTTGGGCCAGCAGATCAGGGCCAGGGCGCAGCACAGCAGTCCCACCCCGAGCAGACCCTCCCGAAGGGTCTGCCTGCCCAGAATATGGCGCATAAAAAATCACCCCCGTCCAACAACCTATTCGTTGGCGGGGGCGGATATGAAAGAGAGTGGCTGAACTCAGCTCCGGAAGGCCCCCTGGAAGAGCTCGTAGTCTTGCCGCAGCTTGGGCCAGAGGGGATAGCCGCCCCGGTGGAGGATCCAGTCGATGACGGTGCCCCGGAAGTGGCGGAAGAAAAAGTCCGCGGTCCATTGGGGGGAGAAGGAGGGGGAGAGGATCCCGGCCTTGGCCAGAGAGTCCAGACACTCGCCCATGGCACGCAGGGTGTAGCGATTGGGGGACATGGAGGCGGCCTCGGGATCGGCCAGCCGGCGGCCGTAGTAAAGGGCCGTAGTCTCCCAGCCCAGCTCCTCCATGTATTGGGCGTAGAGCCGCAGAAGGGCCTCCAGCCGCTCCATGGGCGAGCGGTCCGCCATACCGTTCAGGGCCTCCTCCAGGTAGGCGTCCAGAGAGTTGAAGCCCTGGTTCAAAAGATCCTCCTTGGAGGCAAAGTGATGGTAAAAGGCCCCGGTGGTGACGCCCGCGGTCTGGCAGATGTCCCGGATGGTGACCTTGGCGAAGCCCCGCTGCCGGGAAAGGGTGACGGCGGCCTCCAGAATGGCCCGGCGGGTGTGCTGGGCCTGAACCTGGCGACGGGCTTGATAATCCATGGAAAGTCCCTCCTTGACAGACGGAAGAAAGGCTCGTATAATACTCACATAACAATGTTACCTTACGTTGTGTATTATACGGGGGATGGGACGGCCTGTCAACCGATGGGGGAATTTTCTTGAGTCAAAATCCTGAAAAGATCGCTTTTTTGGTGGATTCCTGCGCGGAGCTGGAGCCCCGGCATCGCAAGAAGGTGCCGGTCTATGTGGTGCCCCTGCGTATCTCCTGTCAGGACAAGGACTATAACGACGGCGAGGATATCTTCGCCAAGGACGTCTATAAGCGGCTGGAAAAGGGCGAGCTGCCCAAGACCTCCCTGCCCGATATGATCCGGGTGGCGGAGACTCTGGACCGCATCAAGGCCGACGGCTACGAGCGGGTCATCGCCCTGCCCCTGTCCTCCGGCCTGTCCGGCACCCACAACATGATCCGCCTTCAGTGCGAGGAGCACAAGGACTTGACCACGGTGGTTTTTGACACCTGCAGCGGAGCCATTCCGTTGGGGGGGATCGTCCTACAGCTCTGGGAGGACATCCAGGAGGGGATGAGCTGGGAGGAGCTGGTGGAGCAGCGCGCGCCCCATCTGCTGAAAAACAACTTCCCCTTCTTCTCGGTGGATACCCTGGAATACCTGCAGAAGGGGGGGCGCATCGGCAAGATCACCGCCCTGGCGGGCACCTTACTCAGCATCAAGCCCATCATTACCTTCGCCCCCGACGGCCAGCTGGTGAACGTGGCCAAGGTGCGGGGCCGCAAGCAGGTGCAGGGAAAGCTCATCGAGTTGGTCAAGGAGCATGTGGGCGATCATCGGGACTTCAATCTTCTGGTGGCCAACGGCGGGGCCGAGGAGGAGATGAAGCAGCTGAAGAAGGATCTGATGGCCGCCATCCCCGGCTGCCGCCACATCTGGGACTCCCACATCGACGCCACCCTGAGCGTATATATCGGCAGCGGCGTGCTGGGCGCCTGCATCCAGCTGTTGGATTAGCAGAATTATGGAAACTAAAAGGAGCCTTCCCACACAGGGAAGACTCCTTTGTTTTTTGGAATTTAGAAGAAATTGTCCAAAGGATCCACGGACAGAGAATAGAATTATGTTAACTAAATGTCCCTTCATTTTATCACGGGGAAGCTGACCACCGCTTTGAACAGGTCGCCGTCCACCTCCAGCCGGAACAGGCCCCCCTGAAGCTCGGTGAGGCTCCGGGCGATGGAGAGCCCCAGGCCGCTGCCCTCGGTGGTGCGGCTCTCGTCCCCCCGGACGAACCGCTCCATGAGCTGCTCGGCGGGGACGTTGAGCTGGCTGGCGGAGACATTTTTCAGGGAGAGGATCATGTTGCCGTCCCACTGCTTCAAATCGAGATAGACCCGGGTCCCCGGCATGGCGTACTTGACGCAGTTACCCATGAGATTGTCCAGGATCCGCCAGAAATGACGGCCGTCGGCCCAGACGTAGACCTCCTCCTCGGTGAGGGTGGGGATCACTGTCAACTGGGCGGCGGTGAATTTCTCGCTGTACTCCCCCAGGGCCTGAGTCACCAGCTGGACCACCCCCAGCCGCTCCTTGTTTACCGTCAGGGCTCCCGTGGAGGCCTTGCTGGCCTCCACCAGATCCTCTGTGAGCTTTTTCAGCCGCTGGCTCTTCCGATCCAGCACCTCGATATATTCCCGGGCCTTCTCCTCCTGAATGTCCTCCTTCTTCAGCAGATCCACATAGTTGATGATGGAGGTCAGGGGGGTCTTCAGGTCGTGGGAGACGTTGGTGATGAGCTCCGCCTTCATCCGCTCCGAGCGCAGCCGCTCGTCCACGGCGGTGTTGATGGCGCTGCCCAGGTCGTTGAGCTGTCCGGCGTGCTCCTTCAGATCCCTGCAGATATAGCGGTCCATCCCGCTGGTGTCGATGACGGTCTCCGGACTGCCGCCCACAATGGCCTGGGTACCGGCGCGAATGTTCCGCCACTGCTCGCTCCACTTGCAAAGGCCGAAGAGCACCGCACCCTGGTAGAAGGGGATGAGCACCACGGTGAGGCTGGTGAGGAGAGTGCCGATGAGATAGAGGAGGAAGCCCACAATGACCCGCTGGGTCAGGTTCCAGTTCCCGAAGGTAGTTCCCCACCAGCGGCCCAGAGCCCGAAAGCCCCGGCCCAGCCATCTGAAAAAGCGCCAGGTGAGGGTGTTGCGCAGCAGGGTGTGGGTCTTGATCCGGGTGGCGGTTGACATAAGTCCAGCCTCGGTGAGGGCGAAGCCCCCTGTCAGGGAGACTACGCTCAGCATCACCATGGCGTAGAAGGAGGGGTCGCCGTAGTGGAAGAGATATCCCTCGCCAACCAGGTTGCCACCCAGGGCGAAGCACAGTACCGCCCCCCAGCCTACGGCCAGGAGGTAGAGGCCGTAGGGGATCTTGTCCGTCCAGTTGAGGGTGAAGCTCTCCGCACCCCGCCGCCGTCCCGCGCAGCACAGCAGCAGGACGGTGCCGGCGAGAGCGGTAAGGATCAGGGCGGCAGTCCAGTAGAGGAACCGGATGTCCCCCTTGACCAGGGTGTTTTTCAGCTCCCGGAATTCGTCTGGGGCGGCGTAGCGCTCGTCTATGCCGTACTCCAGCGCGTACTGGAAGGTCTCTCCATCCTGATAGAGATATGTCTCGTTGCCGGTGACCTCCGCCAGGACGGTGTTGTTGTCGCTGAAGAAGATGGTGAGGTTCCGCTCCTCGTCATACTCCCGGTAGTTGTAGTAGATCCGGGAGGGGGTCATGGTACGCACATTTCGGTAAAGATTCTCGTAGGGGACATGCTCCAGGCTGTCCTCACCGGAGGAGCTGAGGAGGATCTCCCCGGTGGCGTTGTCCCGGATGATATAACGAAAATTGGTCTTGGCAGGGCTGAAGGCGTCCAGCCACTCCTGGTAATACTGCTCCTCCAGGTAGCCCAGGGCCTGGCCCCGCCGCTTGGAGTCATAGTCGTCCAAAATCTCCATCAGGTGGCTGTACCGCGCGTTCATGGCCTGGTTCCAGGCCAAGGAGTAGGTGTAGTCGCCGCCCTCAAAAAAACTGTCCCAGTATAACCCGCAGTAAAGGCACCCGAAAGTGGCCCCCACGGCGCAGGCCACGGTGAGCAGCAGGGCGGCGGCCTTTACCAGGGCGTAGGAGCGAAAATCCTGTTTCATGGTCACACCTTCTCCATCTTATATCCCAGGCCCCAAACCACCTTGATGTACCGGGGGTTGGCCGGGTCGATCTCGATCTTCTCCCGAATGTGGCGGATGTGTACCGCCACCGTGTTCTCCGAGCCGTAGGCCGGGTCGTTCCACACCTGCTCATAGATCTGGGCGGTGGAGAACACCTGCCCCGGGTGCTGGAGCAGGAGCCGGAGAATGTTGAACTCCAGGGGGGTCAGGCTCACCGCCTCCCCGTCCACGGTGACGGTCTTGGCGGCATCGTCCATGGCGATGCCGCCGTTTTTCAAAAGTCCGTCGTCCCCGCCCGCCGGGCCCTCCTTGCCCCCCAGGAGGGTATAGCGGCGCAGCTGGCTCTTCACCCGGGCCATGACCTCCATGGGGTTGAAGGGCTTGGTCACATAGTCGTCCGCCCCGATGTTCAGCCCCAGCACCTTGTCCGCGTCCTCCGATTTGGCGGTGAGGAGGATGATGGGCACGTTGCACGCCTCCCGCAGCTTGGCGGTAGCCCGGATGCCGTCCAGGTTGGGCATCATCACGTCCATGAGAATGAGATGGACGTCGTTTTCCTCCACCGCCTTCAGAGCCTGCCGGCCGTCATAGGCGGCGATGGTGTGGTAGCCCTCGGCAGTGAGATAGATATCCAGGGCGGAGACAATATCTCTGTCGTCGTCGCAGATCAGAATATTATACATGGCGATCACCTCATGAAAGGGAGTATAAAGCTTCTTTTTTAAGGGGGGAGAGGGAAAAGATTTAAGATTCCCTTAACGATGCGAACCGGGCTCACCCCTGCACGGTTTCTTATTTTACCTGAAAAACCTTGCGGAAGGAAGACCTCAAATGATAAAATGTCAAAAAAGGAGGTGAGGGTATGGACTGGAGGATGGGAACGGGGGACGCCTATGCTCTGCTGGAAGCCCTTATGCTGGAGGCCAGGGGAGTCGAACCCCTGCCTGCCATAGCCCGTGAAGTGGGGGGAAAACCCTACTTTCCCACTTGTCCCGATCTCCATTTCAGTCTGAGCCACTCAGAGGGATTGGCCCTGTGCGCCTGCTCGGAGCGGGCGGTGGGGGTGGATGTGGAGCGCCTGCGCCCCAGGCGGGAGGGACTTCCGGCCTATGCTCTGAGCGGGGAGGAGCTGATCTGGCTGAAAGGGCACGGAGGGGACTGGTCCTGGTTCTATACGCTCTGGACCCTAAAGGAGGCAAAGGTAAAATGCACCGGAGAAGGCCTGAGAAGGCCGCCCCGGGAGATTTCCGTACCGCTGCTGGAGCCGGGAGAGAGCCGGGTGTGGGAGGGCTTTTCCTTTACGGCGCTGGCAGGAGATGGCTGGCGGGGCGCGCTCTGCGAGAAGTTTACATAATAGCTTCAATCAACAAGGGCAAACACGTGTCTGCCCTTGTCGATTGAAGCTATATATTGGAATGAAAAAAGACCGGGCCCGGCGGAATGTTCCGTCAGACCCGGTCATGTCGTTTTTTCATAGGAGCCTCAAAGCTCCTTGCGCTGCAATTGAAGGCGGTCGGCGATCATGGCGATGAATTCCGAATTGGTGGGTTTGCCTTTGGCGTTGGAGACCGTATAACCAAAATACTTTTGCAGGGTCTCCAGATCTCCCCGGTCCCAGGCCACTTCAATGGCGTGGCGGATGGCCCGCTCCACCCGGCTGGCAGTGGTCCCGAAGCGCTTGGCCACCTCGGGGTAGAGAACCTTGGTGACGGCGTTGATCACGTCCATGTCCTCCACGGCGATCATAATGGCCTCCCGGAGATATTGATATCCCTTGATGTGGGCGGGCACGCCGATCTCATGGATGATGGCGGTGACCGTGCTCTCCAGTCCCCGGCCCCGGCGGTCGGGATCCTCGGCGGGGTGGCTGCCTGGGCTCATCATCTGCCGGACCCGCTCCACCACGGAGGAGGTCTTGCAGGGCTTCATCATGAAATAATCTGCGCCGCGGGTGGCGGCCAGCTCAGCCACGCTGCCGCCGGCAAAACTGGACAGGATCAGCACCCGGGGCTTTTCGGGCAGATCACTCAGGGCGGAGAGGACCTCCACGCCGTCCAGCTTGGCCAGGATCATATCCATGACCACCACATCGGGTTGACGTTGACGGCATAGCTCCACCACCGCCTCCCCGTCAGAGGTATCCCCCACCACGGTCAGGTCGTTTTCGGCGTTCAGGGTCTCCACCAACAAACGGCGGAATTCTTCCCCCGCATCCGCCACCAAAATCGTCTTCTTTTCCAAATCCGTTCCCTTCCTCCAAGATCGATCGATCCAATAAGATTACCGGTTGCTCATAATTTACCATAAAGAGACAGCAAACGCAATACTCTTTTGGTAAAAAATGGATTAGAAAAAACCGACTTAGTTCGACTTCGATCTTGCCTTTTTGCAGACTCAGACCTTCTTTTGACAACTTTCTGCCGTTTCCAACATTCTTTGCGCCAGGATCCCGTAGCCCTGAGTGGGGTCTCCCACCAGCACGTGGGTCACTGCGCCCACCAGTTTTCCGTTCTGGACGATGGGTGAGCCGGACATACCCTGAACAATGCCGCCGGTGGCGGAGAGGAGGTCGGGATCGGTGACCCGGATGGTCATATCCCTGCCGTCCTCCGCGTGGGGAAAGAGCTTGAGGATCTCCACCTCATAGGCCTGCACCTCATCCCCGGCCACATTGGAATAGATCAGGGCGGGGCCGGCCTCCACCTGGGAGCTGTCCGCCACCGCCATGGGCTCCAAGCGGCACAGCTCGTCTCCCTGCAGGGTGCCGAAGATGCCGCTGGAGGTGTTGGCGGTGAGGGAGCCGATATCCCGCTGGGTGTCAAAGACGCCGTGGAGCTCTCCTGGCTCTCCCCGCTGTCCCTTCTTCACATCGCTCACAGTGGCGGAGATGACCCCACCGCTTTCCAGGGGCATGAGCCGGGCAGTGTCCACATCGTTGACCCCGTGCCCCAGAGCGCCGAACTCTCCGGTGAGCGGGTCATAGTAGGTCACGGTGCCGATGCCGGCCATGGAATCCCGCAGCCAGGCACCCAGCCGGTAGACTCCGTCGGTGGAGCACTGGACAGCCTGAGCCGTCACCTGGACCTGCTTACCCTCCCGCAGGGCCCGGATGGACATCTCGGCCCCGCCGATGGCGGCGAGTTGTTCCTGAACGGCCTCAATGGTGTCCACCTCCGTGGCGTTGATGTGGGTGATAACATCACCCTCTTTCAGCCCGCAGGACTTGGCCGGAGTCAAATTCCCCTCCGCCGCGGGGATCTGGGAAAAGCCCACCACCATCACACCGTCGGAAAAAAGCTTGATGCCCACGGCGCGACCGATGGGAACCACCCGCCTTGCTTCATTTGCGTCCGTCATGGAAGGAGCCTCCCACGCCATGGCGTGGGAGCCCCCCAGCACCCACGCCGCCGCCAGGACCGCCGCCGCCAGCCGAAAAGGCGTTGGCCCTGACCGTCCACTTTCCTTTTTCAATCGACCACCCCCATAAAAAATCAATGCGACGCCCCGCTTGGGACGTCGCTTTTAATATGGGCGGAAGAGGGCGTGGGAAGTCTGGAAATGAACAGAGGCTTTGCCTTGGAAGAAAAACGGACAGCCTTGAAAAGCGGGGAGAGTCGGGCTTTCCTCTGGCAATGACGGGGAGATCATGAAACAGTTCCCTTTTTAGTTTACATAAGTTTGAAAAGAGGAAAAAGAGAAGGCTGTCTTTATAAGACAGCCTTCCCCTTTTGACGCCCTTTAATTCCTGCGCTTGCCGAAGATGCGCAGCAGATAGACAAAGAGGTTCACAAAGTCCAGATAGAGCTGGAGGGCGGAGAAGATGGAGGCTTTTTTCAGCATGGCCTCGTCGCCCTGGTAGGCCTGGTAAAAGGCGGAAATTTTCTTGGTGTCGTAAGCGGTGTAGGCCAGGAACACGATGACGCCGATGGTGCACACCACCTGGTCGAAGACATCCAGACCGGGGATGAACATCATGAGAAGGTTGGCGATGATCAGGAAGATGAGGCCGCCCAGTAGGATGGAGCGCATCCGGCTCAGGTCAATGTTGGTGAAATAGCCGAACAGGGCCATGCCGCCGAAGTAGAGGGCGGTGGCGGCAAAAACCAAAATGAGGCTGGGCAGCTCAAAGAGCAGGAAGTAGGTGGAGAAGACGACGCCCGTGAGAACGGAATAGAGGAAAAAGAATGCGGTGGCGGTGCCCACGGAGATCCTGTGGATGGCGGCGGTCATCCCCACGGCCACGGCCAGCTGGGCCACCAGCAGGGCGACGGGGATCCATCTGGCGTAAAATACAAAGATGATCAGCCCGGTGTAGTAGCCCAAAAAGGCCACGGCAAAGGTGACCAGCAGACCCAGGAACATGAGAAGGAAGGTCTTGGAGGTATAGCGGCCCAGGCTTTCCCCTGTGCGGCCCCGCTCCAGGGAGCGCTCTTGCTCGTAAAAATTTTCCGGCATGGATCAAACACCTCACTTTGAAAAACAGGCGATCCGGATCGCCCTATGATCCGTTATTTTACCACAGTGAATGTTATACTACAAGGGAAAATTTTCAACCTCCGGCGGGGACGCGTCGGCTGCGGCGTTTGCCCTTGAGGGTCAGCAGCAGGCGGCGGCACCGGTCAAAGAGCAGGAGAATGGCGTGCATCACCGGCCAGCTCAGGCAGAGAAATACTCCCAGTACCAGAGTCTCTTGGAGCCCCAGGGGAGCCAGGGAGAAAAAGTCCCGGAGGAAGACCACGCAGAAGGCCAGGGCGGCGGCCACGCCGCTCCAGAGGATACGGCGCTTGCGGTCGAAGGGCTTGCACACCTGATAGAGCACCAGAAGCCCCACAAAGGCCACGCACAGAGTGGAGAGGGTAGACAGAGCCTGGGTGGAAAATTCAAAGGCAAAGGCGAAGGCCTGGATGCCCAAAATGATGATGAGGTTGGTCAGCCCGCCGGGGAAGGCATCCCGCAGAACGTTGGTCATAAACTTGCCGCTGACCCGGCTTTTGTTGGGCTCCAGAGCCAGAACGAAGGAGGGGAAGCCGATGGTGAGAGAGGAGATCAGGGAGAGCTGGATGGGGACCAGGGGATAGGGCATGTCCACAAAGATGGTGAGCAGGGACAGGCAGAAGGAGAAAATGTTTTTCACCAGAAAAAGGGCTGCGGAGCGCTGGATGTTGTTGATGACCCGCCGGCCCTCGGCCACCACCTGGGGCAGACAGGCAAAATTGGAATTCAAAAGCACCAGCTGGGCGGCATGGCAGGCCGCCTCGGCCCCAGAGGCCATGGCGATGCCGCAGTCGGCGTCCTTCAGAGCCAGTACGTCATTGACGCCGTCGCCGGTCATGGCCACGGTGTGTCCCTGTTTCTGGAGGGCCTTGACCAGCTTGCGCTTCTGCCCTGGGGTGACCCGGCCGAAGACGGTATATTTTCCCGCGGCGGTAAAAATGTCCTGATCGGTTTTGAGGGTGGAGGCGTCCACCCAGTGCCCGGCGTTTTCCACCCCCGCTTTTCGGGCCACCTCGGCCACCGTGAGGGGGTTGTCCCCGGAGATGACCTTCACCGCCACCCCCTGGGCGGCAAAGTAGGCGAAGGTCTCGGGAGCCTCGGAGCGGATGGGGTTGGCCAGCAGAGCCAGGGCCATAGGCCGGACCTTCTTTCCGTCCAGGGGGGTCTCCCCGTCGGGCACGCCGTCGTATCCGGCGATGAGCAGGACCCGGTAGCCCTTGGCGGAATAGGGCTCCACCATCTCCTTGAGATCCTGATACCAGGGACCCATGACAAACTCCGGGGCGCCGGAGACAAAGGCGCCGTGGCCGGGAAAGACGGCGGCGGAATATTTGTTGGCGGAGGTGAAGGGGACCACGGAGGAGGCCTTCCAGTCGGGCGCTTTGTCAAACCGCTCCGCCATGGCCCGGCCGGTGTCGTTGTCCGCCCCCAGGGCTTGATAGAGGGCGGCCAGGGCCTCCTCCACGGCCTCAATGGAATAGGCCTCCTCGTCCAGCGGGACCAGCTCCCGGACGGTCATTCCCGGTTGGGTGATGGTGCCGGTCTTGTCCACACACAGCACGTCCACCCGGGCCAGGGTCTCAATGCAGTTCATGTCCTGGGCCAGGGTCTTCTTTTGGGCCAGCCGGATCATGCTCACCGCAAGGGCCACGCTGGTGAGGAGGTAGAGCCCCTCGGGGATCATGCCGATGAGGGCGGCCACGGTGGCGGTCACCGCCTGCTTCAGACCCAGCTCCAGCAGGACATATTGCTTGTAGAAGAGAATGGCGCCCATAGGGATGAGCGCGACGCCGATGAAGCGGATGAGCCGGCTGAGGGAGGCCATCATCTCGGACTGGGCGGTCTTTACGTCCTTTTTGGCCTCCAGGGTGAGGCGGGCGGCGTAGGAGTCGGCACCCACACGGGTGAGCTGGGCCCGGCAGGAGCCGGAGACAATAAAGGAACCGGAGCGCAGGGCGTCTCCCGGCTTTTTTTCCAGAGGATCGGCCTCGCCGGTGATGAGGGCCTCGTTGACCTGGACGGCGCCGGCGCGGACCACCGCGTCGGCGCAGATCTGATCCCCGGCGGAAAAGACGGCGATGTCGTCCCGGACCATGTGGTCGGAGGGGACGGTCATCTCCGTCCCCTCCCGGATCACCCTTCCCCGGGGGGAGGCCAGAAGCTTGAGCTTGTCGATGGTGCGCTTGGAGCGCAGCTCCTGGAGGATGCCGATGACCGTGTTGGCTACGGCAATGAGCAGGAAGGTGGCGTCCTTGTAAGAGCCCACCGCCACCAGGGCGGAGGCCAGGACAAGAAAAATAAGGTTGAAGAAGGTGAAGACGTGACCCTGGATGATCTGTTTTTCCGTTTTGGTGGGGGACTTGACGGGGAGGTTGGCCCAGCCCCCCTTTTGGCGCAGGAGGACCTCCTCCCGGCTCAGGCCCCGGTCAGGGTCGGCGGCCGCCACAGGGATGTCCTGGCGGAGGGGAGCGGTATCCGGTTGTGCGGGGGACTTGTTCATGCTGCGATCCGTCCTTCTATCTGGTCTTCCCTCCCGGTATACTAAAAGGGAAGGAGGCGATCTCTATGGAACTTAAGCAGGTGGGCGGCGATCAGGTGAGCCGACTGGCGGTTTGCGCCGTGGTGGCGGTGGCGGTGGTCTATGGAGTGGAAAAGCTCTGCGAGGGAAAGCATTATCCGCTGTGGGAAAAGTACGGCCCCTGGCTCGGGGAGAACAAGGTACAGGCCATCGCCGTGGTGGCGGCGGTGCTCTACGGCACCTCTCTGGCCCTCTGGCCGGAGGGAAAACCCGTTGAAAAACCGGAGGGGGAATATGAGGCCTGCCCCTGAGGGGGCCGGGAGGGAGCTTACCGGTATTCGGGCACCAGGGCGGCACCGATGATGCCGGCCTCCCCCCGCAGCCTGGCCACGCACAGCCGGGTGCGCCGGGGGCTGTCCCGGGTAAACTCCTCCCGATCCAGCACCTCCCGCAGGGGCGCCAGAAGCTTTTCTCCCTGGCGGGAGATGCCGCCGCCGATGCACAGCACCTCGGGCTGGAGGATGTTGATAAGGTTGACGATGCCGCAGGCCAGGTCGCCCAGGTAGCCGTCCAGCACTTCCCGGGCGGTGGGGTCCCCGGTCTCCACGGCGTAAAAGACGGTCTTTCCGTTCACCGCCTCAGGGGTGGGGGCAAAATGCCACAGAGCGCTGTCCCCATGCCCGGCCATGGCCTCCCGGACCGAGCGGATGAGACCGGTGGCGGAGGCGTAGGCCTCCCAGCAGCCCCGGCGGCCGCAGGTACAGCTGCGCCCACCCCGGTGGATGACCATGTGTCCGGCCTCCATGCCGGCGTAATTGAAGCCGGTGAAGAGCTTGCCGTCCAGCACCGCTCCGCAGCCCACGCCGGTGCCCAGGGTCACCGCCGCCAGGGAGCGGTAGCCCCGGCCCGCCCCGGCCACGAACTCGCCCAGGGCGGCGGCGTTGGCGTCATTTTCGATGAGGGTGGGCAGTTCCATGCGCTCAGAGACCATGCGGGCCAGGGGCACATGATCCAGACCCAGGTTCCAGGCGTGGAGCACCATGCCCTCGGCCGGGTCAATGGACCCCGCGGAGGCCAGCCCCACGGACCGCACGTCGCGCAGGGAGATCCCCGCCCGTTGGGCGGAGAGCTCTCCGGCCTGGGCGATGGCCTCCACCACGGCCTCGGTGCCCCGGGGGGTGGACACCTCGGCCTGCCCCAGCAGTTCGCCCTTTTCGTTGACCACGCCGGCGTGCACGTTGGTGCCGCCCAGATCGATGCCGATGTAATACATACCGAGAGCCCTCCCTATGATCCTTTCGTATGTTCATTATAATCCAAAACAGGATGGATGAACAGCGTTAGGGGCGAAATTTTCCAAAACATTCACAATTGTCTGCCTTCACGCCGCCTTGCCTTTTTTTTCGCCCTGTGCTACAATGAGACAAACCAAAGAAAGGGAGAGAACTCCGATGGTCATAGATTATCAGCCCAAGGGCGTGTGCTCCCGGCGTATGCTCATTGAGGTGGAGAACGGCGTGGTCAGATCCATGCAGGTGCAGGGCGGCTGCCACGGCAATCTCCAGGGCATCAGCAAGCTGGTGGAGGGGATGGAGGTTCAGGAGGTCATTGCGCGTCTGGAGGGGATCCGCTGCGGGATGAAGTCCACCTCCTGCCCCGATCAGCTGGCCAAGGCGCTGAAGGAAACGCTTTGAACCAAAAGGCCCGGAGCCGTAACGGCTCCGGGCCTTTTTCCATATGTATCAATGTCTCCGGCCACGATAGCTGGAGCTGTATGTCTTGGGGGTGTTGTAGCGCCTGCGGCGCCGGGAGCCGAAGACTGCCCGCCGCAGTACCAGCACCAGCAGGGCCAGAATGAGGACCAGGGCCAGAAGCTTGACCCAGAGCTGGTCGAAGATACGCTGGATGGAATCCAGAATGTAGAGCAGCTGGGAACGCTCCAGGGAGGTGGTGGCGATGAGGTCGGCGGAGCCGTACTCCTTCCCCTCATAGGAGATGGTGATGGAGCCCAGCACCTGGCCCTTCTGAATCGGGGCTTCCAGGGTATCCGGAAGGGTGACCTGGCGCTGGAACAGGGCGGTGTCCAGGGTGTTGGGGAGGGTGGCCTCCAGGCCCAGAGAGGCCTGGACGGTGACATAGTCCTGCTCGGCGCACAGGCTCACCGGAATGGTGGCGATGGGGTCGATGGGGCTGAGGAGCTCTTTGCGGGAGAAGTCGTTGAAGCCGTGCTCCAAAAGCCGCTTGCTCTCGGAGAAGGAATTGGTCTCCGATTTGCGGTAGTCTTGGGCGCCCAGGATCACGGCGATCATCGTCCGGCCGTTCTTCTCCGCGGCGGAGGCCAGACAGGAGCCCGCCTCCGGGGTGGAGCCGGTCTTGATGCCGATGGCGTAGCGGTAGAGCAGTCCGATGTTGCCCGTACGGTGGTTGGAGACCAGGGCGTTGGTGTCGTGGAGCTCCCGGGCGGCGTGGAGATTGGTGGCGGGTACGTCATAGCGCACCGAGGAGACGATCTGCCGGAAATCAGGGTGCTTCATGGCCTCGGCACACATCCGGGCGATGTCCCGGGCGGTGGTGTAGTGGGCGTCGTCGTGGTAGCCGTGGCTGTTGACAAAGTGGGTGCCCGTCATGCCCAGGGCGGCGGCCCGCTGGTTCATCAGCTCCACAAAGGCGGGGATGCTTCCGGCCACCGTGGAGGCCAGGGCGTTGCACGCCTCGTTGGCGGAGGGGAGAAGCGCGCAGTAGAGCAGATCCTGCACCGTCAGGATCTCGCCGGATTTCAGGCCCTGGGTGGAGCCGCCCTCTCCGATGCCGGTGTAGAGGTCGTCACCCAGGGTGACCACCGTGTCCATGGACAGCTCTCCCCGGTCAATGGCCTCTACTGTGAGCAGGCCGGTCATCACCTTGGTGATGGAGGCGGGGTAGCGGCGCTCGTCGGCGTCCTGCTCATAAAGGACTTCGTTGTAGTCGGCGTCCACCAAGATGGCGGCGGTGGCCTCCACCGAGAAGGGCTCTGTGGCCGCGGCCGGGAGGGCCAGGGCCGTCGTCAGGGCCAGAAGAAGGAAAAAGACGTGGATGGAACGATATTTTTTCATAGGAAACTCCCATTAAATGTGATATAATGACTTTATTATATCAGACCGACCGGACAGACGCAACGGGGAAGGTGGTTACAAAATAATGACGATTTCCAAATGGGAGACCGCGGCGCTGACCTTCTCCGGACTTTTTCTGGCCTTTACCGCCGGCTGGTTCCTTCGCGGAAGCGTCACCGCCGAGCCCGTCCGGGTGGAGACCCAGCGCACGCTCACGGTCACCGTCACGGCTCCGGCTGAGCCGGAGGTCACCTTTTCCGCCGTGTCAGAGCCGGAGGAGAGCGTTGACGCCGGGGCTCTCCGCTCCCCCGAGCCGGAGCCGGCCCCTGCCCCCTCCGCCCCGCAAAGTGGGGGCCGGATCAATATCAACACCGCCGACGCCCAGACGCTGATGACCCTGCCGGGGATCGGGGAAAAACGGGCGGCGGACATTATCGCCGACCGGGAGCAGAACGGGCCCTACCGTTATCCCGAGGACATCACCAGGGTGAAGGGGATCGGCGAGGCCACCATGAAGAAGATCCTGAATGATATCACTGTGGAGGATTGACCATGAAGATACTGGTAGTGGACGACGAGCGGGTGCTGGTCAAGGGCATCAAATTCAACCTGGAGAGCGAGGGCTACCAGGTGGAGGTGGGCTACGACGGGCAGGCCGCGGTGGATCTGGCCCGGGGCGGGGCCTTTGATCTGATCCTTCTGGATCTGATGATGCCCAAGCTGGACGGGCTCCAGGCCTGTATGCGGATCCGGGAGTTCTCCAATGTGCCCATCATTCTCCTCACCGCCAAGGGGGAGGACGCGGACAAGCTGGTGGGCTTTGAGTGCGGCGCCGATGACTATATCACCAAGCCCTTCAATATCCTGGAGCTGAAAGCCCGTATCCGTGCCCTTCTGCGTCGGGCGGGCATGGTTCAGCAGAGCGCCGGGGGCGGAAGGCTTACCGCGGGACACATCGTTCTGGACGCCGATCAGCGCTCGGCCTGGAAGGAGGGGCAGAGCGTGGAGCTCACCGCCAAGGAATTCGACCTTATGGAGCTCCTGATGCGCAATCCCGGCCGGGTCTATTCCCGGGAGAACCTGCTGAATGTGGTGTGGGGCTACGAATACGCCGGAGACTACCGGACAGTGGACGTCCATGTCCGGCGGCTGCGGGAGAAGCTGGAGCTGGATCCGGCGAATCCCGAGTACATCCTCACCAAGTGGGGCGTGGGCTATTACCTGAAAAACGGACAGTAAAAAAGCCGGAAGGAGAGAGGGGGGATCGCTGTGGAGGCCGGGGAACAGACCAAAAGGGTGCCCCTGTGGCGCTCGCTCCAAACCAAATACGCCCTGACCTATCTGGTGGTCATTGCCGCGGTGCTGGTCCTTCTCAACACCTATCCGGTGCTGGCCTCCCAGGAGATGGTCTTCCAGTCCAAGCAGACCTCCCTTCAAAGCCAGGCCTCGGTCATGGCCTCCGCCCTGGCGGGGCCGGACAGCCTGAGCGAGGAGGGGGCGGCCCGGGTCATGGAGGTGCTGGGCGACCCCGGCCTGAGCCGGGTGCTGGTCACCGGCCCCTCGGGGCTGGTGCTCTATGACAGCGCCCAGCGGGCCGTGGGACAATACGCCCTCCTCCGGGAGGTGGCGGCGGCTCTGGGTTGGGAGGACAATTTCCGTTCCGACTTCTCCCAGGGAGCCTTCCACAGCCGGACGGCCACTCCCATCGTCTACCGGGGCATGACGTTGGGGGCGGTGTATGTGGAGGAATACGATATTTTCGCGGGTCAATTCCTGGTGAACGTCCAGCAGACCCTGCGCACCATCTCGCTGGTCATTACAATAGCCGCCCTGCTGTTGTCCGTGGTTTTTTCCAAGGCCATTACCCGGCGGCTGGGGCAGCTGCTGGGGGCCATCCGTATCGTCCGGGAGGGAGAGTACAGCCATCGGGTGAAGCTCTCGGGCAGAGATGAGCTCACCCAGCTGGCCGGAGAGTTCAACGACCTCACCGACCGGCTCCAGACCACGGAGGAGGTCCGCCGCCGGTTTGTCTCCGACGCCTCCCATGAGTTGAAGACGCCCCTGGCCTCCATCCGCCTGCTCACCGACTCCATTCTCCAGACCGGGGATATTGATCCGGACACCGTCAGGGAGTTTGTGGGGGATATCGGCAGCGAGGCCGACCGCCTCCAGCGGATCACCGAGCATCTGCTGGCCCTCACCCGTCTGGACGCGGGGGCCCCGGTGGCGGCGGAGCCTGTGGAGGTGGCTCTGGTGGCCCGGCGGGCCGAGCATATGCTGGAGCCTCTGGCCCGGGCGGTGGATATATCCCTTTCCATGGAGCTGGAGGAGGGGGTCTGGGTGCGATGCACCAGGGATGACCTCTATCAGATCCTGTTCAACCTGATGGAAAACGGCGTGAAATATAACCTTCCAGGCGGCAAGCTCTGGGTACGGGTCCGGAGGGTGGAGGACAGGGTGGAGATCACCGTGGAGGATACCGGTGTGGGCATTCCGGCGGAGGATGTGGACAAGGTCTTTGACCGGTTCTACCGGGTGGACAAGGCCCGCTCCCGGGCTGCCGGCGGCACAGGTCTGGGCCTGTCCATCGTTCAGGACACCGCCAAGCGCCATGGGGGAACGGTGAGCGCGCAGCGCCGGGAGCCGGAGGGCACCCGGTTCACCGTCGTTTTCCCTCTGTGTGAAGGGGGGGAGGAGGAATGAGCCGACGTATAGCGGCCCTCCTGCTGCTCCTGGGCCTTCTGTGCGCGGCCTGTGCCGGTGGCACGGGGGAGAAGGAGGGGCGGTACAGCGTCTATTTTCTCAATGCCCAGGGGCGGGGAGACGACGCGGCCCTGGGATGGGAATCCCGGGAGACGCCGGAGGGGGCCGGAGAGGTGGAGGGGCTGATGGCCCTCCTTCTGGGCGGCCCTGTGAGCGACGAATTGCGCTCACCCTTTCCCCAGGGCACCCTGCTTCGCGGCTGTGGCGTGACCGACGGCGTGGCCTCTGTGGATCTCTCCGAGGCCTATGAGGGTCTTTCCGGTGTGGGGCTGACCCTGGCCGACGGCTGTATTGTCCTCACCCTATGCCAGTTGGAGGGTGTGGAGTCGGTATATCTGACGGTGGAGGGACATCCCCGGCCTTTCCGGGATCAGGTGCTCTCACCCCGGGATTTTCTGCTGGATAACGAGATCCCCGCTGGGGTGGATCCGGCGGACCCGAAATAGAAAAAAGCCTCCGGGAGGATACGGATATGGTCAAGCTTATCGCCAGTGATATTGACGGTACTCTCATTCCCTATGGAGAGAGCGAACTGCCCCGGGCGCTCTTTCCCCTCATCCGGCGGCTGCGTGCCGCCGGGATCCATTTCTGCCCCGCCTCAGGGCGGCAGTTCCACTCTCTGCGGGGGCTGTTCGCCCCGGTAGCGGAGGAGATCTGCTGCCTGTGCGAAAACGGCGCCATTCTGTACGGGCCGGGCCCGGAGGACGCCGCGCCGGTACTGTCCAAGACGGCGATGCCCCGGCAGGAGGCGCTGGCCCTTTCCGAGGCCATCCTCACCCTGCCGGACTGCCGGATCCTGATCTCCGGGGCCAACACCACCTATGTCTGCGCCGCGCCGCCGGAGTACATCCAATACATGCGCCGGGACAAGGGGAACCGGGTGGCCGAGGTGGTCGCGCCGGGGGATGTGCCGGAGGAGATCATCAAGGTCTCGGTCTACTGTCCCAAGGGGACGGCGGAGCCCATGCGACGGCTGGGGCCCCAGTGGGGAGAAAGCCTGCGCATGGCCGCCGCCGGGCCGGACTGGGTGGACTTTGGGCTGGCGGACAAGGGCGTCGGTCTTCGGGGCTTGTGCGCGGGACTGGGTGTGGCCTTGGAGGATACGGTGGTCTTCGGAGATAACTGGAACGACGCCGCCATGCTGGACATTGGGGGCACGGCCTATCTGATGTCACAGGCCGACCCGGCGCTGAAAGCCCGTTACAGCCGTCAGTGTGACAGCGTTTTGACGGTTTTGGAAGAGATTTTAAAGGAGCTGGGCGCATGAAAAAAGCAGTGATCTTTGACCTGGACGGGGTTTTGGTACATACCGACCGATACCATTACGACTCCTGGTGTCTCCTGACCCGGCAGCTGGGGATCCCCTTTACGCCGGCGCAGTACGACACCCTCCGGGGCCTCTCCCGTATGGACAGTCTGGAGCGCATTCTGGCCCTGTCATCCCGGCAGTTTACCCGGGCGGAGGTGGAGGCGCTGGCGGAGGAGAAGAACGAAGCTTACCTGAAACGGGTGGAGCAGATGGGCCCTGCGGAGGTGGAGCCGGAGGTCCGGAGGACGCTGGCCGGCCTGCGGGAGAAGGGGCTCCTTTTGGCGGTGGGCAGCAGCAGTAAAAATGCCCAGCTCATTTTGCGACGGGTAGAGCTTACGGACTGCTTTGACGCCATTGCCGACGGCTCCATGGTGCGCAGGGCCAAGCCCGATCCGGAGGTCTTTCTCAAGGCGGCGCAGCTGCTGGGTGTGGCGCCGGCGGAGGCCCTGGTGGTGGAGGATGGGGCGGCAGGGCTCCGGGCGGCCAGAGACGGGGGCTTCCAAACCGCCGCCTTCGGCGGGGATGCCGCGGGCAGTCCTCTGGCCGACTATGACCTTACACGGCTTACGCAGCTTTTGGAGCTGGTGTGAAAAAAGAGAGAAAAAGAAGAAAAGGGGGGAGGAAACCGATGAAAAAGATCCGGCTTCCGGCCCTCCTTTGTCTTTTCGCCCTGGCGCTGTGTGCCTGCGCCCCCTCGGCTTTGGATCCCGCCCTGATCACTCTGGTCCCGCCGGAGGAGAAGCGGCTGGTGGTATGCACCTCACATAAAGAGGAGGTCTATGGCCCCATTGTCAAGGAATTTCAGGCCCGTACGGGCATTTGGGTAGAGGTGATCACGGGGGGCACCAATGAGCTGCTGGAACAGATCGCCGCCCGGGAGGAGGCCCCGGAGTGTGATGTGATGTTCGGCGGAGGTGTGGAGAGCCTGGCGGCCTATGCGGGATATTTTGAACCCTATACCTGTTCCGGGGCGGAGTTTTTAAAGCCGGGCCTCCGGCCCGAAGGGGATCCGTGGACGCCCTTTTCCGCCCTGCCCGTGGTGCTCATCTACAACACCAAGCTGGTGGACGAGGCGGAGCTCACCGGCTGGGAAGACCTTTTGGACAGTCGCTGGAAGGGGAGGATCGCCTTCGCGGATCCGGCCGTGTCCGGTTCCGGCTATACCGCCGCCATCACCATGCTCTCCTGCCTGCCGGGAGAGACCTGGGAGCTGGTGCGGGCCTTTGCGGAGAATCTGGACGGAGCCCTGGGGGATTCCGGCGACGTGGTCTCCGCCGTGTCCGGAGGCAGCAAGAGCATCGGAGTCACACTGGAGGAGACTGCCCTGAAGGGGATCGCCCAGGGGGAGGATATCGGGGTGGTCTATCCCGCCGAGGGTACCAGCGCGGTGCCTGACGGCAGCGCCCTGATCCTGGGGGCGCCCCACCCGGACAACGCCAGGGCCTTTTTGGAGTTTGTTCAGAGTACCGACGTACAGGCCCTGGTGGTCAGTGATTTTGCCCGCCGCTCGGTGCGTCAGGATGTAGCTGACCGGGAGGAGCTGCCCACCGAGGAGGAGATGGGGATCTTTGATTATCCCGTGGACTGGGCCTCCGCGCTGAAAGAGGAATTTTTGACCCGCTGGGCGGACTATACCGGGGAGGGGGCACCGTGAGGGGGCCGGGGCTGCGGGAGTCCTTCCAGAAAAAGCTTTTGGGCTCCTTTCTGGCGGTGGGACTGCTTCCCCTGGTGGTGTGCGCGGGACTGATCCTGGGGATCTTCCAGAGCGTCCTTTTCCGCAATGCCCGGGACAGTGCCCAGACCCAGCTGGACTCTCTGGCCGGACGCTTTGACGGGCTGATGTCCTCCTGCGGCGGCATATTGGAGGAACTGGGGCGGGAGGAGCTGGTGATCCGGGCCATGAGGGGGGAGCACCGGAGCGGGACCCAGGTCTATAATACCCTCTATTCCGCTGCTTCCGCCTATTTGCGGGATGCGGACTTCTCCCTCTATAACGCCGGGGGCGAGCTTCTCTACGCCACCTCCAACACGGTGCCCCGGAGCCTTTCCGTCAATTGGGGCGTGCTGTTTGCGGCGGGAGAGCGGCCGGGGGAGACGGTGTACCAGGGGAGCGAGGGCTGTATGCGGCTGGCCCGTGCCGTCCCCGGAGGAGAAGGGGCGGTGGGCTTTGTGACCGCCGAGCTCCGGGAGGAGCACTTCCGCCGTCTCTTTCAGGGCAGCTACGGCGCGGGCAGCGACGTTCTGGTGCTGGATCCCTACTGGGATCAGGTCTACGCCTCTCCCACCCTGCAGGACGATACCCTGGCCCCCCGGCTGCGGGGGCGTCTTTTGGAGGGGGGAAGCTTTGCTGAGGTGGGGACCCAGAACACCTACCATGTCTTCCGGAACGCCGCCAGCGGCTTTGCCGTCATACTGCGCCAGCCCAAGCCGCTGGCGGATTGGGTGATGCAGCTGTTCTATCTGGTGGCGGGATTGTCCATCCTCCTGTGCGCGGGTGTGAGTATTCGGGCGGCAATGAGCTTCAGCCGCCAGCTGTTTGAGCCTATCCGCACCCTCAACAGCGCCATGGCCGCGGTGGAGGAGGGGGATCTGGACGTACGGGTGGAGGTGACCGGGACGGATGAGATCAGCCAGCTCTCCGGACGGTTCAACCGGATGACCCAGCGGCTCAGGGAGAATCTGGCCTGGTCCATCCGGCAGCAGCAGGAGCTGGGTGACGCCCAGATCCGTATGATGCAGGCTCAGCTCAACCCCCACTTTCTCTACAATACCCTGGACACCCTGAAATGGCTGGGAAAGATCAACGGCTCCCAAGAGATATCCACCATCTCCGCCGACCTGGCGGATATCCTGCGCCGGAGCATTTCGGCAGAGGAGTTTGTGGAGCTGCGGGAGGAGCTGGCGGTGCTGGAGCGGTACGTGGAGATCCAGACCATTCGGTTTCCCGGCAAGTTTGAATTTGAGATCCGGGCGGATGAGGGACTTTTGGATGCCCTGGTGCCCAAGCTTATGCTCCAGCCCCTGGTGGAGAACGCCATCATCCACGGCTTTGAGGACGGCAGTCACGGCCGTATCAGCGTGGAGGTTGTCCCAAGGGGGGAGACCATGTGCCTCACCGTCCGGGACAACGGCTGCGGCATGTCCCCGGAGAGTATGGAGCGCTTCCTCCGGCGGGAGGGCCCCCAGGCGGGAGGCGGCCATCTGGGTCTCTACAATGTGGACGCCATCCTCCGGCTCCATTACGGCGCCGACAGCGGCCTGCGCTTTATGCCCAGGGGAGGGGACAGAGGCACCTGCATTCAGATCACGTTGCCCGTTATCCGTCGGGAAGGGGGAGAGGACACATGATGAAAGTGGTGATCGTGGAGGACGAGGCCCTGGTGCGTCGGGGCATCGTTCTGGCGGTGGACTGGGCGGGGGTGGACTGCGCCGTGGTGGGAGAGGCCGCCGACGGAGCGGAGGCCCTGGAGGTCATCCGCCGCTGCCAGCCCGAGCTCATCGTCACCGACATCAAAATGCCCCGGATGGACGGCATTGAGATGGTTCGCCGCCTCCGTGCCGAGGGAAACAGGGCCCAGGTGATCATCCTCACCGCATACAGTGATTTTGCCTATGCCCAGTCGGCGGTAAAGCTGGGCGCGGTGGACTACCTGCTGAAGCCCTTTCACGACGGAGAGCTGGAAGAGGCGGTGTCCCGGCTCCGGAGCCGGGTGGGCCGGAGCGGGGCTCCGGCCCGGAGGCCTGATGTGGCGCTGGAGGGCAAGAGCAAATATGTCAAGGAGGCTCTGCGTTACATCGACCGGCACTACGGAGATCCGGACATCAGCGTCAGTTCGGTGGCCCGGTCCCTGGGCATCAGCGAGGGGCATCTGAGCCATGAGTTCAAGAAGGAGACCTCCCGCACGCTGGGCAGCTATCTCACCGACTGTCGGATCCACGCGGCTATGGAGCTGCTCCGGGACTGCCGGAACAAGGTGTATGAGGTGGCCGAGCGGGTGGGCTACCGGGATATCACCTATTTCAGCGCCACCTTTAAGAAGGTGGTGGGCATGACCCCTTCAGAATTTCAGAAGCAGAGCCAATGAAAAAGCTCCCTGACCTTAAGGTCAGGGAGCTTTTTGCCGGATTCAGGAGGCGTCCAGCCTCAGGCGCATCTGATACCAGGAGGCCGCCCCGTGGGTGGAGTCGGAGAGCCCCTCGCTGCGGTAGCCGAACCGGGCGTAGAAGGGGAGCAGCCTCTCCTTGCAGGTCAGAACGATACCCCGGCGGCCCTGGGCGGTCATGTCCGAAATGACCCGCTCCATAAGAAGGGCGGCGTAGCCCCTCCCGCGGCAGTCGGGGCGGGTGACCACGGAGAAGATCATCAGCCAGGCTCCGGCATCGTCGTGGAGGGAGGGGTCATCGTACATGGCGTCGGTGAGGTGGCTTTGGTGGGTCAGCATTCCGTTGATAAAGGCGACGGTCTGTCCCTCGTCGTCCTCAAGGAGCCAGAAGCAGTGGGGGAAGTGGGTCAGCCGACCCCGGAGGCTCTCTCTGGACGCCCCCTCCGCCTTGGGATAGGAAGCGGCCTCTATGGCCGCCAGAACGTCCAGATCCTCCATGGAAGCGTGGCGGAGCCTCATTCGGCCTCCAGGGCGGAGATCTTATCCACCCGGCGCTGATGGCGCTCCCCTTCAAAGGGGGTGTTCAGGAAGACCTCCACGATGCGCAGAGCCAGGTTGGGCCCCACCATGCCGCCGCCCAGGGCCAGCATATTGGCGTCGTTGTGACGCCGGGTCATCTCGGCGGAGAGGGGGTCGTGGCACAGGGCGCAGCGGACGCCCCTGACCTTGTTGGCGGCGATGGAGATCCCGATGCCGGTGGTGCATATGACGATGCCCCTGTCACACGCCCCCGAGGCCACCGCCCGGGCGGCGGCGGCGCCAAAGTCGGGATAGTCGCAGGAGTCGGCGGTGTGACAGCCGAAGTCCTTGTAAGGGATGTGGTTTTCCTCCAGATAGGCGATGACCCGGCGTTTCAGATCCAGGCCTCCGTGATCGGAACCGAGAGCGAGCATGGCGATTTCCTCCTTATAATTTGAAAAATTGGGGCTGACGGCCCGCAAAGACCGCCAGGTCGAAACTGTATTCCTTCAAAAGGGCCGCCGCCTGGGCGATCCCCTTGCCCACATCCCGGGGCTCGTGGGCGTCGCTGCCCAGGGTGACGATGCGGCCGCCGCAGTCCCGGTAGAGGGCGAGGGTCTGCCGCCAGTCCTCCACCGTCTGGCCCCGGCAGGTGTTGACCTCAATGCCCCGATCCCGGGAGATCAGATTGCGGAAAATCCGCTCCAGCTGGGGCAGATAGGCCTCCAGCGTCACGTGGTTGCCGTCCCGCCCGTTCATATAACGCAGGGGATAGATCACGTGACCCACCACGTCAAAGCAGCTGAGTTGGGAGAGGGACTCCATGCAGTTGAAGTAGGAGCCCAGCACTTTGTGACAGGTCTCCTCACAGTCGTAGTTTACATAAAAAAAGTCCTGCCCGCCATCTTCCCGGCTTAGATTGTGGACGGAGCCGATGACGAAGTCCACCCCGGGCTGCCCGACGATGCGCCCGGCCAGCTGGGGATCCTCCCAGGCCTCCCCCAGCTCGATCCCCTTGCGGATGGGGAGCCGGCCCTCAAACTGGGGCCGGGCCAGGGCAAGCTGCTCCTCGATGGGCGCCCAGCGAAAGGAGTCGTCAAACTCCCCCCGGAGATCCAGCAGGTCGCAGTGGTCGGTGACGCAGATGGCGTCCATACCCGCCGCCAGAGCGGCGGCGGCCATATCCGCCAAGGGGGCGCAGCCGTCGGGAGAGCAGAGGGTGTGCATATGGCAATCGGTTAACATAATGTTGTCCTCCTTGATGTCAAGCTCCGCAAGCGGTTGGGCGCTCGGTCGCTTGCCGAGCTCTTCTTTTAGAACGGCCAGGATTCGATCCACTTTACCACCGGCTCATACCAGGTGGGGATGGCAAGGCCTGTGAGCACGGGATAGAACAAAAGATAGAGCGCGGCGGACAGGGCGGTGAGGCCGTATACCGGGATATGCCAGCCTCTGTCAGCCTCCGTCAGGCCGTTGAACAGATAGGCCAGGGCGAAGACCAGGAACAGCAGGGAGGGGAAGTAGTGATATTCGAAGGTGGTGCGCCCGATGAGCCACCAGGGGGCCAGCTGGGAGAGGAAGGCCACGAAGATGAAGGCGGCCCGAGGGTCATATCCCGGGGCGTGCAGGAGGAGAAAGGCGGCGAGGGCCAGATAGAGCAGTACGCAGACAAGGAGGATGAGCCAGTTCCGGCGCAGGATATCTCCGGCCTGTTCAGGGAAGAAGGCGTTGTTTTCCCCCTGCTCGGCACGCCAGATCAGCAGGACGGCGGAAAGGCCCAGCCCTGCCAGGAAGACCCCCTTGCTCCACAGCCGGCGGAAGGCGTGGCAGGCGCAGATGAGGATGGCCCCCAGCCCTGCCCAACAGTTGACGGGGTTGGCGAAGGCGGCGAAGCGAGTGGTAAAGCCGGGCACGTCGTTGTCCATATAGTAGAGGATGGGCCGGGCGTCCACGATCCACTGGAACCACCGGGAGGAGTAGGGGTGGAAATCACCCACCCCCTGGTGGTAGGTGAGCATATACCACTGGTTTTCCGCCATGAGCCCCGTGAGGCTGTTGTTGGGGATCCTGGCGGCCTCCTCCAGAAAGTCCTTCCCCTGAGAGAGATAGCCCGTCAGGTTTTGAAGGAGCACCGGCAGACTTTGTCCCGCCCCGGAAAGGGTGTTGCCCAGGGACAGATCCACCCCCATGGACCGGGCGTAGGGAATATAGGAGGCGGTGTAGATGCAAAGAGGCATCAAAATGAAGCAGAACACGGAGAAAAGGAGGGTGGCACTCACCCAGCCGGCCCGCTGGGCCCCCAGGGTCTCCTCTTCCGGCCAGTCCCGCATTTTCTGATAGAAGCCCATGAAATAGACCGCCGCCAGCCCAAGACCGCCGTAGATCACCGTCCACTTGGAGGCGATGCCCAGGCCCCACATGAGTCCGGAGAGGAACAGGGGCAGGGCGCCATGCCGGAAGGAGGCTCCCGCCGGGAGGGTGAGATAGCGGTACATGAAAAAGTACATGGCGAGAATGAAGAACACGGCGTAGGTGTCGATGGTGGCGATGCGGGTCTGGGTCAGGTGCATGAACTCGCAGGCAAAGAGGGTGGCGCCGCAGGCGGCCACGGAGGTCTTGCCGAACATGTTTTTGAGGAACACATAGAGGATGGGGAGCATTCCCACCCCGAAGAGGACGCCCATAAACCGCCAGCCGAAGGGGGTCATGCCGAACAGCCGGATCCCCAGGCCCAGGATCAGCTTACCCAGAGGGGGATGGGTCACCTCGTAGGGGTAGACGTTGTCAATGTGCTCCTTGGCGGTGCGGGCGTGATAGATCTCGTCAAAGTAGGTGGAGTTGTGCCAGGTGGATTTCTCCGGGACGACAGAGTCCGCCGAGAAGAGCTGCTCCAGCCCTTCCGGGACGGGGGAACCGTCGGCCATGGTCCAGTTAAAGGGGATGGGCTGACCGTCCTTTCCCAGCAGGCACAGCCGTCCCAGCTCCAGAAGGTACCGGGTCTCCGACCAGACCCGTCCGGTGTCGTCCCGCAGCTCCAGATACTTGCCCTGAGTGTTGCCGGTGATGCGGAGATACCGGACGGCTGTGGGGGCGTCTGTTTTGATCTCCAGCCACTTAAAGAGCTGGTTGTATTTTTGGGTCAGGGCGTAGTTGGGGGAAAAGCCCTCCGCGTCGGCCCAGTAATGGCCGGTGACCTTGCCGGCGTCCTGGGGATCCTCCCGCTTTTGCCAGAGGGTGTACCAGCGCTCCCCATCGGGGGAGACCTCCAGATTGTAGGCCCGCCCGTCCTCGCCGGAGATCCGGCCGCCCACACCCAGACCGGTGTAGTAGCGGATCCCCTGGGCCATGACCGGGGCGCCCGAGATCTCAATGGTGATCTGGCCATTTTCTCCGAAGTCATAGAAGGTCTGAGGGGCACTGGTATCTCCCAGCTGAAAGAAGGCGGTGAGGGCGTAGACCAGGGTGATAAGGAGCACCGGCAGCCGATCCCTCTTTTCCATGGGATGGCATTTCCCCGCGAAGGAGAGGCGCCGGGCGCTCACCCCGGGAACGCCCACGGGTCGGGCGCCCAGTTGAAAGAGCAGGCTGTTTTCCGTCAGGGGAGTCCCGCGCCGGACGGCGCAGTACCACCACAGGAAAAGGAGTAGCGCGCCCAGGGTGACCAGGGCGAAGAGAATGGAAGGGGTAATATATCGCATGGAGCGTATCCTCCGGACAGGTGAGATGGGGTCCCCACGGGTATAAAAATAGTGGGGCAGAAAAATTCTGCCCCACTATTTTACCTTTTCTTCTTGCGCTTGTCAAAAAATCCTTTGGGAGCGGCGTCCTCCTCGCCCATGGTCTTGGCGAAGGCCGTGAGGGCCTCCTTCTGTTCGGCGGAGAGGGAGGTGGGCACCCCCACCCGGACGGTGACGAACTGATCGCCCCGGCCCCGGCCGTTCACCGAGGGGATCCCCTTGCCCCGAAGGCGGAACACCGTCCCCGGCTGGGTGCCGGCGGGCATGTCGTATTCCACGTTGCCGTCGATGGTGGGGATGGTGAGCCGGGCGCCCAGAGCGGCCTGGGTGAAGGTGACGGTCTGCTCCAGATGGACCGCCGTGCCCTCCCGATGGAACCGGTCGCTGGGCCGGACGGTGACCGAGATGAGCAGGTCTCCCGCGGAGCCGCCGTTTCTTCCCGCGCCGCCCTGGCCCCGGAGGGAGATGGCCTGGCCGTTGTCGATGCCGGCGGGAATGGAGACGGTGATCTTCCTCTGCCTGCGCACCTGGCCGGAGCCGTGGCAGTCTGAGCAGGGGGAGTGGATGAGCTTGCCGGTGCCCTGGCACCGGGTGCAGGGTGCGGTGGTGGCGAAGGTGAAGGCTCCGCCACCCCGCTGGATCCGGATGGTGCCCGTACCATGACAGGTGGGACAGGTCTCCGGTGTGGTGCCCGGGGCACAGCCGCTGCCCTTGCAGGTCTCGCAGGCCTCGGACCGGGAGAGGCTCAGCTCCTTCTCGCAGCCGAAGGCCGCCTCCTCAAAGGAGATGGTGACGCTGGCCCGAAGGGTCTCGCCTTTTCTGGGCCCATTGGGATTGACGCGCTGACCGCCGCCGAAGCCCCCGCCGAAGAAGGAGCCGAAGATGTCGCCCAGGTCGATGTCACCCATGTCAAAGCCGCCGAAGCCGCCGGTTCCGCTGCCGAAGGAGGGATCCACCCCGGCGTGGCCGAACTGGTCGTAGCGGGCGCGCTTCTGTTTGTCGGAGAGGATCTCGTAGGCCTCGTTGACCTCCTTGAACCTGGCCTCGGCCTCTGTGTCGCCGGGGTGCAGATCGGGGTGGTATTCCTTGGCCATCTTCCGGTAGGCCTTCTTGAGCTCGTCGTCGGAAGCGCCCCGACCTACCCCAAGGACCTCATAATAATCTCGTTTTTCTGCCATATATGTGTTTCACCTCTTTTGAGGGAATGTGGACAAGGGATGGCGGGCCGGGGGCGGCCCGCCCCACATATAGGAGCCTTATGCTCTGCGTGGGACGGGGCGCCCTCGCCCCGCCGGTCCTATTCATTTACTGGGGATCATCATCCACCACAGTATAATCCGCGTCCACCACGCCGTCGGGGCCGGGAGCCGCGCCGCCGAAGCCGCCCATGTCGGGCCCGGGCTGGCCGCCCTGGGGGGCAGCCTGTTGATAGAGCTTCTCAGTGATGGGGTAGAAGGCCTTGGAGAGCTCCTCGGTGGCCGTCTTGATGGCCTCGGAGTCGCTGCCCTTCAGGGCCTCCTTGAGCTTGCCCAGGGCGGCGTCCAGGGTGGACTTGTCACCCGCTTCCAGCTTATCCTTCAGATCCTCCATGGTCTTCTCGGTTTGGTAGACCATCTGCTCACCCTGGTTACGCACCTCCACCTCTTCCTTCTTTTTTGCGTCCTCGGCGGCGAACTGCTGGGCCTCCTTGACGGCCTTGTCGATGTCGTCCTTGGACATGTTGGTGGAGGAGGTGATGGTGATGTGCTGCTCCTTGCCGGTGCCCAGATCCTTGGCGGAGACGTTGACGATGCCGTTGGCGTCGATGTCAAAGGTCACCTCGATCTGAGGCACGCCCCTTCTCGCGGGGGCGATGCCGTCCAGGTTGAACCGGCCCAGGGTCTTGTTGTACTGGGCCATCTCACGCTCGCCCTGGAGCACGTGGACCTCCACGCTGGTCTGGTTGTCGGCGGGAGTGGTGAAGATCTGGCTCTTTTTGGCGGGGATGGTGGTGTTGCGCTCAATGAGCTTGGTGAACACGCCGCCCATGGTCTCCACGCCCAGGGAGAGGGGGGTGACGTCCAGCAACAGCAGACCCTTGGTGTCGCCGGTGAACACGCCGCCCTGAAGCGCCGCGCCCATGGCCACACACTCGTCGGGGTTGATGCCCTTGAAGCCCTCTTTCCCGGTGAGCTTCTTTACCATGTCCTGCACGGCGGGGATCCGGCTGGAGCCGCCTACCATCAGGACTTTAGAGATGTCGTTGCCGGAAAGGCCCGCGTCGCTCATGGCCTGGCGTACAGGGCCGGAGGTGGCGTCTACCAGATGGGCGGTGAGCTGGTCGAACTTGGCCCGGGTCAGGGTCAGATCCAGATGCTTGGGGCCGGTGGCGTCGGCGGTGATATAAGGAAGGTTGATGTTGGAGCTGGTGACGCCGGAGAGCTCGATCTTGGCCTTCTCGGCGGCCTCCTTCAGTCGCTGCATAGCCACCTTGTCGCCGCTGAGGTCGATGCCCGTGTCCTTCTTGAACTCGGCGACCATCCAGTCCATGACGCACTTGTCGAAGTCGTCGCCGCCCAGGCGGTTGTTGCCGGCGGTGGCCAACACTTCGATGACGCCGTCGCCGATCTCCAGGATGCTGACGTCGAAAGTGCCGCCGCCCAGGTCATAGACCATGACCTTCTGATCGGACTCCTTATCGATGCCATAGGCCAGGGCCGCGGCGGTGGGCTCGTTGATGATGCGTTTGACGTCCAGGCCCGCAATGCGGCCGGCGTCCTTGGTGGCCTGGCGCTGGGCGTCGGTAAAGTAGGCGGGCACGGTGATGACCGCCTCGGTGACGCTCTCGCCCAAATAGGACTCAGCGTCGCTCTTGAGCTTCTGCAGGATCATGGCGGAGATCTCCTGCGGGGTGTAGGCTTTGCCGTCGATGGTGACCTTGTAGTCGCTGCCCATCTCCCGCTTAATGGAGGCCACGGTGCGGTCAGGGTTGGTCACTGCCTGACGCTTGGCCACCTGGCCCACCATCCGCTCGCCCTCCTTGGAGAAGGCCACCACGGAAGGGGTGGTGCGGTTGCCCTCGGCGTTGGCGATGACGGCGGCCTCGCCGCCCTCCATCACCGCCACGCAGGAATTGGTCGTACCCAGGTCGATACCGATGATCTTACTCATAATGATTGCCTCCAAATATAGTGTAAATTTGTTTTATTCTCAATTACAGAGCCTTGTCACGCTCCGAAGCGGTGTGGGCGCTTCGGGCTCTAACTCCTCCGACTTCGCAAAATTTTTCCGGGGCGTTGCCCCGCTAAAATTTCGCTCCGCTCCGTCGTTAGCCCCTCAGCACACCGCTTCTCCGCGCTTCTTAAAGAGAGCCTTGTCACGCTCCGAAGCGGACAGGACACTCGCTCCACTTCCCTCCGACTCGGCCTGGTCTGCAAGCCCCTTTGGGGCTTTCCGCTCGGCCTCGCTCCAGTCCAGTGTCGCTCGTTGTCCGCTTCTCCGCGCTTCCTAGTTTGCCACCTGCACCATGGCGAACCGGATGACCTTGTCCCCCAGCATGAAGCCCGTCTGGAAGACCTGGGAGATCATATTCTCCCCCAAACTCTCATCCTCGATGTGCGTCACGGCGTTGTGGACGTTGGGGTCAAAGCTCTGGCCGGCGGCCTGGATCTCGGTGACGCCCAGACCCTCAAAGGCCTTTTTCAGCCCCGTCATGGTCATCTCCACGCCCTTTTTATAGGCCTCGTCGGCAGTCTCCTGCTGGAGGGCCCGCTCCAGATTGTCGTAGACGGGGAGCAGGGCTTTCACCGCATCGGCGGTGGCGTCGGCGTAGACCCCGTCCTTCTCCTGCCTGGAGCGGCGGCGGAAGTTATCGTACTCGGCGCACAGACGGAGAAATCTGTCCTCCTGTTCGGCGACCTGGGCCCGCAGGGCCTCGATCTCGGCGGCCAGGGGATCGGTCTGGGACGTTTCAGCCTGAGTTTCCGTCTCAGCCGCGACGGTCTCCTCCGTGGAGACGGTGGGCTGCTCCCCAACCTCAGGGGTCTTCTTCTCTTTCTTGCTCAAGTCGTTCCCTCCTTGGTATGTTTATCATCCGCCGGAAGAGCGGCCTGCCCGATGATCTGAGACAGGCCCTTGGCCACATAGGCCAGCTGGGCGGAGATCTTGGCGTAATCCATCCGGGTGGGGCCCACCACGCCGATGAGGCCCTTCATGCCGCCGCCCAGGTCATAGCTTGCCATGACCACGCCGGAGTCCTTCAGCGCCTCGCTGACGTTTTCCGGGCCGATGACGATATTGGAGCCGTCCACAGGAGAGACCTTGGCGGGGAGAAGGGCGGAGTCGGCGTGATCCAGAAAGCTCATCAGGGGCTGGGCCTTCTCCAGACTCTGAAACTCGGGGTGCTCCAACAGATTGGCGATGCCGGCGGTGTGGACGGGCAGCTTGCTTAGCTCCTCCAAAACCTCGGTGGCAAAGGAGACCACCAACTCGATGAGGGCATAGGCCCCGGTCTCGGCATGCCGGGCCACCCGGGCCAGCTCCGGCGTGAGCTGGGCCAGCGTCAGACCGGTAAATCCGGTGTTGAGCAGGGTGCCCAGCATCTGCAGCTGGGACGGGCTCAGCTCCCCTTCCATCCGGAAGAGCTTGTTGCGCACCGTGTTGGAGTCGGTCATCACCACGGCGATGAAGGAGTTCTGATCCACAAAAAGCAGATCGAACCGGCGGATGGTCACCCGCTCCGGGGGAGCGGTGAGGGCAAAGGCGGGGTATTGGGTCAGCCTGGCCACCGCCTGGCCCGCCTCATCAATGACCCGATCCAGAGCCCTCATTTTCAGATCCAGGGCCTCGTTGATCCGTTGGGTCTCCTGAATGGAGAGCTTATAGTCCTCCATCAGCTCATTGACATAGAGTCGGTAGCCCTTGGGAGAGGGAATGCGTCCCGCGGAGGTGTGGGGCTGCTCCAGATAGCCCCGCTCCACCAACTCCGCCATGTCGTTGCGGATGGTGGCGGAGGAGACGTTGAGCTGGGCCAGATCGGCCACCGCCTTGGAGCCTACCGGCTCGGCGGTCTGGACGTAGCTCTCAATAACGGCCCGGAGTATTTTCTTTTTGCGCTCACTCAGTTCCAAGCCGCTCACCTCACCTTTGCGTTAGCACTCCGCTTCCCTGAGTGCTAATATAATGTACCACCGGCAGGGAATAAAGTCAATAGCTGGGGTTGTAAATAAAATATGAATTCTGCGGGGAAACGGGAAAAAACAACGGCGGAGGCCATCAAAAAAGATGGCCTCCGCCGTTAGCGGAGAGGGGAGAGGAGCGCCAATTACACAGTTACGTCCCGGATCCAGGCCCCCGAGCGCAGGCGGTGCATGCCGAAGAAGAATTTGATGACATTGTCCAGGGAAATGCACAGACACACCGCCAGGATCCCCCATTTGAACACCAGGCCGGAAAGGGCGGCCAGGGGGAGGGACACCAGCCAAAGAGAGCTCAGGTCGATGGCGGAGGCCACCCGCACGTCGCCGCCCCCCCGGAGCACCCCCACCACATTGGTGGTATTGAAGGAGCGCAGGGACAGGAAGGCGAAGGTGACCACACTCATCATGGCGGCGATGTCGGCGGCCTGCTCGGACAGGTGGAAGAAGGGATAGACGATGGGGCGGAAGAAGGCGAAGGTGAGGCCGATCATCACAAGGCCGGTCACCAACCCCACCAGGAAGGCCACCATATTGAGGGCCAGTCCCACCTCATAGACTGTGTCCCGCCGGCCGGCGCCGATCTCGTTGCCGATGATGATGGCGGTGGTCGCGCCCACGGCAAAGACCAGCGAGGTGGCCAGTTTTTCGATGTTGCCCGAGATACCGAAGGCCGCCAGAATGGCCTGGGATCCCGCCATATGGCCCATGATGGTGGGATAGAGGGCGGTGCCCAGGCCCCAGAAGGTCTCGTTGAAGAGCACCGGCGTGGCGTAGTGGATATATCGGCGCATCATGGCGCCGCTGGGGCGGAAAAGCTGAGCGGGTCTGATGCGGAAGCGCTTGTTGAAGGCCATATGGCCCACGGCGATGAGGAATTGGAGCACCCGGGCCATCAGGGTGGCCAGGGCGGCTCCCTCCACCCCCATGGCGGGAGCTCCCAGCTTGCCGAAGATGAAGACCCAGTTGAAGAAGGTGTTGCTCAGCACCGATGCCGCCAGCACATAGAGGCCCAGCTTGGGGTTGGCCATGGAGCGGTGGGCGGCGATATAGACCTCGGACAGGCCGCCGAAGAAGATGGAGAAGGCTACGACTTTGGTATATTTGGCCGCCAGGGCCACCACCACGGCGTCGTTGCCGAAAAGGCCCATAAACTCCAGGGGGAAGAAATACATGACACACCCAAAGAGAAGGGTGAGTCCGCCGGAGATGTACATGGCGATGCCCAGCACCTGGTTGATGGAGTCCTCATCCTTTTTGCCGTAAAACTGGCTGATGAGCACCGACGAGCCGCTCTGAAAGCCGAAGATCATCAGCTGCTCCACGAAGATGGGGATGTTGGCCAGGGTCACGGCGGCCAGAGGGGTCTCCCCCAGCATGCCCACCATGAAGGTGTCCAGCAGGCCCATGGAGGTGGTGATGAGATTTTGAAGAATGATGGGGATGGCCAGGGCCAGAAGGTTCCGGTAGAAGACCCCGCCCCGGTTCATGTAGGAGAACAAGAGATCACCTCATATTAAAACAGAAGGGTTTTATTTTCGCACATATGCCCCAGCAGCTGGGCCAGCCGATCCACTTCCTCCCGGCTGCTCTCCGGCCCAAAGGAGATCCGCACCGCCCCCAACCGCGCCTTGGGAGGCAGGGGCATGGCGGCAAAAACGTGGCTGGGCTTGCCCCGGTGGCAGGCGGAGCCGGAGGAGATACAGACCCCCTGGCTCCCCAGCGCCTCCACCACCGACTGTCCGGAGAAGTCGGGCAGGGAGAGGGCCAGGATGTGGGGCGCGTCCCCGGTGCTGATGAGCTCCACCCCGCCAATGGAGCTGAGGATCCGGGCGGCGTAGTCCTTCACCGAGCGGATCTTCTCCGCCGTGTCCGGCCCCCAGGCCTGAACGGCGGCGGCAAAGGCGGCGATCTGAGCGGTGGGCTCGGTGCCGGGGCGCAGGCCGCTCTCCTGGCCGCCTCCCAGCAGGAGGGGCTTCATTTTGGAGAGCAACTCTTTTTTAATGTAGAGGGCGCCGATGCCCTTGGGGGCCCGGATCTTATGTCCGCAGATAGTCACCAGGTCACACCCCAGCTCTCTGGGGGTAAAGGGCACCTTTAAAAAGGCCTGCACCGCATCGGTGTGGAGCAGGGCGGGGGAGCCCTTGTCCCGGATGGCCCCGGCGGCCTCGGCCACGGGGAGGATGGCCCCGGTCTCGTTGTTCACCAGCATCATGGACACCAGGATGGTGTCGGGCCGGACGGCGTCATGGAGGGCCTGGGGATCGATGTGGCCGGCCTTGTCCGGCTGAAGATAGGTCACCTCGAAGCCCTCGGCCTGGAGGGCCTTCATGGGCCCCAGCACTGCGTCATGTTCCACGGCGGTGGTGACGATGTGCTTGCCCTTCCTCCGCCCCAGCTCCACGGCGGAGCGGATGGCCCAGTTGTCCCCCTCGGTGCCGCAGGAGGTGAAAAAGAGCTCTTCCGGCTCACAGCCCAGGGCCCCGGCGATGACGGCGCGGTCACGCTCCCGTCGCCCGGCGGCCTCTTTGCCCAGGGGGTAGACCGAGGAGGGGTTGCCAAAGCCGTGGGTCATAGCCTCCAGCGCCGCCTGGGCGGCCTCGGGGCAGACGGGTGTGGTGGCGGCGTGGTCCAGATAGATCATAAAACCCCTCCTTTCAGGCAGTAACAGCTATTGTAATGGGAAATGGAGGGAAAGTCAAGGGCGGAGACAGACTCTCTGTTGCAAAATGGGGACGCAGCGGCTATAATGAGGAACAACAAGAAACAGAGGTGACCGGCTATGAAAACACCGCTTTCGCCCGCGGAGGTACACAGGCAGTATGAAGAGGGAGTGGGGGCCTTTATCCGCTCGGTGCCCGACGCCGCCCTCCGGGTGCGGCTCAAGGGAGAGGTGGACGACTTTTTCCGCTCCGCCGCCCTGGGGGTGTGGCAGGCCGACGGCGGAGCGGTGACCCCCGGCTATGTGGAGTACTATAACGCACTCTACCTCCGGGGCAACCCAACTCCCTCCATCCTCTTTTGGGAGCTGAGCACCAGTGTGGCCAACTGCCCCCCGTTCCAGAGCCCCGATTTCTTTCACCGGATGCGGGCGGTGGACAAGGTCTCCCGGAGTCAGCTCTCCCGCCGGTTTATCGACCTCTACACCCTTATGGCGCTGCTCTTCGCCTCGGTGGACGGTGTGGTGAGCGATCTGGAGGCGGGTTATGTAAACCAATGTGCCGACGCTCTCACCAGGCTGTGTGACAAAGACGCTCTGGAGGGGGGCAAGGCGCCTCTGGACGCCAGGGACTTTGTCACCGCCAAGCCGGCGGCGGGGACCGACGTACCCCCGGCCACCGCTTCCGCCCCCGCCGGAGAGGAGAAGGAGGAGGCTGCTCCGGCCCAGCCGGAGAAGACCCTGGAGGAGCTGCTTGCCGAGCTGGACGGTCTGTGCGGACTGGAGAAGGTGAAGGCCGACGTAAAGAGCCTGGTGAACCTGGTGAAGGTGCGCAAGCTCCGGGAGAAGGAGGGGCTTCCCGTACCGCCCCTGAGCCTCCACTTGGTGTTTATGGGCAACCCCGGCACGGGCAAGACCACGGTGGCCCGTCTGCTCAGTAAGCTCTATCACGCCATCGGGGTACTCTCCAAGGGCCAGCTGGTGGAGGTAGACCGCTCCGGGCTGGTGGCGGGTTTCGTGGGACAGACCGCCCTCAAGACCCAGGAGGTCATCACCAAGGCCATCGGCGGAGTGCTCTTCATCGACGAGGCTTACGCCCTCACCAGTCATACCGGCCAGAACGACTTCGGCCAGGAGGCGGTGGAGGTGTTGTTGAAGAATATGGAGGATCGACGGGACGATCTGGTGGTCATCGTGGCGGGATACACCGATCTGATGGCCGACTTCATCCACTCCAACCCCGGCTTGGAGAGCCGGTTCAACAAGTATTTCTATTTTGAGGACTATACCGGCGAGGAGCTGTTTCAGATCTTCCGGTCCATGTGCGAGAAGAACGGGTACGCCATGGACGAGGAGGCCCGGACCTGTGCCAGCCAGGTCTTGACGGAGATGTACGAGGATCGGGACGAGAACTTCGGCAACGCCCGGGACGCCCGGAATTTCTTTGAGCGCAGCGTGGCCTGCCAATCCGACCGGGTGGCGGCGCTGGAGAGTGTGGACAAGGAGATCCTCATGGCTCTCACTGCCGCCGACCTGCAAAAGGCGGCGGGGGAGGAGGACGAGCCGGGGGAGTCACAAAATGCTGACTGACCGGGTGGCCCAGCTCCGCCGGGAGGAGGACGAGGCCCTGACGGGGGAGGCCTTTCAGGGGGAGACGGCAGAGAGGTTGGATCTCTGCGACCTGGAATTTACTGATGTGCTTTTTCAGAAGTGCCGGTTTGTGGACTGCCGCTTCTGCGCCAGCTCCTTTTACCGGGTAAAGTTTGAAAACTGCGACTTTTCCAACTGCTCCTTTACCGATAGCCGATGGAAGGACTGCGTCCTCACCGGCTGCAAGGGGATGGGGGCCGACTTCCGCGCCAGCCACTGGCGGGGGTGCCGGATGGAGGAGTGCGCTCTCCCTATGGCCAACTTCGCCCAGACCCTTTGGCACGACTGCGGCTGGAAAAGTTGCGACCTGCGCCAGTCCCTGTGGATGGAGTGTAAGCTGGACAAATGGACTGCCGCCAAGTGCGACCTCGCCGGGGTGAGCTTCTTCCGCACTCCCCTGAAGGGACTGGATCTGTCCACCTGCGATATCGACGGCATCACCGTGTCCGAGACCTTCTCGGAGCTCCGGGGCCTCGCCGTGGGCGCCCACCAGACCGTTGAGCTGATAAGACTGCTGGGGGTCAGAGTGGAGAACTGAAAAGAAGACTGAAAGACGCCCGTTCCTTCCGGAACGGGCGTCTTTTTTACCTGTGCTCAGTTCAGGCTCTTCGGCCCGAATCCATGGGGCAGCAGCTCCTCAAAGCCCAGCTTGACAAAGCTTCGGTCGGCCTTGCCCACCAGGAATTCCAGGCCGGGGGCAAACTCATAGAGCATCTGCCGGCAGGCACCGCAGGGCCAGCAGTAGTCCTCCGACTCTCCCACCACGGCGATGCGGACAAAGTCGTCCCGGTGGCCTTCGCTCACCGCCTTTACAAGGGCGGTGCGCTCGGCGCAAATGGTAGAGCCGTAGGCGGCGTTCTCAATGTTGCAGCCGGTGAACACGGTGCCGTCGGCACAGAGGATAGCGGCGCCTACGGGAAAGCCGGAATAGGGGACATAGGAAAATTTCAGCATGTCATAGGCCATATCGGCCAGTTGGCGATCCGTCATGAATAGCACTCCTTTCCTTACCAGCTCCAGGTGACGCCCAGATTGGGGCGGGACTCCAGATCGATGATCTCCCGGCAGTCGTAGAACTGGATATACTGCTGCAGGGTCTTGCCGTTCCGGCCGCCTCGGAGTGTGGTGCCGTCGGGATGGAGCCGGTCGCAGATCACGGCGGAGATGGACTTCTTTACCTGGGAGTACGAGCTGATGCCCACACTGGCGAAAATGCGGAAGCCCTGGCTCTGAAGCCACTTGAACTGCTCTCCGTAATTCTCCCCCTGGTCGTGATCTCCGTCGGGGCGGGCGCCGTGGGGGTAGAAGAGGATGTTGGTCTCGCCCACCAGGCTGCCCACCTCCTCGGCCCAGCGGCGGGTATCCCGCTGAATGCGCTCCATGGAGCTGTTGGCCAGATTGATATGACCCCAGGTGTGGGAGCCGAAGTACCAACCCGTCTCCTTGAGCCGCTGGACGATGGGCCTTACCGCCGCGCGCTCCTTTTCCCGGTTGGCGTCAAAGGCGGGGCGGGCGGGATCGTTTTCCCCGATGTCGATGTCATTCTGGGTGCGGTAGCCCAGAATGCCCTGGTAGCCGGTGAGGGAGAGACAGCCCTTCACCCCGTTGAGGGAAAAGTCGGGATGCTCCCGGACGAATTTGTCCAAAATAGTGATGGCGTCCAGGTCCTGGGTCAGGAAGGTCTCCTGGGTATAGGGGTCGGTGCACTCGGCCCAGATCTCTCCGTCAGAGCCCAATACCAGCTTGGAGGTAAAGCCCTCCTCCAGCATGTAGTCATAGTAATTGGTGTCGTCAAAGGAGATGATGAGGGGCTTCTTCCCCTGGGGGATCATGAGGGTGTTGCGCTGCATCCGGGCCACGCCGTTTTCATCGGTGACCTCGCTCCACACATCGTTCATGCTGACCAGAATGTAATTCTTTTCGTAGACGCTCTGGAGGATCTTGTTATATTCCTCCACCGTCACCATCCAGTCGTCCAGCCCCTCTTTCTGGGACTGGGAGGAGGGGCAGTCATGAAAGGCCCACTGGGGATAGGCGATGACCGGATGGAAGAACAGATGCTCCACCACCTGATCGGGCCCCCAGGGTACCAGAGGCACGGGGGGCATGGTGGGCTCGGTGCTGTCCTCGGGCTCCGGTTCCTCCGACTGGGTGGGAACGGGCTGAGGGGTGGCGGAGGTGGTGGGGACAGGGTCTCCGCCGCCGCAGGCGGCGAGACTGAAAAGGAGGGAGAGGGCCAGCAGGGCCGCGGTCCCCTTCTTGAAATGGATCATTGGTATTGTTTCCTTTCTCTGGAGTTTGTGTGTTACACATTATATATTGTTGCCACAAAAAAACAACAACAAAACGCTTACAATTTTGTGAAGGATGGGGCCTCCGGTTTTTTCTGTTGCAAATGCGGTTATTTTCTGCTAAAATAGGAAAGAATGAACTTACCCGCCCGTATGGACGGGGCTTTTCAGGAGATGTGCAAATGGATAAGAACGCAAAGCAGGCCAAGGCGGCCAAAGCAAAGGCCGAGGAGGCCGCTCTCAACCGGATACTGTGCTGGATCGTGGGAGGAACGGTGCTGTGGGCATTGACCCTTCTGCTGAATCGGTATATTGTGTATTACAGGGTGTCGGAGTACTCTGTCCACCTGGCGGTACTCACTGCTGTGAAATTCCTGGCGGTAGGCGGGCTGGTATGCGCCGCCGCCGCAGGCTATTGGTGGAAAAGCCTTCGGGCCGCCGGTAAAAAAAGCGCTTTGCCCGGAGGGCTGTGTCTGTTCCTGGTTGGGTTGTCTGCCGTATGCTTCGCGGCCTGGCTGCTCTATGATATCGGGCTGAAGATCTCCACCTATGCCGTGCCGGCGGTGGTGATCCTGGCGCTGGTAGCCCACCTCTATCAGCGGGAGTTCTTCCTCATCTGCTGCCAGAGCGTACTTGCCCTGCTGGGCGCCTGGCTGTGCGGCAGGGGGCTGGGCGGTGGATATGCCGTGGCCTGCTATGCTTATGTGGCTGTGGCGGCGGCGCTGTGTCTGCTGATCGCTCTCCTGTGCCGGAAGGCTCAGGCCGGTCAGGGCCTGGTGGAGTGGAAGGGCAAGAGCCTTCGCCTCTTTGGTAAGGATGCCAACTACGCCCTGCTCTACACCGGCGCGGCGGTGGCGCTGGGGGTGCTCATCGTCAGCCTGTTCGGCGTGCCCACTATAGTGCTCTACGGGGCGGTGGCGGCCTGGCTGCTCATCATGGCGGTCTACTACACCGTGAAGCTGATGTGAGAAACGAAAGAAAAAGAACGCTCCCTCGGGAGCGTTCTTTTTTTCTGTTCAGAGGAGATAGCGGCCTGTGACGCTGTTGGGATCCCGGGCCACAAGGGCGGGCGGGCCGACCGAGACGATCCGGCCTCCGGCCTGGCCGCCCCCCGGCCCCATGTCGATCAGGTAGTCGGCGCTGCGGATCACGTCCAGGTCATGCTCGATGACCACCACGGTGGCGCCGCTTTGGATGAGGGTACGGAAGACCTCTAGGAGGGTTTGGACGTCCAGAGGGTGAAGGCCGATGGTGGGTTCGTCGAAGACGAAGAGAGAGTCCGTCTGAGGCCGGCCCATCTCGCTGGCCAGCTTCAGCCGCTGGGCTTCGCCTCCGGAGAGGCTGGGGGTGGCCTCCCCCAGGGTCAGGTAGCCCAGCCCCAGCTTCTCCAGAACCCGGAGCCGCTGGCACACCAGCTTCATGCCGGCGCAGGCGTGAAGGGCGGTGGTCACATCCATGGCCATGAGCTGGGGAAGGGTATAGCTCTCCCCAGCCCCGGCGGGATGGCGGATCTGTCCGGCCTCCTTGCCGTAGCGGGAGCCCCGGCACTGGGGGCAGGGGATCTCCACATCGGGGAGGAACTGGACGTCCAGGCTGACCGAGCCGGTGCCGTCGCAGACGGGACAGCGCAGGGAGCCGGTGTTGTAGGAGAAGTCCCCCGCCTTATACCCCAGGGCTTTGGCCTGGGGAAGGCGGGCGAAGAGCTTGCGCAGTTCGTCATGGACGTTGGCGTAGGTGGCCACGGTGGAGCGAACGTTGATTCCGATGGGGGTGGCGTCGATAAGCTTGACCTGACAGATCCCGGCGCTCTCCACGCCGCGGACATGTTCCGGCAGAGCGGTTCCCGCGGCGGCCCGTTCCAGCGCGGGGATCAGGCTTTCCAGCACCAGGGTCGTCTTGCCGGAGCCGGAGACGCCGGTGACCACCGTCAGCCGGCCCTTGGGGATGTCTGCCTCCAGAGGCTTCACTGTGTGGATGGCGTTGGTGAACAGGTGGATGGTCCCGGCGGCAAAGAGCTCCTTTGGGGGAAGCGGCGCGGCCATGACGGCGCCGGCCCTCCCGGACAGGAAGGGGCCGATGAGGGAGGCGGGATCCCCGGCGAGGGAGTCCACCGGACCCTGGGCGATCAGCTGCCCGCCTCCGGCGCCCGCCCGGGGGCCCAGTTCAATGATGTGGTCGGCGTGGGAGAGGATCTGGGGGTCGTGATCCACCAGCAAAACGGAGTTTCCGTCGGCCACCAGATCGTCCATTACGCCGGTAAGGCCGGCAATGTTGGCGGGGTGGAGGCCGATGGAGGGCTCGTCCAGCACATAGAGCACCCCGGTGGTACGGTTGCGCACCGCCCGGGCCAGCTGCATGCGCTGCCGCTCTCCGGTGGAGAGGGTGGCCGAGGCACGGTCCAGGGTGAGGTAGCCCAGCCCCAGCTCCATGAGCCGCCGGGCGGAGGAGCGGAAGGCCTGACAGATGCTCTCGGCCATGGGGACCATCTCCCCGGGCAGGGAGGCGGGGACTGCGTCGACCCAGTCCATAAGCTCTTTCAGGGTCATTTGACAGGCCTGATCCAGGCTTACGCCCCGGAGCTTGGGGGCACGGGCGGCCTGGGAGAGGCGGGTGCCGCCGCAGTGGGAACAGAGATCCCGCTTCAAAAACCGCTCCACCCGCTTCATGCCCTTTTCGTCCTTCACTTTGGCCAGGGCGTTTTCCACGGTATAGACGGCATTATAATAGGTGAAGTCCAGTTCGGCGGCGTCGTTGGAATTCTGCGGTTTATAGAAGATGTGCTTTTTTTCGGCGGGGCCGTTGAAGACGATGTCCCGCTCCTCCGCCGTCAGGTCCCGGAAGGGGATGTGGGTGCGGACCCCCATGGCCCGGCACACATCGGTCATCAGCGACCACATCAGGGTCCGCCAGGGGAGCACGGCCCCCTGGTCGATGGAGAGGTCTTCGTTGGGGACCAGCGTGGACAGATCCACTGTCTGCACCGTGCCGGTGCCGCCGCAGATCCGGCAGGCGCCCTGGGCATTGAAGGAGAGCTCCTCGGCGCTGGGGGCGAGGAAATGTGCCCCGCAGGTGGGGCAGACGAGCTCCTTCCCCGCCGCCACCGCCAGGGAGGGGGGCAGATAGTGGCCCTCCGGGCAGCGGTGACTGGCCAGCCGGGAGAACATGAGCCGGAGGGAATTGAGCAGCTCGGTCCCGGTGCCGAAGGTGGAGCGGATACCCGGAACGCCGGGGCGCTGGTGGAGGGCCAGGGCGGCGGGGACATACCGTACGTCGTCCACGTCGGCGGCCGCCGCGCCGGTCATCCTCCTTCTGGTGTAGGTGGAGAGGCTCTCCAGATACCGGCGGGAGCCCTCCGCGTAGAGGACGCCCAGGGCCAGAGAGGACTTGCCGGAGCCCGAGACTCCGGCCACCCCCACGATTTGATTCAGAGGAATATCCACATCAATGTTTTTTAAATTGTGTACACGGGCCCCCCGAACCTGAATGCAGGAGGGCGCGGGCTCCTTTTTGATCATGGGGATCCTCCCGGCCATTACTCGTTTTCCAGCTGAAAGCGGTATTTCTGTGCCGCGTCCGGATATTTTTCATGATCCACCTCGGACAGGAACATGTCCAGGGGGCGGACATAGTAGCCGAAGTCTCCGTAGAGAGCCTGATAGACCACCATGAGCTCCTGGGTCTCCGAATGGCGGACGGTGAACAGGGCCTTATATTTGTTGCCCTTAAAATGGGTGTAGATGGCGCCGGGGCAAAGCTCGCGCATGGTCAGCACTTCCTTTTCCTGTTTGAGGGTATTCTATCACAGCGGCGGGGAAAAGGGAAGAAAAAGGGGCGCGCAACCGGAATGCAACCGGCTGTTGCGTGATAATTGGTGGATATGGAGAGGATTTTTTGCTATACTTCAAAGCATCAGGGGAAGGAGGAATTCAAAAATGAGACTTGGACTGATCATGGTTCCCGTCATTGTGGCCATCTATGGAGTGTTTTTTTATGTGCTCTATCTGGTCATTAAGGCATTGAGAAAATACGTCGGTGAGCGGGACACCCGGCCTGAGACCGTTCAGGTTCGGCAGAGCCTGGGGGAGGCCATCAAGGCCCGCCGTCTGGAGCGGAACATGACCCAGGAATTCGTGGCGGAGCGGTTGGGAGTGAGTCGTCAGGCGGTGAGCAAATGGGAGGGCGGAGCCTCCGAGCCCAGCACCTCCAACCTGCTGGCCCTGGCAAAGCTTTTTGAGATCTCTCCGGAGGAGCTGCTTCGGGGCGTGGAGCCCTGAAATTGATGCCGGAGGGAGGCACAGCCTGTGACGAAGCCGTTGGGGGCAAAGTATAGCTCCTCCCGGTGGCTCGCTTTTGATGGCCGTGGCCCGTTTCGTTCAGGACAGAGGATGAATAAAACGAACAAAGGGCGCCAAACTATTTCCAAAAGGGAGGCGCGTAAGGATGGATATGACCAATACCGACTACGGCAAATACGTCAACGGAAAATCGAAGCCCTCGCCCACGGGAAAGAACTGTCTGTGGGCCTTCTGCGTGGGAGGGGTCATCTGCACGATAGGCCAGGGACTGATGAATATGTTCAAGTCCTGGGGACTGGGCCCTGATGAGGCGGGGGCGGCCGTCTCCATCTCTCTCATTCTTCTGGCGGCGGTGCTCACCGGGCTCGGGATCTTCGACAACATTGCCAAGCACGCCGGGGCGGGAACCCTGGTGCCTATCACCGGCTTCGCCAACGCCGTGGTCTCTCCGGCTCTGGAATTCAAAAGCGAGGGACTGGTGATGGGCGTGGCGGCCAAGATGTTTGTGATCGCGGGCCCGGTACTGGTATTCGGTATCAGCGCCAGTGTGATCTATGGCCTGATCCTGATCCTGCTGGGGGCGGGATAAGGCGCTGGAACAGGCTGCGGCCTTTGCCAGAAAGGGGGGAGCCCGGGTTTCAAAGCCGGGCTCCCCCCTTTTTGAGAGAAAATTTATAAAAAACATCTAAAAAGCTATTGACAAACTCGCGAGTTTCCTGTACAATACAGACAGAAAGAAAGAGGTGAGTCCAATGGGCTAAACAGTCCATCCAGAAAAACCCTTTCTGGAAAGGGGAGTCAAAGACCTCCCGGCTAAGCGAGATCAGAACCGGCAATTTCCCAGCGAGAACAGAATACGCCCCATCTCACGTGTGTGAGCCAAGCACCGGCAAGACCGTCCGAAGCGAAGTATCGTTGACGAAGGAAGACCGAAGTGCATCATGAGGGAAACAGTAGCTGTTAAGTGAGAGATGTGTCCAGTTCCAAGATCCCGGCGAAGCGAACACCCTGTAGAAAGAAGAGGTAAGTTAAATTGACAGAACCCAACCAGCAGTAACCCCCCGGTCACGTTGGATGGCCGGGGGGTAAGTGTTTATTGGGGCGGCTTACTGAAAGGAAAGGGGATCGGGCCATACATTAAATATAAAGTAGGTATGGATCCGGCCGATATCGTCGGGAAAGAGGAAAAAGGGGAAATAGGGCGAAAAAAGTGCTTGACTTTTAATTGACGGTCTGGTATAGTAACCGATGCGTCTGTCAGACGGCACGATCATTTTTCGGGGTCCGGAAAGAAAATTCCGAAAATCTGAAAAAAGTGCTTGACAAAGACTGCGGGCTATGGTAGACTAATCAAGTTCGCAGCGAAAATGACTGCGCGGCGTGCACCTTGTAAATTAAACAACGTGAGAAGAAGCAAACACAAGACACCA
>CANSYW010000013.1 GCA_947651395.1 uncultured Pseudoflavonifractor sp. | reverse complement strand
CCGTGATCTACACGGCTCTGAACACTCTTTCCATACACGACGCTCTTCCGATCTCCGCCGTCTTTTGAGAGACGGCGGCCTCCTGTTGTGAGTGGAAATAGGTTTATATATCGTGGGCGGATATGTGCTGAAACTCCTGAAGGCGCTGCCGGACGATTTCGTCTGAGCCGGGGATGTAGCGCCACTGTCCCCGGCCGCTGAAATTGCGGCCAAAGGAGAGCAGTTCCCGATATTCCGCGGGGGTGCGGCCAAAGGTCTCCCGAAATTGTTTGCGGAAGCCCTTCAGATCAGAAAAGCCGTTGGCCAGGGCGATCTCGGTGAGGCTCCGGTCTGAGGAGGTCATGTCCAGAAGGGCATGCTGGAAGCGGATCCGGGTGAGGTAGTCGTAAAAATTGATCCCCAAAGTGTCCTTGAAGAGGGTGGAGACATAGGTGCGGTTGTATTGGGAATAGTTGGCCAGCTCTTCCAGAGTGAGCTTTTCCGCGTAGTGCTCCTCAATGTAGGAGATCAAGCGGCGCACGGCGTCCTGAGTGGTCTCCAGCATGGGGGCGGTACAGACCGGTCTGGGCTGGAAATAGCGGCACAGGGTGGACAACAGCATCTGGGCGGCCGCTTTAGCGTTGAGCCGGGCAAAGGGGTCGTTTCCGGAGAGGGCTTCGTAGATCTGAGCGGTATACATGCGCACAAGGCGAAAGCGCTCCTGTCCGCGGGTGGCGGCGGTGGAACGGCAGTCGGTGAAGTGGAGAACCGTCCCCTTGGGCGCGTAGTCCTGAAAGGCGGAGGCGGAGATGTGGAGCACCAGACCGTAGGTGTGGGGCTCCTGGGCAAAGGAGGTATGGGCCTGGCCTGGGTTGTTCAGGGAGACGTCGCCGGGCTCCAAAATATAGCGATTGAGCTCGTGACAGCACTCCAGCCGTCCGTTGAGGATAAGGCCGATCTCATACTCGGACTCGTGCCAGTGGTATCGGAAATTTGAGACCTCGTGGGTATAACAGTCGATAGAAAGTCCGTCCTGAGGCCAGTGGGCGTTGAAGCACAAATTTTCCATAGGAGTATAAGGGGGAGAGAGAATGAAGGTAACAAAGATAGAGGTCCTGCAGCTCAGAACTGTGTCGCCGGGCTGGCGGCCGATCCTGTGCAGGGTCTACACCGACGCCGGGATCTTTGGGGACGGAGAGGCCTGCCTTGCCTTTGGCAAGGGCTCTTCAGCCGCCTTTGGAATGATCCGGGATCTGGCGGAACTGCTCATCGGCGAGGATCCTATGGAGACGGAGGGCCTTTGGCAGAAGCTGTATCAGAGCTCCACCTGGGCCTACAATGGCGGCCCGGTGGTCTTTGCGGGGATCAGCGCGCTGGACATCGCGCTGTGGGACATTAAGGGCAAGGCCCTGGATCAGCCCATCTATCAGCTCCTGGGCGGAAAGACCAGAGGCCGTGTGCGCACCTATGCCAGTCAGCTGCAGCACGGCTGGAGGCCGGAGCTGTTCTCCTTCGATGAGTTCGATGTGGCCGTGGGCCTGGAGGACTACAAGCGGTGTGCTCAGTGCGCCATGGACGAGGGCTACGACGCGGTGAAGGTGGATCTGCTGGAGCGGGAGGACAGCGGCGCGCGGATGCCGTCCCATAAGCAGGACAGCATTCTGACCCCGGAGATGCTGGAGCTGGCCCAGCAGCGGATGGAGGCGATCCGGGAGACGGTGGGCCCCAAGACCAGCATCATTGTAGAGGCCCATTCCCACAACAGCGCCACGGGGGCGGTCCAATTGGCCAATGCCCTGGAAAAGTACGGCGTGTTCTTCTATGAGGAGCCCAATATCCCCAGCCCCGTTACCGCGAAATATATTTCACAGCACACCGACGTGCCCATGGCCAGCGGTGAGCGGATCTATTCCAGATGGCAATATGCCCCCTATCTGGTGGACGGCTCCCTCCGGGTCATCCAGCCGGACATCGGCTCTGCGGGCGGCTTTACCGAGGTCAAGAAGATCTGCGATATGGCCATGACCTATGACGTTTTTGTACAGCCCCATGTCTGCGGAACGCCGCTGGCCACCAGCGTCGCCCTGCAGTTGGAGGCTGTGATCCCCAACTTTATCATCCATGAGCACAATTCCAACCTGCGGTCCAGAAGCGCCCAGGGGATCGCCAAATACAACCCTCAGCCGGTGGACGGCTGTCTGGAGATCCCCGAGGGGCCCGGGCTGGGCAATGAGATCCTGCCGGAGGCCTATGAAAAGGCCGTCTGCATCGCCACGGTCACCGGGGACGGGTGCTCCATGAAAGTCAACCGGTGATCCGGAACATGAAGAAAGCGGGTGAAGGTATGCAGGTGGTAGTCAGCCGATGCCCTGTGGCGACGGCCACAGAGCTGGCGATGAAAAAGGGATGGCTCCAGAAGGCGCTGGAGGAGCAGGGGGGAGAGTTCTGCCTGCTCCAGTCCATGGACAAGCGCTTCCATCAGTGCCACTTTACCCAGCAGGCCCCTCTCCACTTCCGGGAGGGGGGCAATATCCCCCCGCTCTGGGCCCGCGCCCAGGGAGAACGCTGCGTACTGCTGGGAGTCAGCTTCCAGCGGGAGCGGCGGGGGATCTATGTCCGGCCGGAGGACAGCATCCGTACGCCGGCCGATCTGCGGGGCCGGCGGCTGGCCATCCCGGTTCGGGATGAGGCGGTGGTGGACTTCCGGAGGATGACCATGCTCCACGGGTTCCGGGACGTGCTGCGCGGCTACGGGCTTACGCTGGAGGATGTGGAGCTGGTGCCGGTACGGGCGCGGAATATCAGCGCCGCCGCTGCCGTGGGCAAAAAAATGGATGTGCTTCGGAGGGATGACGACTTTCTGACGGAGGATTTCCAGGCGGTGCTGGACGGCGGGGCGGATGCGGTTTTTGCCAATTCGGTCAAGGCGGTGCGCCATGACCGGGCGGGGGTGCTCCGGGATATCATGACCGAAGAGGATCAGCGTGCCATTCCCAATGTCAACAATAACGCGGTGCTTCCCCTGACCTGCACCAAGCCCTTTGCCGACGAGCATCCGGAGATGGTGGTGACCTATCTGAAGACGGTCATTCTGGCGGCCCGGTGGGCCGCCGGGCACCGGGAGGAGTTTATCGAAACGGTGTGCGGCGGGGTATACGGGGCCACACCAGAGGAGATGGGCCTCGCCTTCGACCTGCCCTATCTCTTTGCCCACCGGGAGCCTGTGCTGGATGAGACCGCCTTTTCCATGCTGGAGGAGGAGAAGACCTTTCTGCTTGAAAACGGCGTGATAAGGGCGCAGGACGACTATGACCTCCGGGATTGGGCGGCCCCCCATTTCCTCATTCAGGCATTGGAGGCGGCGGACAGAGAGTCGGTTTGATCCCGGATCCGAAGACGGCCGCCCTGTCCGGGGCGGGTTCCCGTTCCGGCTCCCCCTGTGACAATTTTCTTGAAAATATCCCCCGTTTCCACTATACTGAAAAAAAGAGCGTGGAGGGGGGACGGATCATGCAGCTGCGGCAGCTGGTCTATTTCGCGACTGTGGCGGAGCAGGGGAGCATCAACAAGGCGGCGGAAAAGCTGTTTACCACCCAGCCGAATCTGAGTAAGGCCATCGGGAATCTGGAGAGTGAGCTCAACGTCACCATTTTTGACCGCACCAACAAGGGTGTGGTATTGACGGACAACGGAAAGAAGCTCTACCAATATGCCCGCACCATAATGAACCAGATGGAGCTGATCCAGGGGCTGAGCGCCGAGGAGGTGCCCCGGACGCTGTCCATCGCCTCCTATCCCATCATCACCATGAGCCGGCTGGTCAGCGAATTTTATCATCAGAACCGCCATAAAGAGCTGATCATTAAACTGCTGGAGAAACGGCTGCAAAAGGTGCTGGAGTTGGTGGAGAGCGGCGAGGCGGAGATCGGTTTTGTGATGAGCAACAATGTACAGAACAAGGAACTGCGCCACATGCTCAACTTCAAGGATCTGGAGCTGCACAAGCTGGGGATGGACACTTGGTACATCAACCTGGGGATGGACACTTGGTACATCAACCTGGGCCCCAGCCACCCCCTCTATGACCGGGAGGTAGTGGAGATGGGGGAGCTGCTGGAGTATCCCTTTGTCCGGCTTCCGGACGACTACTTCTCCAACCTGACTCACTATCTGGAGATCGGCGGCGTGCGGCTGCAGAGCTTTAAGCGGAAGATCTATGTCAGTGACAGCGCGGCCATCATCACGCTGCTGCGGGAAACCGACGCCGTCCGCTTTGGCCCGGGACTGAGCAGGGAGGATCTTGCCGCCTATGGGATCCGGACGATCCCCATCCGGAACAACGATGTGCGGATCACTGTGGGCTGGGTGCAGAGGAAACGGGAGGTGCTCAGTCCGGAGGCCCGGGACTTTGTGACCGGGCTGGAGAGACTCTATCCACCCCCGGAAACGGAATAAAGAGGCAGAAGGCCGCCACGTAGTTACGTGGCGGCCTTTTTGTGCAAAGCTAACAAAAAACGGGCGGAGAGACTGTCCAAAAATGCCAGGATGATGAATGATAGTTATAACTCTGCTATAACTATTTTGGATTAGACAGGAATAACCAACCCCGCTAAAATGAAGTTGTCAAAACAAAAGGGGGAAACACATATGCCGGGAATCGCAGCATTAACGATCCTTTTGAGCATCTATGCGGTCAGTGAGCTGATCGCGCAGAGGACCAAATCCGTTTTTTCCACCGTGCTGGGGATCGCCATTATCCTGCTGGCGGGCTTTTGGAGCGGGATACTGCCCCGATCCCTCATTGAGGACGCGCAGATCAGCGGCTTTGGCAACCTGATCGTGGGGGTGCTCATCGTATCCCTGGGTACTTCCATTGACTTTCAGGAGCTCAAGCGGCAGTGGAAGGTGGTCGTCATCTCTTTGGCCTGTGTACTGTGCGCAGTGGCGGCAATTATCATCATCGGGCCGCTGGCCATGGCGCCTGAAATGGCCGTTTCCGGCGCGCCCATCTTTGCCGGAGGCAGCGCGGCTACGCTCATTATGACCACGACCCTGAAGGAGAAGGGAATGGAGTACGCCGGTACCTTCTGTATCGTGCTCTATGTGACGCAGAAGTTTATCGGTGTGCCCATAGCCTCGCTGCTGCTGCGCCGCACAGCCAAGGCCTTCCGGGAGGAGGGGGCTCTGGTGGAGCTGTACAGCGCGCGGAAGGCCGACGAAAGGGAGGATGGCCGTACCGGCCCTCTGGCGCTTCCGGCCCGGTTTGGCAGGCCCTCGGTCTATCTGGCGAAAATGGGGATCGTGGCGGTGATCGCCTACTATGCCTCCGGGCTCACCGGCGGCGCTATCCACTACTTTGTTATGTGCCTTCTCATGGGTACGCTGTTTTTTGCCCTGGGCTTTCTGGAAAAGGGTATCCTGGCCAAGAGCCGGTCCGACGGGCTGGTGACGTTCTTTGTCACGGTCCTTATCTTCTCCAATCTGGCCACCACCACGCCCCAGCAGGTGCTCTCCGTGCTTCCGGCGCTGATAGTCTCCGCCCTTTTGGGGGTGGGCGGCGTGACGCTGGCCGGAGCCGTCGGCGGAAAGCTGCTGGATGTGCCCTTTGGTCTGGCGATCTCTCTTGGTATCAGTTGTACCTTCGGGTTCCCCACTACCATGCTGATCCCTCAGGAGGTCGCTGAGGCCATTGGCCGGGACGAGCGGGAGAAGACGGCGATCCTGAACTATCTTCTGCCCAAAATGCTCACCTCGGGCTTTGTCACCGTGACCATCGCCTCGGTACTTATCGCGGGCGTTGTCGTCAATATGCTCTGATGGGAAAGGAGAGAAAAGAAACCATGATGGAAGAGATCTATCAGCAGATCCGCTCTTATATCGAAACGCAGCGTCTGCCCATGATGAAGCTCTGGGAGGACCTGGTGAATACAGAGAGCGGGACCGGACAGGTGGAGGGGGTCAACGCGGTCTGTTCCCGCCTGCGGCGGGAGATGGAGCAGGCCGGGATCTCCACCCGGGTCATCCCGGTGGAGAATGCCGGAGACATGCTTGTGGGTGAATGGAACGCCGGGAGTTCCGCGCCGCCCTTGCTCCTGATCGGTCACATGGATACCGTGTTCAAGGAGGGAGCGGCCAAGAAAAATCCCTTTCGGGTGGATGAGAACGGGATGGCCCACGGGCCCGGCGTTCTGGACATGAAGGCGGGTCTGGTCATCGCCCTCTATGCGGTGAAGGCGTTGATGGAGACGGGCTGGAGGAAGCGGCCCATCAAGTTTATCTTTGCCAGTGATGAGGAGAATCTCCACATGTTCTCCAATGCCAAGGAGCTCTTTGCCGGAGAGGCGAGGGGGGCGTTGGCGGCCTTCAACTTTGAGACCGGCTACATGGATAACCGTCTCGTGGTGGGCCGCAACGGCGGGGGGCCGGTGTCCATTCAGATCCGTGGCCTTGCCGCCCACTCCGGCATTGCGCCGGAAAAGGGCCGCTCCGCCGTCCTGGAGGCCGCTCACAAGATCGTGGAGATCGAGGCCCAGAATGATATCCCCAGAGGCCGGCTGATCAACTGCGGTATGGTTTCCGGCGGCATTGGGGAAAACACGATCCCCGACAGCTGTACGATCCGCATCGGCGTTCGTTTTCCCAACACCACCGTCCGGGACGAGATCTTTGCCGTGCTCAGGAATGCCGTGGAACACAGCACCGTTCCCGACACGACGGCGGAGCTGGATACCAGCCGGGTCATGGAGTGTATGGACACAACGGAGGGGGTAATGGCCCTGTTCGGACACCTGAAGCGGACGGCCCGGGACTGCGGTCTCGGGGAGCTGGGCAGCTTCCGGGTGGGAGGACTGTCCGACTCCGGTATCACCGTGGCCTGCGGGGTGCCCACTGTCTGTGGTATGGGCGTCCGGGGGGAGGGGAACCACACCCCCGACGAGTATGCCGAGGTAGAATCGCTCTATCAGCGCTGTATCCTGGCCGCCTGTGCCGCCTACACGCTGGAAGATGATTTCAATACAGAGAAGGGAGATTAAATTATGGCAAGCAGTGAGAAAAGCGTAGAACAAAAGGAAAAGATCGGCATTGGCGCGTGGATCGCTCTGGTGGTCCTGATCCTGGTTCTCTCCGGCGCGTTCCGCACGGTGGACGGGCCCCTGAAGGTGCTGGACTTCACCAATCTGTCCGGAGCCTTCGGTAAGATCGGCGATACGGGGGCGAACCTGATCGGTACAGGCGGCACCGGAGCCAAGGATGGATTTATGGCGGGCTTCAACCTGATCCCCGCGGTCATGTTCTTCTGCGGACTGCTGGGCGTTTTTGAGCAATTGGGCGCCTTCCGGGCCTCCGACGTGCTTTTCCGCCCCCTGCTCCGCCCCCTGCTGGGCATCCCCGGAAAGTGCGGGATCGCCTTTATCTCCAGCTTTACCGGCTCCGACGTAGCCGCTGTCATGACCAAGGAGCTCTATGAGGCCGGAGACATCACCGATGACGAGCGTACCATCTTTGTGGCCTATCAGTACGCCGGCTCAGCCTGTATCAACAACACGATAACCGGCGGAGCGCCGCTGGTGGCCATCTGCCCGGTGGCGCTCGGGCCCTGCATCGTCATTATGTTCGTATGTAAGGTGGTGGGCGCGAATATCGTGCGGCTGCTGTTGAAGCTCAAAGGCAAGAAAGCGGTATGAGGAGGGGAACGATATGAGTGAAGTAAAAGAAGCGGCCGTGAGCCAGCTCCCGGTAAAAGAGAAAAAGGTCTCCATCGTGGACACCTTCCTGAAGGGCTGCGCCAAAGGCTTTAAAGTGGGCATTGAAAATATTACGCCTGCCATGATCCTGGGCTATGTGTTGGTCTACATTCTGAAGGAGACGGGGCTGATGGATCTTTTGGGCACCGTCATGGCACCGGTCATGGGCCTGTTTGGATTGCCCGGCGAGGCGTTTGCGGTGTTGATCTCCGCCTTTTTCGCCAAGGCCTCCGGCTGCGCCACCGCCGCCTCTATGTATGAAAGCGGCGTGCTGACCTTGGGTCAGGCCTCCATGATGCTGCCGGCCTGTATTCTGATGGGCACCCTGATCGGCCACTATGCCCGTATCGTGCTGGTGACCGACAGCAACAAGAAGTGGCATCCCCTTCTCATCGTGGTCTGCCTGTTTGACGCGGCCTTGTCGCTGGTCATCATGCGGATCATCCTGATGACCATGGGCGTGATGTAACAAGGAGGAGTGAAAATGAAGCTGTCCCGGCGCAGAGGCCTGCAGTTGGAGGCCTTTGGAAGTATTTTGATCGTGACCGTAATGCTCATTGACCGGTTTCTGTTTTCCGTTCAGGACGGCTTTATTTTGACCTGCGCCCTCCTTTCGGCGGCGGCGCTCATCGTTGGTATCCGCACGGTAAAGCGGGCGGACGATGAGGCCGGCGCCGGGGAAAGGGGAGTCCGGGCCTGAAAAAGAGCAGGCTCTCGGTCCACAACGGTGAAAAAGGACGCGCCGCGGTAGAAAATCGCGGCGCGTCCTTTTGTTGCATGAAATCGGATCATCCCTTCACCGCGTCGAAGGCGTCGGTGACCGCCTTGTCCGGGGCGGGGGTGAGCAGGGAGACGGCGATGATGGCGACACACCCGACGATGAAGGCGGGGAGGAGCTCGTAGATGGCCCAGGCGCCGCCCAGCTTGGCCACGCCGTACTTCCAGATGAAGACCATGGCGCCGCCGGAGACCATGCCGGCCAGGGCGCCCCACTTATTGGTCCGCCGCCAGAACAGGGAGAGAAGCATCACAGGGCCGAAGGCGGCGCCGAAGCCCGCCCAGGCGAAGGAGACGATGCCAAAGACCGAGCTGTTGGGATCCCAGGCCAGGGCAACGCCCACAATGGCGATGGCGATGACGGTGCCCCGGGCGGCCAGCATGGCGGCCTTGGTGCTGAGCTTGATGTGGAAGAAGTCCTGAAGCAGATCCTGGGAGACGCTGGAGGCGGCGGCCAGGAGCTGAGAGTCGGCGGTGGACATGGTGGAGGCCAGGATGCCCGCCAGCACCACGCCGGCAACGAGAGCCAGCACCACACCGTGGCGGCTCATCAGGTCGGAGAGCCGGACGATGATGGTCTCGGAATCGGCGCTGGTGGTGAGGAAGGGGACCTTTCCGGCCACGGAGACACTGTAGCCGATGATGCCGATGGCGATGGCCACGAACATGGAGATGGTCACCCACACCGAGGCAATACGCCGGGAGGTCTTGAGCTCCTTCTCGTCCCGGATGGCCATGAACCGCAGCAGGATATGGGGCATGCCGAAATAGCCCAGGCCCCAGGCCAGGGTGGAGGCGATGCTGAGCCCTCCGAAGGAGGATGCGGCGCCGCTGGCGGCGTTATAGCCCTGGGTCAGGTTCAGGTAGCCGGGGAGGGCCCGGGCGTTGTCCATCACGGTCCCCAGGCCGCCGGCCTGGCCGATGCCGAAGACCACGATGACCAACAGGGCGATGGTCATGACGATGCTCTGGATCAGGTCGGTGGTGGACACCGCCAAAAAGCCGCCCAGAACGGTGTAGCCGATGATGACCACCGCGCCGATGATCATGGCCAAGTGGTAATCCACATTGAACAGGCTGTTGAACAGCGTGCCCACGGCCTTGAAGCCGGAGGCGGTGTAGGGGATGAAGAAAATAAGGATCACCACCGCGGCGATGCAGGAGAGGAGCTGGCGCTCATCCCGATAGCGGCGGGAGAAGAAGCCGGGGACGGTGAAGGCCTCCAGGTGGGCGGAGTATCGACGCAGCCGCCGTGCCACGATGAGCCAGTTGAGATAGGTGCCCACCGCCAGGCCGATGGCGGTCCAGCCCACCTCGGCCACACCGCACAGGTAGGCAAGGCCGGGCAGGCCCATGAGCAGGTAGGAGCTCATATCGCTGGCCTCCGCGCTCATGGCGGTGACAACGGGGCCCAGTTTGCGCCCGCCCAGATAGAACTGGTCGGAGCTCTCGGCGGTACCCCGGCGGCTGTAGTAGACGCCGATCAAAATGGTGGCCACCAGATAGAGCACGATGGCGGCTAAGATACAAACTTGTGCTGTGGTCATGTATGGAACCTCCCTTTGTATGCCCCGGCCTCTGTCCGGGGTGGAACATTTTATCTATCATAACACAACAAAAAATAGAACGCAATACAGAACGGAGTATAGACTATAGTCTATACTCCGTTTTTGATTTTGGCCTGTATTCTTTGAGTATCAGGGGATAAAAAAGAGACAAAAATTAGACAATCAACCGGGGAGAAAGCCGCTGAGAAAATCGGGCATGACCTGGGCGGCGTAGTCCCGGAGGCTGTACTCCCCGCCGCACAGGCACCAGTCGTACATCAGGGAGCGCTCACACAGGGCGTAGAGCTTGGAGAGCTCATTGACGCTGCGCCGGGTGGTGAGCTGGCCCTCGGCCTGTCCCTGGGCGATGATGCGCCGCAGGAGCCGGTAATAGGTGCGCTTATGGTCCAGAAGATGCTTTTGCCCGCTGGTGACCAGCTGGGTGGCCAGAAGCTGGGCCAACAGCTCAATGGATACGGTGTTCTCGATCATCTCAAAGAGTTCCCGGTTGAGGAAGAGGAGCTTGTCCAGGGCGGACATAGTGGGATCCATGACCTCCACCAGGGCCTCGTACTTGTCGTCAAAGAGGTCGCTCAGAGTGCTCAGAAGGGCGTCCTTGCCGTCAAAATAGTGGTAGAAGGAGCCTTTGGAGGTCTGGGACAGGTCGATGATCTCCTCCACGGTGGTGTGCTCGTAACCCTGCTCATAGAAGAGCTTCCAGGCGGCGGAGACGATACGGGCCCGGGTGTTGCGGGAGGTGCGCTTTGCCATGGAGGACGCTCCTTTCTTTCCGATCCTACGCCTCAAGCAGAACGGGGGCATCCCCCGGTTTGGTGACATATCCGATCACGGCGGCCTGGGAGCAGACCCGGGCCAGCCGGGGCAGGCATGCTTCGGCCTCCCGTTCCGGCAGGGCCAGAAGAAGCCCACCGCTGGTCTGGGGGTCGTAGAGCAGATCCTCCAGGGCCCGGGACGGGGAGGAGAGGGCTTTGACGCTCTTTTGTGCGAAGGCGCGGTTCCGGTAGGCCCCCGCGGGGACAAAGCCCATTTCCGCCAGGGGGAGGGCCTCCGGGAGGCAGGGGATGCGGGAGAGCCGGAGGTGGATGGAGCAGCCGCTGCCCTGGGCCATCTCCAGGCTGTGGCCCAGCAGGCCGAAGCCGGTGACGTCGGTGCAGCTGTGGACGGGGTAGTCTTTTATCACCTCTCCGGCATATTTGTTGAGGGTGGCCATCTGCCGGTAGAGCCGCTCTTGCGCCGGCCCTTCCACCAGCTCTGCCTTGACGGCGGTGGTGAGCACTCCCACCCCCAGGGGCTTGGTGAGGATGAGAAGGTCGCCCGGCTCCGCGGCGGCGTTGGTGAGCATTTTTTCGGGGTGGACAAAGCCGGTGACCGCCAGACCGTAAATGGACTCCGGCGCGTGGATGGTGTGGCCGCCGGTGATGATGACGCCCGCCTCATAGGCCTTGTCATAGCCCCCACGCAGGATCTCCCGGACGGTGCTTTGCGCCATATCCTCAGGAACGCACAGAATGTTCAGGGCCAGTCTGGGCTCCCCGCCCATGGCGTACACGTCGCTCAGGGCGTTGGCCGCGGCGATCTGACCGTAGAGGAAGGGGTCGTCCACAATGGGGGGGAAGAAATCGGTGGTCTGGATCAGGGCCCGGTCAGGGGAGAGCCGGTAGACGCTGGCGTCGTCGCTCCTGTCATAGCCCACCAGAAGATCGGGGTCATGGTGTGTCCGGAAGCCCTCCAGCATTTGGGCCAGGGTCCCCGCTCCCATCTTGGCGCCGCACCCGGCGCAGCCGGAGAGCCTGGTGAGCTTTACCTCGGTCTCCATGGTCTCAGAGCAGGATGACCCCGGCGCTCTGACAGACCTCCTGGGTGTGGCTGTCCCAGATGCCTGCCTGAACCTCGCCGATGTGGGCCTTACCCAGCAGGTACATGCACAGCCGGGACTGGCCGATGCCGCCGCCGATGGTGAGGGGGAGCTTGCCCTCCAGAAGGAGCTGATGGAACAGAAGCTGACGGCGCTCATCGTGGCCTGAGGCGGTGAGCTGAGCGTCCAGGCTCTCGGGGCTGACCCGAATGCCCATGGAGGAGAGCTCAAGGGCGTCCTCCAGGACGCTGTTCCACACCAGCAGGTCGCCGTTAAGGGACCAGTCGTCATAGTCGGGGGCCCGGCCGTCGTGGGGCTTGCCTGACTTCAGGGGGGCGCCGATGCCGATGAGGAAGGTGAGGGGGTGATCCTTTACCCAGGCCCGCTCCCGCTCCTTGGCGGTCTTGTCAGGCCAGCGATCCTCCAGCTCCTGGGTGGTGACAAAGCTCACCTGATCAGGCAGAACGGGCAACTTCAGCAGAACGGGGAAGGCGGCGCGCAGGGTGGCCTGAGTCTCCCGCAGGGCCTCGGCAATGGCCTCCACCGTAGTCTTCAGATGATCCACCGTGCGGTCCCGGGGGGCGATGACCTTTTCCCAGTCCCACTGATCCACGTAGACCGAGTGGAGGTTGTCCAGCTCCTCGTCCCGGCGGATGGCGTTCATATCGGTGTAGAGCCCCTCTCCCACGGAGAAATGGTAGCGATAGAGGGCCATGCGCTTCCACTTGGCCAGGGAGTGGACCACCTGGGCGTCCTTGCCGGTGTAGGGCACATCAAAGGTGACGGCCCGCTCCACGCCGTTGAGGTCGTCGTTGAGGCCGGTGGAGGCCTCAACAAAGAGGGGGGCGGACACACGGCGGAGATTCAGGGCTCCGGCCAGAGTGTCCTCAAACAGGCGCTTTGAAAGGCCGATGGCCTTTTGTGTATCGTAAAGGTTGAGGGAGGGGGCGTACCCCTGGGGGATGACGGTCTTGGACATGGCGACCGACTCCTTTCTGTTTCAGATGTTTCCCATTATAAGACCCATGGGAGGAAATAGCAAGGGGCGGGTGTAGATTTTCAGTCCGGTGGGGAAAATGATCCTCAAAGGCCCGATCCACGGATCGGGGGCGGAAAGGGGAGGCGGGCGGATGAGAGGAAGGCTGTGGGGAGCCGTGATGGCGATGGCCCTGTGCCTGAGTGTGGGGAAAGGGGAACAACGGGTCGCCATGCCGGAGGTGGTGCCCACGCCGCCGATCCCGCCTGTGGAGGAACCCTTTGCCGACGTGAGCTTTGGACAGCGGTGGTACGACGGGGCCCAGTATGGCTACCGCCGGGGAGTGATCCGTGGGATCACGGAGGATTCTTTCGGCGGGGAACTCACAGCCACCCGGGCCATGACCGCCGTCATGCTCTGGCGCATGGCAGGGGAGCCGGAGGCGCCGGGGGAGAGCCGCTTTCAGGATATAAAGGGGGGAAAATATTACACTGCGGCGGTGATATGGGGGGAGCGCCGGGGCCTGTGGGAGGGGTATGGGGACGGAACCTTCCGGCCTGACGCCGGGATGACCTGGAGCCAGCTGGAACTGGTGCTGGAACGGTACTGCGGGGAAGTGACAATCTTTCCGGAAAAAGGGGTTCGGGGCGAAGGAAAAACGACCCTGAGCCGGGGTGAGCTGGCGCAGGTGCTGATGGAGCTGGAAGAGGACAATAAGTATATATAAAAGCCGCAGAGCGCCGGAAAGTGCGGGGTTTCAAAACCCGCTTTGATGTGGTAAAATATCTCCACTGACCACCGTGAGGAGGAACTCCTATGAAACGACTTTCCGCTCTGGCCCTGTCCGTTCTGCTGCTGGTCGGTCTGGCGGCGCCGGCCCAGGCCAACGCGCCCGGCGTGGGGCTTACCGTGCTCTTCACCCACGACACCCACGACCGCTTTTATCCCGACGCCGGAGATCGGGGCGGGTACACCCGTCTGGCCACCCTGCTGGAGGAGCAGCGCCGGATCCCCGCCGATGTGGGGGGAGGAAGTGCCTTTTCCTATCCCACCGTCACCGTGGACGCCGGGGACTTTTCCATGGGCTCTCTGTTTCAGACGATCTATGCCGTCGACGCCCCCGAGCTGCGGGCGCTGGGGGCCATGGGCTACGACGCGGTGACTCTGGGCAACCACGAGTTTGACTACCGGCCTCAGGGCCTGGCGGATATGCTTACAGCGGCAAAGGAGAGCGGTGAGACGCTTCCCGCCGTTGTACAGGCCAACTACCGGATCCCGAAGGAGCCGGGGGCCCAGGTGGCGGCGGAGGCCATGGACAACTACCCGGTCACCGATTACACTGTTATTGAGCGGGACGGGCTGAGGGTTGCCGTCTTCGGCGTCATGGGGGTGGACTCCGACGAGTGTGCCCCCATGTCGGGGATGACCCTGGAGCCGGTGGCCGAGGCGGCCAAGCGGGTGGTGGCGGAGATCCGGGCCAAAGAGGAGCCCGACTTCATCATCTGTCTGTCCCACACCGGGACAGAGGAGGGCAAGGGGGAGGACTACGAGTTGGCCAAGGCGGTGGACGGCATCGACCTCATCATCTCCGGCCACACCCACACCACTCTGCCTGAGCCCATTCAGGTGGGCAATACCCTCATTGTCTCCTGTGGGCCCTATACCCGGAACCTGGGACGCATCACCATCCACAAGAAGGTGAGCCCCGACCACGCCCTGAGCTATTCCGAGTATAGGCTGATCCCCGTGGACGGCTCCGTTGCCCCCGACCCGGGCATGGAGGCGCTGGCCCAAAGCCTTAAGGCCAAGGTGAACGAAAACTACCTCTCCCGGTTCGGTCTGGGCTACGACCAGGTCATCACCCGGGCCGATCAGGACTTTACCACCGCCCAGACCGGCGACCTGATTGGCTGGGCCTACATTGAGACCGTAAAGGGGATCGAGGGGGAGAACTATGTCCCCATCGCCTTCGCCGTGGCCCCCGACGGCGTGATCCGGGACAGGATCCGGCAGGGGGATGTGACCACCTCCCAGGCCTTCGACATCCTCTCCCTGGGCTCCGGGGCCGACGGCAGCCCAGGCTATCCCCTGGTGTCGGTATATCTCACGGGCAAGGATCTGAAAAACGCCTTTGAGGTGGACGCCTCCGTCTCCGCCCTCATGCCCGCCGCCGAGCTCTTCGGGGCGGGGAGCGGCTGGACATACAATCCCCACAGAATGTTTTTGGACCGGGTCACCGCCTGCTCCATCCAGGGGGAGGGACGACAGGTGAACATTGAGGACGACAAGCTCTACCGGGTGGTGGCCGACCTCTACTCCGGCCAGATGCTCTCCACGGTAAAAGATAAGTCCTTCGGGCTGCTGTCCATCACACCCAGGGATGAGCAGGGCAATGAGGTCGCCGACTTTGAGGTGCGGATCATCCACGACGAAAAGGGTGAGGAAGTAAAGGCCTGGTACGCCCTGGCCTCCTATCTGGAGGGGCAGGAGCGGGTGGAGCCCCCCGCTGCCAGCAAAGTGGCGGAGCCCAGCCGGAACCCGGTACGGCTTCTCATCCCCATGGGAGCGCCCACCGCCGTGGCGCTGCTGGCTGTACTGCTGATCCTGGCCCTGGCGGCGCTCGTCGTCCGGGGGGTGCTGCGCCGGCGGAAGAGGCGTTGACTTTGCCTCCTTCCGGTGGTAAACTGTGACACAAATAAAAAGGGGGAGATCCGCATGGAAAAGATCAAAATGACCACGCCGCTGGTGGAGATGGACGGGGATGAGATGACCCGTATCCTCTGGGGGTCGATCAAGAAGGAGCTGCTGGAGCCCTTTGTGGAGCTGAGGATAGAATATTATGATCTGGGCCTCCCCCAGCGGGAGCAAACGAAGGATCAGGTGACGGTGGACTCTGCCGAGGCCACCAAAAAGTACGGCGTGGCGGTGAAGTGCGCCACCATCACCCCCAACGCTCAGCGGGTGGAGGAGTACAAGCTCTCCCAGATGTGGAAGAGCCCCAACGGCACCATCCGGGCCATTCTGGACGGCACTGTCTTTCGGGCCCCCATCATGGTCAAGGGGGTCTCCCCGGTGGTGAAGAATTGGAAAAAGCCCATCACCATCGCCCGTCACGCCTATGGGGATGTGTATAAAAACAGCGAATTCCAGCCCAAGGGACCCGGCAGGGCGGAGCTGGTATTCACCGCCGACGATGGCACCGAGACAAGGCAGACCATTTTTGACTTTACCGGCTCCGGGGTGCTCCAGGGGCAGTACAACACCGACGCGTCCATCACCTCCTTTGCCCACGCCTGCTTTCAATATGCCCTGGACATCAAGCAGGACTTGTGGTTTGCCACCAAGGATACCATCTCCAAGCAGTACGATCACCGATTCAAGGACATTTTCCAGGAGATCTTTGACAGGGATTATCAGGAGAAGTTCAAAGGGGCGGGCATTGAGTATTTCTACACCCTCATCGACGACGCGGTGGCCCGGGTCATCCGCAGCGAGGGGGGCTTCATCTGGGCCTGCAAGAACTACGATGGGGACGTGATGAGCGACATGGTCTCCACCGCCTTCGGCTCCCTGGCCATGATGACCAGCGTACTGGTTTCCCCGGAGGGGAACTACGAGTATGAGGCAGCCCACGGCACCGTCACCCGGCACTATTACAAGTACCTGAAGGGGGAGGAGACCTCCACCAACCCCATGGCCACCATCTTCGCCTGGACTGGGGCCCTGCGCAAGCGGGGAGAGTTGGACAGCATCCCCGCACTGGAGGACTTCGCCGGCAAGCTGGAGAGCGCCTGTATTGAGACTATCGAAAGCGGCGTGATGACCAAGGATCTGGCCGGCCTGTGGGAGGGCGCGGCCCCGGCGAAGGCGGTGAACAGCCTGGAGTTCCTCCAGGCCATCCGGGCCAATTTGGAGAAGAAGCTGTAAAAGAAAAACGGGAAAGCGCCCCCTATCCTCGGATAGGGGGCGTTTTCTATATGAGAGAGTATCATTTGGCTTGTGCATTGAGATAGTCTATGGCATATTGAGCGTGAAGGGCGGCGGTGAGACGCAGAGAGTCTTCGTCGATATCAAAGTGCCCGTTGTGGTGAGGAGCGGATTCCCGGTGGGGGAAGCCACCGCCTACAAAGACGAACAGGCCGCCCACCTTTTCCATAAAGATGGCGAAGTCCTCGCCCGCCATTAGAGGAGGCAGGTCGTAAAGGCACTCCTGGCCAAACAGCCGGGAGATGACCTTTTGCCCGAAGGCGGCGTCTGCCTCGGAATTGATGACGGCGGGGGTGCCCTTGGTGTGCATGATCATCTCGCTCTTGGCCCGGAAGGCCGCCGCCGTATTTTCAGCGATGCGGTTGATCATCACAGGATACTCATCGCTGAGGGCGGAGTTAAAGTAGCGCAGATTGCCCTCCAGAATAGCCTCGTCAGCGATGGCGTTGAACCGCTGGCCGGCGGTGAGCTTGCCGATGGTGACAAGGCCCACCTCCTGGGGGAATAATTCCCGGCTGACGATGGTCTGCAGGTTCATAATGATAGAGGAGGCCGCCACGATGGCGTCGATACCCTGGTTGGGGGTGGAGGCGTGAGCCCCCTTGCCCGTGATCTTCAGGGTGAACAGGTCGGTGCCCGCCATCCGGGCACCAGGAGAGCACGAGATGCGTCCTACAGGAATATCTGCCCAGATGTGGATGCCGAGGCAGTGGTCGATGCCTTGGAGAAAGCCCTCCTTTTCAGCGATATGAATGGTGCCGCCGAACTCCTCACCGGACTCGAAAAAGAGTTTTACGGTGCCTGATAGTTGGTCGCGCAGATCGGTGAGAATATGAGCGGCACCCAGCAGAGCGGCAGTATGCCCGTCGTGGCCGCAGGCGTGCATAGTGCCCTCAACTTGGGACTTGTAGGGGCAGTCGCTCAGCTCCCGAATGGGGAGGGCGTCCATATCGGCCCGGAGGGCGATGGTCTTACCGGGTTTGGCCCCCTGGATGGTGGCCATGACGCTGGTGGAGCCGGGAATGATCTCAAAGGGTATGCCCAGTTTGGTCAGTTCATCTTGAACCAGCTTGGAGGTCTCAAACTCCTGCATGCTCAACTCCGGGTGCATATGGAGGTGGCGGCGCAGGTCGATCATGTAGGGATGGTACTTCTTCGCGAGGGTCAGAACCATGGTGTTCCTCCTTACAGCATTTTTACAACGACGCCGGCGATGAGGACAGAGGAGATAGTGACGGTGACGAAGCCGGCGGTGACCATCTTGGGCAGCATATAATTCTCAATGGCGATGCGCTCTTCCTCGTTGGAGGACATGGCCACGGAGACCTCCTTGGGGATGAACATGGTGGTGGGGAAGCCGAAGGTACAGGTAAGCCCCAGAGAGATGGCCAGACCAGGGGCCACATGGAGCGCCTTGCCCAGGATGACGCCGGCCACGCAGGCGCCAATAACGCCCACCAGAAGCAGCACCAGCAGGGGCACCAACATGCTTACCAGCTGCTGGGGAGTGGTGTTGGCCAGGTTGGTGAAAATGACCACAGTGGTGGTGAAGATGATCAGCCCGTTGGACTCGGTCTGGGGCAGGATGTTCTTCTCCAGAAAGCCCAGCTCGCTGAACAGGATGCCGAAGAGGAGGGCGAAGACGAAAAAGTGGACAGTGCCGTTGGTCAAACCGGCGCAGAACTGGGACAGGGCAGCCACAAGGCTGAGCTTGAGCAGCTTGACAGAGGGCTTATTGAGGAAAGCGGGCAGTTGGAGGGGCTTGCGCTTGGCCTCAGCGGTCGCGGTTTCATCTGCCTTGGCGTAGAGGGCGATGTTGGCCCTGTCTTTGAGGAAATTCTGGGCGTCCTTGCGCAGAAGGATAGAGGCCACGGGGATACCCACGAAGTTCTGGGCCACCAGAACCAGGATCACAAAGCTGCTCAGGTCGGCGAGGCCCTTTTCGGTCAGGGCGCTGGTCATCAGCAGGGCGGCGGTGTTGGCGCCGGCAAAGATGGGGGCGCCGGCAATAGCCATATCGTGGCCGATGAGGATGGGGCAGAGCACAACGATGAGGGCCACGGCACAGATGACGCAGATCAGGCTGATGACCACGGTCTTCCACTGGCGTTTAAGCTCGGGGAAGTCGATCATGGTGCCCATGGAGGTGATCAGAACGCCCACCAGGATATTGCCGATAGCGGTCACTGCCGCGGTATTGAAGATATCGGCGGGCAGGCCGCACCAGAAGGCGATGAGAAGAACCACCGCGATAACCAGGGTGGCGGACAAAATCGCGCGGGTCTTTTCCGCGACGATCTCGCCCAGGGCAAAGATCGCGAGAAGAACACAGAAGGCTTGTACAGCTGTCATAATACTTCCATCCTTTCTATCTCTTCCAAAACCGTTGGAAGTCAGGTCTAAGGCCAGGGTGAAAAATACCGGTATGCCATAGGCCGGAACGTGCGGGGGAGGGAAACGCGCAAATTTTGGATATCCATAAATTTAGTATAGCAAAGGAAAAAGACCGTGCCTAATCTCAATTTGGCACGGCCCGGTCATGCGTGGAAATTATAATGATACGGGATTTATAGCTCGGCTATGCGCAAAAAGCATAAAAAAGGAGGCCGCCGAAAGGCGGCCTCCTTAGAATGAGAGGAATTATTGCGCGGTTTGTGCGTAGTGCTTTTGCAGCAGCTCCACGAATTGGGTCCCCTCCCGGGAGAGCTGTTCTTTTTTCCGCTTGGCCCAGCCCAGGGTGATCTCCACATGATAGTCTTGGATGGGCTTGCAGGCAATGCCCAGTTCAGCGTAGAACTCCCGGCTCCAGCTCATGCCAAAGGTGAAGGCGTCGGTAGTGCGCAGCAGGTTGATGATGGCCCCCTCGTTATTGAGGAACATGACCCGTTTGGTCAGGTCGTGGAGACGGTCGCCGTCGATGAGCATATAGGAGGTGAGAATGGAAAAGTGGTCGTCGGGATAACGCAGCACCGGATACTCCAAAAGTTCCCGCATGGATACGGACTCCTGGTCGTAAAAAGGACTGTTGGGGCCAAGGTAAGCATACCAGGAGTCGGTGCTGACAGGGTGAAATTCCAGCTGCTTTTGCTCTAAAAGGATGTGGACCTGCTTTTGCTGGGTGGGGTTGGTGTGGAGGACGCCCAGCTCGGAGCGCAGCTCATGAACGTCGGAGATGATCTCAGACAGCCGGGATTCCCGGAGGGTGAACTGGATGTGATGGTTCCGGTGCCGGGCATAAAGCTCCTCCAAGAGGGCGGTGGAGGTGAGGGAGGGGAAGGCGGACACCGACAGCATCCGGGGGCTGTCCTCCTTGGATATGTGCTGGATGATCTCGACACGGTCCAGGATCTCGCGGGCGTGCTGATAGAACTGCCGGCCCTCCTCCGTGAGCTGTACGCCCCGGTTGTTGCGCCGGATCAGCTCCAGCCCAAGCTCCTCCTCCGGCTTTTGGATGGAGCGGCTCAGGTTGGGCTGGGTCATCATCAGGGCGTCCGCGGCCTTGTTGATGCTGCCGCGCTCGGCGACCTCTTTGAAATAGTAGAGCTGTTGCAGCTGCATGCGGTCTCCTTTCTCGATACAGACAGAGGGGGCGCAGGTCAGTTGGAGGCCCGGCTCCAGGTGCGGGGAGAGAGCATGATAAGCAGGGGGAAGATCTCCAGCCGGCCCAGAAGCATATTCAGGATGAGCACCAGCTTGGAAAGGGGAGAGAACATGGCGTAGTTGCCGGTGGGGCCCACCATGTCCAGGCCGGGGCCGATGTTATTGAGGCAGGCCAGCACGGCGGTGAGGTTGGTCTCCAGGGAGAAATTGTCCAGGGACAGCAGCAGCACCGACACCACGCCGATGGCGCAGTAGGCGGTCATATAGGTGTTGACGCCCTGAAGGGTCTCGGATTCCACAGTGCGGCCCTCAAACTGCACCAGGTTGACGCTTCTGGGGTGGAGCATCTGGCGCATACGGGCGGAGAGGGATTTGAACAACAGAACGATCCGGGCGCACTTGATGCCGCCGCCGGTGCTGCCGGCGCAGGCGCCCACCACCATCAGCATGACCAGGATGGTGCGGGAGAGCTGGGGCCAGAGGTTGAAGTCCGCCGTGGCAAAGCCGGTGGTGGTCATGATGCTGGATACGGCGAAGGCCGCATCGTGAAGGGCGGCGCGGATACTGCCGCCGTAAAGGGGGATGATGTTGACCGTAATGACGGCCATGGAGCCCAGCATAATGGCGAGATAGAGTCCTACCTCCTCGCTGCGTATGACCTGCCGGAACTTGCCCAGAAGGATGAGGAAGTAGATGGAGAAGTTGACCCCAAAGAGGGCCATAAAGACGGTACAGACAGTCTGAATATAGGGGGAGTACCCTGCCATAGAGGTGTTTTTGATGCCGAAGCCGCCGGTGCCCGCAGTGCCGAAGGCGGTGCAAAGAGCGTCAAAGAGGGGCACTTTCCCCGCCAGCAGGAAGAGAACGTTCAAAACAGTGAGGGCAATGTAGATAAGATAGAGGATGGCGGCGGTCTGGCGCAGCTTGGGCACCAGCTTGCTCACAGAGGGACCGGGGCTTTCCGCCCGGAGCAGGTGGACGCTGTATCCGCCTTTTCCCATGGGGATCACGGCCAGCAGGAACACCAGGATCCCCATGCCGCCCAGCCAGTGGGTGAAGGAGCGCCAGAAGAGAAGGCCCCGGCTCATGGCCTCCACATTGGTGAGGATGGACGCGCCGGTGGTGGTAAAGCCGGAGACCGTCTCAAAGAAGGCGTCGATGTACCGGGGGATCTCCCCGGACAGCCAGAAGGGGAGGGCGCCCACAGCGGACAGGACGATCCAACCCAGACCTGTGATGAGAAAGCCCTCCCGGGCATAGAAGCGGCGCTGGGCCTTTTTACAGCAGCCCCAAAGCAATATACCCGTTCCGGCGGAGAGGGCCATGGTGGTGAAAAGGGCGCGCAGGGCCTCCGTCTCATGGTCGTAGACGGAGATGAGGGCGGGGGGGAAGAGGAAGAGACATTCCAGCAGCAGCAGGAAGCCCAGCAGCTTGCCGATCATTTTACCGTTCATATATGAGATCCTCTCAGTCCGCGAAGATGTCGTCCAGGTCGTTGAGGACCCGGCCCCCGGCGGTAACTACGATCAGGGTATCTCCGGTGGTGAAGCTGCTGTCGCCCTTGGGGATGATGGTGCGGCCCTGATGGGTGATGCAGGAGATGAGAATGCCGCTTTTCAGGGGGATGTCCATGAGCTTTTCCCCCTGGTGCCGGGTTTCGGGCCCCGCCAGAAATTCCAGGGCCTCCACCTGGCCGTCCACAATGGAGTGGAGGGTGAGCACGCTGTCGATGCCCTCGGCGGTGGACATGGCCCGGATATAGCGCGCGATATTGGCGCAGCACAGCCCCTTGGGACTGATCACCGAGCCGATGCCGACCTTGCGGAATACATCGTAATACTCAATGCGATTGATCTTGGTGATGACCTTGCTCACCCCCAGATGGCTGGCGAACATGGACAGAACCAGATTCTCCTCATCCATTCCGGTGAGGGTGATGACGGCGTCAAAGGAGCGCAGGCCCTCGGCGTCCAGTACGTCCTGCCGGGAGCCGTCCCCTTCAATGACGGTGGCCCGGGGGAGGGATTCCACCAGCTTAACGCAGCGGTCATGATCCCGTTCGATGATCTTCACCGCCACGCCGCTGTCCAGGCACCGCTTGGCCAGGTAGAAGGCGATACGGCTGCCGCCGATGATGAGCAGGCTCTTGACCTTGTGCTCCACCAGGCCCAGGTTTCGCACCAGCTGGGCCAGATCCTGAAGGGCGGCGGTGACGAAAAGGGTGTCGCCGGCCTGGAGGACGAAGGAGCCGCCGGGAATATGGATCCCGTCCCCACGCTGAACGGCGCATACCAGCACGTTGACCCGGGCGATATCGTAGAGCTTGGTCAGGGGAATGCCGTCCAGCTTGGAGTGCTCGTCCACCGGCAGGGCCACGATCTCCACCCGACCCTTGGCAAAGGAGTCCCGCTTGAGGAAGGAGGGGAACTGGAGGAGCTGATAGGCCTCCTGGGCGGCGGCCTGCTCGGGATTTACCGTGAGGGACAGCCCCAGCTCCTCCCGCATGGAGACCAGCTGATCAGAGTACTCCGGGTTGCGGATCCGGGCGATGGTGTGCTTGACGCCCAGCTTTTTGGCGGTGAGGCAGGTCAGCAGGTTGAGCTCGTCCCGGCTGGTGGCGGCGATGAGCACCTCCGCCTTTTCCACGCCGGCCTCCCGGAGGGTGGACATGGAGGCGCCGTTGCCCACCACGGCCATGACGTCAAATTGCTCGGCGCTCTGGGTAAGCACCTGGGGGTTGGAGTCGATGATGGTGACGTCGTGGCCCTCGCTGGAGAGCTGAGAGGTCAGGGCGGCGCCCACTTTGCCGTCGCCCACGATAATAATGTTCATATCCTTCCGCCTTTCGCGTGAGGGTGATGTCGATTTTTACAGCAAAGTCTATTATAGCAGGTTGGAAATTTCTTTCAAGAGGGAAAAAACGTCCCAGCCTCATGGAGGCTGGGACGTGGAGTGGTTTTTCCGTTATTCCTCGGGCTTGGCTTCCGGGGCTTCGTACTCCTGGCAGAAGCGGGCGAGCACGGCGGCCACCTCCGCCCGGGTGGCGGTGCCCCTGGGATCCAGCAGGCCGCCCTTCTTTCCGGTGAGGAGCCCCTCCTCCACCGCCCACTGGAGGGCGGTCTGGGCGTAGCGGCTGATCCGGTCGGCGTCGGTGAAGCCCTCCAGGCTCCCTGCGGTCTCGGGCTGGCCCGCGTAGCGCCAAAGCATGGTGACCAGCTGCTCCCGGGTAAGAGGCTCCTCGGGGAGTACGCCGTTGGAGATCTTATTTTGTACCGCCCAGCCCTGTCCCTTGGCAAACCAGGTGTTTCCGTCGGAGGTGTCCACCCCGTCGTACCGGGCCAGCACGGTCATCAGCATAGCCCGGCTCATAGGCACCTCAGGGCTGAAGAGGGTGTGGTTTTTCTTGGTGCCGTTCATGATCCCGTGGCTGTACACATAGGACACCGCGTTATAATACCAGGCCTTGGAGGCCACATCGGTAAAGGGGAACTCGGAAACAGTCTCCTCTGTCGAAGCTTCGGCCTCCGGGGCTGGGGTCGCCTCCTCCGCCAGGGCGGCGGGGAGCAGGCTCAAGGTCATTGCCAAAGTCAACAAAATGGATATCACGCGCTTTTTCATCGGTCATCGTCCCTTTCTTTATGCGGCAGCAAAGTGCGGCCTGGTTTATATAGGCGCATAGAGGATAAGAGGATGGAACTTGATTTTTTAAGCACATCATTTCATCTTAGAGATAGTTTATCACGAATGGGAGAGAATCGCAATGAAAAAATACGGATATGCCCCAATCCGGATATGACCGGAAAACAACACCCGGCCCTCCTGTGGGGGAGGGCCGGGTGTTGTTCACTTCTTCATCTGAAAGGGTACCATCTCCACCCTGACGAAATACCCCTGGTCGTGCTTGCACACCCAGCAGTACTCCGGGGGACGCTGGGCGGTGACTACATAGCCGCAGTTGAGGCACATCCACTCACATTCGCTCTCGTTGACAAAGAGCTTGCCCTGCTCCAAGAGATCGGCGAACTGGCCGAAGCGGTCGCCGTGCACCTTTTCAATGCGGGCCACGTTGGAGAAGAGGTGGCTGATCTCCGGGAACCCCTCGTCCTTGGCCATGTGGGCAAAGGCCATATAGTCGTGCTCATACTCCTGATACTCGTTGTGCTGGGCGGCCCGGAGGTGCTCCAGTACAGTGGAGTAGAGGTCGATGGGATAAGAACCGTCAATGGCGATGTTCTCTCCGGAGCACTTTTCCAGGTAGTCGTAGAAGGCCCGGGCGTGGGCGGTCTCCTGGTCGGCGGTGAAGCGGAACACAGCCTCCACCACGTAGAGGCCGTTTTTCTTGGCGAGGCCGGCGGAGAAGGTATAGCGGTTGCGGGCCTGGCTCTCTCCGGCGAAGGCCCGGAGAAGGTTGCGTTTGGTCTCGCTCTTTTCAAAGGAAACGGACATGGTGATACCCCCTTTGTGTAGATGGTATCAGCATGTCCGTTTCATGGCGTTTTATTCCACTGCCGCTCTGCGGGCCGTCTTACGCCAGAAAGGCGTCCAAAAGGATGCGGGCCTGGGCGATGGGGTCGCCCTCCATATCCAGCCAGTGGACGTCTTTGTCCTTTTTGAACCAGCTCACCTGCCGTTTGGCGAAGCGTTTGATGGCCCGGCCCAGCTCGTCGGCCAGGGCCTCCACAGAGGACAGCTCCCCGGTGAGGTAGTGGAGGATGTAGCGGTATTCCAGTCCCAGGCCCTCCAGAAAGTCGTCGGAGACCCCCTGGGAGCGAAGGGTGGCCACCTCCTCCAGCATGCCCGCGTCGATCCGGGCCCATAGCCGCCGGTCGATGCGTTGGCACACCGTTTCCCGGGGGTAGGAGACCCCCAGGGTGAGTACATCGTAGCGGGGCTTTCGCTCCGCCTCGGCGTGGGGATCTTCGCCGTTTTCCAGCTTCTCAATGAGCCGTACCAGGCGGGGGCGGTTATTGAAGCAGTCCTCGTCCAGCTCCACCCCGGCGGCGGTGAGGCGATCCCGGAGGGCCTGGGTGGGCAGCGCCTCCAGCGCGCCGCGCAGGGTCGGGTCAGGGGGGGCCTCATGAAAGACATAGCCCTCGCTGACGGCCCGGAGATAGAGGCCGGTGCCACCTACCAGGAAGGGGAGGCGGCCCCGGGAGAGAATATCGTCAATGGCCCCGTAGGCCTCCTCTTGGAACCGGGCCACCGAGTACTGCTCGCCCGGCTCGGCCACATCCAGCAGATGGTGGGGCACCCCCTCCATTTCCTCCGGAGTGATCTTTCCGGTGCCCAGATCCAGCCCCCGGTAGACCTGCCGGGAGTCGGCGGAGACGATCTCGCCATTATATTGTTTGGCCAGCTCCACGCCCAGTCCGCTCTTTCCGCAGGCGGTGGGGCCTAAAATGACGACGAGCTTGGGAAGGGACATGGGGCATCCTCCTTGAAAAGCGTTTTCTCAGGACAGTATAGCATATTGGCACGGGGGAGGCAAGCGGGGCGGAGGGGGCGGTTTGACAGGAGAGCGGGAATCAAGTAAAATAGGAAAACATGGAATACTGACGGAAGGAGGCGGGCCCGTGGGCTTTTTGACCCTGTCCTATTTTCTCTTTTTCCCGGCGTGTGTCCTGGGCTATTTTCTGTTGCCCCACAAGACCCGGAACCTCTGGCTGCTGGCATGCAGCTGGTTTTTCTACCTGTGCGCGGGACCCCAATACTTCCTGTTTCTGCTCGCCACCGTGGCGGTGACCTGGACTGTCGCCCTGGGGCTGGAGAGGGGGGGAGGCAAAGCGCTGCTGATCTGCGCTTTGTGCCTCTTTATCGGCGCACTGGTGGTATTCAAATATCTGAGGTTCGGTCTCTCCCTGGTGACCGGGGCCCTGGGGGCCCTGGGCCTGGACTGGAGCCCGGCGGTGCCGGAGCTCCTGCTTCCGGCGGGCATCTCCTTCTATTTCTTTACCGCCATGGGCTATCTCATCGACGTGCACCGGGGAAAATGCCCGGCGGAGCGGAGCTTTCTCAAATGCGCTCTGTTCCTGTCCTTTTTCCCCAGTCTCCTCTCCGGCCCCATTGGCCGGGGCCCGGAGCTGCTGCTCCAGTTTGATAGTTTACATAATTTTAATTATGTAAACTTAAAGGAGGGCTTTCTCCGCTTCCTCTGGGGCGCCTTCAAAAAGCTGCTGCTGGCCGACCGGCTGGCGGTGGCGGTGGATACGGTCTTCGCCGCTCCGGAGCGGTTTGGGGCCCTTCAGGTGCTCTTGGCGGCCTGTGCCTTCTCCGTGCAGATCTACTGTGACTTTTCCGCCTATTCCGATATGGCGGTGGGCTCGGCCAGGGTCATGGGCTTTGCCCTGACGGAAAATTTCCGCACTCCCTACTTCTCCCGCTCCATCGCGGAGTTCTGGCGGCGGTGGCACATCTCCCTGTCCTCCTGGTTTCGGGACTATCTCTATATCCCCTTGGGCGGCAGCCGCCGGGGCACGGGACGGAAGTATCTCAATCTGCTCATCGTTTTTGCCGTCAGCGGCCTGTGGCATGGGGCGGCCCTCAGCTTTTTGGTGTGGGGTCTGCTCAACGGGCTCTACCAGGTGGCGGGAAGTCTGACGGAGAAGCCCCGGAGTACGCTCCGGGAGGCTGTCCGGCTGAGGCCGGACAGCAAGGTCACTGCCCTCTGGCAGATGGCCTGGGTCTTTGGCCTATCCACCATCGCTTGGGTATTTTTTGAGGCCGGATCGGTCTCCGGGGCTCTGGCGGTGCTGCGGAACATGGCTAAGCCGGTGCTCTGGGACGCCGGAGGGCTGGCGGCCATGGGCATGGACGTGTTGGAGTGGCGGGTGGCCGGGGCGGCCCTCGTGATGCTGGCGGCGGTGGACGCCATGAGCCAGCGCTTTGATGTGACCCGGCGGGTGCTGGAGGCCCCCAGGTGGGTTCGGTGGTGTGTCTGTCTGGGTCTGCTGCTGGTCATCGTCATTTTCGGTAGCTACGGCAGCGGCTACAACGCCCAGGACTTTATTTACGGTCAATTCTGAGGAGGTGAGGGCCTTGTCCGAAAAAAACACAGAGAAATCCGGGCGGAAGACCGGGAGGCGGGAGGCCCTCTGGGGGCTGATGTTTGTCCTCGCCGCCGCGATACTGCTCCATTTGACGGGGAGGGTATTCCGGCCTGTCCATATCAATTATGGCTCCACCTGGGAGCAGTACCTGGCAGAGCCGAAAAATTCCATCGACGTGCTCTTTCTGGGCTCCTCCTACGCCTATTGTGACTGGAATCCCGCCATGATGTACGCCGAGAGCGGTCTGACCGGCTACGTGATGGGGGGCAGCGAGCAGACGCCCGCCCTTACCTACTGGTATCTGAAGGAGGCCCTGAGGACCCAATCCCCCTCGGTGGTGGTGATGGAGGCCAGTTCCCTCTTTTTTGATCGCTACCGGAACTACACACAGACCAATGTGGAGCGGATGCCCTGGGGGTTCAACCGGCTGGGAGCTATTTTCACCGCCGCCGAGCCGGAGAAGCGGGTGAGCCTGTTCTTCGACCTCTATATCTACCATGACCGCTGGAAGGAGCTGACGGAGGCAGACTTTGAGAAGCTCGTCCCTGCCGGGGCGGATCATCTGAAGGGACACACCGCCGTGGACGAGGTCTTTCCCGCCCTGGAGTGGTCTCAGGAGCCCTTTCTCAATGAATTGAGCCAGTCGGAGGAGATCCTGGAGGAGAACATGAAGGACTTTGACCGGATCGCGGCGCTGTGCAGGGAGAAGGGGATCGACCTGATCGTCACCGTCAATCCCACGTACAGCCAATATCCTCAGCCGGTCTATGACCGGTTGGAGGAACGGCTGACGGAAAATGAGGGCGTGCGCGTTTTCGACTGGCGCAACGGCTTTGAGGAGATGGGGCTGGACGTGTCGAAGCACCTGTATGACGGCGGCCATCTCAACCAGGACGGGGCAAAGATATTTTCCGCCTGGACAGGTCGGTTTTTGCGGGAACAGGGCTATGTGCCCAGGGCCCAGACTGAAGAAAATACCCTGGCCTGGGAGGCTGCGGCGGAATACTGGGAAGGGCTGCTGGGGTAAAGGAAAAAAGTGGGGGCGGCGAGATCTCTCGCCGCTCCCACTCTATGTAATACTTACAACCAGTCGGCCACTACGTCCTGCAGATGGATGGGGCTGACCTGGTTGCGAACCAGGAGATCCATTAACTCGTCAATGCGGGAAGCGCTGATGGTAACGTTAGCCACCTCCGAGTGCTCTCCGCTGGCGCGGGAGGTGATCCGCACTCCATAGCTTTCACACAAAAAGCCTCCCGCGGCCACCTCGTCGACCAGAATGGCGTAGTCGTAGGGGCCCAGGTCTGTCAAACCTGGATACAACGAGTATACATCCAATTTTAACTCCCTCATTTTGTGGTATCCTCCTGCGTTTTATTGGAATATACACATTATATTGTGTTTTCCAAAAAATGTATAGAAAAATACTTCGACGGGAAATGACATGGAGCCCGGGTTATGTCTCCTGTCCCGTTTTATCGGTCAACCGAAAGCGGAAAAGGCGTCGAATCAGGAGGAGGTTTGTTGGAAAATTCTTGCCATTGCGAAGAATAAACGGGTTTGATACACTATGAGCAGGAATCAGGATGAATGGAAGGATGAAAAATGAATACATACCGAAAATTGTCCCGGTTTGTTCTCTCGCGTGGACTCGTTCTGTGCGCTGTGCTGCTGGCGGGGACGGCGGCGCTGCTGCTCCGGGCGGGGCAGGGGGCCGTGGAAAGCCTCTGGCTTTACGACTGCGCCGAGGTGTTTCAGTTTGCCGCTCTGATAAGCTTTGGCTGCGCCACTGTGGGCAGCCTGCTCATGGAGGATCTGCTGCGCTACTACGGAGAATAAAAAAATCTCCGTCCCGTATGGGACGGAGATCTTTTTATTCCCTGTTTGGCAGTCATGTCACGGCCTCCGCCCGGGTCGTTTTCAGCCGGCGGTATGCGTCGGGACATGGCTTATGGCAGATAGGCCCCCGCCATGGGGGAGGCGGCGGAGCGGGTGAAGCGGCCCAGTACGCCGGAGGTATATTTGGGGACGCGGGGCGTCCACCGGGCCTTCCGGGCCGCCAGGAGCTCCGCCATCTCGGCCTCGCTCTTCTGTTTGCCCTTCACGCCCACAATGGCCAGCCTGCGGCCCGGGATATCCAGCTCGATGAGGTCTCCCTCCTCCACCAGGGCGATGGGGCCGCCCTCAGCGGCCTCGGGGGAGACGTGGCCGATGACGGGGCCCCGGGAGGCGCCGGAGAAGCGCCCGTCGGTGATGAGGGCGATGGAGGCGGAGAGCTCCGGGTCGGAGGAGATGGCCTCTCCGGTGTAGAACATCTCGGGCATGCCGCTGCCCCTGGGGCCCTCGTAGCGGATAAATACCGCGTCGCCGGGGTGGATACGCTTGTGGAGGATGGCGTCGATGGCCTCCTCCTCGCTGTCAAAGGGCCGGGCGTTGAGGGTGGCCCGGAACATCTCTTTGGGCACTGCCGTGTGCTTGACCTCCGCCCCGTCGGGCGCCAGGTTGCCCCGGAGGATGGCGATGGCCCCGTCGGAGCCGATGGGATCGGCGTAGGGGCGGAGAATGTCGTTCTTTTCACGGCCCACCTGGGCCAGCAGGGCGGGACAGCGGTCGTACCAGCCGGTTTTTTTCAGCTCATCCAGGTTTTCGCCCAGGGTCTTTCCGGTGACGGTGAGCACATCCAGATGGAGGATGGGGCGCAGCTCCTCCATCACGGCGGGGATGCCGCCCACCCGGTGGAGATACTCCGCCGGCCATCTTCCCGCCGGGCGGATATCCGCAAGATAATGGGCCCCCCGGTGGAGCCGGTCGAAGAGATCGCCGTCCAGCCGGAGCCCGAACTCGTGGGCTATGGCGGGCAGGTGGAGCAGGGCGTTGGAGGAGCCGGAGATGGCGGCGTGGACCATCAGGGCGTTTTCAAAGGATCTCATGGTGACGATCTTCCGGGCGGTGAGTCCCTGCTGACTCAATGCCAGGGCCGCCGCCCCCGCCCGGCGGGCCGTGTCTTTGAGGTCGTCGCCCACGGCGGGGAGAAGGGCGGAACCGGGCAGGGCAAGCCCCAGAGCCTCGGCCATGACCTGCATGGTGCAGGCGGTGCCCATGAAGGAGCAGGCCCCACAGGAGGGGCAGGCGGTATGCTGATAGCCTTCAAACTCCGCCTGGCTGATCTCCCGGCGCTGGAACATGGCGGAATAGGTGCCGATCTGCTCCAGGGTGAGGCAGTCGGGGCCGGGGGCCATCACCCCGCCGGGGACGAACACCGCCGGCAGATCCAGCCGCCCCATGGCCATGAGCTGGGCGGGCACCGACTTGTCACAGCTGGCCAGAAACACCGCGGCGTCAAAGGGGGTGGCGGAGGCGTGGATCTCAATGAGGTCACAGATGGTGGAGCGGGAGGCCAGAGAGAAGTTGATGCCGTCGTGGCCCTGGGCCATCCCGTCGCAGATGTCGGTGGCGAAGTATCGGGCGGCCTTGCCGCCGGCCTGGGCCACCCCCGCCGCCGCGGCGTCAGTGAGCGTCAACAGATGGGCCGAGCCCGGGTGGCTGTCGCCGAAGGTGCTCTCCACCATGACCTGGGGCCTGGACAGATCCGCCACAGTCCATCCCATGCCCACCCGAAGGGGATCGATCTCAGGAGAGAGGGTGCGCAGATGTTGACTTTTCAGCATAGGAAGCCTTCCTTTCCGTGGGGTGTTTCAGCAGTCACAGCATATCGAAAACCGGTGAAAAAGTCAACGGAAACCAGACGTTTTTTTCTTCTTCCCCCCTTGTGTCCGGGGAAAGTGAAGAGTATAATAGTTTTGATATAGCCCCGGAAGGGGGCGTGGAAAAGAGCAAAGGAGGATGTTCTCTTGGAATTCTTTCGTTGTGACGGTTCCGACTGCGGGTATGTGACCGAGGACGAGAACCTGGAAAAATGTCCCCACTGCGGCGGGGAGATGTTCGTGCCGGTGGAGGAGGACTATGTCTCCGGCTATGGCTGGATGTGTCTTTCCGAACAGGCTGAGGAAAAGGGAGACAATGAAAAGGCGCTGGCCTATGTCCGGCGGGCGATGGAGGAGGAGTACCCCCACGCCATTTACCATATGGGACTGTGCTACCTCCGGGGCCGGCTGGGCCTTCCCCAGGACAAGGAGAAGGCGGTGGAGTACTTTCAGCGGGTAGGGGATATGGACGACCCCGCCGGCTGGTGCGCTCTGGGTCAGCTCTACCAACAGGGTGAGGGGGTGGAGCAGGACTTCGACAAGGCGGTGGAGCTCTTTGAGAAGGCCGCCGAGGCCGACTACGCCCCCGGCGTCTGCGCTCTGGGCCTGTGCTGGGAGTGCGGCGAGGGCAAGGAGCAGAGCTGGGAGAAGGCCACCGAGCTCTACCGTCAGGCCGCCGACATGGGCTACGCCCGTGCCCAGTGCAACCTGGGCTGGTGCTATGAGTTCGGCAAGGGCGTGGAGCAGAGCATGACCGAGGCGGTGTACTGGTACTCCATGGCCGCCGAGCAGGAGGATCCCCGTGCCCTATGTAACCTGGGCCTGTGCTATGAGCGGGGCGAGGGTGTGGAGGAGCAGAGCTGGGAGAAGGCCACTACCCTTTATCGGGCCGCCGCCGAGCGGGGCTATCCCCCCGCCCAGTGCAATCTGGCCTGGTGCTATGAGATGGGCGAGGGCGTGGAGAAAGACCAGGCCCAGGCCATCAAGTGGTATATGAAGGCCGCCGACCAGCAGGATCCCCGGGCCCTTTGCAATCTTGGCCTGTGCTTCGAGCGGGGTGACGGGGTGGAGGTGAGCATGGAGCGGGCCGTGGAGCTCTATAAGCTCTCCGCCGAGCAGAACTATCCCCCCGCCCAGTGCAACCTGGGCTGGTGCTACGAGGCCGGCGAGGGCGTGGAGCAGAGCTGGCCCGACGCTATCAAGTGGTACACCGCCGCCGCCGAGGCGGGCTATGCCCGGGCCCAGTGCAACCTGGGCTGGTGCAGCGAGTCCGGCCTGGGGGTGGAGCAGAGCTGGCAAAAGGCGGTGGAGTGGTACGCCAAGGCCGCCGCCCAGGGCGATCCCCGGGCGCTGAACAACCTGGGCTGGTGCTATGAGCACGGCGAGGGTGTGGAGAAGAACATGACTGAGGCGGTGCGGCTCTATCAGGGGGCCGCGGTGCGGGACTATCCCCCCGCCGTGTGCCGGCTGGGTCTGTGCTATGAGAACGGCGAAGAGGTGGAGCAGAGCTGGGAAAAGGCGGCCGAGCTCTACAAGAAGGCCGCCGATATGGGCTACGCCGTAGGTATGTGCAACTACGCCTGGTGCTGTGAGTTCGGCAAGGGCGTGGACAAGAGTATCCAGGAGGCCGTCAAGTGGTTCTCCGCCGCCGCTGAGAAGGAGAATCCCAGAGGCTTGTGCCGCATGGGCCTGTTTTACGAGGAGGGCGAGGGAGTAGAGCAGAGCTGGGAGAAAGCCGTGGAGCTCTACCGAAGGGCTGCCGAGCTGGACTATCCCCCCGCTCAGTGCAATCTGGGCTGGTGCTACGAGGCGGGCAAGGGCGTGGAGGCGTCCATGGCCGACGCCGCCAAGTGGTACCGTGCCGCCGCCGAGCGGGGCTACCCCCGGGCCCAGACCAATCTGGGCTATCTTTATGAGTCCGGCGACGGGGTGGAGCAGAGCTGGGAGGAGGCCACCAAGTGGTATCTGGCCGCCGCCCAGCAGGGTTACCCCCGGGCCCAGTGCAATTACGGCTGGTGCTGTGAGGCGGGCAAGGGCGTTCCCCAGAGCTGGGAAGAGGCGGTGAAGTGGTATGCCGCCGCCGCCGAGCAGGGAGATCCCCGGGGCCAGTGCAACCTGGGCTGGTGTTACGAGGTCGGCAAGGGCCTGGAGCAGAGCTGGGAAAAGGCCGTGCTGTGGTACACCAAAGCCGCCGAGCAGGAATATCCCCGGGCCATGAGCAATCTGGGCTGGTGCTATGAGCGGGGCATGGGTGTGGAGCAGGATTACACCAAGAGCTTTATGTGGTATGAGAAGGCCGCCCAGCGGAACTATCCCCCCGCTCTTTGCAATCTGGGCGTGAGCTATGAAAACGGTTGGGGCTGTCAGCAGAGCTGGGAGAAGGCCGTGGAATGCTATCAGAAGGGCGCCGATCTGGGAGACGAGGTGGCCATGTGCAACCTGGGCTGGTGCTATGAGTCGGGCAGCGGTGTGGCGGAGGATAAGCCCAAGGCGGTGGAGCTCTACCGCAAGTCCGCTGAGGAGGGCTATCCCCGTGCCCAGTGTAACCTGGGCTACTGCTACGAGGCGGGCATCGGGGTGGAAAAGTCCATGACCGAGGCGATCTTCTGGTACACCAAGGCCGCCGAGCAAGGCTATCCCCGTGCCCAGTGCAACCTGGCCTACTGCTATGACGAGGGCTTGGGCGTGGAGGTGGACAAGGCTGTGGCCGTCCACTGGTACTCCGAGGCGGTGAAGAAAAACTACCCCCGTGCCCAGTGCAATCTGGGTTACCTCTACGAGATGGGCGAGGGCGTGGAGAAGGATCTGGAGGAGGCTGCCCGGCTCTATCTGCTGGCCGCCCAGAGCGGGGACGCCTTTGCCCAGTGCAACATCGCCTGGTTTTACCTGAACGGCACCGGGGTCAAGCAGGATAAGGTGGCCGCCTTCCAGTGGTTCCAGAAGGCGGCGGAGCAGAATAACCTCCGGGGCCTCTACAATATGGGTCTGTGCTACGATAATGGCGACGGAGTACATAAGGATCGGGTGCAGGCGGTGGAGTGGTACAAAAAGGCCGCCGCCCGGGGCCATGCCGGGGCGCTCTACAAGCTGGGCGAGTTCACCGAGCGGGGTCTGGCCGGGCTGGGCCCCGACATTCCCAAGGCGCTGGATTACTACCGCCAGGCGGCGGCAAAGGGATCTCAGGTGGCCAAGGAGGCCATGGAGCGGCTGAGCGGTAAGGGAGGGGCCGTAAACGCCTATCCCGGCGCCAAGACCGATGCCCCTGAGGCGGAGACGCCGAAGGAAGCGCCCAAGGAGGAAGAGCCTCCCAAGGAGGAGCCCAAGAAGAAGGGCGGCTTCTTCAAGAAGTTCTTCGGCTGAGACAGGATAAAAAGGGAGCCCGACCTCCTCTGCGAGGTCGGGCTCCTTTCTTCTTTGCCCTGGGTAAAAAAACGCCCCCCGCTCCCGGCGCATTACCGGGGACAGGGGGCGTAATGTGACGTATGAGGGGAGATCTCAGCCTTCCAGACCCTCGGCGCCCAGGCCCAGATCTTCGCCCAGACCCAGGTCGTCTCCCAGACCGAGGTCGTCGTCGATGGGCTCCTCGTCATCCTTCGGAGGCGCGGGGATGAACTCAGTGAGCCAGGCCTCCTCGGGCAGGCCGGCCAGATAGGCGGGCAGGTTGATGATGATGCCGTCCAGGTCATAGGGCAGCTTGATGCTGAACTCCTGGATCACAGGCTCGTCTCCCTTGTTCTGGGTGAGCTCCAGGGTCATTTTGAAGTTCTGACCGATCCAGATGGCGGAGCCGCGCTCCCGCTTGCCCAGCTTGGCAACCTCCTCGCCCTTGACGGTGACCACCACCTTGTGGTAGGCGGAGTAGGTCTGACCCTCGTAGTCCTCCAGGGTCTTGTTGTCGAAGTAGAGGGTGTGGCCCCGGCCGATGACCAGCATGGTGGCGCCCAGAGCGATGCACAGGGCAACCACGGCCAGACGGATCAGAAGGGTGCGTACGTTCTTCATGCCGTCTCGCCCCCCTTCTTTTCGGCCTGCTGGGCCTGAGCCAGCAGAGCGCCGGCGCCCGACCTGGTCCTGCGCTTCTTGGCCTCATACATCACCAGAGCAATGGTGATGATGCCGTAGGAGACGAAGACCCGGAAGTACTCGCCGATCTGGGGGGAGGCGGTAAGGTTCTGTCCGGCCTTGGGAGCCACGATGAACATGGTGTGGAACAGGATGACCCCCAGGAACACATTGCCGATGGAGGCCTTCTCCACGCTGGCGCCGCCGACCAGCAGGGCGGCAATGCAGAACATGCCGATCTGGGTGTGAGCGGTGTAGGTGGGGAAGTTGCCGATGTTCTGCAGATAGATGATCATGCCGAAGCCGGCGAAGACGGTGGACATGATGATGGAGATGATACGGGTGCGCTCCACCTTGATGCCCGCGTCCCGGGCCACCTCCATGTCCTGGCCCACCGCCCGCATGTCCTGGCCCAGCTTGGTCTTGCGGAACCAGACGATGAACAGGCACAGAAGGCCGATGATGGCGAAGGTGAGCAGAGGGATCTTCACGCCGCCGATGGTGAGGGCCCACTGGTTATCCAGGCATTGACGCATATTGGACAGGTCGGTGGTGGTGCGCACGCCAAAGCCCCGGGGCAGACGGATGGATGTGTGCTTGATGGGAATGATAGGACCCATCATATAGAGCACTACCAGCAAATAGAGGCCGCCCATAAAGTAGTTGAGGATATAGCCGGTGATCATCTCCCGGCCCTTGGCCATGTTCATGAGCTTGCCGCACATGAGACCCAGCAGTACGGAGAGGGGGATGGACAGCAGCATGGCCAGCACCACCCCGGGGATGCCCCAGATCTGCCAGTCGGCCACCAGGATCAGGGCGATCTCTCCGGCCATGGCCCCAAGGGTCATGCCGAAGTTCAGACCCATGCCCGCCATAATGGGGATCAGCAGGCTGAGGATCAGGAAGATGTTTCGGCCCATACGGGTGACCACCTGGTTGAGAAGGTAGCTCCAGGAGAAGCCGGAGAGGTAGATGCAGATGGCGCAGATGATGATGAACATGATGGGGACCATGTTGTTGCGCAGAAATTCGACTACATGATTCTTTTTCATTTCGATCCCTCCGTCTTTCTCGTCAGCGCGTAGAGGATCATACCCTGGGAAACGATGACGCGGATGACCTCGCTCATATCGCCCACGTTCAGCATAGAGTTCATTACGGTGGGAGTCATGGTCACCAGGCCCTGGAACAGGAAGGTGCCGATGATCACGTTGGAGATGCTGGCCTTATTTACCGAAGCGCCGCCAATGAGGATGGCGGACACGGCGGGAAGGGCCATGTTCAGCGGGGCGTTATAGGCCTGCAGGAAGCCGAAGCCCTGTTGATAGACCAGGATACCCACGGCGCCCAGCCAGGTGGACAGGATCACAGAGAGGGTCCGGGAGCGGTCGATGTTGATGCCGGAGGCCCTGGCGAAGGTGGGGTTGGAGCCCACGGCCGTCATAGCGGTGCCCGTCTTGGTGTGGAGGAAAGCCCACATAAGGAAGGCCAGCAGGGCAAAGAACAGGATAGAGCCGGTGGGAATGATCAGGTTGATGCCGAAAGAGCTGAGATCGATCTTCAAAAAGTCGGCCAGCACGTTGGCGTAAAAGTTCTCCAGGGAGAAGGTCTGCTTCAGGCCCACGCCGGTGTAGGCCATGACGATGGTGGGGTTGCTGTAGGGCAGGAAGAGCCACATCATACACATGAAGGACACCGAGGAGAAGCCCACATAGGTGGCCACCATCATCTCGCCGCCCTTGATCCGGTTGAGCAGCAGACCGTAGCCGCCGCCGAAGAGGATGGCGAAGGGGGTGGCGATGAGGATGGCCATGAAGAAGCAGGCCCCGCCGGAGAGTCCCAACTCAATGGACAGAGTGCTGCCCAGCAGACCCGCCAGAATGCCCAGCTGAAGGCCGAAGTTCAGGCCGCAGCCCGAGTGGACCATAGGCACCATGGCCAGCACCAGCACGGCGTTCCAGCTGAAGCGGGCAATGACGTTGGAGATCTGGGTGGCGAAGTCGGCCCCGGAGAAGGGGGCCAGAATGAACAGAAGGATCAGGAAGGCGGTGATGATGAGGCGGGGCAGGCCATAGGCGCTGGCCAGCTGGCCAAACCTTGTCTGGCCCAGACGTTCTTGCGATTTGCTCATGTCACACACCTCCCTTATACAACTTGACTGACCATGAGCATGCCGAGCTCCTCGGAGGAGTCGGTGGCGGGGCGAATGCCGGCCACCTTGCCGCCGGAGATGATGGCGATGCGGTCACAGGTCTGACGCAGCTCCTCCAGCTCGGAGGAGATCATGACGACGGTGACGCCGCTTTCCCGGTTGAACTGCTTCAGAGCGTCCAGCACCAGGGACTTGGCCCCAACATCGATGCCCCGGGTGGGCTCGGAGACGAAGAGGAACTTGGGCTCCAGGGCAAAGGCCTTGGCCAGACAGATCTTCTGCTGGTTGCCGCCGGAGAGCTCCCTGGCCTTCTGCCTGGAGCTGGTGCACTTGATCTGAAGAGCCTCGATATACTTCTGGGTCACAGCGCGGATGGCCTTCTCGTCCCGCCATTTGACGGCCCCGCCCAGCAGGTTTTTCAGAAACTTGTTCTGTACCTGCATGGCGGTGAAGGCGATGTTCCACTCCAGAGACTCATCCAGCAGAAGGCCCACGCCCCGGCGATCCTCGGAGACGAAGGCCAGCGAGGCGTCCAGGCATTTCCGGGGACTGTTGAGGGGGATCTCCTTGCCGTCGAATACAACAGTACCGCCGGCCTCGTAGAGGCCCATGATCCCGTTGGGGATGCCCAGCTTGCCCTGGCCGGCCAGGCCGCCGATGCCCAGGATCTCACCCTGACGCACGTCCAGATCCACGTCCCGGACGATCTCGCCGGGCATGTCCACCCACAGGTGGCGGATGGACATGAGGATGGGAGCGTCGGAGTGATCCTGGATCTGCGTGGCCGCGGCGGACTGGACGCTGCGGCCCACCATCCAGCGGGTGATCTCGGGTACGTTGGTGTCCTTGGCGGGCACATCCTGCACCACATAGCCGTCCCGCATGACTACCACCTTGTCGCACACCGACAGGATCTCATGGAGGCGGTGGGTGATGAAGATGATGGCGATGCCCTGGGCGGCCATGTTCCGGATGGACGCCAGCAGTGCCTCGGCCTCATGCTCGGTGAGCACGGCGGTGGGCTCGTCCAGGATGAGGAGCTTGAGCTGATCCTTGCTCAGCTCCCGGGCGATCTCGGTGAACTGCTTGTGGCCCACGGGCATCTCGTTGATGGTCATGTTGGGGTCGATCTTTACCCCCATTTTATCAATGGCGGCGTCAGAACGCTCCTTCATGGCCTTGCGATCCAGGGTATTGAGCCGCTCGCCGAAGACCTGGGAGATCACGTTGGTCTTCCGGGGTTCCCGGTTGAGCAGGATATTTTCGGTGGCTGTAAAGCCGGGAATCAGGGAGAACTCCTGGTGCACCATGCCGATACCGGCCTTCAGGGCGTCGAAGGGGGTGGAGAAGACCGCCTTCTCACCGTGAATGAGGATATCCCCTTCGTAGCCGCCGGTCTCCCGGATCACGTCCATACCGAAGAGGATCTTCATGAGCGTACTTTTGCCCGCGCCGTTCTCGCCGCAGAGCCCCAGGACTTCTCCCTCATTCAATGTGAAGTTGATGTCGGTGAGGACCTGATTGCCGAAAAAGTCCTTCTTGATGTTTTTCATCTCCAGCAGGGGAGCAGTTGGATTACCTATCTGAATCACACCCTTATCTAAATAAGCAGGGGGGAGGATGTTCCTCCCCCCCTGCCTTTGTGATCAATAACGCGGAGTTGGATCTATTATTTTACGGTGAAGTAGGACTCAGGCACCTCAACGTCGGTAGCGCCCATGAACTTGCCGGGATCGCCCATGATGTAGGTGTCCTGGTAGATGAGGAACACGTTGTCCTCCTTGACGCCGGTGTCGGCGTTGGTGTAGCCCGAGCCGTTCCAGGAGGCCTTGGGGGAGTACTCCTGCAGGGCCGCGGCCACATCGTCCATGTCGGTGATATCGCTCTTGCCCTCAATGACGTTGATGGCGTGCTGAGCCAGACCGGCGGACAGGCAGTAGCCGTAAGAGTAAGCCCAGGTGCCGAACCGACCGGCGCCGCCGGCCTCCGTAACGGCCTGCTCCACCTTGGCCAGAATGGCGTCAAAGTCGCCGGCCTCGGCGGTCAGATCCAGATCGCCCAGAGCCTGGGGATAACCCATCAGGGGGGAGGGCAGGTCGGCCTCGATGAAGTAGCCGCCCAGCTCCATCAGACGCTGGAGCAGGGGAGCGGTGTGGGCGTCGTTGGTGCAGAAGTAAGCGGAGTTCTGGCCGTACTTCTGGATCCACTCGGGAGCCTTCTCCAGCACGTAGGCCTGAGCGCCGGGGACGCCCACGTCGGTGGTGGGATCGGGAGCGGTCTCCTGAAGGAAGGTCATGCCGAACTCGTCGCAGGCGGCCTGCATAACGGCCACGCGGCGGGACATGGTCTCATAGCTCATGTGACGGGGGAAGGAGATGTGCACGAAGGTGTCGCAGCCCAGATCGTGGGCGGTCTTGATGATCAGGTAGCCGCGGGACACGAAGTCGTTGTTGCACACCAGGTCGGCGGAGGCGCCCACCACGGGCAGATCCTCGTGAGCCTCGCCGGCAATGCACAGGATGTCGGGGCGCAGCTCCTTGACCTGCTTGAAGGCCTCGGCGGTGCCGGGGACGGACTGGTTGACGATGATGGCCTTCATCTGGGGATCGTCGGCCATGTTGACGATGGTCTGGATGGTGGTCTCCAGCTCCTCGGTGAAGTTGTCGGGGTAGGTGGACAGCTTGACCTTGTCCGCACCGTACTTGGCCTGAATGGTCTCGGCGCCGCGCAGGTCGTCCTCAGACTGAGAGACGGTGCCGGTGATGATGCCGATGTGCCAATCGGCGGCGGGCTCGGCAGCCTGAGACTGAGCGGGCTCGGCGGCCTTGGACTCGACAGGAGCGGGGGTGCTGGTGCTGCCGCCGCCGCAAGCCGCGAGGGAAGCGGTCATGGCCAGAGCCAGCAGAGCGCTGAGAAGCTTCTTCTTCATGATGGAACCTCCAGTTTCCTTTTTTATTTTGATACAAGACAAAGCTCGTTCAAGTTTTCTTACAGAAAACTTGAACAGGCGTACGCCTGTTCAATGTTCTATTATAGCAAAAAAATGGATTTTGTCAACTATAAATACAATGGGGAGGGGGGAGTGGAGTAATTATAGATAAATTCCCGTGTGTTTCGGAGGAGATAGCCTCTCTCGCCGCTGGCCTCCATATAGCCGGAGGTCTCCAGCAGGTCTTTGGCGTATCCCTCCAGATCAATACAGCAGGATTGGATGAGATCTTCCAAAACTCCCACACTCCGCAGATGTTCCACCGCAAAATCCCCCAGTTCCTCACTGTCCACCCACTCATAGCAGCTGAGGTTTTGCCAAATATCCAAAGCGAATTTCAGCGTGCGGCAGTCCTCATACTCCAGCGCAGCAGTAAACTTCTCCATCCAATACGGCTCTCCCTGATCCTGGTCCTCCATGACATTGCCAAGATCCTCCCCGTCCCTGACCAGCTCCATGATACTGCTGTACTGCTTCGTGAGGTCACCCGCCTCGGGGAGGATACATCGGGCTTCCAGCAGGGTGCAGTCTTCCAGGGATTTGACCTTCAGTTCATCCAGCGCCAGCACAACCTCATCCGATTTATCGAAAAACTTGCCGTCATGTCCCGGTAGCCGCAGCCAAACCCCCTCCGGCACCGCGGGGGAGGCCAGCTTCAGCTTGACGCTCCAGTCGCTGTCCCAGAGCGGGAAGAGTTTATCCTCCTGTCGGACAGGGGCGGGAGTCTGGGTTGGATAGCATACATAGCACGATCCGATGAACAGGCCGGGGTGTGCGTCCCCATACAGCTCGCCAGCCCATTCCAAATTCGCATAGGGCAGGGCATCCTTCGGTAATTTCGCGCTCTCCTGCAGACTGCGTTCTCCCAGCTCCGCATAGTTCCTGGCCGGGAAATAGATCTCGTAGCGATCCAGGGAGTGGAGGCAGTCCACCACTTCACTGGCGTCCTTGGGCGGATGCCTCATTGCTGCGGCGGCGAGGACGTAGCCCTCCCGGACGCTTAATGTCTCCAGCCGCTCCTTGATATAAGCCTGCTCATCCGATGCGCCGGGCAGTTCCAGCAGATAGTCAAAGTCATGGTTCATCATGTCATCTCCATTCCGCCCTGCTGAGGGCCTTCATTCATCGCCTGCACAGGCTGCCTGTCTTCCCGTTCGATCAGGCCGTATCCCGTCAGCACACCGCCGCATTTCTCGACCAGCGCCTGACCGTACCGGTACAGGTTCAGGTTGGACGCGACCAGCTCCCGATCCGGTTCGCTGAGGATAAGGGAAAGCTCCCCCTTCGCAACTTCGATGGGGGAGCTGTACTGCGGGGAGAGGATGTACTGATCCAGCGTGTCCATAAGCTGTTCCGCCTGCTGAAGCGTTTTGCAGTCCACAGCCGAGAGGAGAGCCTTGCAGGTGTGCAGTGCTTTCGGCTCCATGTCCGCCAGCCGCTGGGCCAGATCGTTGATCGCATGGATGCTGTCCTCATCGGAGACGGCGTCCATCAGCAAGGGGATCTTGCAGTCCAGACAGTGCCAGCCCGCCTCACGCCAGTCCCAGACGTCCAGAGCGGTGAGTGCGGCATCCAGTGTCTCCGGCGAGGCCGGCAGCTTGAGCTGTACCGTTTTTTCTCTGTCATAGCCGGGGTCGTTGAAGTACCCCTTGGACACCTCCAGCAGGATGGTGTAGTCCGGCATTTTGGGCGTCAGATCCAGTGTTTTGTATGCCTCCACCAGTGGGTTGTACCGCTCCACATAACCGCCCGCGTGTTCTGCGGTACGTTTCACGATCACGCCGCCCTCCCGCTGGCGGTGTTCCCGCCCGATCCGCTCAAAGTCCAGCAGGTCAAAGAGGTCTTCCGGAAGATCCTCCGCGCCTGGTACGAACCCGCTTTCCGCGCAGAACAGGCCCAGTTGGGAATCGTTCAGGGCGTCGTCCACCACATGGCAGCAGTCGGTGCTGTAGGCCAGATCGATCAGCCGGGGAAGCTCCAGAGGCGTTGCCTTTCCTTTGCTTTCCATTTCCAGCAAGCCCTCAAAGGCGATCTCCTGCTGGTCACTCAGCTCTGAGAGCTTCTGCGCCAGAGCATTCAGCCTATGCAGGTCGTTGGACTTGCGGAGGACGGACGCCAGGGAATCAAATCGGTAATACTCATCGATCCTGAACTCCCCGCCAACGCTGTCACCGCGGCGGAGGCGGTCCATTGCGTCCAGTATTTCATAGGGTGTTGCGGGGAGGTTCAGAAACGCCTCAACGCCGCTGTCCGGATCATCCTGTTTCATCTCGTAGGCGTAGAAGATCTTACCCAAGGCTCATTCCTCCCATCTGCTGCTGTCCCCGTTCATAGGTCTTGGGATTGGCGGCGGGGCAGTCCCAGCCATGCATGGAGCCAGCCTCCATCGCCAGCCTCTGGGCTTCTGTGACACCGAGCCGCTGATTGTTGTAGTCCATCAGTTCCCGGTTCTGTGCCGGGTCGCCGGTATCCCAGTCTGAGGGGTAATACCCGCTCTCGCCCCGCTTGATGCAGATGAGCGCGCCGGTGCTGGGGAGGATGGAAAAACACAGGTCGGGCAGTCCTTCCGCTGTTTCCTGCCCGGAAACTGCCTTTTTCATCAGAGTCTGCTCCTGCCCGTAATTTCTGGGGTCAGCGGCGGGGGAATCCCAGCCGAACCGGAGTCCGCCCAGCATGGCCTGCTCCTGGGCCTTGGTGATGCCCCGACACCGGTTGCGGTAGTCCGCCATGTGCCGGTTCACCCCAGGTTTATCGCTGCTGTCCTCCGACACTTGATAGCCGCTTTCGCCCCGATGGATGCAGATGAGCGGCCCGTCATCGGGCAGGGCAGAGAAGCACATATCCGGCAGCCGCTCAGAAAAGTGGGGGTCAAAGCGGTCCTGCTCCGTCATGATGCTCCAGTCCTTATCCTGCCACAGGTGGACATAGAGTTCGGAGCTGCCGTCAATACGGATCTCATGCTGTTCGAAGCTCTCGCCCCAGCCGTCCGACATCTGTCCGCCCAGATAGTCGGCCAGGGTGTCCAGCTCCATGGGCGTCAGCTGGCCCTGCACCTTGCACTCGGCCACCGCCCAAAGCTGGCCTTCTCGGGCCTCGGCGGTGAACACGGCGGACTGTACCTTGCGGTCTACTGCGTTATCTTCGCCGTACCAGTGCATGACGCCACGCTCGGCCTCCTCCGGCATCCGCTCCCGCACCAGCGCCGCCATGATCGTGCTCTCGTAGCCAATCAGATCCCGGCCATCCAGCATAATGGGCTCATCCTCCATATCGCCGTATTCGCCGGGTTCGTACAGATCGGCGGTCATGGGTGCGTACAGCTTCAGCGTCTGGAGGGGCGGGGGCAGGACGGAAAAGCTGTCCTGCCCCAACACCAGACCGAGGCCGCGGCCATCATCCCACTTGACGTGGAAGGTGCCGGTGTCGTCGATGTGATCCAGCGTCCCCATGCTGCCCGGTTTGATGGGCTGGGGATCGTCTCTCATCTCCCGGAGCTTGACCCGGCTGCCCTCCGGGAACTGCTGGCGCAGAAAGTCCAGCCACTCTCTTGGTACCTGATTCATTTACATTCCCTCCATTTTCAGACCAGTCTGCTGATTCGGAGCCGCGTCTATCTGCCACTGTTTCTCCAGCGTCTCCGCCAGGACGTCACACTCGGCAGCCCACTCCTCACAATCAGGGCCATTGCAGCGCATTTTCTGCGCGTAGATCTCCAAACCGTCGAGGATGCTTTGCCTGGTTTCCTCGCCCATCTCGGGAGCATGGCCGGAGTCGCGGGCGGCAGATACCGCATTGTCAAAGGCGCTGCCATACTGCTCCTCCATTTTCTGAAACGCTTCCAGCGTGTCATCCTCAGCCAGGCCCCAAAACTCGGCCATTTCGATGCACAGCTTACGAAGCCGGAGGATCTGTTCCTCCTGTCCCTGAGCCGCAAGCTGGGCGGCGTAATCGCTCAGGCCGGCAATACACCGGCGCGTGGTGTCCTGGTCTGCCCGGTACTGCGGCTCCATAAGGGCGAGAAGCTCGTCTATCGAATAGTACCTGCCGCCTCCAGCCTGGGCCGGCACATTGTTCTCTCTGTTATCCAAATTGCATCCCTCCAATTCCAGGCTCCTCCGCCATGTCCTCAGTCTGGATCGGCGGAGCCTCGTAGATGGTATTTCTGCCGTAGGTGATCCTGGTGATGTCCTCCGCATAGTAACTTGCGTGCCGGCCAAACAGCTGTTCAAACTCGCGGCGATCCTGCGCGGGGATATCATAAGTGCTGTAGAAGGTTTTGTGTCCGGTCAGTGAGCTTGCCGCCGCCTTAAAGGTCAATTCATGATCACCCTTCTGAACCGTCACATTCACTGTCTTGGCGCCGCAGTCCTTTATGGCCTCGGTGATAGCTTTCATTCTGTGGATGGGGCTGCCGGCGTCCTGCATCAGCGCCTGATACGCCGACAGCAGAGCGTCATTTCTCAGAAATTGCAGCAGGAATTTCTCCTGATGGATTTTAATGTGCTGCTCCGCCTCGTTCTGGACAAACCCCTCCGGGTCCTGGATATAGGCCAGGAAAGCGGTTTCCGGCAGTCCGTCCAAAGTATAGTCACTGTGAAACTGCACATCCAAGTCCTCATCCTTGAAGAACCGCCTGATGGCCTCATCCTCGGCGCCATGCTCCTGATAATATTGGAGGTCGCGCTGGGCCTGCCAGCCGGTGATCTCCTGGACAGGGAGGTTATTTCGGTCATTGGCGATGATCGCCTCCACACGCTGGTTCACCCTGCCGCAGATTTCTTCCGCCATAGAGGAAGTGACCTCCGACACGAATGGGAACTGGCCCTCTGCAATACAGTTCAACGTATCCTCCGTCAGATACAGTGCCCGGTTCTGCCTGTCGTACACACCGCAGAACGTGAGATCGTTATTCCAGGAGATACTGTTGTCCTGCTGGGCTGCCGCCCTGTACAGGTACTCCGCAGACTGGCTTTTTTCCAATCTGGTGAATGTGGTGAGAACTTTCTCCCTCTCCCAAAAGGTGAGGGGAGCGCGCCCCAGATCCAACCATCGCTGAAAATCGTCACGGGCAACGGCGCATTGGCTCAGGTCTTTCATCCGCTCATACCCCCCATCGTCATACCAGTATTGCCGTAGTCCGCCAGGGTACGGGGATTTTCCTCCCCGTACAGGTCGCAGAGCATATCGTCCACCGCCTTGCGGACTGCCGGGTCATCGGTCAGCGTCTCACAGCGGAAGCCGGTGGTGGCATGATAGGGCATCTCCTCACGGACAGTCTGGAGATATTTCTCCGAGTCGGTGAACACAGCCTCCTCGCCGCTGGCGAAGCTGACCCGCCCGATGATCGGCGCGGCCTCCAGCATCTGCCGGAGCTTTGCGACAGCCTCCGCCACCACCGGGTCGTCCTTGAAACTGCCCATCTTCAGGCAATCCTTGGACAGCCACTCCCGGCCATCGTGCAGGATCACCAGATCCACGGCGGCGATATCGTCCTTGGTGACGCCCAGCCGCTTGTCTCCGCAGTCGAGGCCGGCATACAGCTGAATGGCCTCATCCAGCGGCAGCTCGTGGTCGATCCGATGGTCGGGGGTGTTGATGTTCTCGATCACATACCAGCTGTAGGTGTGGGCCATGCTGGGATCGGCGGCGTCTCGAAGGGCCTGGCGCCCTTTTTCCGTCAGGCCCATCTGCTGCGCCTGCTTGGCGAAGCAGGAGAGGTAGCCTTGGTAGTCGCCCTCTATGGGGTTGCACCGCAGGCGGTAGGTGCAGCGATCCGTTTCCAGCGTGAAGCCGTAGTTCTGACAGCAGGAGCCGCCCGTGATCGCCCCATCTCCGCCATAGCAGTACCGGCGCATGGAGGGGAGGTCTTTCAGGACGCCCTTCCGCAGATCGTTTACCACTTTGTCCAGCTCATCCTTGAATTCCTGGGTGTTCAGCTCCTCGGGGCCTCGGGGCCACCATGTATGGTGGAAGCCCTGCCCGTTGTGCCCGAAGTCGATGCGGACGTGGCCAATAGCGCCCAGCTCCTCATCCCTCTCCGGCGTCTGGGCATAGAAAAGCCCCGCCTCCTCGGGGGAAGCGGGGCGCAGCATATTGCGGATGGGAGTTTCGGGGCACTGGATACGCTCGTTCTCACAAAACTCTGCCAGCGTGTGGCTGGTTCCGGTCAGCTGGAACATATTCTTCACCAGCCGTTTCACGGAACGCCCGCTTTTCAGCGGCAGGTAGGAGAGAACGGAGCCGGTATGACAGTCCTCAGCCAGATCGAACAGGGCATACGGTTCGTCCGGGTGGCGGGCCGTCCCCCGCAGGTCGTAGCAGTACCACTTGGGCGGCACGTCCTCGCGGGGGATGGGATGGGCGCTGTACAGGACGGGCGCCCCGAACAGGCGCGCATCCAGCAGCTTGTCTTTGTAGATGTTGATTCGCAAGATTTTCACCTCTTTTTTTGATTTGGCAGCTTCAACACATACCACAACTCTGTGGCAAAGTCCAGAAGATTTTTTACCCCATTGTCTGCCCGATTTCCGGTTCGGAAAAGGGCTTGCTCAGGCGGCGCACCAGACCGAATCCCGTCTGACGGACGCCGTCCTCCTCCATCATGGCCCGGCCAAGCCGGTCGAAGTCAGTGTAGCCGTCAATGGTGTCCAACAGCTCGTCATCCGCACCGATGCGGCGCAGGGCCTCCCGGCCATATTCATGCTCATTGTCGGATACCAGCTCATAGTCATCCGCATCCATTGCGATATCAATGGCCCCGGCAAAGGTGGACGGCTCCTCCACCTCCAGCGCGGCGCAGTATTTCATGATCTCCCCATCTGTCTTGAGCCGCTGGAGGCAGAGCGCCATCTCATTGGCGTCCTCCACAGTGATGCCATCCGCAGAGATCAGCTGATCCAAATAGGGCGCTGTGTACTCGACGCTGGCGATCCCCGCCTGGGCGAACTCCTCAATACCCAGAGTCTGTTTCGCGTGAGCAAGCTGTTCCTCCGAGGCAGGGAGGACAAGGGGATAGCTCTGTTCCGAAGTGGTAAGCGTCAGGAGCATTGACCGGGGCGTTTCGGACTGCACCGGAGCGGCCTCCCGACGCCGGACAAGGCCGTGGGGCGTGTAGATCCCGCCAAGGACATCACGCTGCTCCGCGCCGATCTTGGCGTAGTCCAGATAGGGCCGGGTCTCCTCGGGGAACGAGAACTTCCCTGTGACGAAGGAGGTATCCACCAGAAAGCGGCCCAGGTCTTCGTCTGTTTTGATCTTTGGGAAGATCTCATACCTGTCCAGACCATTCACCATACGCACCGCATCGTCCAGGCTGCCGGTACACTCCAGTTCCAGCACTCCGGAAAAAAGGCGCTGCTCCTCCTGGGTCATGCCGTTGATCCGCTCGGCCAGCGTGTTCAGCATCTGGAGGTCAGCCTCGTTCTCCAGATCGGCGTGCTGGATGTACGGGTCAAGATGGGTGACTGGGCTGCTCGCGCCATCAATTTTAACAGGGGTATTCTGGTCCAGCCCCTCTCTCAGCGTGGCCAGTCTGCTTGCCGCTGTCTCAGGCGTTGTGGGCAGATCCAGCCCAATGCCGTATCCCCGGCATTTCAGATACAAAACCATTATGTCAGCCCTCCCATCTGGAGCCCCTGCTCACGCTGGTACTGTTCCGCAGGGTCTTCCCGCATCAAATCCTCCAGCGCCATGGTACCGTGGTAGGCCACATAGCCGCACTCATTGAACTGTCCGCCCTCCTGCTGGATGTGCTGCTCCCCATAAAGACGGTAGTCGTAGAAGCCCTCCAACTCCTCATCATACTCGAAGTGGCCGGACTCCCGGATCATGTATCTGCCGAATTCCGTCGGGGTATGGGCGCCGGGGATAAAATCGAACAGTTCCAGATTTTCTGCCAGTTCGCATACCGCCATGATATCGCCCGGCTCCGCCATCAGCACCACCGCGTTCAGTTTTTCGATATCCGCATCGTTCAAGGGGACGATGGCCTGGCACATCCGGTTGAGGGCGGGGAGGTCATCCCCACTCATACACTCCAAGTCCAGGGCTTCCGACACCTTTTCCGGAAGCTCATCGAAGTCCAGCCGGATCTGCGCCCCGGAGATTGTGTTGAGGCCAATACGGAGCAATGTCCGCTCAATTTGATGGGCGGCGGCAGGGAGATAGAGGTATTCCGGATTCTGGCCTTCTCTCAGGCCACACTTTGGTGTGACCTCCAGGACCATCAGCATACTATCGTAGGGATACGCGGGGAACTGATGTCCGTTATAATGCTGCTCCAGCACCATGCCGTTGTCGTAAACCACACCGTAGGGGGTGACCGTTCCGCTGCCGTCCTGGATTAGCTGGAGAGCCTCTTTTCTGCCATCCACCGCTTGGAATTGCTCCATCGGCATCGAGCCGCCGTTCAGCGTCATTCTGTGGTCTTTCCCGATCCGCTCCAAGTCGGAGAAATCAGTGATGACCGTGGCCTGCTGACAGCAATAGGTCAGGTTGATAAAGTCCTTGATATTCTCCAACCCCAGCTTGTGGGCCATGGCCTTGTACTGGCTGTCCTCACTGGCGCAGAAGCTGTCTAACCGCTTCGCCAGGTAGTCCAGCTGATCCACGTTGACCAGCGTCCCTTGGAGGGCCTCTAACACAGGGAACCGGCTGTCCAGCCCATCCACGGTGCAGTCCCGGTTTCTGGAGAACCCCAGATCCATCGCCCGAAGCATCCCGATGGTCTGGTCATACTGTTCCGGTGGAATGGGGAAGGGGATGGTGATCTGACCGTGTTCCGGGTGCTGAGAGTTGCTCAGCACTGCCTGAATGACGTAACTCATACGCCGCCCCCTTTGGGTTTCCGCCCGGAGGTCTGCGGCTTGACCGTCCGGTCACACGGCGGCTTCTTCTGCGGCCGGTTCCTCCGGGAGTCGGTGCGGACGGAGGGCGTTCTGGACGGGTCCATCATCATCTTCTCCAGCCAGCCCAGCCGGGTGTCGCTCATAAAGTATCTTGCCATAGTTCATACTTCCTTTCAGAGTTTATATTGGCATCCCTCTGAAAAGGACAAAAAAGAAAAAGGGCCCTGCCCTTTTCAAAGGGAAACGGCCCAAAAATCAACAATTTAGCAGAATTGCATTCCGCCTTGCTCGGGAGCGTCCTGCTCCTTTTGATTGGAGAGCGCCACACGTTCCTCCAGATCCGGAACATTTCGCTCGATCTGCTCTGCTGCGGATTGCAAGCACCTCTGTCTTTCCTCTGTGATGGGATACTCACTGTCCAGTGTTTCGTGAATGCTGCGGTACACCTCTGTCAGCTGCTCCGGGGCAAAAAGGGCGCTGCGGGGAATGAGGCCGGAGCGGGTGGCGAAGTCCTGCTTGGCGGCAGTATAGCTGTCAACTCCTGCGCTGGGGCCGTAGTAGTGTCCCTGGTGCAGACCGGTGCGCCCCTGAACCCGTTCCCAGGTGATGAGCTGAACGCCATATTGCGTTGGATGTCCTGCCAGGACTACATCGTTGAAGTCAGCCAACAACCTGTAATCGCCCTTCAGCCCGCTGGCGGTCAACTGGGGCGCCGCCTCCATCTGACTCATATACTCAGCGGTGGTTTTGGCGATGGTGGTGACCCTGTCCAGGGCTTCCCGCCTGTAGTCATCAGCGGCATCTTCTCTCCAGTACCGCACAGAGCCGCCGTCCAAGGCGAGGCAGAGGCGCTGTCCATCCAGCTCCACCGGCAGGAGACCATCCTCCGTCTCCGGCTTTACCGTGAGACCCGCCTGCTGAAGGTTGAGGGTCAGCTCGTTAAAATATCTGCTTTTTTCTTCGTTCATGTTTTCCTCCTGCTGATTTAGTAAAATGTAACTTTTTCCCTTGAAAAAGCCAGGGCCCTTTTTGATTTGCCCTGTTTTGAAAACGGGCGCTGGGTATGAAAAAAGCGCCGACCGGATGGCTGTTGATTTGCCATCTGACCGACGCCTGAATTTGGCGCTGAGTTTAGCGCCCTTTTTCAATTGTGCTTTACGAGGGTTCGACTCCCGCCAGTTGCTCGAAAACCCGCATTTACATCTCTTGTTTGACTTGTGAAAATTGAGGGACTAAAAACCCCGGAAACCACTGATGCCGTAGGCTTTCCGCCTACGGCATCTAAAGTGGGCATTTGTTTTGGTGCGGGCGGCGGGACTCGAACCCGCACACCGTAAAGGCAATGGAACCTAAATCCATCGAGTCTACCAATTCCACCACGCCCGCATGTATGTTTTAGTATAGCAAACAAAATTATCTCCGTCAATCGTTGCGTTCCGGTTTTGAAGGCGCTATAATGGTAAAAAACGTCTTTGGGGGTACGTACATGGCACAAGGGAAAAAGGCGCCCCATGTGGCCGCCGTCCATGACCTGTCCGGCATGGGGCGCTGCTCTTTGTCGATCGTTCTGCCGGTGCTGTCCGCCATGGGCTGCTGGTGCTCCGCCCTGCCCACGGCCTATCTGTCCGCCTCCACCATTTTTCCGCCCTCGGAGCGCTTTGTGTTCCGGGATCTTACCGGGGAGATGGAGGGCTCGGCAGATCACTGGGCGGAGCTGGGGACCCGGTTTGACGCCCTCTACAGCGGCTTTGTGGGCTCGGAACGGCAGATCGGCGTGCTGGAGGATTTCCTGTGCCGGTTCCGGGACAGGGATACCCTGGTGCTGGTGGATCCGGTGATGGGGGATTGGGGAAAGCCCTACCGGACGTACACGCCCGCCATGTGTCAGGCGATGAAGTCTCTGGCCCGGCTGGCGGACGTGATCACTCCCAATCTCACCGAGGCCGCCATACTGCTGGACGAGCCCTACGAGCGGGCGCCCCAAAGCGAGGCGGGATTGAAGGTATGGCTGGAACGGCTGAGCGCGGAGGGGAAGCGGTCGGTGATCATCACCGGGGTGCACCCGGCGGTGGACTGTGTGGGCTGTGCCAGCTTTGACCGGGAGACCGGCCGGATCGCCCTCTCCGCCGTCCATGAAACTCCGGCGCAGTTTCCCGGTACGGGAGACCTGTTCGCCACGGTGACCCTGGGGGCGCTGTTGGGGGGAAAGGCATTGAAGGAGGCGGCGGAGCTGGCGGTGGATTTTGTGGGCGAGTGCGCCCGATATACCCTGGAGCTGGGGACACCCCTGGAGGAGGGGGTACAATTTGAGACCCTGCTCGGCCGGTTGACATAAAAACAAAAAACAGATTCCGGGGACAGGCCCCGGGATCTGTTTTTTTGATGCGCGTGGGCTCAGTGCGCCATGAAGAATTCCTTCAAAAGGCCGCCGAAGATCCCGGGAACGGTGAGGCGCTTGACCTCCTGAGCGGCGACAATGGAAATGGTCTGGCACTTCTCGCCGCCGATGGAGACGGTGAGCTCGCCCAGCTTCTGTCCCGGCTCCACAGGGGCCTCGACGTCCTGACAGAGGGTCACTGCGGTCTCCACTTGGTCGATGCGGGACTTTTCCACCAGGATCCGGCCCTCATTGGCCACCACGGGCTGGACGGTCTCCTGCTCGCCCAGAAGAACGGTGACCGGGGGCAGGGCCTGGGGCGGCGTCACATCCAGAACGGTATAGGTGGCAAAGCCGTAGTTGAGCAGGGAAGAGGCCGCGGCGGAGCGGGTGTCCTTGGTGGTGGAGCCCAGGACTACGGCGATGAGCTCCATGCCGTCCCGCTGGGCGGTGGCGGAGACGCAGTAGCCGGCGGAGGCGGTAAAGCCGGTCTTGAGACCGGTGCAGCCGTCATAGAAGCGGATGAGCTTGTTGGTATTGGCCAGCTGAAAGGCACCGTCCCGGAGGGAGTCCATCCAGATAGTGGAGTAATCGTGGATCCGGGGGTGGTTCAAAATGAGCTCACGGCTCATGAGGGCGATGTCGTGGGCGGAGGTGAGATGGCCGGGGGCGGGCAGACCGGTGCAGTTGAGGAAGGTGGTGTCGGTCATGCCCAGCTCGGCGGCCCGTTGGTTCATCCGCTCCACAAAGGCGCCCTCACTGCCGGCCAGATGCTCGGCCAGCGCCACCGAAGCGTCATTGCCCGAAGCCACCGCCACGGCCTTGAGGAGGTCGTGGACGGTCATGACCTCCCCCTCCTTCAAATAGACCTGGCTGCCCCCCATGGAGGCTGCCCGGGTGGAGACCTGGACGGAGTCCTCCGGGGAGAGACTTCCGCCGTCCAGGGCCTCCATCACCAGAAGAAGGGTCATGACCTTGGTGACGCTGGCGGGCTCCAGCTTGTCATGGGGATTTTGGGTGAAGAGGAACTCTCCGGTCTCCTTTTCCATAAGCACGGCGGCCTTGGCGTCCAGCTCCAGGGCGGGAGCGGAGGCGGGGAGGTCTTCGGCATGGGCGGGGAGGACGCAGAGGGAAGCGGCCAGCAGGGCCGCGAGTATTTTTTTCGTGTTCATAGCGCTTTCCTCCGATTCAATGATCTGGCATTAAGATGTGAAATTTCGGCGGGAGTATTCCCGGCGAATTTTGGGCGGGGGGAAAAAATTTTTCTTTACATTTTTACATTAGCGTGTTACTATACTAAAGCAACCGGCGGAGAGAAGCCGGGAAAAGGAAATTTTGGAGGATACATAGTATGAAAAAAGTAATTTCTCTGGCCCTGTCCCTGGCTCTGGCTCTGTCCCTTGCCGCCTGTGCCGGCGGCGGCGCGGCGGAAAGCGACATGGATTACGTCAAGAAGCAGGGCAAGCTGGTGGTGGGCATCACCGAGTTTGAGCCCATGGACTATACCAATGCTGACGGAGAGTGGATCGGGTTTGACGCGGATCTGGCCAAGGCCTTCGCCGAGAGCCTGGGGGTCGCCGCTGAGTTCCAGGTCATCGATTGGGACAATAAGATCTCTGAGCTGGAGGGAAAGACCATCGACGTGGTGTGGAACGGCATGACCCTCACCGACGACGTGAAGGCCGCCATGGAGTGCTCCAACCCCTATTTCAACAACGCCCAGGTGGTTATCGTTCCCGCCGCCAAGGCCGCCGACTACCAAAGCGTGGACAGCGTAAAGGCTCTGAATTTCGCAGTGGAGAACGGCTCTGCCGGAATGGAGCAGGTGGAGGCTCTGGAGGCCGCCTATACCCCGGTCCAGGATCAGGCCACCGCTCTGCTGGAGGTCTCCTCCGGCACCGCTGACGCCGCCGTTATCGACTACCTGATGGCCGCCGCCACCGTGGGTGAGGGCACCAGCTACGCCGATCTTACCTATACCGTGGAGCTCAACAGCGAGGAGTACGGTGTGGGTTTCCGCAAGGGCAGCGACCTGGCCGCCGCGCTCAACGACTTCTTCAAGACCGCATATGCTGACGGCACCATGCAGCAGATCGCCGATACCTATGGCATCGGCGATAAGCTCATTGAGCAGAAATAAAAAGGGCGGAGGACAGGTGGCAAAAAGACTAAGACCCGAAGCGGAGCGGACACGCCGGAGGGGGCGCGGGCCCCGGGGAGCGGCGCGCGAAGTCGGAGGGGCTTAGGCTTTTTGCGTCCTGACCTGTCTGCAGCCTGACAAGGCCCGTTATCCAAAAAGAGGAGGTATCCCCGTGTTCCTCACCGTCATCGGTGCCCTGAACCAGGGCTTTCTTCAAACCCTAAAGCTCTTTGCCGTCACCCTTCTGGGCGCCCTTCCCCTGGGACTTATTGTCTCTTTCGGATCTATGAGCCGGTTTGCGCCTTTGAAATGGCTCACCCGTGGGGTCATCTGGGTCATTCGGGGCACTCCTCTGATGCTCCAGTTGATCATCCTCTACTATATTCCCGGTAAGCTCCTGGGCTATTCCCCCTGGGGCACCGGGGAGGCGGGGCGTTTTCTGGCCGCCTCCATCGCCTTCATCATCAACTACGCCTGCTATTTTTCGGAGATCTACCGGGGCGGCATCCAGGGCGTGCCCGTGGGTCAGCAGGAGGCGGGGCTGGTGCTGGGGATGACCCGGCGGGAGATCTTCTTTAAGATCACGCTGCTGCAGATGATCAAGCGCATCGTACCCCCCATGTCCAACGAGGTGATCACCCTGGTGAAGGACACCTCACTGGCCCGGATCATCTCCTTCCAGGAGGTCATCTGGGCGGGGCAGGCCTTTATGAAGACCTCCCACGGCTACTCCGGCCTTCTCTGGCCCCTGTTTTTCACGGGAGTCTACTACCTGGTGTTCAATGGGGTGGTGACCCTCTTGCTGGGCAAGCTGGAGAAGAAGCTGGACTATTTCAGATAAGGGGGTGGGGACATGGCGCTTTTAGAGGTACACAGCATTGAAAAGCACTTTGGCTCCACCAAGGTGCTGGAGGATATCTCCTTCTCTCTGGAGGAGGGAAAGGCCCTGGCCATCATCGGCTCCTCGGGCAGCGGCAAGACCACGCTGCTGCGGTGTCTGAACTTTTTGGAAACTCCTGACGGCGGCGCCATTGCCGTGCGGGGAGAGACGCTCTTCGACGCGGAAAACAGAGCCTATTTCAGTGAGGAGGCCATCCGGCAAAAGCGGCTCCACTTCGGACTGGTGTTTCAGAGCTTCAATCTCTTTCCCCAATATACCGCCCTGGAAAACGTGACCCTGGCGGGAAAGCTGCGGGAGAAGGACAAGGGCAAGTGGCCCGGAATTGAACAGCAGGGCATGGAGCTCTTGGCGCGCATGGGCCTTTCCGACCGGGCGGCCCACTATCCCCACCAGCTCTCCGGCGGCCAGCAGCAGCGGGTGGCCATCGCCCGGGCGCTGGCCCTTCACCCCGACATTCTCTGCTTTGATGAGCCCACCTCCGCCCTGGACCCGGAACTCACCGGGGAGGTGCTGAAGGTGATCCGCTCCCTGGCTGAGCAGGACACCACCATGATCATCGTCACCCATGAGATGGCCTTCGCCCGGGATGTGGCCGATGAGGTGATCTTTATGGACGGGGGCGTTATCGTGGAGCAGGGGCCGGCCAAGGAGGTCATTGAGCATCCAAGAGAGGAGCGTACCAGACAGTTTTTGTCCCGGTACGCCGGAAACTGAATGGAACAAAAGAAAAGCGGGGGGCGTGTGCGGTTGGGCCCCCCCCCCCGGTTTTATAAAGGGGGGGGGGGCCCCAGCCCCCCCACGTAGAAGAAAGGGAGAGGGCACCGGGGTACACCC
>CANSYW010000012.1 GCA_947651395.1 uncultured Pseudoflavonifractor sp. | reverse complement strand
AATCGATTGACCTTTCTTTTTTACCCAACAATATCTTTAATTAAGGGAAACGGGCCTCAACGCGCCGGATATCGCCCTGTTGGAACCCTTGTCAGAAATGTTAGAGGTGTCGGTGGGCGAACTGATCCTGGGGGAGCGGGCGGAACAGCCGAAGCCCGATGGGAAGGAGGCCAAAGACATTTTGGATTACTCCAAGAATGAGATTTTTCGCAAGGTGGGCAACGTCCGAAAGAAATATCTGGGCCTGCTGGGGGGTATTTTAGCGCTGGTACTGCTTCTGGGCGGCGCCATTCTCTGGCGCAGCGGGATCTTTTTTCTGCTGGACAAAAAGGTTTCCCCCGACGGGCAGAGCGTCATCCGGGTCTACAGCAAAGGCTGGGATTTCTGGCCTCTTCACTTCACCCTGGAGGATAAGGTGCAGACGGTGGGGAAGATCAGCAAGAGGCTTGGGGGCGGGGAGCTCTATGTGGGCTATGGCAGTCCCGACTGGCCTGTCACCTACGAGGGGCTTTGGTGGGCGCCGGACAGTGAACGATATGTGATCGCCTTCCGGGATGAGGAGAAGCTGTGGCTGGAGCTGGGGGATCTGGTATACAACAACGGAACGAACCTCACCGCCGTGCTGAATATCGGCTGGCACCTGGAGCAGATGGGCCTTTTGGAGCGGGGCGGAGCGGAGAAGGTGGGCGCCGGTGTGGAATATCAATTTCTCCAGTGGGGAAAGGACAGCGGCTCCATGTTGTTTTACTACTCCTTTGACTGGAAGGGACTTCATGAGGGGTACTTTTGGTATGACCACAAGACCGGGCAGGTCAACGGGATCGTGGAACTGTAAAGGATAAATCAAAAAGGGACGGGCCGGGGCCCGTCCCTTTTGTTATAAAAACCATCCCCATATCTTCCTTTTTACCCCGGTTTTCGAAGAAAAAGCCCATTTCCTCTTGTCCTTTCCGGAAATTTTTGCTACACTAAAAAACGATCATTTTCTTGGAGGCAGTATATATGAATGAATCCACAAAGAGAAGCAGTTTTTCCGGGAAGCTGGGCTTTGTTCTGGCGGCCGCCGGCTCGGCGGTGGGCCTGGGCAATATCTGGCGGTTTCCCTATCTGGCCGCCAAATACGGCGGCGGCACCTTCCTTCTGTGCTATCTGGTTCTGGCGGTCACCTTTGGCTTTGCTTTGATGGTGGCGGAGATCGCCATTGGCCGCAAGACCCGGCAAAGCGCCATTCGGGCCTACGGCACGCTGGATAAGCGGTTCCGCTTTCTGGGCCCTCTGGCGTCTCTGGTGCCCATCATTATTACCCCGTACTATTGTGTCATCGGTGGCTGGGTCATGAAGTACCTTTTCGTCTACGCTACCGGCGGCGGCGCCACCCTGGTTGACGGGAACTATTTCACACAGTTTATTTCCTCCACCTCCCCCCTGATATGGTTTGTCCTCTTTGTGGCCGTTACGGTGGTGATAGTCATGACCGGGGTGGAGAAGGGGATCGAAAAGGTCAGTAAGGTCATGATGCCCCTGCTGGTTCTTCTTTCCCTGGGCATTGCCGTCTACTGCCTCACTCTCCCCGGGGCTATGGAGGGTGTGATCTACTATCTGAAGCCCGACTTCAGCAAGTTCTCCGCCACCACGATCCTGGCCGCCATGGGACAGCTTTTCTACTCCATGTCCCTGGCCATGGGCATTATGATCACCTACGGCTCCTATATGAAGAAAGACTCCCATCTCACTGCCTCAGTCCATCAGATCGAGATATTTGACACCGGCATCGCGTTCCTGGCCGGGCTTATGGTCATTCCCGCCGTCTTCTCCTTCACCGGCGGCGCCGACGTCAACGCCGGCCCGGGGCTTATGTTTATGACATTGCCCAAGGTCTTCGGCAGCGTGCCCATCACCAATATTATCGGCACTCTGTTTTTCCTGCTGGTCCTCTTTGCCGCCCTCACCTCCGCCATCTCTCTGGCGGAGACTGTGGTCTCCATTCTCTGTGACTTTACCGGCATCAAGCGGATGACCGGCTGTCTGATCACCGCGGTCATCCTGATCGGATTGGGCAGCTTTTCCGCTCTGGGCTACGGCCCCCTGGCCCAGATCCAGATCATTGGCATGGCGTTTCTGGACTTCTTTGACTTTATCAGCAACAGTATTCTTATGCCCGTTGTGGCGTTCCTGACCTGTATCCTGGTGGGCTACATCGTTAAGCCGGCCTCCCTCATTGAGGAGGCGGAAGCGGAGGGAGCCTCCTTTCGGGGCAAAAAGCTCTTTGTTTTCGTCATCAAGTATCTGGCTCCTGTCTGCATTGTGGCCATCCTGATCAGCTCGGTTTTAAGCTCCCTCGGGATCATCAGCATCTGAAATGAAACAGCAAAAGGCGGGGTCTCTTTTGAAAAGAGGCCCCGCCTTTTTGAGGTGCCATTCACTGCCGCGGCCTGAGCATAAAAAAAACCACCGCATCTCTACAGATGCAGTGGTTTTCCTTGTTGGTGGAGGAGGGTGGATTCGAACCACCGAAGCGATACGCAACAGATTTACAGTCAGGCTTGCGGCCTGTGCAAAGCATTGCGGCGTGTACTCCACAACAATTTAAAGAGATAGATACCCTATCTGCACCCTTTTATTTTTTGTTGTGTCCATTTTAAATTCTTTTCCATTCTTTGTCAATCCCCCATTTTTCGACAAAATGAAAAACCGGCCTACTGAACTCAGTAGGCCAGTTTTCTAACATTATCCAAACGAGTGGCAAGATCCACATGGGTATAGATCTCTGTAGTGGTGATCCGGGCGTGGCCCAGCTGATCCTGGACGGCCCGGATGTTGGCGCCGGCATTCAGCAGAGCGGAGGCGTAGGTGTGGCGGGCCTTATGGGGCGACAACAGGGGGACCTGCTGCTCCGGAGGGAGGGTGCGGTTCAGATCCCGCAGCAGGGCGCCCCAGCGCTGGGCAAATTGGGGCGGGGTGAGAAAGGCGGAGCCGCGGATCCCCGGGAAGACAAAGATCCCCTCCTTGGGCAGAGAACGGAACAGGGCGGCTCCCTGCTCCGTCAGGGCGACGACGCGCTCCCGCTTGCTCTTGGTGACGGGGCGCAGCTCATATTTGCGCCCTGCCTCGCTCTCCGCCCTGGCAATGACCTGGTGAATGCGCAGGTAGGGAGTCTCATCCTCCGGGTGGACATCACCCCAGGTCAGGGCGCACAGCTCCTCGGTGCGCAGGCCGGTCAAGAGGGCGGCCTGGGCGTAAGCGCCCCATTTATGGGCGGGGGCATAGGTCAGGATCGCCTGGACCTGGGGGATGGAAAAAACCTGAGGCGGAGCGGGAGGCTGACGGGAAAAATCCTCGTCCTCCGCGGGATTTTCCAGGCAGAGGCGGTTTTTCCGGGCGGAGCGGAAGATGCCGTTGAGGCAGACCCGGATCTCGTTCTTGGCGGAGTTGGACAGGGCGGAGACCTCCGGCCCGGCATAGAGCCGGGCGATGTGATAGGGGCGCACCGCCTCCAGCTTCAGATGGCCCAGGGCGGGGAGGATGAAGCCGTTGGTGTAGCGCGCATAGTTGGCATAGGTGCCATAGACAACGGAGGCTTTTTTGGCGGCCAGCCATACCTCGGACCAGCCGGCTACCGTTTCCACCTTCTCCGGGGCTCTGCCGCCGGTGGACTTGAGCCAGGCCCGGTACTTCTTTTTGGCGCCCCGGCCGTCGGCGTCGCGGGAGTAAAAGGAGAGCTGGGACTTGCGGCCCTCTACCTGGATACGGAACTCCCAGGAGCCGTCCTTCCTTTGGCGCAGGGAGCCTTCGCCGTTGGCGTTTTTCATTTTTGGGGACTCCTTTCTCTTGCGCCCCGCCGCCCGGTGTGGTACAATAAGGGCGCAAAGGGGCCTTGGTCGTGATGGATGAGGTCTTTGCTATTGCCGCTCCCGGTGTTGCAGCACCGGGAGCGGTTTTTTGTATGGAAAAGGGCGGGCAACCGAAGTTGCCCGCCCGCTGTTTGAATGAAAGAAGGTGGGGCGACACTCCCACATCTCCAACAAGGGTGACGGCTGCCCGTTCCGTCCTCAACTTTCATCCACAACATTCTATGCTTTTGCAACTTCATTATACTGTGATGCCGTTGTTTTGTCAAACTTTTTTTAGGGTTCCCTTTGCGATGAAATTCTTTACCCTGCTGTCATTCAACACATACAAAGAGCGAGCGTAGTAGTACCCACGTCCTGAAAGTCTGACAGCGACCTTGACAAACTCCCCGTCTACAAGGAACTCTTTGACATATTCAATGGAGCCGTCTTTGGGGTTTTGACCTACGTAATCCGGATAAGCCAGGATATTGACGAGCTCCGCACCATACTTAGCCCAATCTGCTGGATGATGGCTCTGCATATGGGTCAGATTTGAGGGGGCAATATAAATGTTTCGGTCGCTGCCAATGGACAACCCAAGGAGAGATTCTACCCGCTGCGTGACCTGTCCGACAATCTTGTAAATGGGCGTTCCCCTCCTTTTCCAAAATGCACTTCCCTGGCATCCGCGCTCCACGAATAAGAAATAATAATTAAATGACTACCCTGAGCTGATGGGGCAGGATCACCCGGCCGAAGCAGGCCAGGGTGGAGCTGTCGGAGACTACTCGGTCGGCGTCGGCGCGCGCCCGGTTCAAGCTCAGCAGCCGCACCACGCCCAGGGCGTCCTTGTGATACTGCTTGCACAGCATATCCCCGTCCAGGCAGAAGATTCCCACGTCGCCGTCGGCCAAGGGATCCCGGTTGACATAGACGGTGGAGCCGTCCATGATATAGGGCTCCATGCTGTCACCGTCGATCTTTACGGCAAAGTCGGCGTGGCGGGGAACGTCGCCACCCACTTCAATATAGTCAAAGTCTTCTCCAAAGACAGGGGCGGTATAACCGGCAGCGGCGGCGGTGAGGTAGAGGGGGATGACCCTGGACTCCACGGGCTCGCCCAGCTCCTCGTCCATCAGGATAAGCTCCTTCTCCCGGCGGCGAGTTAGCTCCTCCTCCATGCGCTTTTGCTCCTCGCTGATTACCATACGGGTCATGGATCTTCCGTGGGTGTCCAGGCCGTTATAGTCACGGGCCACCTTCAAAGCCTCGTCCGGCAAGGACGGGGATTTTTTTGCACCTCCATTGAGGCGCTCCAAGGAAACCCCAAGTCCATCAGACAATTTGAAAGCTACATTCAAAGCAACTTTTTTCTGCTCCCTATCAATAATGCTCCGAACAGTAGAATCTGTAAGTCCGCATAGACGGGCAACATCAGCAACACCAATGTTTTTCTCGTCCATAATCTCCTGAAGTATCTTATAAAATTCCATGAAATCACCTCGCTACGTGGACATCATAACACAAGAAATCACGCATTGCAAGAAAAATTTATAAAATCGTTATTGACAAATCGCGCATAGCGTTGTAGTATGAGGGTGCGGGGACGCAATGCGCGATTGGAGGTGATGATATGCGTAAAAGCTCAATTGTGTTTGAAAATCTGCGCGCCGAGATGAGCCGAAAGAATATCGGTCTTGCGGAGATTGCGGAGGTTATTGGCTGCAATAGAGATACGATTTCCCGAAAGCTCTCTATGAAGTCTCCCATCAATTTGGATGAGGCATTTAAAATTCAATCCGTCTTCTTTCCCAATGAAGATAGAAAGGAGTTGTGGAAAATGAACGACCTGCAAATTATCAATACTGCCTCCATCCCAAAAATGACTTAAAACGGCTTGACAGTATCTTACCTATTGTGATAGTATTTACCCATCCCAAAGATGACTAAATGCTCTAAATTTTGACACTCAGGAAGGGAGAAGAAAGGGAATGAAAAAGAAAGTTCTATGCCTATCACTTGTATTTGCTCTGTGCCTGCCAGCGTGTGGAGGTGAAGTCGAAAAAGAAAGCACACAGCCGCAAGTAACACCAGTGGAGACAGCTTCAGAGCCTACGTCCACGCCGACTCCGGAACCCACACCATCCCCCGATGCGGAACCTTTGGCAATTGGAGACAGTGCAACTATCGACAATTGGAGCGTTGTTGTTTCTGACTTCTATTTTGCTGACAAGATCGCCGATGGCGAGTTCTTTCAATATTCTCCTGACGAGGGGAATTTATATGCTGTCGTGTCTGCCCAGGTGACGAATAACGGGAAAGAGAGCGACACTTTCCTTCCCGCATTTGCGACGAACAGCGATGTCAAGGCTGATATTTACTATGCGGGTGAATATGAGTATTCTGCAAGCCTTCTCATGATGGATGATGATTTGCACGACTCCACTCTGAACCCGTTGACTTCAAAAAGCGGAATCATTGTCTTTTCGGTGCCGGAAATGATAGAAAGCAGCGAAGAGACCCTGTCGGTTACATTTTCAGCCGGAAGGGAAGAAGTTACGTTTTCCCTGCGGTAATGCAGAAAGAAGCAAAAACCGGGCAGGGGGTGGCTCCCCTGCCCGGCGGCATCAACCATGCAGCCGAAGGTGTGCGGCGGCAAAGTCAATGAACTCGGAATTTGTGGGACGCTCAACGAGGTGGTATCCGGCTACCTTGTTGAGCGTTTCACGTTTGCTGTGCTTCCAGCTGTGGGCGATGGCGGTGCGGATCCCGCGCTCGACGCGGCTGGAGGTAGTATCGAAACGCCCGGCGATCTCAGGGTAGAGCTCTTTGGTGATGTAGCGTGTGGCCTCTGGGTCCCGGATGGTTTTGGAGACGGCGTAGGTGAGGTATTGCAGGCCGCAGAACTTGCCGCTGATGTGCAGGGAGCGGAGGAGACCCTCGATTGTTTGCTCCAATTCGCCGTTTCCCTCGGGGAGGGACAGGGTATAGGTAATGCTCATGACTGTCATCCTTTCTCTATTTCTACAGGATTGTGCAGCGGGGAAGAATAGGGGGGCCACGACAGTGGGGAGGACAAATGCATACCCTAATCAATACCCTAAAATTTGCAGTTTTATTTAGATTTTTGTGTTTGCTTCTGGTGTTACAAACGAGCATAAAAAAACCACCGCATCTCTACAGATGCAGTGGTTTTCCTTGTTGGTGGAGGAGGGTGGATTCGAACCACCGAAGCGATACGCAACAGATTTACAGTCTGCCCCATTTGGCCACTCTGGAACTCCTCCGTATTGGAGCTGGTTGACGGACTTGAACCCCCGACCTGCTGATTACAAATCAGCTGCTCTACCAACTGAGCTAAACCAGCAAACCAGAAAGGCTGTCCAACAGCAGGTGTTATTCTACCAGATATGCCGGGCGTTGTCAAGAAAAAGTTGCATCACATATGGCGGATATGGTAAAATCATAAAAAGCTGAAAAGATGAGGTGAACGCCATGGACTATCAGGCCGTATTATTTGACTTTGACTACACCCTTGGAGACGCTACGGCTTCCATCTATGGGGGCTTTTGCTATGGCTTTGAGAAGATGGGTCTGCCCAAGCCCAGGATGGAGGCGGTGCGGGAGACGGTGGGCTATATTCTGGAGGACGGCTTCACCATCCTTACCGGGGAGCGGGACGAGGCGCGCCGGGCTGAGTTCCGCCGGTGGTTCCAGGAGAAGGTGGAGGGGCGACAGGCGGAGATGACCAGGCTCTTCCCCGGCGCGGCGGAGCTCCTTCGGGCCCTTCACGCCCAAGGGATCAAGGTTGGAGTGGTCACCAGCAAACGCAGGACTACCCTCCATGAGATCCTGAGCCGGTATGAGCTGCTGGAGCTGATGACGGCCACGGTGGGAGGCGAGACGGTGACGCGTCCCAAACCCGATCCCGAGGGACTTCTGGGCGCTTTGGAGACCATGGGGGTGGAGAAGGGGAGAGCTCTCTACTGTGGAGACACCACCATCGACGCCGCCACCGGTCAAAATGCCGGGGTGGACTTTTCCGCCGTGCTCAACGGCACTACCCCTGCCGCCGCCTTTGAGGCCTATCCCCATGTGCATATCGCTCCGGATCTGCCGGAGCTGAAGCGCTGGCTGGGGGTATAAGAGAACAAGCTCCCGGGACGTCCGCCGTCCCGGGACTGTTTTTTGTCACAAAGACTTTAGGTTTTCTTTACGCTCCCGAAAAGAAAACTTGAAAGAGCCGTGCTATACTGGCCCCACTGAAAAAAGGAGGCCGGAGCATGGAACCCATCCTGACGGTAGAGGAACTGACCAAAACATATGGAGGCAGAGGGAACCACACCGCCGCCCTGCGGGGGCTGAGCTTTTCTGTGGAGCCGGGAGAGTTCGTGGGCATCATGGGCCCTTCGGGCAGCGGTAAGACGACGCTGCTCAACTGCGTGTCCACCATCGACGTCCCCAGCGCGGGGCGCATCACCATCGACGGGGTGCCCCTGGATCGGCTCAAGGGAAAGGCCCTGGCCCGGTTCCGCCGGGAGCGGCTGGGCTTCATCTTTCAGGACTGCAATCTGCTGGACACGCTGACGGGACTGGAGAATATCGCCCTGGCCCTCACCATCGGCGGGGCGGAACCCAAGATGGTGGAGCGGCGTGCCCGGGAGGCCGCCCGGCTCCTGGGGGTGGAGGAGGTACTCGGCAAGTTTCCCTACCAGATGTCCGGAGGTCAGCAGCAACGGGTGGCCGCCGCCCGGGCCATGGTGACCCGCCCTGCCCTGGTGCTGGCCGACGAGCCCACCGGGGCGCTGGACTCCAAGTCCGCCGGCCAGCTTCTGGAGCAGCTGGAGGAGCTCAACCGGACGGCGGAGGCCACCATCCTTATGGTCACCCACGACGCCTTTGCCGCCTCCTGGTGCAGGAGGATCCTGTTTTTGCGGGACGGAAAGCTCTACCGGGAGCTGAGCCGGGCCGATGAGGACCGGCAGAGCTTTTTCCGGGAGATCCTCGCGGTGGTGAGCCGGTTGGGCGGGGAGGCGGAGGAATGAGCGGAAAGCTGGCCCTGCGCAATGTGCGGCGGAGCTTCCGGGACTACGCCGTCTACTTCGTCACCCTGGCCTTCGGGGTGTGCCTGTTCTATGTTTTCAGCGCCCTGGACGACCAGAGCGTCATCCGGCTGCTGGCACAAAACGACAACCCAAGCGTGGAGGGCATCTTCATGTTGATGGGGGTCTTCTCCGCCTTTGTGGCGGTGGTCCTCGCGGGGCTCATCCTCTACGCCAACCGGTTTTTGATGAAGCGGCGCAAGCGGGAGCTGGGCACCTACGCCCTGCTGGGCATGCCCACCGGTCAGGTCTCCCGGATCCTGGTGGAGGAGACTCTGCTCATCGGTCTGGCCGCCCTGGTCTCCGGCATCGCCCTGGGGATCCTGGGCTCCTGGTGCCTGGACAGGCTGACGGTGGCCATGTTTCTGGCCACTCCAGGAGAGGTGTTTGCCTTTCACCTGTCCTGGAAGGCGGCGGGGAAGACGGCGATCTATTTCGGCGTCATCTTCCTGCTGGTCATGGTCTTTACCGGCGTGTCGGTGTCCCGGGCCAGGCTCATCGACCTGATCCGCTCGGGCCGGACCAACGAGGAGGTGGCCCGGCGGAGCCTGGGGGCGTCGGCGGCTCTGTTCGTTCTGGGGTGCCTCTGCCTGGGCGGGGCCTACACGCTCCTGCTCACCCGGGGCCTGCTGCGCATCGACCCGATCTGGTTCGGGATGCTGGGCCTGGGCACGCTGGGCAGCTTTCTCATCTTTCGGTCCCTGTCCGGGTTCCTGCTCCGGCTGACCAAGGGCCACCCCGGGTACTATAAGGGGCTCAACATGTTCGTGCTGCGCCAGTGGAGCGGCAAGGTACACACCAATTGCGCGTCCAACACCGTTATCTCCATCCTCTTGCTGCTGGCCATCGGCGTCACCGCCTGCTCGGTGGGCCTCAATGACACCATCACCGCCACCGTGTCCAATCAGACTCCCTATGACCTGACGGTGCTCAACTACGGCCGGGCGGGGGAGTACGAGGAGACGGACGTGGTGGCGCTCCTCCGGAGGACGGGCTTTGACACCGGGGAGAATTTCGCGGCGGCGCGGAGCGTCACGGTCTACTATAATGATGAGACGGTCACCGGCTTCTCCCAGGCGGGGTTTTACGCCGCCGTGCCGCTGAGTAGCTATAACCGGCTCATGGAGGACCGGGGGCTGTCCACACTGACGGAGGAGGAGCTCCCCTGCCGGACCCCCGAGGCCATCGTCAACGGCCCCGCCGCCGACGGTGTGGTAGTGGTGAGCGATGAAGCGGCCGCCCGGCTGCGGCCCCGGCGTCAGATGGTGAATATCACCTACCGGGGCCAGGCCCAACAGGTGGACGAGGCCCTCCGGGCCGCCCTGGAGGAGGCGGAAGACTTCACCGGCGGGCTGGACATCATGCTCAACCATAAGCTGGACAACTACTATGACCTGATGGGCACCAAGATCCTGGTGCTCTACATGGGGCTCTATCTGGGCCTGGTGTTCCTCCTCACCGCGGCGGCGGTGCTGGCCCTTCAGCAGCTCAGCCAGGCCTCAGACAACGCCCGGCGCTATCAGCTCCTGAGTAAGCTGGGGGCCTCCGAGGCCATGCGGCGCAGGGCTCTGGTGTCCCAGGTGGCCCTGGCCTTCCTGCTGCCTCTGGCTCTGGGAGTGATCCATGCCGTGGTGGGCATGCAGGCGGCCAACGAGGTCATCCGGGTGATGGGAAAGGTGAACTCGGCGCACTCCAGCCTTCTCACCGCCCTGTTTCTGCTGCTGATCTACGGGGGATATTTCCTGTGTACCTGCCTGGGCGCCTGGCGGGCGGTGCGGGAAGAGCGATAGAACATATAAGAAGGGCCGGGACGAAAGTCCCGGCCCTTTGTCGTATGCAGGTCATGTCAGGAGCTGTCCCACGGCCCCCTGGACATAGTCGATGTCCTCAAAGGTGGTAAAGCTCCCCACGGAGAAACGCACCATGCCCTGGGGGAAGGTGCCCAGGTGGGCGTGGGCGGTGGGGGCGCAGTGAAGGCCCGAGCGGGTGTGGATGGAATAGCGATCCTCCAGCAGAAAGGCCATCTCCCCGTTGTCCCGCCCGGGGAAGTCCACGCTGACCACCCCTATCCGGCCTGAGGCGTCGGGGCCGGGGACGGTGAGACCGTGACCCTCATACTCCTTGAGCCGGGCCCACAGCCAGCGCCCCAGTTTTCGCTGGCGCTCCATGAGGGCCGCTCCCTGAGCTTCCCCATAGGTGAGGGCGGCGTGGAGCCCGTAGACGCCGGGGAGGTTCAGGGTTCCCGGCTCAAACCGATCGGGGAGGCAGGGGGGCATGAGGGGGGATTCCGACCAGCTCCCGGTGCCCCCGCTGACCAGGGGCTCCAGCATGGCGGCCAAGGCGTCGGTGAGGATCAGGGCCCCGATGCCCTGGGGGCCCAGCAGGCCCTTGTGACCGGGCAGGGCCAGGCCGTCGATCCCCCAGCCGGTCATGTCCAGGGGGAGATGGCCGGCGGTCTGGGCGGCATCCACCAGGAGGAGGACGCCCGCCCTCCCGCAGAGCCTGCCCAGCTCTCTTATCGGCTGGATCCCTCCGGTGAGGTTGGAGGCGTGGGCCAGGATCACCGCCCTGGCTCCCGCCAGAAGCGGTTCGGCCGCCTCCAAAAGGAGGATGCCCTCCCCATCACAGGGGAGGAGCTCCACCGTGACTCCGGCGGACTTCAGCTGCTCCAGAGGGCGCAGGACGGCGTTATGCTCCATAGGAGTGGTAAGGACCCGGTCGCCGGGGCGGAGCAGGCCCTTGAGCATAAAATTAAGACCCCAGGTGGCGCCTGGGGTCAGGATGACATTTTGCGGGGCGGGGGCGCTCAGGAGCCGGCAGAGCAGCTCCCGGGTCTCCCACACCACGCCGCCGGAGCGCTGAGCGGCCGGGGAGGCGCCCCGGCCCACGTTGGCGCCCACGGTGTCCGCGCAGACGGCCATGGCCGCTCCTACGCCCGGGGCCCGGGGGAAGGCGGTGGCGGCGTTGTCCAGATAGACTTCCCGCCTCATAGCTCTGTCTCCAGGGGCTGGCGGAGGGTGTAGTGATCCTCCTGGAGCTGGCTGATGACCCGGCTGACAGTGGTGGAGCTGGCGGGCAGCTCCATACGGCCCACCGACTGCTTCAGCTCCAGATTGGCCAGCAGGGCAAAGGCGCTCTGCCCGGTGATGTTGGGCTGCCAGCAGGCCCAGCCGGCGTTTGTGAGGGCATCGGTGAGGCTGCCGGGGGCGGAGACGATCCGGGTGCGCACCCGGGCGATATGGGAGAGCAGCTCATTGCCCCGCTCCAGCTGCTCCAGGGCGGTCTCCGGTTCTCCCTCTACGATGAGGCCCACAGAGTGGCCCTGGGCCACGGCCCGGCGCACCTGGGCGCTTCGGGCGGTCAGGGAGTCGGGGGTGAAGAGGAAGAGGGCGTGAACACCCGCCGGGAAGAGGGCGGTGAGGTCGTTTTCCGAGGCCGAGGCGTCGATGGCGAGGTAGACCCGCACGTCCTCCCGGGAGTTCTGACTTCCGCCGGGGGTGAGGGTGGAGGTGGGGACGGGGGTAATGCTGGAGGCGGGAATGGGGAGGGAGTCCCGGCTCTGGATGATGTTGTTGTAGCGGGTGGTCATATGGAGGGTCACCGAGGTGAGAAAGCTGCTGTCGGAGATGGTGGCTGAGGAGTTGGTGATGCGGATCAGGGTGCCCCGATCCGGGGTGGGCAGAAAGGAGTAGTTCAGGCCGAAAAAGCCGCATACGGCGGAGGCGGGAACGTAGGGAATGCCGTTTCGGATATGGGCTTGCCAGTTCAGGGAATTGCCTTGACCGTCCGTGCAGGCGCTGTTGCTGATGGTGAAGGTGAGCCGGCCGGAGAGGGCGTAGAGGGTGAGCACGGTGCCCCGGTCCTGACTGATGCCGTAGTAGACACCCAGATCAACGCCCGCGCTGTCCTTGTCAAAGACGGTATAGGGGACGTAGATGACCCCGCCGATGGAGATGGGCAGGGTGCCGTTGGGCAGGTCGCACATTCTGTCGTTTACCGCCAGCAGATACACCGGATCGGTGGAGGCGCTCAGGGCAGGCAGGGCCAGACCCAGCACCAGCGCCAAAGCGGCCAGAAGGGTCAATATCCGCTTTTTCAAGGGGAGCGCCTCCTTTCTAAGGTTACAGAGTTCCCTTGATCAGGGCCTCGAAGGTCTCGCTGTCTATGGTCTCATGCTCCAGCAGATAGGCCGCCACCTTGTCCAGGTTGGCCCGCTCCCGGGTGAGAATGTCCACGCAGGTCTGATAGGCCCCGTCCAGCAGGGCTTTGACCTCCTCGTCAATGAGGTTCGCGGTCTCCTCGGAATAGGTCTTGGCCTGGGCCATGGACCGGCCGATAAAGACCTCGTCGTGGCCGGAGTCAAAGACCACATTGCCCAGACGGTCGCTCATGCCGTAGCGCATGACCATGTTCCGGGCGATATGGCTGGCCTGCTGCAGGTCGTTGCCGGCACCGGTGGAGACGTCGCCCAGCACCAGCTGCTCAGCGCAGCGGCCGCCCAGGCATACGGCGATGCGGTCGGTGAGCTCCTGCCGGGACTGGAAGGATTTGTCCTCCCTGGGCAGGTGGATGGTCATGCCCCCCGCCATGCCCCGGGGGACAATGGTGATCTGGTGAACGGGATCCTGGGTGGGCAGGGCGTGGATGACCAGAGCGTGGCCCGCCTCATGGTAGGCGGTGAGCTTCCGCTCCCGCTCTATGACCACCCGGCTCTTCTTCTCGGGGCCGGCCAGCACCTTGATGACGGACTCCTGGAAGTCGGCCATGGAGATGAATTTCTCCCGGCGTCCCGCGGCCCGGAGGGCGGCCTCATTGCAGAGATTTTCCAGATCCGCGCCGGTGAAGCCGGCGGTGGACTTGGCCAGCACGGACAGATCCACATCCTCGGCCATGGGCTTGCTCCGGGTGTGGACCTTGAGGATCTCCTCCCGGCCCTTCACGTCGGGGGCGCCCACGTAGACCTGCCGGTCAAAGCGGCCGGGGCGCAGAAGGGCGGGATCCAGGATATCCACCCGGTTGGTGGCGGCCAGCACCACCACGCCCTCGTTGGCGGCGAAGCCGTCCATTTCCACCAGGAGCTGGTTCAGGGTCTGCTCCCGCTCGTCGTGGCCGCCGCCCAGGCCCGCGCCTCTCTGGCGGCCCACGGCGTCGATCTCGTCGATGAAGACGATGGCGGGAGAGTCCTTCTTGGCCTGGTCAAAAAGATCCCGGACCCGGCTGGCGCCTACGCCCACATAGAGCTCTACAAAGTCGGAGCCCGAGATGGACAGAAAGCCCACCCCGGCCTCTCCGGCCACGGCCTTGGCCAGGAGTGTCTTACCGGTGCCCGGAGGGCCTACCAGGAGGATGCCCTTGGGGATACGGGCGCCCAGCTCCAGAAAATGCTGGGGCTCCTTGAGGAACTCCACCACCTCCTGAAGCTCCGCCTTCTCCTCGTCGGAGCCCGCCACGTCGGCAAAGGTGACCTTTTTTCCCTCGGCGTCCACGGTGCGGGTGCGGGCCCGGCTGAATCGGCTGGCGGAGGGGCCGGCCCCCCCGCCTCCGCCGGACTGCCGGAGCATCATGTTGTGCCAGAGCAGGGCAAACAAGCCCAGAATGGCCACCCAGGGCAGGAAGGAGACCCACCAGGGCGCGGTGGTGGACTGGGGGTAGTCGTAGTCGGTGAGGATGCCCGCCCGATCCTGGGCCGCCAGGGTGTCGTTGAACTCCAGATAGAAAAGCTCGGAGGAGTACAGCTTGACGGTGACCACATCCTGGCCGTTCCAGGGTTGCTTGAGCTTCATGGTGAGGACGTTGTCCTTGACGCGCAGCTCGCTGACCTGCTGTGTCTCAATAAGGGAGCGGATGTCCGCCCAGGAGGGACTGGGAGAGGCGTCCAGGCCCCGGAGGGCAAAGACGGTGACCAGCAATATCAGCACGATGAGCCCCAGAAAGCCCAGGTCTCTTCCGTCCATTTTCTTGTTCAAAGGAAAAACACTCCTTTTCTAAGGGCCGTAGCGCGGGGAGAGGGATCCTCAGCCCTTTTGATACACACAGGGCTTGAGCACCCCTATGTAAGGCAGGTTGCGATAGCGCTCGTCATAATCCAGACCGTAGCCCACCACAAACTCGTCGGGGACGGTAAAGCCCACATAATCGGCGGTGATGGGCTTGACCCGGCGGGAGGGTTTGTCTAAAAGGGTAGCCAGCCGGATGGAGGCGGGATGGCGGGCCTTGAGGACCTGGATGAGGTAGTTGAGGGTATTGCCGCTGTCCAGAATGTCCTCCACCACGATCACATCCTTGCCCTCGATGGAGTCGGAGAGATCCTTGACGATCTTCACCTGTCCGGAGGAGACGGTGCCCGAGCCGTAAGAGGACACGGCCATAAAGTCCAGCCGGCAGAAGCAGTCGATACTCCGGGTCAGGTCGGCCATGAAGATGTACGAGCCCCGCAGGACGCTGACCAGCAAAGGCTCCTTTCCGGCGTAGTCGGCGCTGATCTGCCGGCCCAGTTCCTGAACTCTGGCCTTCAGCTCTTCTTCGGAAATGAGTATCTTTTGAATGTCCTCTTTCATGCTGTTCATGGTGTTGTCTCCCTTATATCTGTAATTTGGATCTCTCTGGATCGGGGGTGGGACAGGTTGGGGCCGAAGGGGGCGGCGAAGATCACGCCGTCGCCGTCGGCGGCCACGGGAAAGCTGTCCCGCAGCGCTTTGGGGATCTTCCGGTCGATGAAGAGCTTTTTCAGGCTCCGCCTGTGGCCGTTGGAAAGGGTGATCTCGTCTCCCGTCTGCCGGGAGCGGATCACAAGCCCGGGCCAGGGGGGGACGGCCAGCCTCACCAGCCAGTCCGTGCCGGGAAGGGGGGTGTCTCCCTCCCGGGGGACAAATTCCTCTACGGGCTCAGGGTGGGGCGAATGGGTAAAGACAAGGTCGCCGTATTCCCGCAGAGCGGTGAGCTGATGGGGGAGGGAGACCCGGGCGGAGGGGCTGTCGCCCCGGCACAGGGAGAGCACCGCCCCGATGTGTGCGGCGGAACAGTCCCAGTCTCCTTCGGCGGCCTCGGCCAGCAGCAGCCGCACTGCCCGGGCGGCCACCGGAGGAGGGGCCTGGGCGATGGCGGCGGCGGGAATGACCAGATCTTCTTCCCGTCGTCCGGCCTGCAGGAAAAGCTGTTTGGCCAGGGAGTCCAGAAGGTCGTTGTCCTCCCGCAGCCGGGGGATGGCGGAGCACAGGCGGCGGACAAAGCCGGGATTCAGCTCCTCCAAAAGGGGGAGGAGCTGATGGCGCACCCGGTTGCGGGTGTAGGAGTCGTCGGTGTTGGAGCTGTCCTCCACATGGGGGAGGCCCCAGGCGGCCAGATAGTCCTCCAGCTCCCCGCGGGAGGTGGTGAGGAAGGGGCGTGCCAGCTGATAGAGGGTGGGGGTGATGCCGGTAAGACCGCTCAAGCCGCTGCCCCGCAGAAGGTGGAGCAGCAGGGTCTCGGCATTGTCGTCGGCGTTGTGGGCGGTGGCGATGACCTGACAGCGCTCCGTCTCCGCGGCCTGGAACAAAAAGGTGTAGCGCAAAGTCCGGGCGGCCTCCTCAAGGGAGCGCTTCTCCCGCCGGGCGAAGGCCCTCACATCGCCCCGGCCCACGGTGAGGGGGATGTCCCATTGCCGGCAGATCTCCCGGACAAAGGTCTCGTCCCTGTCGCTCTCCGCCCCCCGAAGCTGATGGTTGTAGTGGGCGGCCGCCACGGTGAGATCCTCCCGCCGGGAGAGAAAGTGGAGCAGGCACATGGAATCCGTCCCCCCGGAGATGGCGCAGAGCACTCTGGAGCCGGGGGGGAACATGGCGTGCTGCCGGATAAAGGCCTCCGCGTTGGGGAGGCGGGGCTCAGTACTCTTCATGCCGCCGGTCGATGGAGGTGAAGGTGGTGTATTCAGGCAGCCACTGGAGGGGCACCGAGCCGGTCTCTCCGTGGCGGTTTTTGGCGATAATGCACTCGGCCAGGTTGGGGTCGTCGGTGTCGGCGTCATAGTAGCCCTCCCGATAGAGGAACATGACAATGTCGGCGTCCTGCTCGATGGCGCCCGATTCCCGCAGGTCGGAGAGCATGGGGCGCTTATCCGCCCGGGACTCATTAGCCCGGGAGAGCTGGCTCAGACAGAGGATGGGCACGTTGAGATCCTTGGCCATGATCTTCAGGCTTCGGGAGATGTCGCTGACCACCTGTTGACGATTGTCGCTGGAACGGCCGGGGCCGCCGGCGGAGGTCATGAGCTGAAGGTAGTCTATGACGACCAGCCCCAGGTTATCCACCCGGCGGCATTTGGCGTTCATGTCGGACACCGAGAGCATGGGGTTGTCGTCGATGTAGATCTGGGTCTGGTTCAAAGCGGCGGAGGCGGCGGCGATCTTGGACCAGTCGTTTTCGCTCAGCCGTCCGGTGACCAGACGTTTGTTGTCCACAAAGCTCTCCCCGGCGATCAGGCGCATGGCCAGCTGCTCCCGGCTCATTTCCAGGGAGAAGTAGACCACCGATTTGCCGGAGAATTTGCCGGTGTGGAGAAGAATGTTCAGGGCCATAGAGGTCTTGCCCATGCCGGGACGGGCGGCCAGGAGGACCAGGTCGGAGCGATTCAGACCCGAGATGGCGGCGTCCACGTCCACCAGACCGGTGGACAGCCCCGGCACGGCGGAGCCGCTGGCGGCAAGCTCGTTGAGCCGGTCGTAAACGGAATAGATCACGCTGGAGATGTGCTCCAGCCCCTGGGCGGAACGGCCCTGCCGAATGGCGTAGAAGCGCTGCTCGGCGGCGTCCAGAGCCTCCTGGGCGGTGACGGTGCCCTCCTGGATCATGGCGGTGACCGTCCCGGCGGTGTCGGAGACCCGGCGCAGGAGAGACTTGTCCCGGACGATGCTCACATACTCACTGACGTTGGCGGCAGTGGGGGTGATGAGCATGAGCTGTTTGATATATTCGTAGGAGGCGTTCTCGTCATAGACGCCGTTCTGCTTCATCTTATCCAGCACGGTCACCGGGTCGATGGTCTCAGAGTAGTTGAACATGGAGCAGATGCACTCGTAGATCTCCCGGTTTTGGCGCAGATAAAAATCCTCAGGCTTCAGGGCCTCCACCACCTGGGGAATACAGCGCTCGTCGATGAGCAGAGAGCCCAGCACCGCCTGCTCAGCCTCTACGGAGTGGGGAGCCTGGCGGGAGAGGAGCTCGTCCATATGGGGTCACCTCCTTGAGATGTAGGTTGCTGTGTCACGCTGCAGTCCGGACTTTCTCGCGGACCCTGGCTTTACGCTTCGGTCACCACCACATTCACCGTGCCGCTGATCTCATAGCCCAGCTTGCACTTGAGCTGATAGGTGCCGAAGGCCTTGATGGGATCGTCCATAACGATCTTTGCCTTGGCGATGTCGATGCCGAACTGGGCCTTCAGAGCCTCAGAGACCTCCTTGGAGGTCACGGAGCCGAAGAGTTTGCCGCCGTTTCCTGCCTTGGCGGGGATCTTTACCATGCAGCCCTTGAGCTTCTCTACGATCTCCATGGCGGCGGCCCGTTCGGCGGCCTCCTGGGCCAGGCGGGCCTTCTCCTGCTGCTTCATGGTGTTCAGGTTTTCCGCGGTGGCGATCACAGCCAGCTTTTTGGGCAGAAGGAAGTTGCGGGCGTAGCCGTCGCTGACGTCGATGAGCTGACCCTTTTTGCCCTGACCCTTTACGTCCTGCTGAAGAATGACTTTCATGGTAAAAAACTCCTTTGTATGTTGTTGATGGAGGAATATGTCAGGCGTCCTCACAGTACCGGTCGATGGCCGCCTGGAGCTCAGCCTGAACCTCCTCCAGGGTCTTGCCGGGGATCTGAGCCCCGGCCACGGCGGCGTTGCCGCCGCCTCCCAGGGCCTCCAGAATGACCTGGACGTTGACCTCTCCCAGGCTCCGGGCGGAGAGGATGACCCGCTCACCGTCGGGGAAGAGGACGAAGGAGGCGTTGACCCCGGAGACGGTGAGCAGCTCGTCGGCGGCCTGAGCCGCGGCAATGCGGTCCACGGTGTGGTCGATGGCGGCGATGGCCATGCCGTCCCGGAACATCCGGACCTCCTTCATGATCTCGTAGCGGACGGTGGTTTGCCGCAGGTCGGATTTGAAGAACCTGCGTACCTCGGTGGTGTCCGCTCCCGCCCGGCGGAGGAAGGCCGCCGCGTCAAAGGTGCGTGAGCCGGTGCGGGTGGTGAAGTTTTTGCTGTCCAGCACGATGCCCGCCATAAGGGCCTCGGCCTCCCGCTGGAGGAGGTCACGGGGCTCCAGAATGTTTTGCAGGAGCTCGGCCACCAACTCGGAGGCGGAGGAGGCGGCGGGGTCGTGAAAGTTGAGGGCGGCCCCCTCAATGTAGCTGGCGGCCCGGCGGTGGTGGTCGATGACCGCCACCTTGTTCACCGACTCCAGAAATTCCTGGGAGAGGACCTGCTCGGGCCGGTTGGTGTCCACCACGATGAGCAGGGAGTTGGCGTCGGAGAGGATCATGGCGTCGGCGGGGGAGAGGAAGACCCCCTCGTATTCCGGCAGCTGGGCGAGCTCGGAGAGCATGGCCTCGGCGGGGTTGGGCTCACTGTCCCGGAGAATGTGGGCGCTCACCCCCCGCTTCCGGGCCACCGCCATCAGTCCCGCGGCAGGGCCCGCGCAGTCCAGGTCGGGGAACTTGTGGCCCATGATAAAGACCTGAGAGGCGTCCCCGATAAGCTCGGAGAGGGCGTTGGCCATGACCCGGCTTTTTACCTTGGTGTGCTTTTCCGTGTCGCTGGCCCGGCGTCCGCCATAGAACTCGAAGTTGAAGCGGTTTTTCACCACGGCCTGGTCGCCGCCCCGGCTGAGGGCCATCTCCAGGGCCAGAGAGGCGAACTGGAAGAGGTCGGCGTAGGTCTCCGCGTCCCGGCCCACGCCGATGGACAGGGTGGAGGGCAGACCGTTGGGATTGACGATCTCATGGACCTGATCCAGAATGTCAAATTTCTTCTCCACAAAGGCGTCCAGATACCGCTCGTCAAAAACCAGCAGGTAGTGATCCCGGTCATACCGGCACAGCAGCCCCTCGGTGGGGGCACACCAGGCGTCCAGACAGCGGTTGATGTCGGAGAGCATGGCGGACTTCACATTGTCGCTCACGCCCTTGAACAGCTCCTCGTAATTGTCCAGGTTGAGGATGGCCAGCACCGGACGGGTCTCGTAGAACTGGTCCCGGAGCTGGGAGAAGTCGGTGACGTCCACCCAGTAGGTGGTGGCGAGGTAGCTGCGGGCGCTCTTGTCGTCGGTGCGCACCAGGTGGCCGAAGACCAGGAACCGGCGTCCGTCCAGGGAGACCTCGTTGGGGCACTGGGTCTTTCCCTCCATGAGCCAGCGGGGGTCAAAGCCGGGGGCGGCGTCGGTGATCTTCCGGTCGAAGAGATGATCCCGCTCCCCGGTGATCTGGAGGAAGCGGTCGTTGGACCAGATGACCTCTTCGGTCTCGGGCCGGAAGATGACCATGGGCAGGGGGGCGTTGACCATGGTGTCCTTGGCGGCCACGTCCATGTTGTAGGTGATGTTCTCGATGTAGCCCAGGATCTCCTTGCGCCTGGCGTCACTGCGGCCCCGGAAATAGAGGAACAGTACCAGCACGGTGAAGGCCTCCGCCACGGCAAGGGCGTAGTGGCCCGCCAGGGCGGTGGCCAGAGCGAAGGCGGCCAGGAAAATGAAATAGAGCCGGAAGCTTGGCTCCAGCAGGTGGGACAGCCCCTTTTTGTGCAACAGGAACACCTCCTTATTGAGCGGGGAAGATACAGCAATAGATAATAGCATGATAGCATAAAAGAAGGAAAAAAACAAGAGCGAGCCCACGGGCTCGCTCTTGTTTTCCTGGGGGAACGGACTTATTTCTTGTCGGGCCCCTTCTCCTCGGTAAAGATCTCTCTGGCGCTGGCGGCCAGACCGGCCAGGCCCTGGATCTCGCTGGGGATAATGAGCTTGGTGGCCTTGCCGTCGGCGGCCTTCCCAAAGGCCTCCAGGGCCTTGAGCTTCACCACCTGGTCGGTGGGGGCGGCCTCGTTGAGCAGCTTCAGGGCCTGGGCGGTGGCCTCCTGGACCTGGAGGATGGCCTGGGCCTCGGCCTGGGCGGCCATGATGCGGGCCTCCTTTTCACCCTCGGCCTTCTTGATGGCGGCCTCCTTGGCGGCCTCGGCCTTGAGGATCACAGACTGCTTCTCGCCTTCGGCCACCAGGATCTGGGACTGCTTGGTGCCCTCGGCCTGAAGGATGGACTCCCGTCGCTCCCGCTCCGCCTTCATCTGGCGCTCCATGGCGTCCTGGATCTCCCGGGGCGGGATGATGTTCTTCAGCTCCACCCGGTTGACCTTGATGCCCCAGGGGTCGGTGGCCTCGTCCAGCAGGGCGCGCATTTTGGAGTTGATGATGTCCCGGCTGGTGAGGGTCTGATCCAGCTCCAGCTCGCCGATGATGTTCCGCAGAGTGGTGGCGGTGAGGTTCTCAATGGCGGACATGGGGTGCTCCACGCCGTAGGTGTAGAGCTTGGGGTCGGTGATGGCGAAGTAGAGCACCGTGTCGATCTGCATGGTGACGTTATCCTTGGTGATGACGGGCTGGGGGGCGAAGTCCACCACCTGCTCCTTCAGGGAGACCACCTTGGCCACCCGCTCCACGAAGGGGATCTTGAAGTGGACGCCGTTGCCCCACACGGTGTGGAAGGAGCCCAGGCGTTCGATGACGTAGGCCCGGGATTGGGGAACGATCTTCAGGTTGAGGAAGATCACCGCCAGAATAAAGACGGCCAGAACGATAAGAACGATCTTCATGGGTAAGGGCATAACATTCACTCCTTTTCTGTTTTGACGGGGGTGACAAAAAGCTTGACCCCCTCAATGCGTTCAACGGTGACGGCGGCGCCCGCCGGAATGGCGGCCTCCGAGGTGGATCGGGCGGTCCATACCGTGCCCAGTACCTTCACCGCGCCGGTCTCAGCGCGGTTGTCGACGGCTTCGGTGACTACGGCCTGGCGGCCGATGACCCGGTCGGCGTTGGTGGCCACCCGCTCCGGAGTGACGTACTTTCCCGCCAAAGGCCGCACCAGGGCCAGGGTGACGGCGGAGATCAGAAGGAAGATCCCCACCTGAAGCCAGATGTTGGTGGTGAAAAAAGTGGACAGCAGAGCTACCAGGGCGCCGGCGGCGAACCAGATGGACACCAGGCCCACGGTGGCCGCCTCCGCCACGGCGAAGAAGATGAGCAAAATGAGCCACACCACACTGGGCAGCCAGGGCATTTCCATCAGCTCCTTTCTGATATGACCAGGGATTCCCTTGGTACAATTCTATTATACACCCGCCAGTCAATATTGTCAATTATTTAACGTTAATATTTTAACAATGCAAGAAGAGGAGAATAGCTCTCTTAACAGGAGTAAGCAATGTCCTTAATGATTTTTTACAAGTGCTAGGAGCCGTAGTAAGCGGTTTCTATTATCATAATGATAAACAGTAAAATGAAAAGAGCAAACCAAACGCCAAGGGCGATCAACAGCTTTTTTGATTTTCTCTCCATTAGCGCCATTCCCATTACGGCACAGACAAGTGCGGGGCCGAAAGCAAAAAAGACCGCAAGTAACCAGGTGAAAAGATCGTAGTCAGCATAGTTGCCCGCAATAGAAAGAAACATTGCGCAAAGAAGAGCAAAAAGCATAATGCCCGCAGAAAGCAATACCTTTTTTGCCATATTTGCCAATTCGGCCAAGGGTCTCTTTGATGAACCGTTTTTCGACGGTTCGTTGCGCTTGTCGTCCGTAGATAAAGCAACCCCTTTTCCTTCGCTAGCTGACAGTTTTTTCTATCATAGGGCACTGGAAAAAGAAAGGCAGAGAAGGTCCGGTGAGGAAGATGAGATAGCAAAACCGGTTAAAAGGAAGAAATCAGAAGTTCGAAAAGAAGGAGGATGAGCAAAACAATAAAGGGAAGGGAACACACGATCGCGGCAATGAGAAGCTTTTTTGATTTTTTGCCGATCAGAGTCCTTATCATGACGATACAGCTGAGGATAGGACCTGAGGCAAGAGAGGCATCCAACAGCCAATGGAAAAGATGATACTCGTTTTCTTCCTTTGCGATGGAAAGAAGGGAGGAGGCAAGAAATAGAGAAATGGCAATGCCCAAGCTCAATACCGATTACATGTTCTACTACCTCTTCACTCCCGGGGACACCGGCGGGGAGAACACCAAGGGGACGCTGCGCACCGCTGTGGAGAGCCCTGAGGAGCGCAGGGAGTCGGCCTTCGCGCTTTTGAAGGATTGGATCGCGGCAAACGCCAATGATAGCGTTAGTGGAGACAAGGCCTACACGGAAAGAAATATAAAAGATTCCGGGGTGGAGGAATACATCCTGATCGATGGCTGGGAGGATGCTGTTGTAGCGGGGTATACCCACCTATACGGGGGAACCACATCAAGAGTCTTGGTTGTAATACCTTTAGAGGGTTCGAACGCGACGGTCAGCTACTATTACTATAGAGCTCAAAACAATTCGACGACGCCCGATGTGTCAGGGAGCGCTTATATTCCAATAGGAGAGATCAGTGAACAATATGCCTTCAGATTTGAGAGGGTGGAGGGCTATGCCCCGGCTATGTCCGTCTTTGAAGAAACGGCTCATTACAACTGCCTGTTCGCCCTGGCCTTTGTGGACTATATTTTGGAGGAGCATCTGGGGAGCTATGGCTATACGATCGCCGATTTGGGATATACCAGTTTGTACGATTAAGTGTAAAAAGGAAAGAAGCCCCGCCGCGGAACCCATTGTCCGCGGCGGGGCTTCTTTTGGTCAGTATCATTCAGGACAAGGATCCCTTTTTGTCCCGAAACCACTTCCAGCTCATGAAATGGGTCAGGATGATGCCGCCGAAGAGGAGGACGAAAAAGACGGCAAAAAAGATCTTTTCCGGGGCCAGCAGGGAGAGGATAAGCTCGGCCAGCCCGGCCAGGAAGAACACCCACCCGCCCATGCGCTGGGTCTTGTTCCACACGTCGGGATCCGAGAGGGCCCAGGGGGTGCGGAAGCCCATGAACCAATTGGACTTCACCTTGCCCATCAGGTTGCCCGTGACGATGAACAGCAGCCCGACGAGCACTCCGATGGTGCGTCCCACGTTGATCCGGCCGGGCCACAGGCTCTCCGACAGGGTGATCGCCACGCACACCAGCAGGATCAGGGGGACCAGGGGGCCGAAGAAGTCATAGCGGCCCTGAAATTTCTCGTAATTTTCCTTTTTGGGATCCAAACGGGGGAGAAACTGCATCCCCAGGGAGAGGGCGGGGGCGATGGCGCACAGGCCCCACAGGGCGATCCGGGGGCTCCAGCCGTTGACTTGTCCGTTCAGGCCCCAATGTGTGGGGACCATCTCGGGCAGCTGGGACCAGCACAGGGCTACCAGCAGGAAGGGGAGCAGGGACAGGCACCACATGGTGACGATAGCTTTTTTACTTTTCATGGGGATCGGCTCCTTTCAGACCGGCTACCCAGCCGGTGATCTCGTCCAATACGGACAGATTGAGTTCATAACAGATAAATTTTCCCCGCCGCTCATCGTTGATGAGCCCGGCCTCCCTGAGCACCGACAGATGGTGGGAGACGGTGGCCCCCGTCATCTCAAAAGAGCTGCCGATCTCTCCGGCAGTCTTGGCCCCGTCCTTCAAAAGATCCAGGATGGCCCGGCGGGTGGGGTCGGAGAGGGCTTTGAAGGTGGCTTGAAAGGACAAATCCATCACCTCGTTTCGATGTTTGTCTAAATGATAGCACCGGGGCAGCGGGTTGTCAAGTACATTTAGAAAATTGTCTAAATATTCCTCTTTTGCCCGTTGCCAAACGGGGGAAAAAGGTCTATAATAGAAGTATCCTAAATTAAAATGGGTTTTTATACGAAAACGAGGTGAAAACAGGTGGAGAAGCTGACTTTTTCGGTGCCCACGCTGTTCGGACTGGAGGGGCTTTGCGCGGAAGAGCTGCGGCGCATGGAGCTGTCCGGGGTCCGCGGGGAAAACGGACGGGTGCTTTTTGAGGGGGACGAGAGCGCCATGATCCGGGCCAATCTGAATCTGCGCACCGGCGAGCGGGTGCTTCTCCGCCTGGGCGCCTTTGAGACCCGGGATTTTGACGCCCTCTATGACGGGGTCAGGGCGCTGGACTGGGCGCGGTTCATCCCCCGGGAGGGGGCCTTTCCCGTCCGGTGCCGGAGCATCGATTCCCAGCTCAGCTCGGAACAGCGCTGCTGCGCCGTGGTCCGGGCCGCCGTGGGGGACGCGTTGGGGGAGAAGTATGGTCTGGAGCGGCTGCCCGAGAGTGGGGCGGTCTATCAGATCCGGCTGATGATCATGAAAGATGCGGCCGAACTCTTCCTGGACACCACAGGGCCCAGCCTCCACAAGCGGGGCTACCGGGCCATGTCGGTGACCGCCCCTCTGCGGGAGACTCTGGCCGCGGGAATGGTGCTGCTGTCCCGCTACCGGGGCAGGGGCTCCCTCCGGGATCCCTTCTGCGGCTCGGGCACTATCCCCATTGAGGCCGCTCTGATCGCAAAAAACCGGGCCCCCGGCCTGGAGCGCTCCTTCCCCGCCCAGCGGTGGAGCTGGATCCCGGCGAAGCTGTGGATGGAGGAGGGCGACCGGGCCATGGATCTGGAGTATCACGGCAGCTATGACATCTGGGGGGGAGATATCGATCCCCAGGCGGTGGAGCTGGCCCGGGCCAATGCGGCCAAGGCGGGAGTGGAGGATATGATCCGCTTCTCCGTGGCCGACGCCACAAGGTTTGCCCCCTCCGAGCCGGAGGGCCGTGTGGTGACCAACCCGCCCTATGGAGAACGGATCATGGAAAAGCGGGAGGCGGAGGGACTGTACGCCGCCTTTGGCAAGGCCTGGAGGGGCGTTCCGGCGGGGTGGAGCCTCTATCTGATGAGCTCCCATACCGAGTTTGAGCGCACCTTCGGAAAAACGGCGGACAAGAAGCGGAAGCTCTATAACGGAATGCTCCGATGTGACCTGTTCCAATATCTTGGAAGGAGGGGAGAAGGAAAATGAAGGATGGAAGACGCCTTGGGGCCCTTGTCCTGTCTTTGTGCCTGTTTCTGGGCGCCGTGCCCGCGGCCTCGGCCCTCACCGTCCACGGCTACCAGGAGGGCTTGGCCCAGGCCGAGGAGGAGGGAAAATGGGGCTTTGTGGGCCCGGACGGCGGCGTGGTCATCCCTCTGCAATATGACTCGGTGGTCTCCTTCTCCCTGGGGATGGCGGCGGTAAACCTGGGGGGACGGCTGGGGGTTATCCGGACGGACGGAAAGTATCTCATCCAGCCGGAGTATGACACCCTGATGCCCGCGGGCTACGGACTCTATATTGCCCAGAAGGGAAACCGCTGGGGTGTGGTGAGCGTGCTGCCCTATACCGGCCGGGACGGGAAAAAGACCAATGAGGTCTATCCCCTCACCTATGAAAAGGTGGAGCTGGGGGTGAGCGGCGGTCTGGACGCGCTGATGCTCACCGCGCCGGACGGCGCCCGTACCATCACCCCGCTGTTCCGGCTCCCCGGCATCCTCCAGGGGCTGGGGGTAGGAGGCAGCCAGTTTCCCCTCACCCGGGGCCGCACCCCCGCCTTTACCGATGTGAAGGGCCGGGACTGGTACGCGCTGTGGGTGGATCTGGCCTATAATACCGGCATTATGTCGGGCACCGGAAACAACGCCTTTGAACCGGGGCGGGAGGTGACGGTGGCCGAGGCCCTGCAGATGGCGGCCAATATGGACAGCCGCTACAAGGGAGACACCTTCCACACCACCGCCCATGTGACCTCCCCCTGGTACACCGAGGCGGTGGACTACTGCCTGGCCAGCGGCATCATCTCGGCGGGACAGTTTGAGGGCTATGAGCGGCAGATCACCCGGCGGGAGCTGGCCCGGGTCTTCGCCGCCACCAGCCTGGCCCGGAGCCTGCCCACCCGGAACGATGTGGTAAAGGTCATGGGGGCGGTGAAGGATGTCTCCCTGCGGGAGGAGGGCGCCCAGGCCATCTATGGCCTCTACGCCAAGGGGATCCTCACGGGAGTGGACGAAAACCTGTCCTTCCGGCCGGATGAGCTGGTGACGAGGGCGGAGGCCGCCGCTCTGGCGGCCCGGCTGGCGCGGCCCGAGCAGCGGGTGGATCTGTTCTGATGCGGCACGTATTTATCATCAATCCCACCGCCGGTCGCTCCGGCAGAGCCAGGGAACTGCTGGAGCAGATCCGCCGGGCCTTTCCGGAGGGGGATCATCAGGTGGTCTATACCACCGGGGCGGGAGACGCCAGACGGCTGGCCCGGGAGGCCATAGAGCAGGGCGGGCCCGTGCGGCTCTACGCCTGCGGCGGGGACGGTACCCTCAATGAGGTGGTGAACGCCGCCGCGGGCCAGGCCCAGGCGGCGGTGACCAATGTGCCGTTGGGCACAGGCAACGACTTCCTGCGTATGTTCGGCAGGGAGGCCCGGGATCGCTTTTTTGACATTACCGCCCTCCGGGAGGGGCCCCAGGCGGCCCTGGATCTCATCGACTGCAACGGATTTCTGGGGTTGGATATCGTCTGCCTGGGGGTGGACGCCCGGGTGGCGGCGGGGGTGCACCGCTTCAAGGGCCTGCCGTTTATCGGGAAGAAGCTGGCCTATATCCTCTCCCTCATCGTCACCGTCTGGAAGGGGATCACCCGGTACATGGAGGTGGAGATGGGGCCCATCCGCCACAAGGGCAAGACCGCGCTGGTCTGTGTGTGCAACGGCCAGTACTACGGCGGCGGCTTCCACCCAATGCCTGAGGCCATGCCCGACGACGGGATGCTGGACATGCTCCTGGTGGGAGATGTGTCCCTGCTCCAGTTCGCCCAATGTGTGGGCAAATACGCCAAGGGCCGGTATAAGGAATGCTCCCATCTGGTCCGGGACTGGCACGGGAACGCCGTCACCGTCTCCTCCCCTGGGGAGTTCGCGGCGGTGGTGGACGGGGAGGTCCTCCGGGGCGCCTCCTTTACCGTCCGTCTGTCCGAGGAAAAGGTGAATTTCTTCTATCCCGCGGGGCTCTCCTGGCGGTGAGGGTTGGAACTCCAATATAAAGTTTATGAACAAAGATTGAATTTTTTTGAAATCAGCCTCCTTTTTTTACAAAAGGGGGTTGATTTTTTATGGCAGGCGAGGTATTATCTTACTTGCGGTTAGCACTCTGGATATTTGAGTGCTAACACCTGAAAACGTTAAGTAAGAAAAAATATATAAGGAGGAACCAATTATGAAGCTGAAGCCTTTGGGAGACCGGGTCATCATCAAAATGGTGGAGGCCGAGGAGAAGACCAAGTCCGGCCTGATCCTCACCGGAAGCGCCAAGGAGAAGCCGGAGGTGGCCGAGGTCGTGGCCGTGGGCCCCGGCGGCCTGGTGGACGGCAAGGAGGTCAAGATGACCGTGAAGAAGGGTCAGAAGGTCATCACCAGCAAGTATTCCGGCACCGAGGTCAAGGTGGACGGCGTGGAGTACACCATCGTGCGTCAGGGCGATATTCTCGCCGTAGTCGAGTAATTTTAGGAGGTAATGGATCATGTCTAAAATCATTGCTTACGGCGAGGAGGCCCGCAAGGCCCTGCAGAAGGGTGTGGACCAGCTGGCCGACACCGTGAAGATCACCATGGGCCCCAAGGGCCGCAACGTGGTGCTGGATAAGAAGTACGGCTCTCCCCTCATCACCAACGACGGCGTCACCATCGCCAAGGAGATCGAGCTTGCCGACCCCATGGAGAACATGGGCGCTCAGCTGGTCAAGGAAGTGGCCACCAAGACCAACGACGTGGCCGGCGACGGCACCACCACCGCCACTCTGCTCACCCAGGCCATCGTCCGTGAGGGCCTGAAGAACCTGGCCGCCGGCGCCAACCCCATGATCATGAAGAAGGGCATCAAGGCCGCCGCCGACGCCGCCATCGCCGAGATCAAGAAGAACTCCAAGAAGGTCAAGGGCACCGAGGACATCGCCCGGGTAGGCGCCATCTCCTCCGGGGATGAGACCATCGGCAAGCTCATCGCCGAGGCCATGGAGAAGGTGGGCTCCGACGGCGTCATCACCGTGGAGGAGTCCAAGACTGCCGAGACCTATTCCGAGGTCGTCGAGGGTATGCAGTTTGACCGGGGCTATGTGACCCCCTACATGGCCACCGACATGGAGAAGATGGAGGCCGTTCTGGACGACGCCATTATCCTCATCACCGACAAGAAGATCTCCGCCGTCCAGGATCTGCTGCCCCTGCTGGAGCAGGTGGTGCAGTCCGGCAAGAAGCTGCTCATCGTGGCCGAGGACGTGGAGGGCGAGGCGCTGAACACCCTCATCGTCAACCGGCTGCGGGGCACCTTGAGCGTCTGCTGCGTCAAGGCTCCCGGCTACGGCGACCGGCGCAAGGAGATGCTCCAGGACATCGCCACCCTCACCGGCGGCACCGTGGTCAGCGAAGAGGTGGGTCTGGAGCTGAAGGACGCCACCATGGCCATGCTGGGCCGTGCCAAGCAGGTGAAGGTCACCAAGGAGAACACCATTATCGTGGGCGGCGCGGGCAAGAGCGCCGACATCAAGGCCCGTGTGGCCCAGATCCGCAGCCAGATCGATGTGACCACCTCCGACTATGACAAGGAGAAGCTCCAGGAGCGGCTGGCCAAGCTGGCCGGCGGCGTGGCCGTTGTCCGCGTGGGCGCCGCCACCGAGACCGAGATGAAGGAGAAGAAGCTGCGCATTGAGGACGCCCTCAACGCCACCCGCGCCGCTGTGGAGGAGGGCATTGTGGCTGGCGGCGGCACCGCCTATGTCAACGCCATCCCCGCTGTGGAGAAGCTTTTGAAGACCACCGAGGGCGACGAGAAGACCGGCGTGCAGATCGTGGCCGCCGCCCTGGCCGAGCCCGTGCGCCAGATCGCCGTCAACGCCGGCGTGGACGGCAGCGTGGTGCTGGAGAAGGTCAAGGAGGGCAAGATGGGCTATGGCTACGATGCCTACAGCGAGACCTACTGCGACATGATGAAGGCCGGCATTGTGGATCCCACCAAGGTGACCCGCTCCGCCCTGGAGAACGCCGCCTCCATCGCCGCCGTGCTCCTTACCACCGAGGCCCTGGTGGCCGACAAGCCCGAGCCTCCCGCTCCCGCCCCCGCCGCCCCCGATATGGGCGGGATGTACTAAAAAGAAGCGACCTTACGGATGGGGTGTGTCCCTTGCAGGCAGAATGACCAAGTGTCCAGTCATTGAGCAATGTGACAGGCCCGATAACTAATCAGACGGCCGCCGGTGAAAACCGGCGGTCGTTTCGTTGACAGGAGGCAAGGGGTTCCCAAAGAGGTCTCGCAAAAATAGCTTCGCTATTGGAGGAATTCTTATTTGTAAATTGAACACCTCTTTGAAGCTGCTAAGTATAGAGAAAGAAGAGGAGAGCAATGGGGAAAAGGCAGACAGTAAATAATCATATAGAAAACGTGAACATGGAAATAGATTACAATAAACTGGCAAAAGCAATTGTTAAGGCGCAAGAAATGGTTCAAGATGCAGAGAAAGACAGCGAAAAGGAGCACATTGGCTTTTGGAAGATGCTATACAGAGCAATTAATGGGGGAAAGTCAAATGGCAAGATGACAATGACAACATTTTCTTTTATTACACAGTCCATGCTGACAATTTTTTCTATTATGTTTGGAGTCGTGGCATTGGCCTGTGGTCTTATTTCAGTAGAGTTTTTAAAAGAAATAATTTTTGGAAGCTGGGATTTATTCCCAGACAAGATAATTTGTATATTAATTTTTATTGTTTCCCTTATGCTTACAGTGCTGAGTGGTCTGCTGGGGATTATGTTATTCGGGTCAGCAAATGAAATCACATATGAAAAGGATCGCAATTATGTTGTTACGATTTTGTCTGCAGTGGCCAGTTTTTCAGCAATGGTAGTTGCACTTGTTACATTATTTCGGACAAGGATCCCATAAGAGAAAGTTCATTTATCTATAAAAGAATTGTTCTTGTAAAATGCTACAAAGGGGTATATGATAAGTTCATCTTGGCGGAAAGGGTGGTATGCGTGAAGCGTTGTATTGCCCAGGGCGGGATCGTCTACGGATAAAACGATTCTGACTCAGGAGGTTTTCTGATGATCCCGCAATGGAAAATATATCCCCGCTCTCAGGGGCACAGCACGGTCTATCTGCAAAATGTGGTGACCGATCCCTCCATCTCGGTGGGGGAATACACCACCTATGACGACTTTGTCAACGACCCCAGAGAGTTTCAGAAGAATAATGTTCTTTACCACTATCCCGTCAATCATGAGCGCCTGGTGATCGGGAAGTTCTGCTCCATTGCCTGCGGCGCAAAATTCCTTTTTAACAGTGCCAATCATGCCCTTTCCTCGCTGACTACCTATCCCTTTCCCATCTTTTTTGAGGAGTGGGGGCTGGATGTGGAGAAGGTCGCCCGGGCCTGGGACAACAAGGGCGATATCATCATAGGCAGCGATGTGTGGATCGGGTATGAGGCGGTGATCCTGGCCGGGGTCACTGTCGGCGACGGGGCCATTATCGGGGCCCGGGCAGTGGTGACGAAGGATGTACCCCCCTATACTATCGTGGCGGGTACGCCCGCCCGGATCATTCGGCGCCGCTTTTCGGAGGAGACTATAGAACGGCTCCTGACCCTGCGGTGGTGGGACTGGCCGCCGGAGAAGATCAAGACCGCTCTGCCCGCCATACAGGCGGGGGATATCTCCACTCTGGAGCAAACGGCGAAAGAATAGAAAAACAGGCCCCGCCGGTGACCGGCGGGGCCTGTTTGCGGGGACATACACGGAAGATCGGAGGGGCGGGCCGACACATGGGTCGGCCCCTACATTCTCTTGCTTTATGTAGGGACGCACCTGGGTGTGCGCCCGCGGGGGGAGCGGTTTTGCCGGTCTTACACACCGTCGGTAAGGGTGGCCTCCAGATCTCTGCCGCCATAAAGGACCCGGGTGATGTTTACCGTCTTTCGCTCATGTGTTATCATGTAAAATACGCAGTAATGGTCTACCGACATAAGCCGCCAGCCCCGACTGTGCCAGGGCTCTTTTTCATAACGGTGATACCGCTCCGGCATGGTCTCAAGAGAATAGATACACTTTTCCAGCCTGAAAAGCTGGGCGACGGCATTTTGAGGGGACTGTAAGATATAGGCGATATATTCGTAGATCTCCCTCAAGTCCACCTCTGCCTCTTTTGCAATATCAACGGTGTACCTCATATGCCGTAATCCCTGCGAAGTTCCTCAAAAACTTTGCCGGCTGGCTTTGTTCTTCCGGCCAGAACGTCCTGATATCCCTTTTCCAGCTCCTCATCCAGTTCCTGCGGAGTCAGCCTGCTCATATCCACCACCCTGGTCTGAGGCAGCTTCATTTCAAAGGGGATCCCCCGCTGCAGAATGATCTGCTTATAGAACATGTTGATGGCATTGGAGACAGGAATGCCCAGAGTGTTCAAAATATTCTCGGCCTGTTCCTTGACGTCCGGCTCAATACGGGCATACAGATTTGCGGTTTTCGCCATAGAAATCGCTCCTTTCTGATGGGATATTCTATTCCTATTATACCAAGATGTCCGCACAATAGCAATACAAATTTGACCTTATGGAACAGGCCCTGCCAGTATAGCTGGCAGGGCCTGTTAATTTTCCTCAGAGGCGAGGAGATCATCTGTTGTGACGCCGAAGAGTTTTGCGAAGGCACTCAATTCAATATCAGTGACAAATCGTTCTCCGCTTTCGATTTTCTGGATAGCGTTCTTTTCTATTTCCAAACCTTCCAATTGCAGCATATCCGCCAATTTCTTTTGGGAGATTTTTCCGGGCAAGGCCATCCGTAGTTCACTGATTTTCTTTCCGGAGATATTTAATTTTCCGTCAGAACCCTTGTTTTTAAACATATTTCTCACCCACTCGACACAGTTCGACACGAACTGCTTGTCAGTTGGGTAAAGTATATGTTATATTACACCTACAAATGACATTCACTGAATGTCAAAATGTGGGGGAGTATTCACATGAAGAAATCAATAGAAGAACTGTACCGCCAGGCCAAACGCTTTGACGAGGGCGGCATCTATCAAAGTGAAGAGTATAACGCCATCGCCAGAAAGCAGAGAGAGCTGTACAAGAACCTCCGTCTCCTGTTCGGCCCCACCGCCGGCGCTCTTTTGGAGGAGTACACCGAGGCCCTGGGGGATGAGTGCGAGCTGGAATGCAGGCACTTTTTTGAGCAGGGCTACCGCCTGGGACAGGGACACACCGGACAAGTATAAAAACAGGGCAAGGAAGAGATGAGCTTCCTTGCCCTGTTTGTTTACCGTCCTTATTCGTCCTTGGGTTCGTCCTCTCCGGCGCTCGCCGCCGGGGCCTCCTCCTGGGGAAGCTCGGGCGGGGGGACCGGCTCGCTGACGATGTGGATGTTCTTCGCCGGAGGCTCCACCTCGCCGGGGAGGGGCTTGGGCTTGGCCATGGTGGAGGCATAGGCGTCCTCTACCAGAGCGGGATCCCGGCCCTCGATGATGGCCACCATCTCTCCGCCGGTGATGGTCTCCTTCTCCAGCAGGTAGGCCGCCACCTTGTCCATGAGCTCCCGGTTCTCCTCAATGAGCTTCACCGCGTCGGCGTAGCACACGTCCAGAATGGCCTTGACGGCGTTATCCATGACGGCGGCGGTGTCCTGGGCGCAGTCCAGGCCGTAGCCCCCGTCCAGATACTGGTTGCGCACGCTGCCCAGGGCCATCATGCCGAACTCCTGGCTCATGCCGAACATGGCCACCATGTTCCGGGCGATGTTGGTGGCCTCCTGGATGTCCTGGCTGGCCCCGTTGGTCATGGTGCCCATCACCACCTCCTCGGCGGCCCGGCCGCCCATGGAGACGGTGATCTTGGCCATGAGCTCCTCTTTGGTGCGCAGGTTGGTCTTGTCCTCCTCGGGCATGAGCAGGGTGTAGCCCAGACTGCCCTCGGTGTGGGGGACGATGGTGATCTTCTGCACCGGCTCGGCGTTCTTCTGCTTATAGGCCACCATGGCGTGACCCACCTCGTGGTAGGCCACCAGCTTCTTTTCAAACTCGGTGAGCACGCTGTTTTTCTTCTCGCTGCCCGCGATGACGAACTCGAAGGAGGCCAGCAGATCCTCCTGGGTGACCAGCTTGCGGCCCTTGCGCACCGCCCGGAGGGCGGCCTCGTTGACCAGGTTGGCCAGGTCGGAGCCCACGCAGCCGGCGGTGGCCAGGGCGATCTTCTGGAGATCCACGTCCTCCGAGAGCCGGATGTTCCGGGTGTGGACCTGGAGGGTGGCGATCCGGCCGGCCAGGTTGGGCCGGTCGATGGTAATGCGCCGGTCGAAGCGGCCGGGGCGGAGGAGGGCCTTGTCCAGCACCTCGGGCCGGTTGGTGGCGGCCAGCACGATGACGCCCTTGGTGGGGTCGAAGCCGTCCAGCTCGGCCAGGAGTTGGTTCAGGGTCTGCTCCCGCTCATCGTTGCCTCCCATCCGGTTGTCCCGGCTCTTGCCGATGGTGTCGATCTCGTCGATGAAGATGATACAGGGGGCCATCTTGCTGGCCTCCTTGAAGAGATCCCGGACCCGGGAGGCGCCCACGCCCACAAACATCTCCACGAAGTCGGAGCCCGAAATGGAGAAGAAGGGCACGTTGGCCTCTCCCGCGATGGCCTTGGCCAAAAGGGTCTTGCCGGTGCCCGGAGGGCCCACCAGCAGAGCGCCCTTAGGCAGCTTGGCGCCGATCTCGGTGTATTTTTGTGGGTTGTGGAGAATGTCTATGATCTCCTGGAGGGACTCCTTGGCCTCGTCCTGACCGGCCACGTCCCGGAAGGTGACTCCGGTCTTCTTCTCCACATAGACCTTGGCGTTGGCCTTGCCCACGCCGCCGATGCCGCCCATACCGCCCATCTTGGAGCTCAGGGAGCGGAACAGCAGGTACATCAGACCCACCATGAGCACCGTGGGCAGGATGTAGGCCGCCAGGAAGGTGACGATGGGGGACAGCGGCTCCTGATATTCGGGGCCGAACCGCTCCACGCCGTGCTCCTCCAGCAGGGGGATAAGGGTGGCGTCAGTCCAGGGGACGCAGTAGTAGGTGATCTCCTCGGTGCCGATGGGGGGGAGGTTGTCCTGAGAGGGCACGGTGAGAGAGCCCGAGGGGGCGATGTCGGGGGCGGCATAGACCCCGTCTTCGTCGATCTTGGGGTAGATGACGAACTTGTCCGAGGCCATGACCACCCGGGCCACCTTGTTGTCGACCACCATCTGCCGGAAGGTGCCGTAGTCGATCTCCATGGAGTTGGTCTGCTTGTACATGGAGGAGGCGTAGTTGATGAACACGGTGATGGCGAGGGCCCACAGCACCAGGGACAGGAGCATCATGGTGTTTTTCCGTTTGGGCCCTCCGGGCTGGTCGGGCCTGCGGTCATCATTCTGATTGGGCATGAAAAATCCTCTTTTCAATTGAAGCTAAAAGGTATCATAGCATATACCGGCAAGAAATACAAGAAAAGGGGTGGTAAACTTTCTGTAAATGGAATATTTCTAAAATAAGAACAGGCCGTCCCGGGTGGGACGGCCTGTTTTGGGGCATGTGGGTCTTCAGCTTTCCGGGGGCAGGGGGTGGCCGGTGCGCTCGAACTCGTCCCAGCGATCCAGCGGGGCGGTGGCGTCCAGACCCAGCTTGGCGGTGTGGATGCCGTACTCGTCCCGGCCAAAGCCCAGGGTGTGGGGGAGCACCATGACCCCCCGCTCCGCCCGAAGGCGGGTGGACAGGGCCCAGATGATCTCCTTGGGGTCGTCCACGTCCACGTCGTGGTCCACCACGATGAAGTTTTTCAGGAACTTGAAGGTGGCAAAGGCCCCCAGCATGGCGTTTTTCGGCTCGTCCTCCAGCTGCTTGCGGATGGCGGCGGCGCCGGTAAGATAGTTGTTGCACAGCTGGAGACTTACCTGACGCACGTCGATGTTCATGCTGTGGAGCATGTTGTAGATGACGGCCTCCCGGGGAGTGGACAGCAGGGTCACATCGTCCCGGGAACCGGCGTGGATGGATTGAAGGATGGGCCGCTCACGGCAGGTGATGGCGGTGATGTGGAAGATGTTGTTGGGCATGACGGGGACATAGAACTCCATAAAGTCGCCGAAGGGGCCCTCGGGCTCCAGCTCGTCGGGGATGATGTAGCCCTCCAGCACCAGCTCGGCCCGGGCGGGCACCTCCAGATCCACCGTGAGGCACTTCACCAGCTCCACCGGCTCCCCCCGGAGGGCGCCGGCGATCTCCAGCTCGTCCACGTCCCGTCCGGGGCCGCAGGCGGCGGCCAGAAGGTCGATGGGATGGTTGCCCACCGCCACCGCAAGCTCCAGCCGCTGGCCCAGGGCCTTGGCGGCGTTGTAGTAGGCCTCCAGATCCTGCCGGGGGGACATGCGGAAGCCGGTATAGTCCTTTCCCTTGAGCTGCATCCGGTTGATGGAGCAGTTGCGCACCCCGGTCCGGGGATCCTTGGCGATGACCAGGCCAGCGGAGATGTAGCGGCCGCCGTCCTTGGGGGCGTGCTGGATAAAGGGGAAGCGGAGCACGTCGATCTGATCCCCGGTGTAGACCTTGGTCTGCACCGGAGCCTGGGTTACCATGACGGGCTTGATCCGCTCGTCATAGCGCTGGGAGAAGACCTGGGTGACCTGATCGGTGGGACACTCAAAAAGGGCGGCCAGGAAGTCCCGGTTGGCAAACAGGTTGTTGACCATGGGGCAGTCGTAGCCCTCAATGTTGTCGAAGAGGACGGTACGCTCCTTTTTCTCCTGCTCCGTCATAAAGCCGGCCAGGGAGTCCAGGGAACGGGGCTGGGTGATCTCATCCAGCCAGCCCTTCTGACGCAGAAGGGCCAAATATTCACGCAAATCTTTGACCAAGGCAGGTTCCTCCTGTTCCGGAATGGGTCATTTTTTTTCGGGGTCGTTGTTGGCGCCGTAGCCGGTGATAACGGCCACGATCATAATGGCAAGAAGAAGGATACAGTAGAAGTTGTGGGTGACGATGGTCAGGGGGGTGATGGACACCTGGGCGCTGCCGTTGGCCAGGGAGGCGGGGAGCACGGCGTGGACGGTCCAGGGGGCCAGTGCGGTGAGGGCCAGACCGCCGCAGTCCATCAGGTTGGCCCGGCGGTACTTGTTTACGCCGTGCTTCTCGCCCAACTCCTTGATCACGTCGCCCAAAGCCACCATGCCCACGGCGGTGACGCCGGTGATCCAACCCATGACGCCGATGGAGGCTCCGGTGATGAACTCGGTGCTCCGCTTGCCTTTGGCCATACCGATGAGCAGGTCGGAGATGTCGTCGATGACGCCGCTGGCCTGCATAATGCCCAGGAGCATAAATACGCCGTAGAGCATGAATACGGTGCCCACGGTGCCGGTGATGGCGTTGATGAAGATGCCGTCAACCTTCCAGCCGCCGGGGTAGGCGAAGATATCGCTGAACTTATAGAGGCCGGAGACCAGGCCGATGACGATGCCCGTCAGTACGCCGGCGGAGAGAGCCACCAGCAGGTGCTGCTTCATCAGGCAGAAGAGGATGACCACGATGGGGATGACGATCATCAGCAGGCTCTTGGGGATAAAGTCCAGCTCGGCGCTGGTGACGGCGGCGCTGCCGTGGCCGCCGAAGAAGATGAGGATGAAGAAGGTGATGGCGGCGGCGGGCACGGAGTACCAGATCCGGGTGCGTACCACGCCGCCCATGTCCGCACCCTGGGTGTTGGCGGAGGCGATGGTGGTGTCGGAGATGGGGGCCAGGTTATCGCCGAACAGAGCGCCGGAGACCAGAGCGCCGGCCATGAACGCGGGATTGGCGCCGGCCAGTACGCCCACGGGGAAGAGTACAGGGAAGGACACCACATTGGTCCCCACAGAGGTGCCGGTGGACATGGACAGCACACAGCAGATCAGGAAGCTGATGGCGGCAAACAGGCCGCCGTTCATGCCGGAATCGATGACCAGGTAGGCCAGGGTGGAGATCAGGCCGCTGGAGGACACCAGCTTGCCCGAGATGGCCGCCACGATCACCGCGACGGAGATCACCGCGAAAATGGGGCGGGTGAGGCCGTTGGTGGCCGCCTCACCGTAGGCGGTGAGATCCTTGGCGAAGGGGACGCCGGCGATCACCGCGGCGAAGAAGGCCAGACAGTAACCGTTGACGTTGGATTGGTGGGTGCCGGCGATCACCACAAAAATGATGGCCACCAGAAGGGGGATGTACTTTCCGAAGGCGCCGAACCGAAACTCCAATTTCTTGCTTTCCACAGAACTTTTCCTCCTTTCATGATCCGAACTTCTCTGTTTTGCGGGCAGTGTCAGGAACCGTTTGCCTCCTTTCTTCCGATATAGCGCCGGACCGGCAGGGTAAAGACCTCCGGCGGCGGAAGAGGATCAGCCCTCCCACCGGCGGTAGCCCTCATGGGCCACGCCAAAGCGGTCGAGCACCTTTCCCACGAACTGTCCGGTCATATCCTCCACACTTTGGGGCCGGTTATAATAGGAGAGCACGGGGGGGAGGATGACCGCTCCGGCCTGGGACAGGGTGAGCATATTGCGTAGATGGATGGGGCTCAGAGGGGTCTCCCGAACGGCCAGGATCAGGGGCCGCCGCTCTTTCAGCGTCACGTCGGCGGCGCGCAGGAGCAGGTTTTCCGAGTAGCCGCAGGCGATCCCGGCCAGGGTCTTCATGGAGCAGGGGAGGATCACCATCCCCTCGGTGGCAAAGGAGCCGCTGGCAATGGAGGCGCCCACATCGTGGATGTCATGGCACACATCGGCCAGGGCGGTCACCTGCCGGAGGGGGTAGTCGGTCTCGTCCCGGACGGTGCGGCAGGCGCCGTCGGTGATCACCAGGTGGGTCTCAAAAGTCCCGGAGCTCCGGAGCGCCTCCAGAAGGCGGATCCCCAGAATGGCGCCGCTGGCGCCGCTGAGCCCTACGATCAAACGTCTTTTTTCCATGGATATACCTCCTGGGTAGAAAGGGTCATGAGCGTCTTCTCTGCATGATCTGGCTCAGGGCTGTGAGGGAGTCGGGATCATAGATATACCAGAGTCCCTTCGTCTTCCGCAGATAGCCCAGGGACTCAAACTCCCGGATGACCTGGTTGATGGTAAAGCGGGAGGCGTTGACCAGATTGGAGATGCCCTGCTGGATGACAGGCAGGTCGATGCGGATCCCGTCCTTGGTGGGGGTACCGAAGATATGGCACAGATCTACGAACACCGCGGCCACCCGGCTCTTGGAATCCAGGAAGGAGAGGCGGCGGATATGCTCCATGAGGATGTGGATCTTGTGGGCCATGGAGGCCAGGACCTGGGCGTTCAAAGAGATGTTCTGGGACAGATGGAGCAAAAACTCATCTTTGGGAATGCAGTAGAACGCGCAGTCCGTAATGGTCTCGGCGTGGAGAAACTGGGCGGTGGGCTCAAAGCAGGTCTCCTCCCCGAACATGGCGCCGGTGAGGGCGAAGAGGTAGATCTTTTCCGCCCCCTCGCTGGAATAGTAGGACAGCCGGACCCGGCCGCTTTTGACCACATAGATGTGGGAGATGGTATCATTTTGATTGTAGACCACGCTGCGGCCTTTGATCCGGATCAGATATCGCTCGTCGACGAGCTCTCCCCACAGGTCAAGATCGTACTGGATCCAAGGGGAAAAGTTGGCTTCGTCCAATGCGGTCACCCCCATTTGATATTTTTTATTATATGGGGATTATGGAATATTAAAAATCAGGTTTCTTACATTTTGAAGGATTTCTTTGTGCTTATTCCACAAAAAAAGATGGCAACATAGTAAAACCGGCCGACTCTTTTACGAGTCGGCCGGTTTAGTTTTCCTGCTGATCGTCCGCCCCGCTCCGGGGAGGGGGTTCAGAGCTCCGCCTTCAGGGTGTAGATGGCGGCCCGGGTCTTGTCGGCGTAGCCCTGGGGTTTGGCAACGCCGATCCAGCACACCGTGCCGTCTTCCAGCACCAGAGGCTGGGTGGTGGGCATGGCGGCGGAACGGAGGATCCCCTCCTGGCCCAGCTTGGCCCCCTTGCCGTTGAGGAGCTGGTAGTGGACGTTGCCGTCCTTGCCCCACATGGCAAGAAGCCGGTCGCCGCTGAGCTTTACCAGCCGGGCGGTGTCCACGTGCTGCTCCTCCCCGGCGGTGAGCCAGGTGAGGGTGGTCTTGTTCAGATCCTTGTCGGTGTAGGTATAGAAGACGTTCCAGGCCGCCTCCAGCTCCCGGTCAAAGTTCTTTTGGGGGGCGGAGCAGCCCAGGAAGAGGTAGCCGTCTTCGGTGACCTCAAAGCCGCTGCCGATGGCGTTGGTCACATTCTGCCCCACCGGGCCGGCCAGCTCCAGAAGGTCGGTCTGCCGGTTCCCGGCCTGAAGGACAAAGGAGCGGGGATAGGCGTCCCCGTGATCTACCGTGACGGTTTTCCCGCCGTCATACCGGACGAACTGGCCGAAGGAGTGGGAGACGTGGTTGGCGGGGAACTCCTGGCTCACCGAGGTGACCTCCATGTCCTCCGGGGCGATGACAATGGTGATGTTGGACTGGTGGCGTTTGCCGTCGTCCGCGCTGGTGTAGCGCTGGCGGGCGGCGTAAAGGGTGAGCTCCTTGCCGTCGGGGGACAGGGCCATCCGGGCTACGGCGGAGCGAAAGGGGATGGTGGTGCAGCTCTCCCCCCCGGAGACCGAGGCGGCGGCGAGCCGGTTCCAGTCCTTGTCGTATCCGACCACCCGCCAGGTCTCCAGATCGTCCTTTTCATCGGGGTTTTCCTGCCCGAAGGCCAGGTAGAAGTTCCCGTCCTCTCCGGCCAGGAAGCCCCCGAAGAGGGGCAGCTCCATGGGGAGGCGTTTGGTTTCGACCGCCTTGCCCGTCGCGTCGTAACGCTCTACGAAAAACTTGCTGGGATCCTCAGTGACAAAGTCCCCGTCCTTATAGAGCGTGGCGGGGGCGGGGATCACCAGGGCGGAGAGGGTGCCGTCGCCGTTGTCGATGGCGTAGTAGCCCTTGGCGTAGCCGGTGAGGGGCTTGGACACCGAGTAGTCGGGCACCCGCAGGGCCTGGGCCCAGTCGATTTGGCTGTCCTGAAGGGTGAGCCCGGGCCTGGCCTGGGCCACGCCGGTCTCCATGAGGGCGAGCACCCGGCTGACCATGACGGCGGTGGAGGGCCAGTCCAGTTGAAGGGTGGGGTTGAAGTTGAGGAATTCATCTCCCCGCATGATGCCGTAAGCGGCCACCCGGCCGGTAAAGGGGGCGGCCCAGTCGGGGATGGCCCCGGCGTCGGTGTAGACGGCGGGGTTGGCGTCCATGGCGATCTCGTAGCCCTGACCGGTGAAGAAATCCAGTGTGGTACAGATCATCTTGGCGGCCTCCTGACGGGTGAGGTCGGCCAGGAAATTTCCATAGCGCTTGCCGTCCAGCTCGTCCACCCAGCCCTCGGTGATGCCGCAGGCGGCGGCCTTGTTCATCACGTCGGCCCAATAGGGATTTTCATAGTTGTCGGAAAAATAGCCCGCCGGCTTGGGGGTGACGGCGTCCAACTGGTCGGTGGGCATGGCGGCGGCCAGGGCGCTGACCAGAAGATCCAGAAATTCTCCCCGGGTGATGTTTCCGGAGGAGAGGGGGTAGATGTCCGACTGCTTGAGATGGTCGTAGGAGGCTTCGGCCCAGTCGGGGACGGGGGCGTAGACCTCCGCGCCATGGGCGGGAGCCAGAGGGAGCGCGAGGGTCAGTGCGAGAAGTAAGGTCAGCGCTTTTTTCATGGGAGACACCTTCCTGGTCAGAATAGTGCCTTCATTATATCAGATAAAAGGGAAAAGGGGTAGATGGAAAAAGTGCCCGCCGAGAAAACTTCCCCCTTTTTCTCGGCGGAAAAATATGTTATACTGTCTTTAACTATCGACTTTAAACGGGGGAACGGGGCTATGGACAAGCAGAAGGACTGGAAAACACGGCAGGAGGAGTCCGACGGCATCATTGAGGGCCGCAACGCGGTCATTGAGGCCCTCCGGGCCGGGACCAGCATCGACAAGATCTATCTGGCCAAGGGAGAGACCGACGCCGCCCTGGGTCACATCGCCGCCAAGGCACGGGCCGCCGGCATTGCCATTGTGGACTGTGACCGGCGGAAGCTGGACGCCATGAGCCTCACCCACTCCCACCAGGGGGTCATCGCCGTGGCCGCCGTCCGGGAATATGTGGACGTGGAGGACATTCTGGCCGCCGCCCGGGAGAAGGGGGAGGCCCCCCTTATCGTGGTGTGCGACGAGCTCACCGATCCCCACAATCTGGGGGCGGTGATCCGCACCGCCGAGTGCGCCGGGGCCCACGGGGTCATCATCCCCAAACGGCGCAGCGCGGGGCTCACGGCGGTGGTGGCCAAGACCTCCGCCGGGGCGGTGAGCCATGTGCCGGTGGCCCGGGTGGCCAATCTCACCGCCTGCCTCAAGGAGCTCAAGGAGCAGGGGGTGTGGGTCTACGGCACCGCCGCCGAGGCCCGGGAGAGCATCTACCAGGCCGACCTGAAGGGCAGCGCCGCCATCGTCATCGGCAGTGAGGGTGAGGGGATGAGCCGCCTGGTTCGGGAGACCTGCGACGTGCTGCTCTCCATCCCCATGAAGGGGAAGCTCAATTCCCTCAACGCCTCGGCTGCCGCGGCCATTTTGCTTTACGAGGCGGTAAGACAGAGATTGTAAGAAGAGCGGAGAGCAGGTCAGCGAGGGAGCTTGGAGCGGAGCGAGGGGCAAATTGGTAAGGCGGCAAGGCCGCCGCGATTTGTACCGAGACGGAGGGAAAGCGAGCGAGCGCCCTGACCTGCTCGGAGCTTGACAACGCTCTCTTTATGATACACCAAAGGAAAGGGGGGAACTCCTTATGGCAAGGGACAAAGACGACGACCAACTGTATGAAGAGGGGGAGTTTTCCCTGGAGTCCATCCTGAAGGAGTTTGGCGGCGCCGCCCCTTCGGAGCCGGAGGAGCCGAGCCCCGATCCGGAGGAGATCCCCGCCCCCCCGGAGGATGAGGAGGGGGACTGGCGGGAAGACACCATCCCCTTCCCCAAGCGTCTCCGACAAGCTCCCGTTCAGAGGGAGCCGGAGCCGCCCCCGCAGGAGCCGGAGGAGCGGCCGGAGCGGAAGGGAGTTCTCACCGCCTTCCCCGGCGCCAGAGGCGTTCAGCCTGAGGAGCGCAGTGAGCCCCGGGAGGAGAAAACCCCTTCCCCGGAAGTCCCCAAGGTGCTGGATTTTCCCGGTCAGGAGCCGGAGAACCCGGTGGCGGCGGGGCTGGACAGCCTGCGCCGCAGAGCGGACGAGTTTGCCGATCACATGTATGAGGAGGCCTCCGCCGCCGTGGCCTCTGAGGTGCGCAAGGCGGAGCGGCTGATCCCCGGCGTGGATGAGGAGGAGACGCCCCCTGTGCCCCGGGAGCGAAAGCCCCGGCGGAAGCGCCCTCCGGCTCCCGATATTCCGCCCGCCGAGCTCGCCAAGCGGTACGGAAAGGGCCTGAAAGGGGCCCGGGGCCGGTGCGCGCTGATGTTCCTGCTCACAATAGCCCTCTTTTACATGACCCTGGCGGAGAGCCACCCCCTTCCGGTGCCCGCCGTTCTCGCCTCCAACGCGGTCTGGCGGTGCTATACCCTGGCGGGGATCCAGACCCTGGCCGTCCTGCTGGGTTTTGACGTCTTTGTCCGGGCCCTGGCCCGGCCCTTCCAGGGACGGACCGGCATGGATACCGTCACCGCTCTGGCCAACCTGGCGGTGCTGGCCGACGCCCTGACCCTGCCCACTGTGTGGGAGGGGATCCTGCCCCGGCTGCCCTTGTGCGCCCCGGCGGCGCTGGGGCTGTGGTGTGTGCTCTGGGGAGATCTGCAGAAGCGGCTGGGCCAGCGGATGGCCTGCCGCACGGCGGCCTCCGCCTCGGAGCCCTATCTGGTGACCCGGGACGAGGGCAAGTGGAACAACCGGGATACTTACGCCAAGTGGTCAGGGCCCACTGCGGGCTTTGGTAGTCAGATCCAGGGCCTGGACGGGGCGGAGCGGATCTATCGGATCATCTCCCCCCTCATCCTCATCGCCTGCCTTCTCTTTGCCCTCATGGCCTCTCTGGGCCAGGGACGGCCCGGAGATCTTCTGTGGAGCCTGGGCGCCATCCTGTGCGCCGCGGCCCCTCTGGCCTCCACCCTCTGCTTCGGTCTGCCCTGGCGGAGGCTGTCGGCACGGCTGAGCAAGTCCGGGGCGGCCCTGGCGGGCTGGGAGGGACTTACCAACACCACCGGGGGCACCAACCTGCTCCTTACGGATACGGATCTCTTTCCGCCGGGCTCGGTGAAGCTCAACGGGGTGAAGATTTTCGGCGAGGTGTCCATCGACAAGGTCATCGCGGTGACCGCCACCGTGATCCGGGATTCGGGCAGCGGTCTCAACAAGGTCTTTCACGATCTGCTGCGCAGCCAGGGCTCGGTCTATCGCCGGGGGGAGAAATTCACCACCTATGAGGGGGGCGGCGTCTCCGAGGTCATTCGGGGAGAGCTGGTACTGGTGGGCTCTGCCCCCTTTATGGTGCTGATGGACGTGCCCCTGCCCCAGGGGCTGAATGTGAAAAACGCGGTTTTCTGCGCCATCAACGGAGAGCTGGCGGGGATCTTTGCCCTGAACTATACTCTGTCGGGGGCGGCGCCGCTGGCCATCGATACCCTGATCCGGGCCCATGTGACCCCGGTGCTGGCCACCCGGGACTTCAACCTGATCCCCTCCATGCTCCGCCAGCGCTTCAAACTGCCGGTGGAGAAGATGGAGTTCCCGTCGGTGGAGCGCCGCCGGGAGCTCTCGGCGGAGGAGCAGAGCCACTCGGACACGCTGACGGCGGTGCTCTGCCGGGAGGGCGTGGGGCCCTATGCCGAAGCGGTGGTGGGGGGCCGCCGGCTGCGCACGGCGGTGCGTCTTTCGGCCGTCCTGTGCTGTCTGGGCTCCATAGTGGGAGCTCTGCTGGCCTTTTACCTGACCTTTGTGGCGGCCTACAACTCCCTGACCGCCATAAACCTCACGGTGTTCCTTCTCATGTGGCTGGTGCCCGCCCCCCTGATCTCCGGCTGGGTGAACCGGTACTGACCCCTTGACAATTCACCCCGCCGGTGATATAGTGAGCCTGTTAAATCGGCACAGACGGAGACCGAACCGGATTGCGGCGCTCAGAGAGGGATGGGAAGCTGAGAACATCCCGCGCCCTGCGGCCGGGGAGACCGCTCCCGAGCCGCCCGGGATGACCGGGCCGGGCCCTCCCGTTACAGAGGTCACGAGCGACGGGCTGTCACGCTACGCCTGCTCGCGACGCGCGGCTTCCCTCCGACTCGGGCTGGTCTGCAAGCCACTTCGTGGCTTGACCCTCGCCCTCGCTTCGGTCCATCCGCGCTGCTCGCGACGGCTTCGCGCTTCCCGTAAGCAGGGTGGAACCGTGGGACGTATATTGCGCCTCACCCCTGAACATCATCAGGGGTGAGGCGTTTTTTTGTTTCATCCCGAATACAGGAGGAAATCAAAATGAGCGAAGAAAACAACCAGTATACCTTTGAAAACCCGGAGTACCGCAAGACCTACTGGCATACCTGCTCCCACGTGATGGCCCAGGCGGTGAAGCGGCTGTGGCCCGAGGTGAAGCTGGCCATCGGCCCCAGTATCGACGAGGGCTGGTACTACGATATGGACGCCCCCTTCGCCTTCACCCCTGAGCATCTGGCTGAGATCGAGGCGGAGATGCGGAAGATCTGCAAGGAGAAGCTGAAGCTGGAGCGCTTTGAGCTACCCCGGGCCGAGGCTTTGAAGCTCATGGCGGACAAGGACGAGAAGTATAAGGTGGAGCTGATCAACGACCTGCCCGAGGGCGAGACCATCTCCTTCTATAAGCAGGGGGAGTTCACCGACCTGTGCGCCGGCCCCCACCTGGACTCCACCGGCCGCATCAAGGGCAACGCCATGAAGCTCACCGCCTGCAACGCCGCCTACTGGCGGGGGGACTCCAGCCGGGAGACCCTCCAGCGCATCTACGGCGTCGCCTTCCCCAAGAAGGAGGAGCTGGACGCCTATCTGGAGCGGATCGAGGAGGCCAAGCGCCGGGATCACCGCCGCCTGGGCAAGGAGCTGGGCCTGTTTATGCTCCGGGACGAGGGCCCCGGCTTCCCCTTCTTCCTGCCCAAGGGAATGGTGCTGAAAAACACCCTGCTGGACTACTGGCGGCAGATCCACAAGCGCTACGGCTACGTGGAGATCTCCACTCCCATCATGCTCAACCGTCAGCTCTGGGAGCGCAGCGGCCACTGGGATCACTACAAGAACAACATGTACACCACCGTTATCGACGAGGTGGACTTTGCCGTGAAGCCCATGAACTGCCCCGGCGGCATGCTGGTCTACGCCAGCGAGCCCCACTCCTATAAGGAGCTGCCCCTGCGGGTGGGGGAGATCGGCCTTGTCCACCGCCACGAGCTCTCCGGCGCCCTCCACGGCCTGTTCCGGGTGCGCTGCTTCAATCAGGATGACGCCCACGTCTTCATGACCCGGGAGCAGATGCAGGACGTGATCCAGGAGACGGTGCGGCTCTTTGACGAGGTGTACTCCACCTTCGGGCTGAGCTATACCATCGAGCTTTCCACCATGCCCGAGGATCACATCGGCACCGTGGAGGAGTGGGAGAAGAACCAGGATATCCTGAAAGCCGCCATCACCGCCATGGGCAAGGACTTTGTCATCAACGAGGGCGACGGCGCCTTCTACGGCCCCAAGCTGGATTTCCATCTGGCCGACTCTCTGGGCCGCACCTGGCAGTGCGGCACCATCCAGCTGGACAGCCAGCTCCCCGAGCGCTTCGAGCTGGAGTACACCGGCGAGGACGGCGCCAAGCACCGTCCCGTGATGATCCACCGGGTGGTGCTGGGCTCCATCGAGCGGTTCATCGGCGTCATCACCGAGCACTTTGCCGGGGCCTTCCCCGCCTGGCTCAGCCCCGTGCAGGTGAAGGTGCTCACCATCACCGACCGGGCCGACGGCTATGCCGACGAGCTTGCCGGGAAGCTGGATGAGCTGGGCTTCCGGGCTGAGGAGGACAAGCGCAACGAGAAGATCGGCAAGAAGATCCGGGAGGCCACTCTGGAGAAAATCCCCTATATGCTGGTGGTGGGCGACCGGGACGTGGAGAACAAGACCGTCTCCGTCCGTCACCGCAGCGGCGAGGATCTGGGGGCCATGAGCCTGGAGCAGTTCGCCGCCCTGCTCAGGGCCGAGGTGGACGCTAAGGCGATCAAATAAAAAAGAAAAGAAAAACCGCCGGGAAGCTCTCCCGGCGGTTTTTTTATGAGGGAAGGGGGAAAACTGGGAGGGAAATAAAAGGGAGGCGTTTTTATGAAAGACCTCAAAGCCATGGATGCCCTGAGCTACGGCCTGTTTATCCTCACCGCCCACCAGGGGGAGAAGGACAACGGCTGTATCATCAACACCGCCGGTCAGGTCACCATCACCCCCAACCGGGTGACAGTGGCGGTGGACAAGTCCAACCTGACCCACGATATGGTGCTGGCCACGGGAGAATTTACCCTGTCCATTCTGTCGGAGCAGGCGGACTTTTCCCTCATCCAGCGCTTCGGTTTTGGCTCGGGGCGGGATAAGGACAAATTTGCCGGCTTTGACGGCGCGGAGCGGGGGGACAACGGTATTCTCCACGTCACCCGGGGGGTCAACGCCTGGCTGGCGTGCAAAGTGGTCTCCGTTCAGGATCTGGGCACCCATACCCTCTTTCTGGCCGATGTGACCGACGGAGATACGGTCTCCTCCGTGCCCAGCGCCACCTATGCCTATTACCAGGCCCACATCAAGCCCAGACCCAAGGCCCCGGCCCCGGTGGAAGAGAGCGGGAAGAAGCGCTGGATCTGTAAGGTCTGCGGCTTTATCTATGAGGGCGACTTCCTTCCGGAGGACTATATCTGCCCCCTGTGCAAGCACCCCGCCTCCGATTTTGAACTGATGGAATAAGAAAAGGGCCGCCACTTTATCGTGGCGGCCCTTTGTCCTTTGTTCAATTCCGGTCGTCCTCCCCGGGGAGCACCACCACCCGGATCTCCAGCACTCTCCGGTGGTCTACCTTGGTCACCGTCACGTCCAGGCCGTCGGACTGGAAGCGATCCCCCTCCTCGGGGATGCGGCCCACCTGCTCCATGACCCAGCCCGAGACGGTGTTGGCCTCGCACTCTCCCTTCAAAGCGAAGAGATCGTAGAGATCGGTGAGGGCGGCGTGGCAGGCGATGAGATAGCTGCCGTCGGGCTGTTTTTTGAACTCCTCGATGACCTCGTCGTGCTCATCCCAAATTTCGCCCACCAGCTCCTCCACGATATCCTCCAGGGTGCACAGCCCCTCGGTGCCGCCGTACTCATCCACCACGACCACCATGTGGGCCTTTTTCCGCTGGAGGACGCGCAGCAGGTCGGAGATCTTGGTGTTGCCGGTGGTGTAGAGCACCGGGGCGGCAAGGGAGGCCACGTCCTCCTGACCGCGGTAACGGGCGGCGTGGAAGTCCTTTTCATGGATGACGCCGATGATGTCGTCGATGTCCTCGTGGTAGACGGGCAGACGGGAGTAGCCGCTCTCGGCAAAGGCTTTGGCGATGTCCTCCACGGTGTCGGTGTCCTCCACCGCCACAATGTCCACCCGGGGGGTGAGGATCTCCTGCACCTCCATGTCCCCGAACTCAATGGCGGAGCGGATGAGCTCGCTCTCGTGGCGATCCAGGCCCCCTTCGGTCTCGGCCTGCTCCACCATGGTCACCAGCTCTTCCTCGGTGATGCCCTCGTCGGTGGGCCGTATGAAGCGCTTGAGCCCCTTCTGGATAAGGGCCAGCAGGGCGGTGACCGGCTTGAGGATCACCATCATCAGACGCAGCAGGGGGGTGGAGAACATGGCGAAGCTCTCGGCGGATTCCTTGGCCACCGTCTTGGGGGAGACCTCTCCGAAGATAAGCACCACCACCGTCATCACCACCGTGGACACCGCCGCTCCGTTCTGAAGCTTCAGGCCCTGGACAAAGAGGACGGTGGACAGGGTGGCGGCCAGGATGTTGACGATGTTGTTGCCCACAAGCACGGTGGAGATCAGATTGTCATAGTCCTCCGCCAGGGCCAGGGTGCGCCCGGCCCGCCGGTCTCCAGCCTCCGCCTTGGCCCTCAGCCGGATCCGGTTGAGGGAGGTAAAGGCGGTCTCGGTGGCCGAGAAAAAGGCGGAGAAGATGACCAGGACCGCAAGGCTCAGGATCAGAATAATACTGGAAGGTTCCATAGAGGAAAGCTCACACTCCGTTTCATACATTTGCTAAAAGAGCACAAAAGGACAGTCCTACCCATGAGTAAGACTGTCCGGAAAAAAGCGGGTTATAGATGCGGGACTGGGGGGAGGTTCGTCCACGAGGGCTCACCGATCCTTTGCGTTTTTTAGATGTGAGATACTGTATCACAGACCCGGGAAAAAAGCAAGAGAAAAATGGGGGAGGGACACTTTAGCGGCGCAATTGGTTAAATTCCCTCTTGCGTGGGGGGTGGGATGGGCGTATAATAGCTCCATCCCATCCGCGTCTTTGGACGCCAAGAGAATTTAATGAGGAAAGAAGGCAGTCCATATGCAGGAATTTCCCGTCACCCGGGCCTCCGCGCTGAAGCCGAAGCCCGATCCCAAGACCCTGATCTTTGGGCGGAGCTTTACCGACCATATGTTTTTGATGAATTATGAGACCGGAAAGGGCTGGCACGATGGGCGCATCGTTCCCTATGGGCCCTTCGAACTGGATCCCAGCTCCATGGTGCTCCACTATGCCCAGGAGGTCTTCGAGGGGATGAAGGCTTACCGTACCCCCGACGGCGGGGTGCAGCTGTTCCGGCCCATGGAGAACGCCCTGCGGCTCAAGAACTCCTGCGAGCGGCTGTGTATTCCCCCCGTGGATCCCGACACGGTGGTGGAGGCCATCAAACAGCTGGTGAAGCTGGAGGCGGACTGGGTGCCCGCTGAGCCGGGAACCAGCCTCTATATCCGGCCCTTTATCATCGCCACCGACCCCACCCTGGGGGTCCACGCCTCCCACACCTATCTCTTCGCCGTGATCTGCTGCCCTGTGGGGGCATACTATGCCGAGGGGATCAATCCGGTGCGCATCTATGTGGAGGACGAGGACGTCCGGGCCGTCCGGGGCGGCACCGGCTACACCAAGTGCGGCGGCAACTACGCCGCCTCCATCCGGGCCGGCGAGCGGGCCGAGGAGCAGGGCTACGCCCAGGTGCTCTGGCTGGACGGCGTGGAGCGCAAGTACATTGAGGAAGTGGGCTCCATGAACGTGATGTTCCAGGTGGACGGCACCGTCATCACCCCCGAGCTGACGGGGTCTGTGCTTCCCGGCATCACCCGGAAGAGCTGCATTGAGCTCATCAGGAGCTGGGGCGTCCCGGTGGAGGAGCGGCTCATTACCGCCCGGGAGCTTTTTGACGCCGCTCAGGCGGGCAAGCTGGACGAGGCCTGGGGCACCGGCACCGCCGCCGTGGTCTCCTCCATCGGTGAGATGGGCTGGGAGGGCAAGAGCGTCACCGTCAACGGCGGAAAGATCGGCAGCCTGACCCAGAAGCTCTACGACACCCTCACCGGCATCCAGTGGGGCACCCTCCCCGACGAGCACGGCTGGACGGTAAAGGTGTGCTGAGGGAAAGGAAAGAGAGAACCAAACGGCGTTCCGGGCATTCCGGAACGCCGTTTTTCATGAAAAAGGGCGGGAAGGGGATGTGGGACTTGCCCGGAGCATTCCTTTCTGATATGATAGACGAAAAGCGCAAAAGGAGGCCGCCGCCATGAGCCGTGCCGACGAACTGTTCCTTCAGAATTGCCGGGATATTTTAGAAAAGGGCGTTTGGGACACCGACCGGGAGGTCCGTCCCCGGTGGGCCGACGGTACCCCGGCCCACACCGTCAAGCTTTTCGGTGTGGTGGATCGATACGATCTTCGGGAGGAGTTCCCTATCCTCACGGTGCGGCGTCAGTACCTGAAAAGCGCTGTGGACGAGCTTCTTTGGATCTGGCAGAAGAAGTCCAACAATATCCGTGACCTGGGAAGTCATGTCTGGGACGCCTGGGCGGATGAGAGGGGTTCCATCGGCAAGGCCTACGGCTATCAGCTGGGGGTGAAGTACGACTTCCCCGAGGGGCGGATGGATCAGGTGGACTGGATCCTGAAGACCCTGCGGGAAAACCCCGCCTCCCGGCGGATGGTCACCAATATCTTCAACCACCACGACCTGAAGGAGATGGGGCTTCAGCCCTGCGCCTACTCCATGACCTTCAACGTCTCGGGCAATACCCTCAACGGTATTTTGAACCAGCGCAGTCAGGACATGCTCACCGCCAACGGCTGGAATGTGATGCAGTATGCCGCGCTGCTGATGATGTTTGCCCAGGTCTCCGGCCTGGAGGCGGGGGAACTGATCCACGTCATTGCCGACTGCCACATCTATGACCGCCATGTGCCCCTTGTGGAGGAGCTCCTCCGGCGGGAGCCCTATGAGGCCCCCCAGCTGTGGATGGACCCCGGGGTCACCGACTTCTACGCCTTCACCAAAAACTCCTTCCGGTTGGAGGGCTACCGGTATCATGAACTGGAGGGAAAGATCGAGGTGGCGGTATGAAGGCCATTGTGGCGGTGGATGAGAACTGGGCCATCGGCTGTCGGGGACAGCTTCTCTTTCGCATCTCAGCCGATCTGAAACGGTTTAAGGAGCTGACCCTGGGCCGTCCGGTGATCCTGGGGAGGAAGACCCTCTCCACCTTTCCCGGCGGCCGCCCCCTGCCCGGTCGGCGGAACCTGATCCTCTCCCGGGATCCCTCCTTCACGGTGGAGGGAGGGGAGGTCTTTTCTGATGTCCCCCGGCTTTTGAAGGCTGGAATTGATGACGCTGCTGTAATTGGCGGCGGAGAAATATACAAAGAGTTTTTGGAATTTTGCGATACCGTCTATGTGACCAAGGTGTTGACTGCCCGGCCTGCCGACGTCTGGTTCCCGAACCTGGACGCCGATCCCGCCTGGGAAAAGACGGAGGAGGGGCCCATCCTGGAGGAGAACGGCCTCTCCTTCCGGTATGTGACCTATGCCCGCAAGGGCTGAGAGGAGCGCAGTATGAACTATGTGGAGGAGATCGCCGCCTATGTCCCCCGCTGTGAGGCCGAGGCGGCGGAGAAGGAGATCATCCTGGACTATATCCGCCGCTGCCCGGAGAACATTTTGCTGCGGGAGAACCGGGCGGCCCACATGACCGCCTCGGGCTTTATTCTCAGCACCGATGGAAAATGGGTGCTCATGGCCCACCATGACCTCTACCGGGTATGGGCCTGGACGGGAGGTCACGCCGACGGGGAGAGCGACCTTTTGAAGGTGGCCTTGAAGGAGGCCTGGGAGGAGACGGGGGCGGCGCATATCCGGCCCCTGTCGGAGAAGATGGCCTCCCTGGAGATCCTGCCCGTGTGGGGCCACAGGAAGCGGGGGGTCTATGTGCCCAGTCATCTGCATCTCAACGCGTCCTATCTGCTCACCGCCGACCGGGAGGGCCCTCTGACCGTCCGGGAAGGGGAGAACACCGCGGTGGACTGGCTTCCGGCGGACCGGCTTTTGGAGCTGACCAGGGAGTGGCAGATGGATCCCGTCTACACCAAGCTGCTCTCCCGGGGCCGGGAGCTTCTGGGGCTGTGAGGGGCGGCGAGGAGCGGTTGGGGCAGTACACCTACCGCTGGGATGAGACCTGTTTTCCCCTGGGGGCGGACTCTCTGGCTCTTGGGGAGTTCTGCACGCTGAAGAAAAATGACCGGGTGCTGGATCTGGGCTGCGGGGCGGGGCTGTTGCTGCTGCTGTGCGGGGAGCGGGAGCCCTCCGCCGCTCTGTTCGGCGTGGAGCTTGACCCCAACGCCGCCCGGCTGGCCCGGGAGAACCTGGCGGCCAACGCTCTGGCGGGGGAGATCCTCACCGGAGATCTTCGGGAGACAGCCCTTCCCAGGGCAGATCTCGTTGTGTCCAACCCGCCCTGGTATGCCCAGGGCAGCGGGGCCCGGGGTGGGCCGGGCCGGATGGAGGGGTGTCCTCTGCCGGCGCTGTGCGCCGCCGCGGGGCGGGCCCTGAACTGCAAGGGACGATTCGCCCTGGTCTATGATCCCAAACGGCTGGCGGAGCTGATGGACGCGCTCCAAAGGGAGGGCCTGGAGCCCAAGCGGCTCCGGCTGTGCCGCCGCCGTCCGGAAAAGGAGCCCTACGCCGTACTGCTGGAGGCGGTGAAGGGGGGAAGACCGGGGCTGAAGCTGCTGCCCGATCACCTGTAAAGGAGGCCTTGCTATGGCCGGAACACTCTATCTGGTCCCCACCCCCATCGGCAATCTGGGGGACATCTCCCGCCGCGCGGCGCAGGTGCTGGAGGCGGTGGATCTCATCGCCGCCGAGGACACCCGGGTCACCCTGAAACTGCTCAACCACCTGGGGCTGAAAAAGCCTCTGGTGAGCTACTATCGCCACAACACCGACCAGGCGGGGGAGCAGATCGTGGAGCGGCTGCTCGCCGGGGAGGATGTGGCCCTGGTGACGGACGCGGGCACTCCCGCCGTCTCCGATCCGGGGGAGGATCTGGTGGCGCTGTGTGCCGGCCGGGGGGTGGAGGTCACCGCTCTGCCGGGGCCCTGCGCTCTGGTCACCGCCCTCAGCGTCTCCGGACTGCCCACAGGTCGTTTTACCTTTGAGGGCTTCCTCCCCATGAACAGGAAAAACCGCCGGGCCCAGCTGGAGGGGTTGGCGGCGGAGGAGCGGACCATGATCTTTTACGAGGCCCCCCACAAGCTGCTGGCCACCCTGGCCGACCTGAGGGAGATCTTTGGGGCCGACCGGCGGGTGGCGCTGTGCCGGGAGCTGACCAAGCTCCACGAGGAGATCCTCCGCACCACCCTGGGAGAGGCGGTGGAGCACTATCAGGGGGAGTCTCCCCGGGGGGAGTTTGTACTGGTCTTGGAGGGGGCGGAGCCCCAAAAAGAGGAAAGAGCCTCCCTGGAGGAGGCTCTGGAGCGGGTGGAGGCGCTGTGCGGACAGGGCCTCTCCCGCAAGGACGCGGTGAAGGAGACGGCCAAGGCTCTGGGGCTGTCCCGCAACGAGCTCTATGCCGCCGCGGTGAAGCGGGACTAATAGTTTTCGATCTCCACCCGGGTCACCTCGCCCGCGATGTCACCCTCCAGGAAGATGGAGGCCAGACGGGCGAAGTCCTGGGTGGAGTCGCTGACGAAATAGCGGCAGGAGCCCTGGGCGCGGTCCGCCAGGAGACCCTGGGCGGAAAGGGTCCGGACGGCGTGGTCGGCACAGACGGCGCCGGTGTCTATGAGCGTTACCTCAGTCCCCATGGTCTGGGCTATCACGGCGCGCAGAAGGGGGTAGTGGGTGCAGCCCAGCACCAGGGTGTCCACCCCGGCCTGGCGCAGAGGGGCGAGATATTCCTCCGCCACCAGCTCCACCACTTTGTCGCCGGGGCGAAAACGGCCGTTTTCCACCAGGGGGACGAAAAGGGGGCAGGCCTGGGGACAGACCTTGATCCGGGGGGCCAGCTGGGCGATCTGTCCCTCGTAGGCTCCCGACCGGATGGAGGCCGCCGTGGCGATGACCCCCACCCTGCCGTTGCGGGTGGCGGCCGCCGCGGCCTGGGCGGCGGGGCCCACCACACCGAAGATGGGCAGGTCGTTGTCTCCGGTGAGTTCCGCCAGGGCGTTGGCGGAGACGGTGCCGCAGGCGATGACGATGGCCTTGGGGTCAAAGGAGCGCAGAAAGGCCACGTCCTGACGGGCGTAGTGCTGAATGATCTCCCGGCCCTTTCCGCCGTAGGGCACCCGTCCGGTATCGCCGAAATAAATGAAGTGTTCTCCCGGCAGCAGACGCCGTAGCTCCCGTAGGGCGGTGAGCCCTCCCAGGCCGGAATCGAAGACGCCGATGGGTCTTGGATCCATGGGTCTCACTCCTTTCTCTGGCTGACTGGAAATATTTTATGAATGCGTTTCTTTCTTATGATATGTCCTTTTCTCAGGAAAGGCAAGTGGATTTTTTCCGCTCATTCCAAAAATCGTCGCCGTCAGCGGTTTGACATTTTCCCAGACAGGATTATAATATGGGATATGAGAATGAAACAAAGCCCGGAGACGCGGCGGGCGAGGAGGTATGTCCATCATGCGACTGGAGTTGACACGCAAGCAGTTTCGCCGCTTGCTGGATATGGCCTATATCGGGAACTGGATCCTGAACTCCACCCGGGGCGACGACCGTTTCGCCGACTATGACGAGGTGGAGAGCCTGCTGTTCCAGCGGGCCAAGGAGCTGGGGATGGACGCCCTCACCGAATATTGGCGGGGGGCGGCGGTGCCGTCCCAGGCCTTTGCCGAGGGGGGCATCCACGAGGCCATTATCGAATACGAAAACAATGTCTTTTTCGATATCCTGGCTGAGGATCTGGCCAGAAGGGATATGGACGACGTGCCCATCGACGAGAGCAATTATCAGGAGCTGGCCTCCCGCATTGAGGCCTATATCGCCGAATTTGAGCAGCACGGCACAGACAATATCCTGGTGGATACGGAGAGCGGTTAAAAAAAGAAAAACTCCATGAATTGCCATTGACCCCGGCGCATATCTCATTGCGCCGGGGTCAAACTATGCTCGGATTCTCGATCCAACAAAGTTTCCAGACAAAAAAAGAAAAAAGAGAAGGAGATGCGAATTATGTCCAGCAACAAGTCTGTCGTGCCCAGCGCCCGCGAGGCTCTCAACAAGTTCAAGATGGAGGCCGCCAACGAGGTGGGCGTCACTCTGAAGCAGGGTTACAATGGCGACCTGACCAGCAAGCAGGCCGGTTCTGTCGGCGGCCAGATGGTCAAGAAGATGATCGAGGCTTACGAGAACGGCATGAAGTAAGGTTTTCCCTTACAAAAAGATCGGGGGCGGGGGGGGGGGGGGGGGGCGCCCCGCCCGCGGCGATAGAATAAAATAAAAAAAAAAATATAAACAGAGAGCGGCCCCCCCCGGCGCGCGCCC
>CANSYW010000011.1 GCA_947651395.1 uncultured Pseudoflavonifractor sp. | reverse complement strand
CCTGAGGAGAAGCCCACGGATCCTGAGGAGAAGCCCACAGATCCTGAGGAGAAGCCCACAGATCCTGAGGAGAAGCCCACAGATCCTGAGGAGAAGCCCACGGAGCCGGAGGAGAAACCCACGGAGCCCGAGGAAACGCCCACCGATCCGGAGGACATAGGCTCCACCGATCCCCCGCTTGCCCGGTCCAAGGGGCGCACCCGGGCAAAGACCCTCCGGCTAAAGCTGGGTCTGCCCACCGCCTGGCCGCGATACGCCGGGCCGCCCAACGGGCAGCGATACTTACGACCGCCTATATTCGGTCTGATCCATCATTCAAACGATCATATTCTCACCACCGGGAGGACATTGCTATGAAACATTTGAAACGGATTTGGAAGAAGGGAGTGGCGCTTTTACTGGCGGCCACTATGTCGCTATCCCTGCTCCCGGTGACGGCGTTGGCGGCTAAACAAGAGGGCTATGCTACTGCCAAAGATTTTTCCTATGATAAAAATACAGGAAAGGTTACCGGTTCGGTAGTCTTAAATGGCGGTACTGTCGGCGCGCAGATTCGAGTGACGATTATTTCCAGTACAAAGCCATCGGTGGGTAATCCGGACGTGAATGGCCCTGCTGGAGGAAGTGTCAATGGATATAAACCGGGAGACGCTAATGCGAAACCTTCTTTGCCGTGTATTCAGTTTGACACGACGATCCCATCCAATAGAACAATACCGGTGGATCATTTTTTGGCCTCTTTTGCAGATATGCTGGCAAAAGTAACAGGGCGATACGCAAATGTAACTGAATTTACTTATTCTGTGTTTGTGTATGATGGTCAAACAAATTATGATGATGATCCGGCTTTCGCCATCCCCCTCTCCGCCGCGGCGGAGCTGAAGGCTTCTCCCGATCCTGTAATCTTTTCCGGTACAGGGACGGAGACTATTACGTTGACCAATCTTGTTACAGGCACAACAGCGACCAATGTGAAAGCGACAGTTGCAGACTCTGATATGACAGTTATGCCTGGTTCTGGCGGTATAACCGGCATCAATGGCGCCGGTGGCACAGTAGCAACTTCGGGAACCTTTGTTCTTGAGAATACCAGTGCAACGAACCGGGTCACTACCTTGACAATTACTTACGACGATTCCAGTGCGGGAGCCCAAACTCCTATTACAGTCCAAGTTATTGTGGCAGGTACAGGTACGTTTACTGCGGAATCTATTATTATTACACAGATTGGCGGAACAGGTACCACTGGAATCGCAACGGGCAATCCCAATGCTGCGACAGCTCAGGCCAGAGTGGACTCCCGTTCAGTAAGCGGCGGCTTTGCATTGAATGCTTCGGCAGGTTGGTCGAATGGAACAAATGGTATCTATGACCTCTTTAAAACTGCTGCACCGATGCGTGGGACAGAGTGGGCGAACCATACGTTTGAAGACAGTCTGTCTGTGACCCATGATGGAGTAAGCGCATTGATAGAGGTTACACAGGCGGAGATTACTGCCGGAACGGCTACACCTTCCGGCTATGTGACTGTTATGTACGCACAGGGAAGCGCTGCCACCATAGCTCAGGCATCAAGAAACCGCGTATTGCAGGTTCCCATCTACTACGTCCCCGCCTCCACCCCCACCGAGCCGGTGATCACCTTTAATGCCGGCGGCGGTACCCTGTCGGGCAGCGCTACGCCCACCGTCAGCGGCGGTAAGGTGGCTGTTGGGGATATCCCCACCGCCACCCGCTCGGGCTACAAGTTCCTGGGCTGGAGCGGCGGTACTCTGACCAACGCCACGGCTGCTCAGGTGGCTGCCGTGACCCATAGCGCGGACACCACCTATACCGCCCAGTGGGAGCAGCAGTACCGGGTGAGCTACAACAATAACTCGGGTAAGGTGGGCAATGGTACCATTGGCGGTACTGTGCCTGCCACATCGGGCTATTTGGACAGCGGCAGCAGCTACACCGTGTCCAGCGCGAAGCTCACCTATACCCCGGGTGCCGACGGCAGGGCCTACACCTTCGTGGGCTGGAACACCAACCAGAACGCCACTACAGGCCAGACTTCCATAACAGTCACTGCCAATACGACCCTCTACGCTATCTGGAAGCAGAACGCCCAGGTGACCTTCAACCCCAACGGTGGTAACTGGAGCGGCTCCACGGCCAACAAAGTGGTCAATGCCGACGCCAACGGCGTTGTGGCTGCCCCTGCCGATCCTACCCGGCTGGGTCATACCTTCCTGGGCTGGAATACCGCCGCTAACGGCTCCGGCACGGCCTTTAACGCCAGCGCCGCCCAGACCGACGGTACGACCTACTACGCCCAGTGGGAGATCCGCCAGGTCAGCAACATTGCTACCAGCGGTACCCTCCAGGAGGGCAACACCATCACCATCACCAGCATTACCCTCACGGATAGCACTACCATTGCTGCCGCCAATTTTGGCAGCAGCGATCTGGACGTCCGGGGCTGGGCGCTGGGCGGCTCCAGCACCACTACGCCGCCTGTCGCCCCCTCCGCCACCGGAGACAGCTTTACCATCAGCGGCTCGGTGGATGGCCAGACCGTGTGGGTCATGGCCAAAGGTAAGGGCAACAACATCGGCGACACCCCCAAGTGGGTGTGTATCGGTAAGGTGGGCCTGGAGAACTTCGACTTTGCCGTTGGCATCCATGTCAGCGGCGGGACGGTGCCCACCGGCACCACCGGCCTGACGGTGGATCCCAGCACCGCCACCACCACCCCCGGCGGCAGCTTTAACGTAAGCGCCTCCAGCACCAACAATGGCTACAAGTTCAAGAACTGGGAGACCGGGAATGTAGGCAGCACCACGCCTGTGAACACCGACGGCTCCATCTCTCAGTTTACCGCCACCACCACGGTGGCCAACCTGACCAAGCAGCCTGGCAAGAACAACCTCTACGCTAACTTTGTGCCCATTCCCCACCTGACCCTCACGAATAGCGGCGGCGCCACTGGCACCGAGGCCTTTAAGGGCCAGCTGGGCAACGACGGCAAGGATTCCGCCCGGAATGTGACCTACACCTTCCCCGCGGGGAGCAAGTTTACCGCCTCTACCACCCCCGGCGCCACAGTGGCCGTGGGCGCCGGCACGGCGGGCAACCTGGTCATCGAGTGCACCGAGACTGCCCCCGGCACCTATACCGACACCCTCACCATTACGTATGAGGACGCCGATGGGGTGAAGTATACCCTCACCCAGCCGGTGGCCTACACCGTGACGGTGCCCACCAAGACTGTCCACGTGGAGGTGGCGGTGGACGGCGCCGCCGCCAGCGCCACCCTGCCCAGCGGCGTCACCGTAAGCCCCACCAAGACCAGCCCCGTCACCCTGAAGGCCGGGGACAGCACGCTGCTGAGCACCAACACCACCAGCAAGGGTTACCGGTTCACCGGCTGGAGCGCCGTGGCCGCCGGCAACGGCGCGCTGAGCAATACCTCTGTGACCAACAACGGTGGCACCGCCACCTTCACCATGGCCACGCCGCTGCCCGGCGCCGACGTGACCGTGGTGGCCAACTACATCAAGGTACCCTGGCTGGAGGCCGGGGCCAAGACCCAGGGCGGCCACGCCACCGGCGTGAACACCGTCACCAACGCCTCGGTGAAGATCAACAACACCGGCGCGGCCAACGCCACCGCCGTTTCGGTGAGCGTGGACGACAGCCGCTTTGAGCTGGCCACCGGCGGCATGACCGCCACGGGCAACACCGTTGCCGCCGGCGGCAACGGCACCGTCCTGGTCAAGCCCAAGACACCCGCCGGCCTGGCTGCGGGCACCTACGTGATCCCTGTGACCGTGACCTATAAGCAGGTGGGCAGCGACGCCACCGAGCTGAAGGTGGAGACCACGGTGACCTATGTGGTCACCGAGACCACCTATACCCTGACGGTGAAGTATCCCACCGGGGCCAACAGCGGCGTGAGCAATGTGCAGTACATTCTCAACGGCGGCACGGCCACGGCCATTGCCAACAACGGCACCGTGACGGTGAAGCCCGCCGACGTGGTGACCATCACCGCCACCCTCACCGACTGCACCGGCAGCTGGGCCACCACTGCCTGTACCGAGAATGTGGACACCGGCTCTGTGCTGGGTATCAGCACCTTCACCGGCAATGCCACCGCCACCCTGAGCGTCACCGGCAAGGCCAAGCTCACCTATGAGCCCACCGCCGGCGCCGCCACCGAGGGGGCGGCCACCGTGACCACCAACCCGGCGCTGAAGATCAGCAACGTGGGCACCGGCAACGCCAACATCACCAAGATCACGGTGACCAACAACAATGCCAGCGACAGCAAGACCTTCGGCGGCAGCACCAGCACCGCCGTCAATCTGGCTGCCGGCGCCAACCACGCCATCACCCTGGCGCCCAACAACTGGGGCTCCGCCTGGGCGGCGGGCACCTACACCGCCAAGGTGACGGTGGAATACACCGATTCCTCCGGAAGCCACACCGATGTGACTTACGTGCCCTTCATCGTCTCCGCCCCCAGCACCTTTACGGGCAAGGTGACGGTGCTGTGGAACAACAGCTCCACTCTGGGCAGCAACGTCACCGGCGTGTCCCTGACGGGCAATCCCGCCGGCACCCAGTCGGGCAACGTGTGGACGTTCGCCAACCTGAGCAGCGCCAGCGCCTACAGCATCACCGTGGCCACGCCCAGCGGCAACGTGACCAGCACCAAGACCCTGAACAACGGCAACCAGGAGGTTACCATCTACCTGTCCACGGTGACCGTCCAGAGGGAGAGCGGAGCGCCCACCGGTTCCACCGTGCAGCTCCATGGCGGCAGCGCCGCTGCCGGCCCCATCACCGGAACCTATGAGGAGGGGACGGCGATTTCCATTGCCGCGGCCGCCGGTACTACGGCCACTCAGGCAGGTTACAGCTTTAACAAGTGGAACGACGGCACCAACGACCTCTATGGTGCTTCCTCCACGGTAGTGGCCAAGAAGACCAACACCACCTACACCGCCAGCTTTGTCCAAGGCTGGAAGCTGAACTATAACGGCAATGCGCCCAGCGGCGCCGGCACGGTCACCAATATCCCCACCGATCCCAAGACCTATAACGCCAATGACAACAAGGCCCAGGTGTCTACCGTCAAGGCCGCGTTGCCTGGTTATATCTTCCTGGGCTGGTTTGAGGCGACCACCGGCGGCACCGCTGTAACCGGCGAGATCACCCTCACCGGCAGCAAGACCCTTTACGCCCAGTGGCAGAAGGCTGGAGTGGCTGGCCAGGGCAGTGCGGACATGGCCGATTCTACCACCTACGGCGCAAACTTCTCCAGCGGGAAGGTGGCTGCGGCGGCCCGGGGTGCCAATCCCGGCGTACCGCTGGAGTATACAAGCTCCGACCTGACCGCCATCGGCCTGAGCATCGACAAGACTACTGGTCTGATCTCCGGCCGGCCCTACAAGGTGGCGCCCAATCAGAGCATTTCCATTACGGTAAAGCGCACTGACAACAATGAAACGGCTACCTACAACTATACCCTCACTGTAGGCAAGGCCCAGCCCACCCTGACGGCCTCGGTGGCCTCGGGCAACCAGACGGGCAGCGCCTTCAGCGCCGCCAAGTATAACTATACCGTCACCGCCCCGCTGTACACCGCCTCCGGCTGGCAGACCGCCACCCTGATGACGGGTACGGGGGCCACCCTCACTGCCACCGCGGCGGACAATGCCGGCACGGTGAGCCTTGACGCACCCACCACGCTGTTTGAAAACAGCGCCAAGGATATCGATCTCACCTACACCCCCGGCGCCAAGCAGGACGGGGCGAGCAACGCCTATACCGCCATCTATGAGAACGCCGCCACGACTCTGTCTGTGGCGGGCACCGGCGTTGTGGAGGCCCTGTCCATCAGCCCCAACACCCACGACTTCGGCGCGGTGAACGATGACGGCACCCAGATCACCCAGACCAACTACACCCAGCCCGCGGCCTTTACCTATACGGTGAAGAACGAGGGCAACGTGACCACGGGGGCCATTACCATCACCGCCCCCGCGGGCTACACCGCCTCGGTGAGCTCTCTTGCCGCCCTGGCGCCCGGCGCCACCGCCACCTTCACCCTCCGGCCCGACGAGCACCTGCCCGTGGGCAAGCACCCCGGGGTGGTGTCGGCCGGCTACACCAGCGCCCAGACGGGCACGCCCACCATCTCCGCCTCCGCCGGGGCCGACTTTGAGGTGAAGGCCCCCAGCACCTTCAGCGGCTACATCACCGTGAAGACCCAGGCGGTGGGGGCAGATACTCCCTCGTTGAGCCTCCTGCCCGGGGACTACAGCGTGAAGCTGGTTTCTACGGACGGCAACTCTACTGTGACGGGCCTGACCCCCGAGACGACCACCAGCGGCGACCCCAAATATGGCCGTCACCGCTTTGAGAACGCGGACGCCACCAAGGAGTACAACATTGTGGTGACCAAGACCGGCGTGAACGCCGGCTCCTGGACGGTGCCCGACCGGCTGGTGAGCCTTGCCAACCGCACCAACCAGGGTTTGATCCTCTATGAGCTGAAGACCGCCGACGACGGCACCAGCGGCGTGACCACCACCGGCGACGGCTACTATCTGGCCGGCGTGGGCGTGACCATCACGGCCACCGCCTCTGTGGGCAACATGGCCTTTGACAAGTGGACGGACGACGGCGCTGCCAGCTACAGCAACAACGCCGCCAGCACCTCCTATGCCATGCCCACCCGCTCCGCCACCCTGACGGCCCACTACAAGAACACCGACGCCACCGAGTGCACCATCACCTATGACGCCAACCGGCCCGGCGATGTAAAGAACGACGTGAACATCTGGACGCCCGGGCCTGAGACCGGCGTGGCTGTGGGTACCGCCCATACCCTTCTCACCGGCACGCCCACGCTGCTGGGATACACCTTCGAGGGCTGGTTTGCGGCGCCTAACGGCGGCACCGCCATCACTTCCGTTACGCCCGCCGGCGACACCACGGTCTATGCCCACTGGACGCCTGTCGCCCTGACGGCCACCGGAACTGCCCCTGACGGCACCTATGGCACCGGCTACACCGGCGGTAAGGTGAGCGTCACCACCCCCAGCGGCGCCACGGCCACCTACAAGGTCACCGCCGGTGCGCTGCCCGGCGGGCTGACCCTGGACGAGAACACCGGCGCCATCACCGGCATCCCCTATGAGATCTGCACCAACAAGCCGGTGACTGTGACGGTCACCATGAGCAACGATGTAAACACCACGCCGCGCACCACGACGGTTGACCTTACTATCACCATCAACCCCGCCACGCCCACCATTACCGGCGTGACGGCGACAAACGTCGTCACCGGCGCGGATCCCAGCACCTACAACTACGTGGTCACCGTGGCCGGCCCCAAGTATACCGGCACCGGTTGGGAGACGGCTGTAGACGAGCTTGTCTACACGCCTGGCACTGCCGCGGGCAAGCAGAGCGGTATCGGCTCGGCCAGCTTCTCTGACAACAGCGGCAAGGTGACGGTGGACTTCACCCCGGCCAATACCGACTTTGACGGAGAGAACCAGACCCAGAATAAGGTTTGGACGACTGCAACGAAGGATATCACTGTCACCGCCGACAGCGATAAGGTAGTCCTGGGCGTGAGCGAGGAGGCCTGGCACTTTACTAAGACCGGCGCCGCCAACGGCGACCATGCTATTGAGGACTACACCGTCAATGCCGCTGGCACCGACGGCATGGTGACTACCACCAACGCCGTGGGCGGCAAGCAGTTCACCGTGACCAACACCGGTAGCAAGGCCACCGGGACTATGAGCTATAAATTTGGTAGCGCGGCCAATCCCGGTGAGAACGGTACCTATTTCGAAATGAACGGCTTCAGCACCACCAGCCTGCCTGCCACTACCGGCTCGGCCAACTTCATTGTCAGTGTGAAGGGAGATCTGCCCCAGGGAACCTATACCGACACCCTGACCGTCTCGGCCCAGGACGGTACGGCCAAGATCATCAACCTGTTCTTCTACGTGGATAGATCCGCCACCTATACCGGCACCGTGACGGTCTACGTCACCGACGTGCCCCCCACTGCGCCCAACAACGGCACCACCAAGACCCAGATTCCCGCCGCCGTGACCGGCGGTAAGGTGGAGTTTGTGCCCAGCGACGGCGGAGCCGCCGTCACGGCCACCTGGGACGCCGCGGGCAGCGTCTACAAGTCCGACGCCCTGGAGACCGGCAAGGGCTACTCCGTGCGGGTGACCACCACCGGCGGGGCCTGGACGGTTCCCGGCAGCATCGCCAACGACGGCGACAACGTGGATGTGAAGCTCTATCAGGTCCAGCTGGCCTCCGCCCCCGCGGGGCTGACCGTGACCCAGACCGGCGCGGGCTATTACGCCGAAAATCAGCCCGCCGCCCTTACCACCGGGGCCACGGCCACCGGCGCCGGCGGGACCTCCCACGCCTTCAAGACCTGGGACGACGCCAACAGCACCACCGCCGCCAGCTTCAACGCGGTGATCACCGACGCGGTGAAGTTCACCGCCACCTACGAGGCTACCCTGACCCTGACCTATGACGCCAACGGCGGCACGGGCGACGCGGTGAGCGGCGACAATCCCGAGGCCCACAACGCCGGGGATAAGTTCTCCCTGAAGAACTGCACCGCCACCAAGGACGGCTATACCTTCGACGGCTGGGACACCCAGGCTGACGGCACAGGCACCCGGTATCAGGCGGGCGCCACTTACACCATGCCCGATACCAGCACCACCCTCTACGCCATCTGGAAGGCCAACGACGCCATGAGCCTGCCCGGCAACAGCTGGACGGTGGCCTATAAGGACACCCTGGGCGACAAGGTGATCAACGCCGTGGGCGGCATTCCCGGCTACACCTACGCCGAGGACAGCGGCAGCCTGCCCACCGGCTTCAGCTTCGACGCCACCAACCACAAGTTCTCCGGCACGGCCAGCAGCTACAGCACCACCGTGGCGGACAACAGCAAGACCATGACCGTCACCGCCACCGACAGCGTGGGCAAGACGGCCAACGGCAGCTTTACCATCACCGTGACCCAGGCCGACACCAAGGTGACCACCGGCTTCACCGCCCCAGGCACCAACCCCAGCGTGGGCGATACGGTGGATCCCAGCAAGCTGGGCAACAAGGACAACGTGGTGGTGAACTACTACAAGACCGACGGCACCACCGTGGGCGGTACCATCGGCGCCGTGCCCACCACCGGCGGCACCGCTCCCGAGGGCACCTGGACCGTGGAGGGCCCGGACAAGTATCTGCCCGGGGAGAACACCTATGTGCTCAAGTTCACGCCCACCGATCCCGGCTTCAAGCCCTGCACCACCACGGTGACCGTGACGGCGGAGAACAAGAAGATCAACTCCGCCGAGATCGGCATCTTCTTCCCGGCCAACGGTGGTACGCCCAACACCACTGTTTCCGGCGACAATGGCAAGAAGATCGCCGCCGCCACCACCCCCACCGTGACCACCCCCACCGACACCTTTAAGGTGGACAACATCTCCTGGGCCCCCGCCGACAAGTTCGACTCCAAGAACGACTCCACCGTCTACGTCCAGCTGACGGCGGAGGACGGCTGGGAGTTTGACGCCGCCTTTGTGGGCTCCCTCACCGATCAGACCGCCACGTCCGCGGGCACCAAGACGGCCACGGTCATCGGCAACACCGGCAAGACCCTGACCCTGATGTACGTGTTCAAGGGTGAGGATCAGGTGGTGGAGGACATCTATGTGGAGACCACCGCCGAGCTGAAGGTGGACGGTACCGACTCCAAGCTCATCGGCAAGCCCGCCGACGCCTTGAAGTACACAGTCGACTACCACTGGGAGAAGACCACCGGTCACGAAGAGGTGGACGCCGCCCATCCCTTCCAGGCCGATACCCTCTACGACGCCGTGGTGACGGTGGAGGCCAACGAGGGCTATAAGTTCAACACCGCCAACTTCGGCACCGCTGTGGGCCAGGATATCCATGCCCACGCCTTCATCGACAACGGCGTGCCCAAGGAGGATTCCAAGACCAACACCGTGGAGGTGGTGATGAGCGCCGACGGCAAGAGCATCACCATCCGCTTCTCCGCCTTCAAGCCTGTGGCTTTGCGGGTGGTGGGTATCCGGGTCACCGAGGGCGCGCTGACCACCACCGACTACTACGCCGTTACCGACACCGACAAGAGCGGCAACGACGTCAACAAGGCCACGGCCTACGGCCACGGCTCCTGGGGCGCCATCTACAGCGACGCGGGGAAGGAGACCATCAAGTACGTCCTGGTCTACGAGGACGGCAGCGAGAGCACCGAGATCGCCTACACCAACGAGACGCTGGTCTACGGGACTTCCGCCAGCGGTACGCTGCCCGCCATGCCCGCCAACGGCTACACCTTCACCAACGAAGGGGCCAATGACGATGAGGCCAAGTATGACGGCAAGAACGTCTATCTGAGCTACACGGTGAGCGGGAAGACCTACTATGCCGCCCAGAGCGTGGGCACCCTCACCGTTCAGGAGCTGCGGGCCGACAAGCTCACCCCGGATCGGGTGTGGACCACTGCCGAGCTGACCTTCGTGAAGGGTACGGCCTTCAAGCTGCCCGCCACCAATGCCCCCACTGCCACGGTGAACTTCAACACCGGCAGCACCATTGCCAATACTGAGACCGGCTGGGTCTATGCCCAGACTCCCAATAACGGCAGCAACACCCACTTCTATTCCACCGACGTGTCCTCCGCCGCCGCGGCCAAGGCCGCCGAGCTCAAGGCGGGGGCCACCATGGCGGACGCCGACAACGGCAAGACCGTCTACATGTGCTACATCGATATCAACGGCAACCTGGTCTACGCCCCTGTGGGCGTGCTCAAGGTGTCCGGTGATACCGGCATCAAGGTGTGGATCAGCAACACCAGCGATCCCACCGATAACAAAGCCGACGTCAGCGGCGCCAAGCCCGGCGCCACCACCGGCGGCGCCACCGAGCCCGAGTACGGCGAGACCATCAAGGCCAACGTGGAGGGCACGCCCGACGGTAACCTGACCTACGTCTGGAAGGACGCCACTACCGGCGACATGCTCCAGACCGGCCCCTCCGACACCTATGAGCTGGACAAGGAGGATGTGGGCCGCACCATCACCGTGGAGGTGAAGGAGCAGGGCACCTCCGGCTCCACCAGCTCGGTGAACGAGCCCGTGGGCCAGAAGCGTACCCTGAAGCTGGACGTGGTGTCTGCCAACAAGCCATTTGACGGAAATGCCAACAACCTGCATACCTATGTGACTACCAGCGCTGCGGTGAACGACTTCTTCCTGAGCAATATCATCAATGGTGATACGGTCTATGTGTCTGCCTATAACGGCACAAAGCCCAACTATAGCGCTGCCGCTGTAGGAAGCACCATCACCTGGCCTGCGGTCACCGCTGGTACAACTGACTACACCATTACCATGCCCACTAACAAAGCAGGGCAAGAGGTCTATCGTCTGGGTGCGCAGGCGGCTATCCCTAACCGGGGTACCATCACCGCTGCCGACCTCATCACCCCCATCACGGTGACCTATCCCAACACCAGCCTGAGGCCCACTAAGGGCGGCACGCCGGTGAATGCGTTGACGGACTTTGGTGTTCCCACTGAGGAGCAAAACCGCTATCAGATTGACACTACGGCCACCGATGATTTCTATTGGGAGTATTCCACCGATGGCTCCAGCTGGATGAAGGTGAACTTTGCCACCAAGGCTGGCCTGGATGAGAATGGCAAGTTCCTGAAGGAGACCTATTACCGGGTGACCGTTCCTGTGGTGACCAAGAGCAGCGACCTGAAGTTTGCCCCCGATACCAACCCGGGCTATATGGTCATAAACGGTGTGCGCTATAACGCCAGCGCTGATGTGGGTAAGGACGGGACAGCTACTGCCACCGCTCAGACCACCGCCACTGTGACCTATACCTTCGATCAGACCGCGGGTGACGACGAGCCCATACATGTGACTTACGTAAGTGCCTTCTTCCAGAACCCGCCCCTGGTGGGCCAGACCATCCCCGCCTATCCTGACCAGGTGGGCCGCCCTGTTGAGACGGTGAGCACTGACGGTACGTATAACGACAGCAACCACGAACACTTTGTGGTGCGCTGGTATGAGTCTGACGACAAGGTTACCTGGGGCGCTGCGTTGGCTGCCGATTACACCTTTAAGCCCGGCAAATACTACAAGGTGGAAGTGGATGTTCAGGCTGGCACTGGCTATGTTTACGACGAGAACACCTATTTCGCCATCAACACCAGCGCTGGCTCTGACGAAGGTACCACTATTACCACCAATGTAGGCAAAGTTTACACCATGTCCTATGTGTTTGAGGATGCGGTGGCCCCCATTGAGATCGCCCACGTGAACCTGAGCGTGCCGCAGCCCGTGGTGGAGGGCAAGCCCGCCGACCACAGCACCGTGACCGTCAACCAGGCGCTGGGCACCAACGGCACGAACTACAACGCCACTCTGAACGTGACAAACGTCACCTGGAGCACCACCGACGCCTTTGAGGCCGACACGGTGTACACCCTGGAGTTTGACGTGACCACCGGCACCTACGACTACCTGAACGAGACCGCCGACAAGGTGGACTTTATCGTGGGCGGCGTCGGGCCCATTGAGGGCGCGGACAGCGCCACCGGCACCGGGGCCATCACCCAGGTGGAGACCACTGCCACGGACGCGGACAAGACCTACCATGTGAAGGTCACCTTCGGTGAGCTCAAGGGCGGCAAGGTCACCCTCACCGACGTATACGTCAACGCCACCGTACCCGCCACCGACAAGAACATCGACGCCGGCTACAAGCCCTTCGTGGATGCGGTGAAGCCCTACGAGCTCACCGGCGCCAACGACATCTGGCAGTACTGGAACAACACCGGCTGGGAGACCATTACCGACGCCAACAAGGCCGCCGCTCTGGACGGCGAGAAGTTCAAGGCGGGCGTGCCCTATCAGGTCATCGGCACGGTGCGGATGAAGACGGACACCGACTCCGCCAAGTACGTCATCGACGACGCCAAGACCAAGTTCTATCTGGCGGGCATCGAGTGCACCACCACCCCGGAGAACGCGGTGGCCGGAACCGGCACCTACACCCCCCTGGTGAAGAACGCCGGCGATCCCGCCACCTACACCCTGACCCGTCAGTTCCTGATCCCGGTGGATAAGATCATCACCGAGGTCACCAGCCACGCCAGCATTCCCGCCGTGGGCGGCGTGCTTACCGGCACGCCCTACACCGACGCCGTGGTGGATCTGGCCATTAACGGCTCGGGCAATATCCTGACCAGCCGGGTCACGGCCGGAACAGTGACCTGGAAGGTGCAGGACGGCGGCAACTGGGTGAATGTGTCCAGCAACACCGTGGAGCAGGGCAAGGTCTATCAGGCCACCTATACCCTGACCACCGACACCGCCAACGGTTACACCTATAAGGACGATACCGCCGACAACGCCCAGCGGGTGAAGTTCACCATCCACGGCGTGGAGGTCACCGGCGAGGGCACCAAGACCCAGGGCGGCTACACCGTCACCACCAAGCGCAACAGCGACAGCTCCTACACCGTCACCGTGGTCTACCCCGAGACCTCCTCCGACACCAAGATCGCCCAGGTCACCGTGGACTACACCGTGCCTGTGGCCGGAGCGAATCCCGCGGTGGATAAGCAGTACACCCAGCACGAGCAGGTGAGCCTGAAGCACGACGCCCTGGTCACGGACGACAGCCACGGCAGCACCTGGCATGAGGGGACGAAGGACGGCGCCGCCGTTGACGCCACCCATGTCTTTGGCAACGGGGACTACACCGTGGTGGCCACCTTCAAGGCCAATGACGGGGTGGACGGCAAGCCCGGCTTCGTCTTTGACAGCGAGACCGCCTTCATCGTCAACGGCAACTCCTATAAGGCCAGCGACGCCAACACCCACGTGACCCTGTCCACCGACAAGAAGACCGCCACCGTGTGGCACACCTTCCCGGGTCTGGACAAGGAGATCGTGAAGGTCGTCACCTCCGTCACCGCGCCTGTGGCCGGGGCCGTGCCGCAGACCAAGGCGGACACGCCCGTGGCGGCCAACAAGATCAACAACAACCTGATGCCCGAGGCTCTGACCATCGGTAACATCACCTGGACGGGCACGAAGAACCCCGACGGCACCTTCGCCTACAGCACCACCTACACCGCCAGCTTCGACCTGACGGTGAACACCGGCGCCGGCTACAGCTACCGTGACGCGGCTGAGTATGTGGACTTCTTCGTCAACGGCGCGGCGGACGCGCTGAACGTGAAGAACGGGGACAACACCACTGTGTCCTCCGCCGACGGCAAGGTGACCGTCACCAAGGGAACCAACAAGTATACCGTCACCATCGAGTTCCCGGCCACGGAGGATAGGCTGGACAAGGTGCTCACCGTCCATGTGAACACCACCGTACCCCCCGAGCACAAGCTGCGGGTGCCCGATGTGTACATCGTGAGCACCGAGCCCTACACCAACCCCGCCGATCCCGCCAAGACCGACCTGGTGTGGAAGGTGAAGGAGAGCGGTGTGTGGACTGTCATCGCCAAGGATACGCCCTTCGAGGCTGGGAAGGAGTATATGGTGGAGGGCAAGGTGATCCTGAAGGATCCCACGACCACCACCTGGAACATCACGGACGACACCAAGTTCTTCCTGGGCGGCGTGGCCGTTCCCGAGACCGCGGCCACCGGCAGCCTGAAGGACACCACCGGCGGCACCGTGAGCTACACCACCGGTTTCTCGGCGAATAAGACCGCTGTGGACGGGATCTATCCCAAGGACACTGAGTTCACCCTCAGCCTGACCTTTGGGGCCCTGGCGGACAAGACCGATCCCACCATCGTCAAGGTGGCGGCCAATGTCAAACAGCCTGTGGCCAACCAGCCCGTTCCCGCCGGCGCGGCTCAGCTCCTGCTGGCCCTGAACAAGGACGGCGTGGACATGAGCGCCTACGTCACCCCCGGTACGGTGACCTGGACGGACGTGGACACCGGCTCCACGGTCAACGGCCAGACCTTCAAGACCGGCGGCAGCTACAAGGCTGAATTTACCCTGACCGCCAACGACGCCGCCCACAAGTATATCGCCGTGGCCGATCCCAAGGATTATCTGGATCTGCTCATCAACGGCGTGACCCACACCGGCGGCGACTGGCTGGAGGGTTCCACCGACGCCGAGACCGTGGGCGCCGACGGCACCATCAACCAGATCAAGGTGGAGATCGCGCCCAGCACTCCGGGCAGCGAGGCGACCAGCTACAAGGTCACCATCATCTTCAACAACATCAGCGACAAGGCGGACGTCCTGGCCGTTCTGGGTACCGCCAAGGTTCCCGAGGCCAAGGCCACGATCTCCGACAACGACATCGACGCCCTGCCCGGACAGGTCTATGAGAAGCAGAGCGCCCGTTGGCTGGACAAGAACGGCGATCCTGTCACCGAGACCAATTTCAAGCCCGGCAATACCTATACCGCCGAGCTCACGGTGAAGATCAAGGACGCCGAGAAGCCCTACTACCGGTTCAAAGAGACCACCACCGGCCTGCTCAACGGCAGCGGCGCGACGGTGGTCACCCGGTATCCCGCCACCGGCGAGCCCACCACCATCACCCTCAAGCTCACCTTCGAGGTGCCCAAGGAGGTCGTGAAGGTCCACGTGGCCAGTAACCGGCCCGCCGTGGGCGACCAGACCGTGGTCAACGACACCAACAAGAGCATCAACAAGTCCAATGCCACCGAGGATCGTTACGATCTGGGCGTTGTCGGCAATGTGGACGGTACGGATCTCTACGGCAAGTGGTACACCGATGCCGGCTGCACCATTCCCGCCACCCAGTTCGAGGAGGAGAAGACCTACTACATGCAGGTGGAGGTCACTCCCGGCGAGGATTACGCCCTCACTGAGGAGCCCGGAGATTACACCTGGGACACCAACCGTCAGAACGCCAACAGCGTGAAGAAGGTGGGCGACAAGTACGTGGCTGTCTTTGAGTACACCATCCGCAAGGCGGGGGAGAAGCTGCCCGATGAGCTGGCGGCGGTGGTCACGCCCCCCGTGGCCGGCAAGCCCGTGGACAAGGTGGGCAAGCCCGGCAATGACGATACCACCGTTAAGGGCGACGTGAAGTGGACTGACGGCAGCGGAAATGAGGTCAACAAGTTCGATTACAGCACGACCTATACCGCGACTGTGGTGGTGGAGCCCAAGGATCCCAATAACTTCGACTTCACGGCTCCCGAGTTTAAGCTCAACGGCGTAACGCCCACCGCGAAAGAGAATCTTGGAGAAGACGGTCAGCCCGACGGCACCTATACCCTGACCTACACCTTCCCGCCCACGTCGCCGAAGGAGACTGTCACCGTTCCCAGTGGCGGTGGCGGCGGTGGCGGCGGAACCGTGGAGCTGCCTCAGGTGTTCTACAAGCTGGGCGAGGTGGGCGTCACCGACGACCTCACCGCCGAGAAGGTCAAGCAGAACGGCAAGCCCTCCAAGGTGCCCAAGGTGGAAGGCCTGACCATCAAGGACAAGGACGGCAGCGAGAAGACCTATACCTTCATCGGCTGGTCCGAGACCGATCCGGCCAAGACCACCGGCACGCCTGTCCTGGTGGATCCCACCACCTTCAAGATCAGCAAGGACAAGACCTTCTACGCGGTGTATGAGATCAAGGGCCATACCGCCATTGATCACACCCACTACGTCATCGGCTTCCCCAACGGCACCTTCGGGCCCAGCGCGGACATCACCCGCGGCGAGGTGGCCACCATCATCGCCCGTGCCTGCCTGGACGGCTTCATTGAGGGCGCCAACTACGGCAACCCCGGCGGCTACTCCGACGTGGAGCGTCACTGGGCCTACAGCGCCATTTCCTACTGTACCATCAACAGCGTCTTTACCGGCTACACCGACGGAACCTTTAAGCCCAACCAGCCCATCACCCGTCAGGAGCTGGCCACGGTAGTGGCCCGTCTGGCCGGCCTGGTGGCCAACCAGGGCGTGCCCTTCACCGACGCCGACCAGATCTCCAAGTGGGCGAAGGACGGCGTGTACACCGCCTATGCCAAGGGTTGGATCAAGGGCTACAAGGACGGCAGCTTCAAGCCTCTGCAGAACATCACCCGTGCCGAGACCGTGAAGGTCTTCAACGGCTACCTGGGCCGCGGCGTGGATGTAAAGGGTCTGGAGGAGATGCGGGAGTATGTCCACTCCGGCGTGGCCAGCAACAACCAGGAGAACGGCTTTGATCAGTACATGACCTGGCCCGACGTGCCCAAGAACCACTGGGCCTACTATGAGATCATCGAGGCCGCCAACGATCACACCTTCTACTGGCTGGACGAGACCAACCCCGTGCCGCCCGAGCACTGGACCAGCGTCTGGATCGACGAGATCTGGCGCTATCACGACAACTCCGGCGACGGCGCCCGCCCCTATAACCCCGAGCCCACAAATCCGGGCTAGTGTGGGGGAACATGGTATAAAACTAGAGGACCCCCCCGGCGCTTGCGGGGGGGCTCCTCTTTGTAGGGGCGGATATCATCCGCCCGGAAATTGTGGATAAGGGCTGGGCGGGTTTGGAACCCGCCCCTACTTGCCATTTTTCCCCTTCCGGGGGTATAATAGAAAAAAAGGAGGGGATGGTATGCCCCAATGGAAGATCATGCTCTTTTCCGCCGCGGCGCTCTCGGCGCTTTTGGCGCTGGTGCTGCTGCTGGTGCGGCCCCATTACAGGCTGAGGCAGGCGGCAAGGTATCTGCGCGCGACCCTGGATGATCCCCAGGGGGAGGGGAAGGTGCCCCGCAGTCTGCGGGGGATGGGCGCCGAGCTCTCTGCGGTGCGGGAAAAGCTTCTGGAGCAGCAGGGGGAGTTGGAGGCGGATCACCGCCGCCGGCAGGATCTCATCGCCTTTCTGGCCCACGATCTGAAAACGCCCCTGACCTCCGTGCTGGGCTATCTGGAGCTGCTGCGGGACGAGCCCAACCTCACCGAGGAGCAGCGGAGCAAATACACCAACATCGCCCTGGACAAGGCCAGACGGCTGGAGGAGCTGGTGGGGGAGTTCTTCGACATCAACACCATGGAGCTCAGCCTGAAAAAGCGGGAGCGGGTACAGCTCTCCCTGCTGCTGGAGCAGATCGCCGACGAGTTCTACCCCCTGTTTGCCGAGCGGGAGCTGAAGTGTGAAAGCGACATCGAGCCCCACCTGACGGTGGAGGGGGACGGGGAGCGGCTGGCCCGGGTATTTGACAACGTACTGCGAAACGCCGTGAGCTACTCCACCCCCGGCGGCCCGGTGATCCTCACCGCCCGGCGGGAAGGGGAACAGGCGGTGGTCACCATCGCCAACGACGGGCTGGAGATCCCGGAGAAGGAGCTGAGCAACATCTTTCAGAAGTTCTACCGCCTGGATGCCGCCCGCTCCACCCGCACCGGCGGCGCGGGGCTGGGGCTGGCCATCGCCAAGGAGATCGTGGAGCTCCATGGAGGCACCATCCGGTGTGAGAGCACCGGGGCGAGAACGGCCTTTGTCATCGCCCTGCCCCTGGCGTGAGGGGTGTTCGGGCGCACACATGGGTGCGCCCCTACTACAAAAACCACCCGGTATCGTAAGATACCGGGTGGTTTTTTTCCTCTTTTTACCGCTCTTCCAGCGGCGTATAGGGCCGGAGGGGGGCCACCACCTTGTAGGCGGGGCGGATGATCCGGCCACCGGGGGAGAACAGCTCCTCCAGCCGGTGAGCGCACCAGCCGGTCATCCGGGCCATGGCGAACAGGGGGGTGTAGAGCTCGGTGGGGATGCCCAGCATCTGATAGACGAAGCCGGAGAAGAGATCCACGTTGGCGCACACCACCTTTTTCTGGCCGTGCTGGGCCATGACCTGGGGGGTGAGCCGCTCCACCGCCTCGTAGAGCTGGAACTCCTCCAGCATTCCCTTGGTCTGGGCCAGGGAGCGGGCGAACTGCTTGAGAAGCGCCGCCCGGGGATCGGAGAGGGTGTAGATGGCGTGGCCCATGCCGTAGATGAGGCCCGTGCGGTCGCCGGCCTGTTTGTCAAGAAGCTGGCCCAGGAAGCGGGAGACCTCCTCCTCGTCGGCCCAGTCCCGGACGCCCTGCTTGATGTGGGAGAACATCTCCATGACCTTCTTGTTGGCGCCTCCGTGTTTGGGGCCTTTCAGGGAGCCCACGGCGGCGGCGATGGCGGAATAGAGGTCGGTGCCCGAGGAGGTGAGCACCCGGCAGGTGAAGGTGGAGTTGTTGCCGCCGCCGTGCTCGGCGTGGAGCACCATGCACAGATCCAGCAGACGGGCCTCCTCGGGGGTGAATTGGTTGTCGTGACGCACCGCCCAGAGGAAATTTTCCGCCATGGAAAGGCCGGGGTGGGGCCGGTGGAGGTAGAGGCTTTCATTGTCGTAGTAGTGCCGCTTGGCGGCATAGGCGTGGGCCACGATCTGGGGCGTCCTGGCAATCAAAACCATGGAGCGCCTCAATTCGCTGGAAAGCGTCATGTCCTCGGGGTTATCATCGTAGGAGTAGAGGGTGAGCACACCCCGGGCGAGCTTGTTCATCACGTCGGGACTGGGGGCCTTGAGGATCATGTCCTCGGTGAACATGGGGGGCAGGTCGTGGCTGGCCTCCAGAAAGGCGTCAAAGCGCCGGAGCTGTTCCCGGGTGGGCAGGGCGCCGAAGAGGAGCAGGTAGGCGGTCTCGGCGTAGCCGAACCGGTTTTCCGAGGTGAAGCCCCGGATGAGCTCCTGGAGGTCGATGCCCCGATAGAGGAGCTGGCCGGGCATGGGGACGCGCTCCTCGTCCTGAATGTAGTAGCCCCGGACGTTGGCGATCTCGGTGACTCCGGCCACCACGCCGGTGCCGTCGGCGTTGCGCAGGCCCCGCTTGACGTTGAATTTTTCGTAGTCGGCGCTGACGATGTGGCTGTTGGCATGGAATTCCTGACACAGGGAGTCGAGGAAGGCGGCGTCGTTCATGGCAATGGCCTCCTTTGGGGGGATTGAAAGGTCGGGCGGGGTTTGAACCCGCCCCTACGCGGACGTGACGCCCGTAAGGCGGTCGTAGGGGCCGGTTCCAAACCGGCCCGCAGACTCCGTGGGGCAGGAATGCAGGCATAGGGGCGCACATGGTGCGTCCGCGTGGAGAAACTTTACGCCATTTTACTCTATTTTTCCCAATTGGTCAATCAAAACACGCCGGAAGGGCGGGAAACGGGAGGTCGGACATGGTCAAGCAGGATAAGCGAAGACAGGGGACGTGGTCGGGACGGGCGGTATTGGTGGGGGTGGCGCTGTTGGCGCTGTTTTTCCTGCTGCCGCTGCTGCTTCTGCCCCGGGAGGAGGAGCCCAGGCCCACCCCCGCGCCCCCGGAGCCCACCGCCACCCTGCCCCTGATGGAGCCCCCGGTGGTGGAGCCCGCCAGGGGCTGGGACGGCGGACAGACTCTGCGGCTTCTGAAGACTGACGGCACGGTGGAGGAGCTGACCATGGGGGAATACCTGTGGGGGGTGGTCGCCGCCGAGATGCCCGCCTCCTTCCATACCGAGGCCCTGAAGGCCCAGGCGGTGGCCGCCCGGACATACTGTCTCTATCAGCATGCCGGGGGAGGGGACAAGCACCCAGGGGCGGACGTGTGCGGGGATTATACCTGCTGTCAGGCCTATCTTACCCGGGAGCAGGCCGCGGCCGGCTGGGGGGACAAGGCCGGACTCTACGCCGACAAGGTGACCCAGGCGGTCTCGGGCACCGACGGGCTGGTGTGCTCCTATGAGGGCGATCCCATCGACGCGGTGTTTTTCTCCTCCACAGCGGGGCGCACCAACGACGCCGTGGCGGTCTGGGGCACCCAGGTACCCTATCTCACGGCGGTGGACAGCCCGGAGGGGGAGGAGGTGCCGGGCTGGCACACCGAGGTGGTGTTCTCCCCGGCGGAGTTTTTCGCCCGATTCCGCCTGTTTGATCCCGCCGCTCAGTTCGGGGAGGATCCAGGCGCCTGGATCACCGGGGTGGAGAGCGACGACACGGGGATGGTGGAGCGGCTGACGGTGGGAGGCGTGAGCCTTACCGGGGGACAGGCCCGGTCCGTCTTCGGCCTGCGCTCAGCCCGGTTCACCGTGGCGGCCACGGATGAGGAGGTACGCTTCCAGGTCACGGGCTACGGCCACGGGGTGGGGATGAGCCAGTACGGAGCCAACGCCATGGCGGGGGAGGGGAAGAGCTTTCAGGAGATCCTGGAGTGGTACTACACCGGCGCGGAGGTGACCCCGGCGAAATAGGGGAATGGCGCGCCGGGTCGTCGCAGCAGACAGGGGGACGGTTCTTACTGTCCGTCAGGACAGAAGAACCGTCCCCCTGTCTGCCCCCCTGTCTGCCCCCTGTCTGCGAGGGGTTGACAGGCCGGTTATAATAGGGGTAACTGCGTCTGTTGGAGGCGATCCCCCTGCGATATCTGCGTCAATTTCTTGTGATACTGGCCTTCTCCTTTGCCGGGGAAGCCCTTCGTGCCCTTCTCCCGCTGCCCATCCCCGCCAGCGTTTACGGTCTGGCGCTTCTGCTGGTGTGTCTGTGCCTGGGGCTGGTAAAGGTGGAGCAGGTGAAGTCGGCGGCGGACTTTCTGCTGGAGATCATGCCGGTGCTCTTTATCCCCTCGGTGGTGGGGCTGATGGATCTGTGGGACGTGCTGAGGAGCGTACTGCTCCCCGCCGTGGTGATCGCGGTGGCCTCCACCTTCGTGGTGCTGGCGGTCACCGGCCACACCGCCCAGTGGATGCTGCGCCGGAAGGGGGGCGGGAAGGATGAGTGAGTTTCTCTCCGGATCCCTCTTCTTCGGGGCCGGGATCACGTTGCTGTTTTACGAGATAGGCCTTCTCATCAAGGGCCGGTTCAAGCTGGCCGTTCTCAATCCCCTGCTTCTGGCGGCCATTGGGATCATAGCGCTGCTGCGGTGCCTGGGGGTGGAATATCAGGCCTACAACCAGGGGGCCCAATATGTGGCCTATCTCCTCACCCCCGCCACGGTGGCCCTGGCGGTGCCCCTCTACGAGCAGCTGGAACTGCTCAGGCGCAATCTGGCGGCGGTGCTCTCGGCCATTCTGGCGGGGTGCCTGGCAGCGCTGGGCTCCATCACCCTGCTGTGCCGGATCTTTGCCCTGGATCACACCATCGCGGCCTCCTTCCTGCCCAAGTCCATCACCACCGCCATCGGCTTGGGGCTCTCGGAGGAGCTGGGGGGCGTCGCCTCGCTGACGGTGGCGGCCATCGCCATCACCGGGGTGCTGGGCAACGTATGCGCCGAGGGCTTTTTCAAGCTTCTCCGGATCAAGGAGCCCATCGCCAGGGGGCTGGCCCTGGGTACCGCCTCCCACGCCATCGGCACCAGCCGGGCCCTGGAGATGGGCCAGGTGGAGGGGGCCATGTCCAGTCTCTCCATTGCCGTGGCCGGCCTGCTCACCGTGGTGCTGGCCCCTTTCTTCGTCAACTGGGTATAAAAAGGACGGGTCAGGTGACCCGTCCTTTTCGTATTTTAGCATGTCTGTGTCCGCCGTGTAGGGGCGCACCCGTATGTGAGCCCGGGAGGGAACGGCGGGCCGGGTCGTTGCGACCCACAGGCCGGCAGACAAGGGGACGGGCGGGTTGGAACCCGCCCCTACGATTTCTTTTCCGGCGCCAGGAAGATGAACACCAGGGAGCTGAGCAGCAGCAGGTAGGGATAGAGGAGATAGGGCATGATCTGGAAGGCGGAGACGCTCTGACCCAGCTCGGCGCAGGTGGAGATGGCCACCAGCATCTGGGCGCCGTAGGGGATGACCCCCTGAAACACACAGGAGAAGGTGTCCAGCAGGGAGGCGGCCTTCCGGGGGGAGATCCCGTATTCCTCACTCATCTCTTTGGCGATGGGGTTGGCCATGACGATGGCCACGGTGTTGTTGGCGGTGGCGATGTCCATGACCCCCACCAGCAGTCCCATGCCCAGCTGACCGCCCTTGTTGCCCTTGAAGAGGCGGCGGATGAAGCTCAGAAGGGCGTCAAAGCCGCCGTAGACCCGGATCAGGGAGCACATGGCGGCCACCAGCACCGCCACCATGCAGGTCTCGAACATACCGGCGGAGCCGGAGCCCATGCTGGCAAGCAGGTCGATGGCGGCGGTCTGGCCGGTGGAGACCATGATCACCGCGCCGGAGAGGATGCCGATGAGCAGCACCACGAACACGTTGATCCCGGCGATGCCCCCCGCCAGCACCAGCACATAGGGAATGATTTGGATCAGGTGGTAGGGCTGAACCACCGGGTTGGGCAGGGGGGCCTGGAAGGAGAGCACCAGGATGACCGCCAGGGTCACCAGGGCGGCGGGGAGGGCGATGTGGAAGTTCTCCCGGAACTTGTCCTTCATGGCACAGCCCTGGCCGTTGCAGGCGGCAATGGTGGTGTCAGAGATAAAGGAGAGGTTGTCCCCGAACATGGCCCCGCCCATCACCGCGCCTACGCACAGGGGCACGGCAAAGCCGGAGGCGGCGGCCACCTCCACGGCGATGGGGGTGAGCAGGGTGATGGTGCCCACGCTGGTGCCCATGGCGGTGGAGACGAAGCAGGCCACCACGAACAGCACCGCCACGGCGAACCGGGCGGGGATGATGGAGAGCATGAAGTAGGCCACGCTCTGGGCGCTGGAGCGGCCCACCACGCCCACGAAGGCGCCGGCCACCAGGAAAATGAGGAGCATGGTGACAATGTTCTTGTCCCCCACCCCCTGACCCATGATGGTCAGCTTTTCGTCAAAGGAGACCTTCCGGTTCTGCAGGCAGGCCACCAGGATGGCCGCCAGGAAGGCGATGACGATGGGGATGTTGTAGAAGCCCATGGCGATGCCCATGCCGTATTCAAAGGTGAGGCCCAGCCCCAGATAGAGCAGCAGAAACACCAGGATGGGCAAAAGTGCTTTTGGATTACCCTTTTTCATAGCGATTTCCTCCCAAACACACAAATTACCCTTATTTTACAACCAAAATAAAAAACAGTCAAGGACAGGGAAAAGCCGCCCGCTGAGAAGCGGGCGGCTTTGAGATCAGGAACGGGCCAGGCCGTCCACACCCAGCACCTGGCCGGTGATATAGCCGGCCATGTCGCTGGCCAGGAAGATGAAGGCGTTGGCAATGTCCTCGGGCTCGCCCATGCGGCGGAGGGGGATCTGGGCGATGAGAGGCTCAATGACCTTTTCGGGCAGAGCGGCCACCATGTCGGTGCGGGTGATGCCCGGGGCCACGGCGTTGACCCGGATATTGTCCCCCGCCAGCTCCCGGGCCAGAGCCAGGGTCATGCCGTTGACGGCGAACTTGCTGGTGGGATAGGCCACACCGGCGGGCTGGGCGTACTTGCTGACCATGCTGCTGGTGTTGAGGATGACGCCGCTGTGGCGCGCCTTCATCCCATCCACCACCGCCCGGGTGCAGTTGAATACGGCGGTGACGTTCAGGTCCATGGTCTTCTGGAACATCTCGGTGGTGTAGCTGGTGAAGGGCTCAGAGGCGGAGACCCCGGCGTTGTTCACCAGTACGTCGATGCGGCCGTATTTGGCCTCCACGGCGTCGAAGGCGGCCTTCACGGCGTCGTAGTCGGCGAGGTCGGGGCAGATACCCTCCACCGGCCAGGCGGCATTCTCCGCCTTGAGAGAGCTGACGGCCTTGTCCGCGGTCTCCTGACGGGAGCCGCACAGCACCACTGTGGCGCCGCACTGGAGAAAGCCCTTGACGATGGCGTAGCCGATGCCCCGGGTACCGCCGGTGACGATGGCGATCTTGTCTTTGAGAATGAGCATAGCAATGACCTCCTTTGTTAAATCACTGACGATTATACCAGATTTTTTGGAAAAATCCACCCCAAGATGGCTCCGGAGTGGAAATGGAAGAAAAACTATGATAAAATAAAAATACTGACACCAAAAAGGAGAGTCGACATGAGAGAAAAAGTGGACGTGGCCGTCATTGGCTGTGGGGAGGCGGGGATCTATGCCGCTTACGAGCTGGCCCGGCTTTGCCGGCCGCTGAAGGTGCTGGTGCTGGAAAAAGGGGAGGACATCTACCGCCGCAGCTGTCCCATTGTGGCGGGAAAGGTGCGCTCCTGCGTACAGTGCCCGGTGTGCGGCACCATGTGCGGCTTCGGCGGCGCGGGGGCTTTCTCTGACGGAAAATTTAACTTTACCACCCAGTTCGGCGGCTGGCTCACCGATTTTATGCCCGCTTCTGAGGTCATGGAGCTCATTGGCTATGTGGACGAGATCAACGTGGGCCACGGGGCCACCCGGGAGCTCTACTCCACCTCCACCCCCGAGGCCAGGGCTCTGGAGAAACGGGCGCTGGAGTTTGACCTGCACCTGCTCCAGGCCAAGTGCAAGCACCTGGGCACGGAGAACAACCTGCGCATCCTCCAGAACATCTATGAGGATATGAAGGAGCGGGTGGACTTCCGGTTCCGCACCGGGGTGGAGCGCATTGAGGTCCTGGAAAAGGGCTACCGCCTCATCACCGAAAAGGGGGATGAGGTGGACTGCGACTGGCTTATCGCCGGCCCCGGCCGATCCGGGGCGGAGTGGTTCGCCAACCAGTGCAAAGCCCTGGGGTTGAAACTGCTCAATAATCAGGTGGACATCGGCGTCCGGGTGGAGCTGCCCGCCCGGGTGTTTGAGCACATCACCGACGTGGTGTATGAGTCCAAGCTGGTCTATCGCACCAAGCAGTACGGCGACCAGGTGCGCACCTTCTGTATGAACCCCTACGGCCACGTGGTGGCGGAGAACGTGGAGGGGATCAATACGGTCAACGGCCACTCCTACGCCGACCCCGGTCTGCGCAGTGAGAACACCAACTTTGCCCTGCTGGTGTCCAACCGGTTTACCGAGCCCTTCAACGAGCCCTACCGCTACGGCAAACACATTGCCTCGCTGTCCAATATGCTCTCGGGCGGGGTGCTGGTCCAGCGCTTCGGAGACCTGGTCAGCGGGATCCGCACCAACGAGCACCGGATGAGCAAGTCCTTCACCAAGCCCACCCTCACCGCGGCGGTGCCCGGCGACCTCAGTCTGGCCCTGCCCAAGCGGCAGCTGGACGATATCATTGAGATGATCTATCAGCTGGACAAGCTGGCCCCCGGCACCGCCAACTACGACACCCTGCTCTACGGCGCGGAGGTGAAGTTCTACTCCGCCCGGCTCAGCCTCTCCGGGGAGCTGGAGACCGCCCTGCCCGGCTTCTTCGCCATCGGCGACGGCGCGGGCGTCACCCGTGGCCTGGCCCAGGCGGGAGCCTCTGGGGTAAAGGTGGCCCGGGTCATCGCGGAGCGGCTGAAGGGGAAGAAATAAGGGCCTGGTTTACCGGTAACATCTCCGGGAGAAATTTTGGCATCCGATATTCATCATTATATTCAACTGACAAAAAGTTACAAAAAGTAACAAAGTGAGATGCCCCAAGGTTTTCCACATTCTCCACAGCCTTTTCCACAACCGTTATGTTAACGTGGAAATCCTGGATATGCAAAAAACGGTTGACATAATATTTGTCAAGAGGAAAAACCCTGGGCGATTTTGACGAAATTTTGAGGGGGGAAATTTTTTGGGCACGGAACTCATTGCCGCCGTAGCCACCGGCCCGGTTCCCGGCGCCATCGGGGTGGTGCGTCTGAGTGGGCCGGGAGCGGCGGAGTGCGCCGGGGCGGTGTTTGCCCCTGCGGACGGAAGGCCGTTGAAGGCCCATCCTCCCAAAATACTGGTCTACGGCACCCTTCGGGACAGGGGGGGGCGGACCATCGACAGGGCCCTGGGCACCTGGTCGGAGGAGGGGCGCAGCTATACCGGGGAGGAGACCGCGGAGCTCCAGTGCCATGGCTCGCCCATGGTACTTACCCTGGCCCTGGAGGCCCTCTTTGCCCAGGGGGCCCGGCAAGCGGGGCCGGGAGAGTTTACGAGAAGGGCGTTCCTCAACGGCAGGCTGGATCTGGCCCAGGCCGAAGCGGTGATGGATCTGATCGACGCCCAGACCCCCCAGGCCGTCCGGCAGGCGGCGGGACAGCTCTCGGGGGCTCTGTCGGGGCGGGTGGAGGAGATCTACAGCGGGCTGGTGGACGTGATGGCCCACTTTCACGCCGTGCTGGACTATCCCGACGAGGACATCGACCCCTTTACCGCCGACACCATCCGTGTCGCCCTGGAGGAGGCCCATACCCGGCTGAGGGCCCTGCTGGCCACCTATGACCGGGGAAGGCTGCTCTCCCAGGGACTGCGCTGTGCCATCGTGGGCAGACCCAACGCGGGAAAATCCTCCCTGCTCAACGCACTGGTGGGCTATGACAGGGCCATTGTCACCGATGTGCCCGGTACCACCCGGGACACGGTGGAGGAGAAGTGCGTGCTGGGAGGGGTGCTGCTGCGGCTCATGGACACCGCCGGACTGCGGGAGAGTGCCGATCCGGTGGAGAGGCTGGGGGTGGAGCGCTCCCACCGGGCCATGGAGGGGGCGGAGCTGATCCTGGTGGTGCTGGATATGTCCCGGCCCGCCACAGAGGAGGACGTGACCCTGATCCGCCGGGCGGTGGAGCTGGCGCCCACCATCATTGTGGAAAACAAGTGTGATCTGCCCCGGGTGCTGAAGTGGACGGGGGAGCTGGATATCGCCCCCGCCGTGCCGGTCTCCGCAAAGACCGGAGCGGGACTGGAGGATCTGGCGGCTCTGGTGGCCGCCGGCGTTCCCCGGGGGACAGGGGAGGCGGCGGGGAGCCTGCTGTCCAACGCCCGGCAGGCCGAGGCCGCCGGACGGGCGGAGACCGCCCTTGCCGCCGCCCTGGAGGGTCTTGCCCTGGGGGTTACCCCCGACGCCCTTCTCACCGACGTGGAGGGGGCTCTCGCCGCCCTGGGAGAGCTCACCGGCAGAACTGTCCGGGAGGATGTGACCGACCGGATCTTCACGCGCTTTTGCGTGGGGAAGTAAAAGACAGGAAAAGGACCGGCGTCTGAGCGCCGGTCCTTTTCACTTTTCATATTCAGGTCTTTTCCTCAAAGCTGGCCCCGCAGCTGCGGCAGGTCACCGAGATCTTGCCCTTGCCCTTGGGGGCCCGGAGGGGTTGGCCGCAGCTGGGACATTTGAAATAGCAGTGCTCTCTGTCGTTGCGGCGGCACTTGTGGACGTTGTAACGCCGTACCAGGGGACGGACGGCCTCCAGAAATTTTTCATTTTCCACCCGGCGGCGTTCGATCTGCCGGGAGAACATCCGGTAGAAGGCCAGAATGAGGCAGAGGGTGGACAGCAGCCGCAGAGGCCACCAGTGGATAAACAGGGACAGCAGATAGGAGATCAGATAGACGCCGATGAGTACGAAGCTGAGCTGATCGGCGCCGTAGCGCCCATACATGAGTCGCCGCATCCAATCCATTCGGCCGCCCCCTTTCACTCTCATAGGGACATGATAGTCTTTTCTGAGGAAAAGGTCAAGAAAGGAAACGTGAATAAAATGTAAATTTCTTGTGGGGGAGGTTCGGGACTTGTCACAGGGCGAAAAAAACGGTATACTGTTGAAAAAAGTCAAGGGGGTCCACGTTATGGGACGCATCGACAAGGAAAATTATTATCTGGATATCGCCCAGACCGTGCTGGAGCGCTCTACCTGTCTGCGCCGGTGCTACGGGGCCATCATCGTCAAGAACGACGAGATCATCTCCACCGGCTATAACGGCGCGCCCAGGGGACGGAAAAACTGCGCCGACCTGGGCTACTGCACCCGGGAGGAGATGAAGATCCCCTCGGGGGAGCGCTATGAGCTGTGCCGCAGTGTCCACGCCGAGGCCAACGCCATTCTCTCCGCGGCCCGGAGCGAGACCATCGGCGCCACCCTCTACCTGGCGGGACGGGACGGAAAGACGGGGGAGCTTTTGAACGACGCCACCTCCTGCGCCATGTGCCGCCGGTTCATCATCAACGCGGGCATCGAGCGGGTGGTCATCCGCCGCACCCCCACGGAATATACCGTGGTTCATGTAGAGGACTGGATCCGGGAGGACGACTCGCTGCCGGAGACCATGGAGCGATAAGGGGTGAACACCTTCTATACCGGGCTGTGGCTGTTTTTCTGCTACGGCTTTTTGGGCTGGCTGGCCCAGACCGCCTTCGCCGCCCTGCGGGAGCGGCGCTATGTGGATCAAAGCCTCCTCTTCGGCCCGCTGAGCCTGGCCTGCGGCGCGGCGGGGCTGCTTATGGGGATGGTGCTGGGAGATCTGGCGGAGCGCTGGTTTTTCCTCTTTTTGGGCAGCGCCATCTACGCTACGGTGGTGGAGTGGCTCGCCGGCCACTGGCTCCTCTCGCTCACCGGTACCCGCTGGTGGGACTATTCCAACCGCCGCTGGAATCTGGACGGCTATGTCTGCCTGGGCCGCTCCGTTGTATGGGGCCTTTTGGGCGTGGCGGTGGTGAAGTGGGGCAACGGGCTTCTGCTGACGCTGGGCGCTCTGATCCCGGATCTGGTTCGCCACATTCTGCTCTGGTGCCTGCTGGCCGTCCTCCTTCTGGACTGTGCGGCCACCGCCCTCACCCTGGCGGGAACGGTTCACCGTTTGCCCCGGATGGAGGAGATCGGAAACCGGCTGGAGGCGCTGACGGTCCGCCTTGGAGTCTGGATCCTGGGGAAGCTGGAGGGCCGGATCCAAAGGGCCCATCCCCAGGCGGATCTGCAACCCAAGGGGGAGAAGAGCGCCGTATTTGCCGCCGGCTGCGGCTTCTATAAGCTATTTTGGCTGTTTCTGCTGGGCGCCTTTCTGGGGGACGTGGTGGAGACCCTATTCTGCCGGGTCACCGCCGGGGTGTGGATGTCCCGCTCCAGCGTGGTGTGGGGGGATTTCTCCATCGTCTGGGGGCTGGCTCTGGCCCTGGCCAGCCTGCTGCTCCACCGCTACCGGGAGCGCTCGGACAGCTTTCTGTTCTGGGCGGGCACCCTGATGGGGGGCGCCTATGAATACCTGTGCAGTGTGTTCACCGAGCTGGTCTTCGGCGTGGTGTTCTGGGACTACAGCCACATCCCCTTCAACCTGGGAGGGCGGGTGAATCTGCTGTTCTGCTTCTTCTGGGGTATTGCCGCAGTGGTCTGGATGCGGGTGTGTTACCCGAAGGTCTCCGGCCTTATCGAGCGCATCCCCCGGCGGTGGGGGCGGCCCCTGACCTGGGCGCTGACGCTGTTTATGGCGGCGGATATCCTGGTCAGCGGCATGGCGCTGGCACGTCTGGAGACCCGGGCCCAGGGCATTCCGCCCCAGAACAGGGTGGAGGAGCTGCTGGATGAGCGCTTTGGGGATGAGCGCCTGGCCAGGGTCTATCCCGCCGCCGTGCGGACAGACTGAACAAAGCGGGTGTAGATTCCTGGTGAAAATTTGTGCTTCCCGAATGAATTTTCTTGACAGAAGGGCCGCCGGGACGTAAAATATACTTGGTGCATAATTGAGAGCCCATATGATTTTACCGACTGGGACGCCCTGAGACCCTTCCGCGTCACAGCTTCGTTGCAATTTTTTGAACTGACAGTGAGAGTATATCTATAAAATTGCGCCCTGCTGTGCCGTAAACGCCAGGAGTCCGTCCAGTCGAAAGCATATGTCTCTCTTGAAAAGCGCCCTTGGGCGCTTTTCTTTTTTCTCGGGCCGGGATCAGCCCGGACAACAAAAATAATACGGAGGTGTGAAAGACAGAATTATGGAATTCAATATGCTATGCGCGATCATGGCGGTCGTAGGCCTGGTGATCGGCGCGGTGGTCATGAAGATCCTGGAGGACAACCGCCGTAAGCGGGACGCCACCATTGTGAACAACGCGGAGGCCGAGGCCCTGCGCATCAAGAACGAGGCCATCAAAGCCGCTGAGAACAAGCAGCGGGAGGCCATGGTAGAGGCCAAGGAGGCCATTCTCACCGCGCGCAACGAGTGGGAAAAGGAGGAGAAAGAGCGCCGCGGCGACATCCAGAAGCAGGAGCACCGCCTGCAGCAGAAGGAAGAGAATCTGGATAAGAAGACCGAGAACCTGGAAAAGAAGGAGGAGACCCTTCAGACCAAGCTCACGGAGCTGGAGCAGACCAGGGAGGAGATCGAGGACATCAAGGCCCAGCAGCGGGCCGAGCTGGAGCGGATCTCCGGCATGACCGCCGAAGAGGCCAAGGACATGCTGGTTCAGCAGCTGGTCCACGAGGTGGAGCACGAGTCTGCCGCCAAGATCAAGGAGGCGGAGAACCATTACCGGGAGGAGTCGGACAACCTGGCCCGGGAGATCATCGGCCTGGCCATCCAGCGCTGTGCCGCCGACCATGTGGCCGAGGCCACGGTGAGCGTGGTGCCCCTTCCCTCCGACGACATGAAGGGCCGCATCATCGGCCGTGAGGGCCGGAACATCCGCACCCTGGAGACCCTCACCGGCGTTGACCTCATCATCGACGACACCCCGGAGGCCATCACGGTCTCCTGCTTCGACCCGGTGCGCCGGGAGATCGCCCGCATCGCCCTGGAAAAGCTGATCCAGGACGGCCGTATCCACCCTGCCCGCATTGAGGAGATGGTGGAGAAGGCCAAGCGAGAGGTGGACGCTACCATCAAGGCCGAGGGCGAGCGGGCCGTGTTTGAGACCAATGTCCACGGCATCCACCCCGAGCTCATCAAGCTCCTGGGCCGCATGAAGTACCGCACCAGCTACGGCCAGAATGTGCTCAGCCACTCCATCGAGGTGGCTCACCTGGCCGGGCTTATGGCCGCCGAGCTGGGGGGCGACGTGAACACCGCCAAGCGGGCGGGCCTGCTCCACGATCTGGGTAAGGCCATCGACCATGAGGTGGAGGGCTCCCACGTGGCCATCGGCGTGGAGCTGGCCCGAAAGTACCACGAGAGCGAAGAGGTCATTCACGCCATTGAGGCCCACCACAACGACGTGGAGGCCAAGACCCTGGTGGCGGTGCTGGTTCAGGCCGCCGACGCGGTCTCCGCCGCCCGTCCCGGCGCCCGGCGTGAGAACCTGGAGAACTACATCAAGCGGCTGGAGACTCTGGAGGGCATCGGCGCCAGCTTCCCCGGCGTGGAGAAGTGCTTCGCCATCCAGGCCGGCCGGGAGATCCGCATCATGGTGGAGCCTGAGAAGGTCACCGAGGATCAGATGGTCATTCTGGCCCGGGACGTGGCCAAGAAGATCGAGGACGAGATGGAATATCCCGGCCAGATCAAGGTCAACGTCATCCGGGAGACCAAGGCTGTGGATTACGCGAAATAAGTGAAAAAATCGCCTCATTCGTTGGAATGAGGCGATTTTTCTTGACATTTAACGTGCTTTAAGGTTTAATGGAGGAAACGGCAAAAAGGAGAGAGGCAGCATGATGAAGTACCGTATTCTGGGCCGCACCGGCCTGAAGGTCAGTGAGATCGCCTTGGGCTGCGAGGGCTTTCTGAAGCAGGACGACGCCTTTGCCCAGGCCATGTTTCGCCGTGCCCTGGCCGCCGGGGTAAACTGCATGGATATGTACAGCCCCGATCCCAACCTCCAGCGCCAGGTGGGTCAGGCCATTGCCGGACGGCGGGAGGCGTTCATCCTCCAATGCCACCTGTGCTCCATGTGGGATACACAGAAGGATCAGTACCGGGCCACCCGGGACCCGGCGGAGGTGGAGGGGGCCTTTGAGACCCTTCTCTCTAACCTGGGTACCGGCTATGTGGACATCGGGATGATCCACTATGTGGACGTTCCGGAGCTGTGGGAGGAGATCAAAAACGGCCCCGTTATGGCCTATGCCCAGGAGCAGAAGCGGCGGGGGCGCATCAAATACATCGGCATAAGCAGCCACAATCCTCTGGCGGCGCAGCCCGCGGTGGAGAGCGGCCTGATCGACGTGCTCATGTTCTCCGTCAACCCCTGCTACGATCTCCAGCCCGGAGACGACGACATCGAGCAGCTTTGGGCCGCGGATAAGTACGCTGGGACGCTGACCAACATGGATCCCGACCGGGAGAAGCTCTATGAGACCTGCCAGCGGCTGGGGGTGGGCATTACCGTTATGAAAGCCTTTGGCGGCGGCGACCTGCTGGATGCCGAGCTGTCCCCGGCGGGGGCGGCTTTGACGGCGGAGCAGTGCATCCAGTATGCCCTTGACCGGCCCGCCGTGGCCTGTGTCATGTGCGGGGCCCGGAGCCTGGAGGATCTGGAGAAGAGCCTGAACTACCTGGAGGCCGCAGAAGAAGCGCGGGATTACGCCTCTGCTTTTGCCGCCTTCCCCCGCATCCGGTGGGAGGGCCACTGCATGTACTGCGGCCACTGTGCCCCCTGCCCGGTGGGCATCGACATCGCCGCCCTCACCAAGTTCCTCAACCTGGCCCGCGCCCAGGGGGAGCCGCCCGAGACCGTCCGGGAGCATTATGCCGTGCTGAAGCATAAAGGGGGGGAATGTATACAGTGCAGCCAGTGCGAGAGCCGCTGCCCCTTCCATGTGGAAATTCGGGAGAACATGCGCCAGGCCAAAGAGATCTTCGGCGCCTGAGAGGATCAAAAAAAGCCGCCCCGAGAGGGGCGGCTTTTTTTGATCGATGTTACTCCCCGCAGTGGGACAGACGAAGAGAGGTGATATAGGCCTGCTCCCGGGTGTAGAAGTCCAGAGGGGAGAAGTTCCCGTTGCCGGTGCCGCCCATGACGGCGCTCCCGGTGGTGGGGTCAGTCAGGCCGGAGGTAAAGGCTACGCCCTCCTTGGCCCAAGAGGCGATCTGGGCCTCATCGTTGAAGCTCTGGCCCTTGCCGGAGGTCACATCCAGCACCTGGGCGGTGCGGGAGAGCATGGAGGCCGCCTCCTGCCGGGTGATGGAGCCGGTGGGGTTGAAGGTGGTTTTCGAGGTGCCGTTGACAATGCCCAAGGCGTGGGCCGCCAGAATATCGGCGTTGTCGGTATCGGTGAAGGGATCGGTGATGGACTTGCCCTTGGCGGCGGCATAGGCGGAGGCTGTCATGTCCGTCTTTTTCTCCACCAACACCACCATCAGCCGGCAGAACTCCTCCCGGGTGATGTTATCCTGATAGCCCGTCTGAAGATCCTCGGACACCAGACCGGAGCGAATGGCGGCGTCCACCTGCTCCTGGGCCCAGGAGGAGGGAAGGTCGTTGGGATCGGGCAGCTCCGCTTCCACGGTCACCTCGGCCTTGGGATCGCCGGCCTTGAAATTGTTGAGGGACGCAGCGGGCGTGAACGCCTCATGGGTCTGGGCCAGGAAGAAGTCTCCGGCGTCGAAGTACCGGGGGTCGTAGAAAGCGCCATTGCCGGGGCGGCCCCAGGTGGAGTCGATCCAGATCCACTGCCCGTCGATATAGGCGGCGTTCCAGGCGTGGCCGTCGCCGCTGGCGGTGCCGTGGACATACACGGTGGGAATGCCCTGAGCCTGCAGAAGCGCCCGGGTCAGGTTGGTATAACCGGAGCATACCGCCAGCTTATGCTCCAGCACGTCCTCGCTGCGCAGGTACGTATGCTCCTTTTGCCCCCGGAAGTATTCATAGTCGTAGACCACATTCTCCGCCACCCACCGGTGGATGGCCTGGGCCTTTTCATAATCACCGGTGAGCCCGGCGGTGATCTCGTTGGATTTCGCCACAATGGCGGAGCTCTGCTCGGTCACCCAGCGGCTGGGGTCCACCCCGTCAAAGAGGGCGCGGAAGGTCTCTATCCGGTTTGCCATCTGCTCGCTGGGCAGATTGACGACCTCCTTCAGGGAGGGGCACTGGCCCAGATAGTTCATAAACTGGTTGGCCGTCATGCCCTTCATGCTCTCCGCCAGCTTGCCCGTCTTGGGGAAGGTGATGCTGGTCAGGTCTTCACAGCCCGAGACCACGCCGGTCCCTATCGCCTCCAGAGCGTCAGGCAGGGTGATGGAGGTGAGAGCGTTTCCGGAGAAGGCGCCAGTGCCCAGCTTTTTCAGCCCCTTTGGCAGGGTGACGGAGGTGAGAGCGCAGCTGCTGAAGGCATTATCTCCGATCTCCCGCACCGAGGCGGGAATGGTGACGGAGGTGAGGGCGGAGCAGCTGCAGAAGGCATAGGCCTCCACCGCCGTCAAGGCGTTGGGCAGGGTCACGCTGGTGAGGGAGGTGCAGTTCTGGAAAGCCTGCTCCCCGATCACAGTTACCGAATTGGGAATGGTGATACGCTTGAGATAGGTGCACTCCAAGAAGGCCCGCATTCCGATCTCAGTGACGCTGCTGGGAATGTTGACCTCCTGGACCGTGCTGTCCCAGAAGGCGTCTGCGTTGATGGTGCGGACTGTATCGGGCAGGATCACCTTGAGAACGCCCCGCTCAAAGACCCGGTTATCCCCGTTGCCGATGGCGGTCACGCCGTCGGGGACGGTCACCGTGCCCGAGGTAGCGGTGCAGCGGATCAGCACGCCGTTTTCGATGACAAAGCTGGAATCGTCCTGGACCGGCGTTTGGGTCGGCGTGGGGTCCTGGGACTGGCTGGGGTCCTGATCCCCGCCGCTCTCCTCTCCATCGCTGACTCCGTAGTAGAGAGGGGTATCATAAAAGTAGGCCGTCTGTTCTTCCTTTGTCACGGCGCGGCCCCCGAAGGTGGCCTTGGTGATGGGGTTGCCGTAAAAGGCGTTCCGTCCCACCGTCACCCCGGCGGGAACGTCCACCTGGGTCAGAGCGCAGAAGGAGAAGGCGTTCATGCCGATCTCCTGCAGACCGCTGGAGAAGCTGACCCGGGCCAGACTGCGGCAGTTGTCAAAGGCCTCGTTCCCAATGGTTTTCAGGGTGCTGGGGAGGGTGACGGAGGTGAGGCTTCCGCACTCGGCGAAGGCCATGTCCTCAATGGTGGTCAGCCCCTCGGGCAGGTTGATGGAGGACAAGGGCGATTCACAGAAGGCCTCCTGCCCAATGACCCGGATGGAGCCGGGCAGGGTGACCTTCAGCCCGGAAAAGCTGAAAAAGCCGTAAAACACCTCGGGAGCGATCTCAGTGACCCCATCGGGGATCACCACATTGCCGCCGGTGCCGTTATATTCGACGAGGACGCCGTTTTCGATCACAAAGTCCTCCTCTGCGGCAAAGGCCGGAACAGCCAGCCCCAGGCAAAGGCCGAGAACCAGCAGGGTGGAAAGCAGGCGTTTTTTCATTTCTGTCATTCTCCTCACGTTGTCTCCTCAAAAGAGGGGTTAGTCAAAGGGCGATATTTAGCAAAACAAAACTACTTTCATGATAAAATAGGCGAACGGAAAAGTCAAGGAGATTTTCCAGATCCGGATAGGGGGGGAGTCGTTGGGAGAGAAAGAAAAAGAAGCCGTCCGGTGGACGGCTTCTTTTGTATGCGGCGTTATTCCGGCAGCTTCAGATCGCCCTCTTTGATCCAGCCGATCTTTTTCAGGGGTTGGCAAAAAAGTACCGACAGCACGGCGGGGAGGACGAAGCTTATCAGGATGAGTCCCAACCAGTGGAAGGCGGTGGGGGAGATGGCCACGGCCCCCACCTTGCTCACCGCCGCTTCACTGGGAGCGAGCCAGCCCGTCCATACCCCGATCTGGCCGCACAGGCCGCAGGTGCCCATGCCGGAGTTGATGGCGGCGCCGTTCATCTCCAGCTTGAATAGGCAGGTGGCGATGGGCCCGGTGATGGCGGAGGCCAGGGTGGGAGGGATCCAGATGCGGGGATTTTTCACGATATTGCCCATCTGGAGCATGGAGGTGCCCAGACCCTGGCTCACCAGGCCGCCCCAGCGGTTTTCCTGAAAGCTCATAACGGCGAAGCCCACCATCTGAGCACAGCAGCCGGCCACGGCGGCGCCGCCCGCCAGACCCACCAGGCTGAAGGAGTGGCAGATGGCGGCGGAGGAGATGGGCAGGGTGAGGGCGATCCCCACCAGCACACTGACGGCGATGCCCATCCAGAAGGGCTGGAGCATGGTGGTCTGGTTGATAAGGGTGCCGAAGGCGTCGGCGAAGGCGCCGATGGGAGGGGCGATGAGGTAAGAAAGGCTCACCCCCACGAAGATGGTGACGGCGGGGGTGACCAGCAGGTCGATCTTGGTCTCCTTGCTCACCGCCTTTCCGATCTCCGCGGCGATGATGGCGATGAAGAGCACCGCCAGGGGGCCGCCGGCCCCGCCCATGGCGTTGGCCGCCTGCCCCACCGCCGCCAGGGAAAAGAGCACCAGGGGAGGGGCCTGGAGTGCGTAGCCGATGGCGACGGCCATGGCGGGGGCGGACATGGCGGAGGCAAAGGTGCCCATGTCCACCAGGAAGGAAAGGCCCAGCTGCTGCCCCAGAGTCTTGATGATAGTGCCGATGAGCAGGGAGCAGAAAAGTCCCTGGGCCATGGCCCCCAAGGCGTCGATGCCATAACGCCGGGCGGAGACGACGATGTTTTTCCGCTTCAAAAAAGCCTGAAAGTTGGACATGGCGATCCCTCGTTTCTCTTGGAAAGTAATAGGACAAAGCAGGTGTCTTGACACCTGCTTTGTCCTATTATAGCCATCCTGCTTCATTTGTCAAGCCCCTACAGGCATACGCTGATCTCTCCGGCGGTGAGGGCGGTTTCCCTCTCGTCGGGCAGGCGTACCTGGAGGGAAAAGTCCGGGTTGACGCCCAGAGCGACGCCCCGAACCAGCTGCCCCTCATACTGGAAGTGGATGGGACGCCCCGCGAGCGCGCATCGGCGGCGGTATTCCCCGAGATATTCCGCCTGGGCGGCGGGAAAGTCCCGCCACATCCGATCCAGCTGGACAAGCAGGGCCTGGGCGGTCTGGGCGGGGGAGGGGGGAGAGGCCATATGCTGCCCTAGGGAGGTGGCGATGGTGGACAGCTCCGGGCCGAAGTCCTCCGGGGACTGGGTCAGATCCACCCCGATCCCCACCACGGCATAGTCCAGCGCCCCGGCCTCGGCGTAGGAGAGCTCAGTGAGGATGCCGCAAAACTTTTTCCCCTCCAAAAGCAGGTCGTTGACCCACTTGACGGTGGGGGAGAGGCCGGTGAGCGCCTCGATGGCCCGGCATGCCGCCACTGCCGTCCAGGGGGTGAGACGGGAGAGCTCGTCCGGGGAGAGGTCGTGGGGGCGCAGCAGAACGGAGAGGTAGAGCCCCTTGCCCGCCGGGGACTGGAAGGGACGGCCCCGGCGGCCCCGCCCCGCGCTCTGGCCGCCGGCGATGACTGCCGTGCCGCTCTCCGCTCCGGCCTGGGCCAGCTCGTGGCAGCGGGTGTTGGTGGAGTTCAGGGTCTCATAATAGAGTACCTGACGGCCGACGAGGCGGTCAGGGTCGGACAGATCGGGAAAAGACAAGGGTATGCGCCTCCCTGAATGATTTTTTCCAGTGTACCCCCAAAGCAGGGCCTGCGTCAAGGGGCAAGCATATCCTTGGGCTTTGTCCCATATAGTGTAGCAATCTATAGAGGAGGGGATCAGTATGCCCTATGAGGAAGCGCGGATGGAGCTCAACCACCATCTCATTCTGGAGGATCGGGAAAAGCTTACGGTGTCCGGGGTGGAAGAGGTGGAGAGCTTTGACGAGAACACCATTGTCATGGATACCGCCCAGGGAGTCCTGGTGGTGCGGGGGGAGGAGCTCCACATCGAGAAGCTGAGCCTGGACGGGGGTGACCTGAAGGTGGAGGGGATGATCGAGTCTCTGATCTACGAGGAGAGCCGCCGGGGGAAGGGCGGGTTCCTGTCCCGGCTGTTGGGGTAAGCCATGGAGATCTCGGTCACCGCTCAGGCTCTGGCCTTTCTGGGGGCGCTGGCTCTGGGGGGAGGTTTGGGAGGGGTTTATGACCTGATCCGTCTTTTTCGCCGGCGCTTCCGGCTGGGGCTTCTGGGTTCATTTTTGGATCTGCTCTACTGGCCCCTGACGGTGGCCGCCCTCTTTTTCTACGCCGTGGCGGCGGGAAACGGAGATGTGCGGCTCTATCTGCTGTTGGGGGCGGTGTTGGGGGGAAGCCTCTACTTTTTGCTGTTCAGCCGTTTTTTTCTGGCCCTGGGGGAGCGGATCCTGGATCTTCTGGCTTTTTTGTGGACTCTGGCGCTGAAACCAGTCCGGGCGTTCACAGGGCTGTGGAAAAAATTTTGGGCAAATGGAAAAAAACTCTTCCATTATTCCTTGAAATGGTATAGAATAAACTGTACCATAGGCGAAATGGAGCAGATGGAAGGAGGTGGCGGCCGTGCAGCTCAAAAAAGCGGGGATTCTGACCAAGCTGGTCGTGCTGGTGCTCATCATCGCCGCCACCGTAAGCCTCCTGCGGATGCAGGGGCAGATCGCCCTTGCCATGAGCGAGCGGGAGGAGCTGAAACTCCTGGTGGCGCAGCAGACGCAGGTCAACGCCGACCTTCAGGACGCCGTGGATCACAGCGACGATCCCGGACGTCAGGCCGACATCGCCAGAGGTGAGCTGGGTTTGGCCGCGCCGGGAGAAAAGGTCATTATCTTTACTGATTGAACGGTTTGTGTGGCCGTGAAAGAGGAAAAAACATCAAGGAGGACACATCGGTCGGTATGGAGTTTGGGGTAGGTTCTGTTTTAGAGGGCAAGGTAACGGGGATCACCAAGTTTGGCGCGTTCGTCTCCCTGCCCGAAGGAAAGTCCGGGCTGGTGCACATCTCGGAGATCGCGTATACATACGTGAACGACGTGAAGGACTATTTGCAGGAGGGCCAGGAGGTCAAGGTCAAGGTCATCAATGTGGATGACAGCGGCCGTATCAATCTCTCCATCAAAAAGGCCCAGGATCCGCCGCAGCGTCCGGCGGCCGCCCCCCGTTCCAGCGGCCGGGGAGAGCGTCCCGTGGGCTTTGCCGGCCAGAGAAAGCCCGCCGAGCCCCAGACCTTTGAGGATCGGCTCAAGCAGTTCATGGCCTCCTCCGACAGTAAGCTCTCCGAGCTGAAGATGAACGAGAAGCGGGGCTCCCGCCGGGGCGGGAGAAAGTAAGGGCCCGATACAATGAAAGACAACGAAAAAAGCGTTTCAGCTTAGCTGAGACGCTTTTTGTCGTATAGGCAGCTTCGATCAACAGGTTTTGCGTGGCGGGGGCCCTCTGGGGCGTGCTTGCCCTTGTTGATCGAAGCTAAACGTCCCTCAGGCGACGGCGGGCGATTTGGATGAGGGGCAGACAGGCCAGAAGGCCCAGAAGAGGGACCAGCCAGACGGGCAGCCGATCCAGCGCCATTCCGTACAGTCCCTGGCCCAGGGGCATGGCGCAGGTGGACACCGCGGTGACGAAGGAGCCGACCTTGCCCAGAAGCGTGGGGGGTGTCACGGTCTGAAAATAGGTCTGGGCCAAAATGGAGAACACTCCGGCGGCGGTCATTCCGGACAGGGCGGCCAGCAGCAGGAGGGCCCAGGAGGCCAGGGGCAGACCGCTCCAGCCCACTGCCGGGGCCATCACCGCCAGGGACACGGCGCTGGCCAGGAGATATCGCCAGGAGCGGGAAAAGGACAGCCGGTGTCCCAGAGCTCCCACCAGAAGAGCCCCCAAAATGGTTCCCAGCCCCATGGCGGCCTCCACCAGGGAGTAGAGCTGGCTGGAGAGGCCCAGGGTGATCTTGACAAAATAGGGCAGGCCCACCAGATAGAGGGAGGACAGGCACAGATTGAGCCCGGCCACCACCCCCAGCAGGGGGAGAAGACCCGAGGCGGACAGAAACCTTCCCGCCTCCCTCAGATCGCCCCAGGCAGTTTTCAGGCCATGCCCCGGGGCGGGGACAAAGGGGATGCGCAAAAAGCACTCCATCACTGCCGCGGCCAGCAGGCACCCGGCGCTGATCAGGCAAAGGGGCCACATTCCCCGGAAGCCGTAGAGCATCCCGCCGATCACCGGCCCCAGCAGGACGGACAGAGCGGACACCTGGGTCACCAGGGCGTTCGCCCGGGCCAGCTCCTTCTGGGGGACCAGAAGGGGGACCGAGGAGAGCACTGAGGGCTGATAGAGGGCCTGAATGGCCGACAGAGCCATCAGCAGTGCGGCGGGGGGCAGGGTGGAGCCTCCCAGTCCGAAGGTGCCGAAGTTCCAGACTGCCACGGCGGTGAGAAAGTCCAGAACATACATGATCCGCTGCCGGGGGACACGGTCAGCCAGCACTCCGCCCACGGGGGAGAGAAGAACGGTGGGGAGCATGGAGGCGGCCAGTACTCCGCCGAACAGGGCGGCGGAGCCCGTCAGATCCAGTACATAGAGGGACAGAGCGAACCGCAGCACGGCGTTGCCCAGGATGGAGACGATCTGGCCGAGGAGCATGAGAGTAAAGCTGCGGGAAAAAAGGGTTTCATTCATGGGGGTACCTCCTGAAAATGTTTTGCGATATTAATACCGACGGTTGGTATGTATATGGAGGAGAAAAACCGCCCCTTGGGTGGGGCGGCGGGGGATCAGGACTGCGGGGCCTGGAGGGCGGCGAGTTTGGGGGCGAGCTTGGTATAGTAGGCGTCCAGCGTGTCCATCAGAGTCCGGTCAAACACGGGAATGCCCAGGCCGTCGGTCATGGCCTGGAGAAAGCGGAACTTTGCCATAAAGTCCTCCCGGCTGTGGGAGAAGATCCCCGCCCACAGATTGAGCAGGATCAGAAAGCTCTCCGCGGCCTCTTTGGGGCAGGGGGTGGAGATGGAGCCGTCGGCGTTGCCCTCCTCCAGCAGCCGCCGGATGATGGGGGCGGCGTCCCGGACCGAGGTGGTGAGCATGAGCTGGATAAGCTGGGGGTTGCGCGCAAAGGAGACGGAGATGTGGTCAATGTCCAGCTTTCCCGGATCGGTCAGCTGCCGCCGCAGCAGTTCCCGCAGCTTTTCCAGTCCGGTGCGGGAGGGATCCTCCAGCAGGTCGGACATTTTGGAATCCACATAATAGCGGTCATAGAGATGATCCAAAATGTCCTCCTTGCTTTTGAAATGATGGTACACTGCGCCCTTGCTCATACCGAGGGCGTCCACAATGTTTTGAATGGTGGTGTGGTCATAGCCCTTCTCAGAGAACAGCCGAAAGGCCACATCCAGGATCTTTCGCTGGGTCTCCTCGGGATATTTGTTCCGGGCCATTTCACCGCCTCCTTCTATACATACCAACGGTATGTATATCCTATCAGAGGTTTTGGAAAAAGTCAAGGGGCAGGCGAACCTCGCCTGCCCCTTAAAATGGAATGGTTACGTTCTTACACCGGCTCCTCCACCACCTGGGCCTTGATCAGGTTGGTGGTGCCCTTGGCGCTGAGGGGGACGCCGGCGGTGAGGACCACTGTGTCGCCCGGCTTCACAATGCCCTCTTTCCGGGTGGTGTCCACGCACAGGGAGAACAGCCGGTCGGTGGAGTCCACCGAGCCGCAGAGCAGGGGCTGCACGCCCCAGGAGATGGCCAGCTGCCGGCGGCACTTCTCCGAGGTGGTGAGTGCTACAATGGGGCAGGCGGGCCGGAACCGGGAGATGACCCGGGCGGTGTGGCCCGAGGTGGTGGCGGCCAGGATGGCGTTGGCGTCCAGATCCATAGCGGTGGTGCAGCAGGTGTGGCTGATGGCCTGGTTGATGGAACTCGCGCTGCCCTTGGAGTCGATGCTGTAGTTCTTGATGAACCGGCCCCAGTAGTTGATGGCGCTCTCGGCGGCCAGAACGGTCTTCACCATGGTTTCCAGGGCCTCGATGGGGTACTTGCCCGAGGCGGTCTCGCCGGAGAGCATCACGCAGGAGGTGCCGTCAAATACGGCGTTGGCCACGTCGCTGATCTCCGCCCGGGTGGGGCGGGGGTTGCGGATCATGGAGTCCAGCATCTGGGTGGCGGTGACCACGTTTTTTCCCGCGGCGGCAGACTTGGAGATCATCTCCTTCTGGATGATGGGCACCTCGTAGGCGGGGATCTCCACACCCAAGTCGCCCCGGGCCACCATGGCGCCGTCGGAGGCGGCCAGGATCTCGTCGAAGTTGTCCACGCCCTCCCGGTTTTCGATCTTGGCGATGATGCGGATGCTCTCTCCGCCCCACTTGCTGAGCTCGGCGCGGATCTCCTCCACGTCGCTGGCCTTGCGCACGAAGGAGGCCGCCACAAAGTCAAAGTCATTCTCGGCGGCAAAGCGCAGATCCTCCCGATCCTTGTCGGTGAGGGCGGGCAGCTGGATCTTGGTGTCGGGGATATTGATGGACTTGTTGTTGGAGAGGGTGCCGCCGGTGACCACCGCGCAGTGGATCTGCTGATCCTCGATGGACTCCACCTTCAGCTCCACCAGTCCGTCGTCAATGAGGATGCGGGTGCCGGGGGAGACCTCCTTGTGAAGGTTCTGATAGGTGACGGAGACCCAGTTCTCGTCGCCCTCTCCGTCCCAGGTGGACAGGGTGAAGCTCTGCCCCTCGGCAAGGGTAATGGGCCCGTTTTTGAAGGTTTTGATCCGGATCTCAGGGCCCTTGGTGTCCAGCATGGTGGCCACCGGGCGGCCCAGCTCGTCCCGGGCCCGCTTGAGTTTGGTGAGGGTGGCCAGCTGGGTCTCGTGAGTTCCGTGGGAGAAGTTGAAGCGGGCGCAGTTCATACCGGTAAGAATGAGCTTGCGGAGCATCTCCTCGCTGTCCACAGAGGGGCCCAGGGTACAGACGATCTTGGTTTTTCTGGTATTCATTCTGCTACCTCCGGAACGGTCTTGTATTGGATTTGAAAGCCATTTTATCATACTATATTATGCTGAAAATAGAAAGAGGCAAAACCACCAAAACAAAAGGTTTTGGGTGAGGGGGTCAAAAAGCCGGAAGGGGAAAGAAAAAACGGGAGAAAGAAGACCGTCACAGCCTTCTTTCTCCCGCTCCTTTTTTGTCGGGGTCACCACACATGACTGACGCCCTGCTCCTTTTCCTGCCGTTTTGTCTCCAACGCGTCCGCTCTCGCGGTGGGCAGATAGGGGAAGAGCTCATCCACCCGCAGGGAGCTGGTGGTGTTGAGGACAAATACCAGATCGGGCTCCAGCCACTCCATATACTCCATCATATCCTCCTGGTCGCCGTTGAACATCCGGGGGTCGATGGTCACTACCTCCCCGGAGACGATGCTCAGGAAGGGGGTAAAGGCGCAGCCGTAGGAGTCCCGGAGAACCACCACGCGCCTGCCCCAGGGATGGGGACTCACCTCATTCACCGCCCGGGCCAGCAGGAAGTCTCCGCCGGAATAGACGATGTAGGGGTTGGCCTCATAGGGGCTCTCCTCCGTGGCCAGCAGCTCGGGAAAGAGGAGGCTCATAGCGAAGGGGCCTCTGCGCTCAATGCCGCTCATGGGCACGGTGTAGGTGAAGTCACTCTGGAAGGCGGGGGACCAGATCTCCAGGTCGTCCCAGCCGCCATAGGCCGTTCCCACCCGCTTGCCCTGGGAGCCCAGGAAGATGTTGTGGAAGGTGTATTTGTTGTAGTGGTCGGGATCGGTGATCTCGGGGTAGATGGTGTAGTCGTAGTCGCTCCTGAGCTTATCCGCCAGGGTCTGGAAGCCGAGAAAGGCGCCGGCCGCCGTCCAGTGGTGGTCGGTGCGGAAGAAGAACTCCTCCAGCTCATGCCCCTCCTGGGCGGCCTGACGGAAGGCGGGGCGCAGATCCAGGGTGTCCACGCCCTGGGCCTCAAGGAGAGAGAGAAACTGGTCGGCCTCGGCGTCGGAGTAGTCGAAGATCCCCTCGGGGAGCTGCGCCATGGACAGCTTGGAGGGGGCCTGGATATAGAGCACCGGGGCCTCATACTCCTCCTCCACCCGCTGGGCAAATTCCACCATCTCCCGGGCCCGGACGGTCATATCCACCGGCTGGGCGTCCGGATTGGCGAAGGTGAGGGCGCCGTTGGCCAGCTTTACCACGGTGTATTTGGGCTCCACATCCTCCACCACCTGGCGGCCCATCAGCTTCTGGGAGGCGCCGTAGAGCTCAATGAACTGATAGTCCCGATCCAGAGCGGCGTTGAGAGTGGGCTCGGCGCTGTCGATCCAGTCGGTCACCGCGTCCATGGACAGCCTGGGCCTGGGCAGGAGACCGGGGCGCTTTACCGCCTGAACGGCCATGGGCGCCCGGTGGGAGGGAGCCCAGGCACTGTGGTCGGTGCGGGGGGAGCGGGCGGCCTGGGCAAAACCGCAGGGCTGGGGCAGGCCGCCGAGGAGAAGGAAGATCACGGCGCTCAGCAGTCCGGCCAGAAAGATCACGGCGGTACAGGTATTTCTGCGCTCTGTCATACAGGTCACCACCTTTCCAAAGGGGAGGGTTCAGAATCGGAAGTAGATGAAGGGGTTATAGGTCCCCTTTACCAGGCAGGCCGTGGAGGCGAGGGCGATCACCGCCATACCCAGGGCGTAGAGCAGATCCCACAGCAGGGAGAGATCACGGCCGCCGGGGCGGGGACGGTAGAGCCGTTCCCTGCACCACAGGGCGAAGCTGCCGGAAAAAAGGAAGGCCAGAGCCAAAATGACGGCATTTTCCCGCAGGTAGAGAAGACACACCGGGTCGTAGCCCGAACGGCCTCCCAGACCCAGCATGGTCAGGAAGAACTGCCCCGCGTAGCCCAGGGTGTCGGAGCGGAAGAGCATCCACAAAAAATTCACCGTCAAAAGGGTGTAGAGCCGCTTGCACCAGACCGGCCAGCCTTTTCCCAGATCACAGTACTTTTCCAGTACCAGAAGCACGCCGTAGAGCAGGCCCCATACCACAAAGGTCCAGTTGGCGCCATGCCAGAAGCCAGTGAGCAGCCAGACCACGAAGAGGTTGCGGATGTGCCGCCTGGGCTCCACACGGTTGCCGCCCAGGGGGATATAGAGGTAATCCCGGAACCAGGTGCTCAGGGAGATATGCCAGCGCCGCCAGAACTCCGTGACGGAGCGGGAGGCATAGGGATGGTCGAAGTTCTCCTCAAAATGAAATCCGAACATCTTGCCCAGGCCGATGGCCATATCGGAATAGCCGGAAAAGTCATAGTAGATCTGGAAGGTGTAGCACAGGGCCCCCAGCCAGGCCATGGGGGTGGAGAGGGCGGCGGGATCGGCGGCAAAGGCCCGGTCGGCCACCACCGCCATCTGGTTGGCGATGAGCACCTTTTTGCCCAGCCCGGTAAGGAACCGGGCGCACCCGGCGGAGAAGTCTCCCCAGGTCTCCCGCCTACCGTTGATCTGCCGGGCCACCGAGGCGTATTTCACAATGGGGCCGGCGATAAGCTGGGGGAAAAAGGAGATATAGAGCCCCAAAGCCAGGGGGGAGCGCTGTACCTCCGCCCTTCCCTTGGCCACGTCCAGCACATAGCTCAGGGCCTGGAAGGTGAAAAAGGAGATGCCGATGGGCAGCGCGATACCGGGGGGAGGGATCACAAGGCCCAGGGCGTTGAGGGACTCCACGGTGAAGACCAGATATTTGAACACAAACAGCAAAGCCAGGTTACAGCTTACCGCCGTGGCGATGGGGGCGGTGAGGTAACGGCACTGCCGCTTCCACCGGTGGACCCACCGGCCAAAGCCGTAGTTCATGGCAATGGAGAGCACCATCACCGGAAGGAACCGGGGTTCCCCCCAGGCGTAAAAGAAGAGGGAGGCGATCAGAAGCAGCAGATTCTGCGCCCCGCGCCGATCCCGGAAGGGGATGTAGTAAAGGGCGAGTACAATAGGCAGAAACTGAAACAGAAATACGGAGCTGGAAAAGAGCACGGGGAAACCTCCTCTCTGTATAGATTATGTAAACTCGTTTGCGGCTGAATATAACGTTGGCACCATGGGCGCACCAAAAACTTATGTCAACCAATTCCCCAAAAAGGGAATGTGGGCCAGCAGCCAACTCAGGGCGAAGGAGCACAGGAATACCGCCGCGGTGAGAAGGGGGACGGAGGCCACGGGGTTGAAGGACAAGACGCCGATCCCCAGAAAGTCCAGGAGCATCAGGAAGAACACATGCACCAGATACATACCGAAGACCAGCCGTGCCGTACCGGAGAGCCGCTGCCGCCGGGAGCGCTCCTCGCTGACGCCCAGCACGTACCGGAACAGCACCACGATGGCCACGGAAAACCACACCACGTTGGGGGAAAACCAGCCGTAGAGAGGATCCGTAAACCGGCCCGCCGAGCGGGAGAGCGCCGCCGTGCCCCAGACGGTGACTACGGCGCCCACGATGCCCAGCACGTAGGCGATGGCTTCAGCCAGACGGCTGATGGTGTATTCCTTCAAATAGTACCCTGCCACATAGTATCCCACGTAGCCCAGTACCATACGGACCTCCAGCCGGTCATACCAGACCTGGAGCGGAGCGGTGGAGCGGGGCCAGAAGTGAAAGAGGGTGGGCAGGAGGGAGGCAAAGAGGAAGCACAAAACAAAAAAGTAGTGCAGCTCCTTCCGGGAAGCGCCCCGGACAAAGGCCCGGAGGATGGGGGTCACCAGGTAGAGCCCCAGGATAATATAGAGAAACCACAGGTGGTAATGGGTGTTCCCCCGCAGGGCGGAGAGAATGGCATCCCACAGCCCGTGCCAGGTAAAGCGGCCTCCGGCGGCGGCATAGCCCACCACTGCGTAGATCCCGCCCCAGAAGAGCAGACAGAGGAACAGCCGCAGCATGTTGTGGAGAAAGAGCCTGGAGAGGGAGGAGCTCCCCTTGGGATCCAACATGAACATACCGGAGAGCATGACAAAGACAGGCACGCACCAGCGGGAAAGCCCGTCATAGAGGTTGAGGATCCACCAACTCTGTGTGGACACCGCCGTATGCTCCATGGCAGACCCGGTGAGGGACAGAACGATCACCGCGATGATGCCGAAAACCCGGAGCAGGTCGGCAAAGGCCACCCGGCCGTTGATTTTTTCCGCCGCCATCTCACTGCTTCTCCAACAGGGCGGAAGACCCTGGCACCTTCCGGCGGAAGGTCGGGGATCTGTCCGGATCCTGTCTGCGGGACTGGAAAGAGGGAAGGGAGAACATAGGAGACCTCCTTGGATAAAGGAAACGCGTCCATATTTTTTCACAGTAACCTTTATTTTACCACAAAGGGCCGGACGAAACAAGAAAGAGCAGGAAGAAAAAAGGAGAAAAATGTACTTTCCGGGACTCAGAGGAGCTCTCCCAGCAGACAGCCCTCCTCCGCGGAGGTGATACGGACAAGGCGGTCTATATTATGTAAACTAACGGAAGAGGGGGCCTTCACTTCGGTGTAGTTGGGGGCATAGCCCCGCCACAGGCCGGATCCGTCCGGGACCTCCTCTTCAAAGAGGACGGGAAGGGTCTGGCCTATCCAGCCCTGCAGATAGCTCTGCCGCAAGGCGTCGGCACAGGCGCAGGCCCTGTGGGCGCGGAGCTCCTTTTCGCTGTTGGATACCTGAGCCGGCATGTCTGCCGCCGGTGTGCCGGGGCGGCGGGAGTAGGGAAAGATATGCATGGAGGTAAAGGCGCATTGCTCCATGAAGGCCAGGGTCCGGGCAAATTCCTCTTCGCTCTCCCCGGGAAAGCCCACGATCAGGTCGGTGGTGATACCGGGGCGCTCGAACCATTGGCGCAAAAGGGTCACGCTTTCATAGTACCGGGCGGTGTCATACTTCCGGTTCATCCGTTTCAGGGTCTCGTCACAGCCGGACTGCAGGGAGAGATGGAAGTGAGGACATAAATTATGTAAACTTGAGAGGCGGCGGCAGAACTCCGGGGTCACCGTTCTGGGCTCCAGGGAGCCCAGCCGGATCCGACAGTGGGGGGCGGCGGTGCAGATGGTCTCAATAAGGTCGGCAAGAGGAGGTCTGCCTGGCAGATCCTGCCCCCAGGAGGAGATCTCAATGCCGGTGACCACAATCTCACGGTAACCCTCCTTCTGGAGACGGCCGGCCTCTGCCGCCGCCCGATCCGGTGGCAGGGAGCGCACCGGGCCCCGGGCGTAGGGAATAATGCAGTAAGAGCAGAAATTGACGCAGCCGTCCTCCACCTTCAGCATGGCACGGGTCCGCTGAGAGAGCCCGCCGGCGGGGAGCTCCTCAAAGATTCTGGTTGACATAATATTAACCGTGGTGACCAGGGGAGAAGAAAGGTCATCTTTGCTTTTCTCTGGGGACGTGTCCTTGCTGTCGTTTGACATAATTTTATTGTGGGCGAGCCGCTCCACATCGTCCAGAAAGGCCAGCCTCCCCGAGGCGCCACCCACCAGATCCACCTCCAGGGCGGCCACGGACCGGGGATCGGTCTGGGCATAGCAGCCGCACACCGCCACCACGCCATGGGGACAGCTTTTCCGGGCCCGGCGAATGGCCTGCCGGGATTTGTGGTCGCTGACGGCGGTGACGGTGCAGGTGTTGATGATGCAGGCGTCGGCACTCCGGCCGAAGGGGACAAGGGTGTGGCCCCGGCCTGTAAGCTCGGTCTCCATGGCCTGGGTCTCATATTGATTGACCTTACAGCCCAGGGTATAAATGGCAACGCGCACGTTTTTTCCCTCCCGTGGCCCTCTTCTTCTTGAAAGAGGGGGCGGTGTTGTGTATAATAAATAGGCGAATCTATTATAGAGGAGAAAACGGCGTTCGTCCAGAGGCAAACGCCGGGGAGGGGACTATGCCCTACAATTTTTTTGCCCTTTTGGGACGGATGCGCTACATCGACCGCTGGGGGCTCATGCGCAATACCCAGGTGGAGAACATTCAGGAGCACTCCCATATGGTGGCCGTTCTGGCCCACGCCCTGGCCGTGATCGACCGGGAGCGTTTCGGAGGGAGGGTGGATCCCGGCCAGGCCGCTGTGGCGGGGCTTTATCACGACGCCGCGGAGATCCTCACCGGGGATCTGCCCACGCCGGTAAAGTACGACAATCCCGCCATCAAGGAGGCCTATAAGGCGGTGGAGAGCGTGGCGGCGGACAAATTGCTGTCCCTTCTGCCCCGGGAGCTCCTGGGGGAATTTTCCCCCTATGTCCGGGAGGAGCTGGCGCCCGACCTGCTTGCCATTGTGAAGGCTGCCGACAAGCTCTCGGCCCACATCAAGTGCCTGGAGGAGCTCAAGGCGGGAAACAACGAGTTCAAGCTGGCCTCGGAGCAGACCCGGAAGGCCCTGGAGCGGATGGAACTGCCCGCCCTGGACTATTTTATGGAGCAGTTCCTGCCCGCCTTTGAGCTGACATTGGATGAACTTCAATAAGGAGGAGTACGTATGAGAGCCATCGTCACCGTTATCGGAAAGGATCAGGTGGGCATCATTGCCCGGGTCTGCGCCCTGCTCAGCGCGCAGGGGGTCAATGTGCTGGACATCAGCCAGACCATTCTGCAGGAGTATTTTACCATGATCATGCTGGTGGACGCCTCGGCGGCCAAGGTGCCCTTTGCCCAGTTGGTGAAGCTGCTGGAGGAGGAGGGGAAGGCGCAGGGCCTGACCATCCATGCCCAGCGGGAGGATATCTTCAACGCCATGCATCGTATTTGAGGTGAATTGCCATGCCCATGTTTAACACCAACGAGATATTGGATACCATCCACATGATCGACCAGCAGCACCTGGATGTGCGCACCATCACCATGGGGATCTCCCTGCTGGACTGCTGCGATCCGGACCCCAGGGCCGCCTGCCGGAAGATCTACGAGAAGATCGTCCGCTCCGCCGGGGATCTGGTGAGGACCGGGGAGGACATTGAGGCGGAGTTCGGGATCCCCATCGTCAACAAGCGGATCTCCGTTACCCCCATGGCCCTGGTGGCCGGCGCCTCGGATACCGAGGACTATGTCCCCTTTGCCCAGGCGCTGGACAGGGCCCGGGCGGAGACGGGGGTCAACTTCATTGGCGGCTTCTCCGCCCTTGTACAGAAGGGGATGACCCCTGCCGATGAAAAGCTGATTCGATCCATCCCCCAGGCATTGGCGGAGACCGAGCTGGTCTGCGGCAGCGTGAATGTGGGGTCCACCAAGGCGGGCATCAACATGGACGCGGTGGGGCTCATGGGCCACACCATCAAGGAGCTGGCGGCCAAAACGGCCGATACCGCCGGTTTCGGCTGCGCCAAGCTGGTGGTCTTCTGCAACGCGGTGGAGGATAACCCCTTTATGGCGGGCGCCTTTCACGGGGTCAGCGAGGGAGATCGGGTCATCAATGTGGGGGTCTCCGGCCCCGGCGTGGTGTACCACGCCCTTCAGAGCGTGAAGGGGGAGAGTTTTGACGTGGTGGCCGAGACGGTGAAAAAGACCGCCTTCCGCATCACCCGTATGGGTCAGCTGGTGGCCCAGGAGGCCTCCCGGCGGTTGGGGGTGCCCTTCGGCATCGTGGATCTGTCTCTGGCGCCCACCCCCGCTGTGGGGGACAGTGTGGCCCGGATCCTGGAGGAAATGGGACTTGAGACCTGCGGGACCCACGGGACCACGGCGGCCCTGGCCCTGCTCAACGACGCGGTGAAGAAGGGGGGCGTCATGGCCTCCTCCCATGTGGGAGGGCTCTCCGGCGCCTTTATCCCCGTCAGCGAGGACGAGGGGATGATCGCCGCCGCGGCCGGAGGGGCGCTGTGCCTGGACAAACTGGAGGCCATGACCTGCGTGTGCTCGGTGGGACTGGATATGATCGCCGTCCCCGGGGACACCACGGCCGAGACCCTCTCGGCCATCATCGCCGACGAGGCGGCCATCGGTATGGTCAACTCCAAAACTACGGCGGTGCGGCTCATTCCCGCCCCCGGCTGTAAGGTGGGAGATATGGTGGAGTTCGGCGGCCTGCTGGGCTCCGCCCCGGTGATGCCGGTACACCCTGAGTCCAGCGCGGACTTTGTCCGCCGTGGTGGCCGGATCCCCGCCCCCATGCAGAGTCTGAAGAACTGAGAAGGGAAGGGGCGGCGTCTTTTATACGCCGTCCTTCCTTTTCCGGACAGGGATCCGCGGGGCGAATATGGGGGAATACCCGCTGTGCAATAAGGAGTGAAGAAGATGAAGCAGTCCAGGCTGGATCATTCGCCTGTCACATATTATGTCAGCGGAAAAGAACACGATGAATGGGTGCTGTTCCTCCATGCCGCGTTTGTCGATCATACCATGTTCAAAGCGCAGATCGAGTATTTCAGCGACAAATATAATGTGTTGACGGTTGACATTATCGGTCACGGAAAGTCGATCCACACCCGAAAGGGCGACGGCATAGATAAAATGTCGGCGTGGATATATGACATTATGGAAGGGGAAGGGATCGGGAAAATACATATTGTGGGCGTTTCACTGGGCGCTGTTCTGGCGCAGGATCTTGCGAACCGTTATCCCGACAGGGTGAGCTCCCTCGCCTGTTTCGGCGGATATGATATCAATAATTTCGATGTGAAAATGCAGAAGGAAAACGGTGCGTCACAGATGCGTATGATGTTGAAAGGGCTGTTTTCCATAAAGTGGTTTGCGGAATCAAATAAGAAAATATCCGCGTTTACTCCGCGGGCTCAGAATGATTTTTATGAGATGAACATTCAGTTCCCAAAGAGATCATTTATGTATTTGGCCTCTTTGAACCATATGGTAAACAGATATCAGACAGGGCAAAGAGCCTACCCCTTGCTGATCGGGTGCGGAGAATTTGATATACCGGCGGAACTGGAAGTAATAAAACAGTGGAAGGCCAGGGAGCCGCAGTGTAAAGTTGTGTTTTTTGAAAATGCGGGACATTGTGTAAATATGGACACGCCTCAAATATTCAACGAGACCATGGAAGAATTCTGGGCGGGTGAGAAGTAAAGATGTTGCGCCGGGCTTTGCCGTGGGAGGGAACCGCGGCGGCCCGGCGCAATTTTTGTTCACCAAATATTTTCCATAAATTTTGGAGAAACGACCATAAAATCCCTTTCCAAAACGGTTTTGTTGGTGTATACTGAACACACGGGACAAGCACTCTGAAACTATTTTATCAGGAGGTCATTCATATGCTCAATCTTGATCTGTCCAACGTCTCTCCCTTTCTGCCCGCGGGTTGGCGTGCCGGGGAGGAGAAGGGGCTGAAGCAGGCCCATGAATATGTGATGAACGGCACCGGCGCGGGCAGCGATTATCTGGGCTGGGTCCGGCTCCCCGCCGATTACGATAAGGCCGAGTTCGCCCGGATCCGGAAGGCCGCCGAGAAGATCCGCTCCGACTCCAAGGCCCTGGTGGTCATCGGCATCGGCGGCTCCTATCTGGGGGCCCGGGCGGTGATCGAGACCCTCACCTCCAACAACTATAACCTGGCCAGGAAGGACGGCCCCGCCATCTACTTCGCGGGCAACGGTCTTTCCGCCGACGCCATGAATGAGGTCATCGACCTTGTGAAGGACGTGGACTTCTCCGTCAATGTGATCTCCAAGTCCGGCACCACCACCGAGCCCGCCGTGGCCTTCCGGATCTTCAAGGCTCTGCTGGAGGAGAAGTACGGCAAGGAGGGGGCCCGGAGCCGTATCTACGCCACCACTGACGCCAAGCGGGGGGCCCTGAAGGGTCTGGCCGACCAGGAGGGCTACGAGGAGTTCGTGGTGCCCGACGCCGTGGGCGGCCGCTACAGCGTGCTTACCGCCGTGGGTCTGCTGCCCATCGCCGCCGCCGGCATCGACATCCAGGCGCTGATGGACGGCGCCCGGGAGGAGATGGAGCTGCTGAGCAAGCCCGGCATGGATAACCCCGCCTGGCAGTATGCCGCCGCCCGTCACGCCCTCTATGAAAGCGGCAAAAAGGTGGAGATCCTGGCCGGCTACGAGCCCTCCTTCCGGTTCTTCGGCGAGTGGTGGAAGCAGCTGTTCGGCGAGAGCGAGGGCAAGGACGGCAAGGGCCTGTTTCCCGCCAGCGTGGAGTTCACCGCCGACCTCCACTCCATGGGTCAGTTCATCCAGCAGGGCGAGCGGGTGATGATCGAGACGGTGGTGCGCTTTGACAAGGCCCACAGCAGTCTGAATATCCCCAACGACCCGGAGAATGTGGACGGGCTCAATTTCCTGTCGGGCAAGTCTATGGCCTTCGTGGCCGAGCAGGCCCTGCGGGGGGTCATTCTGGCCCATGTGGACGGCGGAGTGCCCAACCTGCTGCTCACCGTCCCCGCGCGGGATGCCAGGAGCCTGGGGGCGCTGATCTACTTCTTTGAGTTTGCCTGCGGTATCTCCGGCTATCTGCTGGGCGTGAATCCCTTTGATCAGCCCGGTGTGGAGGCGTACAAGAACAATATGTACGCCCTGCTGGGCAAGCCGGGCTACGAGGCGCAAAAGGTCGAGCTGGAAAAACGGCTGGGCTGCTGAGACAAATTGAAATTTTCCGTGAATTTGCGGAAATAGAGTTGCAACCGGAAAGGAAAAATGTTACCATAGAGGCAGAAGCCGGGAACAACGTCCGGTGGACAATGTGAAGGAGTGATTAACATGGTGAGAGTGATCATGGGGGTCAAGGGTACCGGCAAGACCAAGCAGATGATCGAGCTGATCAATGCCGCCGCCAAGAACGAGGCTGGAAGCGTGGTCTGTATTGAGCACGGCAGCAAACTGACCTATGACATTCATTATCAGATCCGTCTGGTCGAGGCGAAGGACTACGCCTTGCAGAATCTTGATATGCTCAAGGGTTTTATCAGCGGTCTCCATGCGGGCAACTACGATATTACCCACGTGTTTGTGGAGAGCCTCACAAAGCTGGTGAACGTCCCCGCTGAGGATCCCGCGGTGGAGCACTTCCTGGACTGGCTCAACGACTTCGGCGAGAAGAACGGTATCAAGTTTACCGTCACCATCTCTGCCGACGCCTCTCTGGCCTCCGACGGGGTGAAGAAGTACTTCTGAGTCCTGCAAAAGAGAAAAACAAAAGAAAACCGGCTGCCACTTCCGAAAGTGGCGGCCGGTTTTTTCTATGGAAAGAACTCAGGCGACGAGGAAGAACTTGACGAGGAACAGGGCGGAGATCACGTAGGTGAGAAGGGAGACCTCCCTGGCCTTGCCGGTGAAGACCTTGATGACGGTGTAGGAGATCAGGCCCAGGCCGATGGCGTGGCCGATGGAGCTGGAGATGGGCATGGCGATGAGCATGAGGGCCACGGGGACCATCTGATCCATATCGTCAAAGTTCACGTTTTTCAGACCCATGACCATCAGCACGCCCACGTAAATGAGGGCGGCTGAGGTGGCGGCGGCGGGAATGATGGCGGCGATGGGGGCGATGAATATGCAGGCCAGGAACAGGATGCCGGTGGTGAGGGCGGTGAGGCCGGTGCGGCCGCCGGCCTCCACGCCGGAGGCAGACTCCACAAAGGTGGTGACGGTGGAGGTGCCGGTGCAGGCCCCGGCTACGGTGCCGACGGCGTCGGCCAACAGAGCCTCCTTCATGTTGGGCATGTTGCCCTGCTCATCCACCATCCCCGCCCGGGAGGCAGTGCCCACCAGGGTGCCGATGGTGTCGAACATGTCGATCATGCAGAAGGTGATGATGAGGGTGACGGCGGTGAAGGCGCCAATGTCCATAAAGCCCTGGAAGTTGAACTTGAAGAGCGTGGTGTCCACCATGTCCTTGACGGGGGGAAGGAAGGAGGCGGTGGACAGGGAGGCAAAGGGATTGGTATCCAGGAAGGCGAAGGAACCGCCCCAGTAGATGACGGAGGCCACCAGCATTCCCAGCAGGACGGCGCCCTTGATGCCCTTCTTGGCCAGGATGACAATGACAAAGAGCCCGATAAACATGGTGACCACGCTGAGTACCATCTGGCCATAGCCGCCGCCCATGGTCGTCATGGCGGAGGAGGCGGTGAGGGCGCCGAAGAAATCCCGCATGACGAAGAAGGGGCCTCCGGTCTCGGAGTACACTCCGGCGTTGGAGCCAAAGCCGATGTTCATGAGCATGAGGCCGATGGCGGGGGCAATGCCCAGTCGGACCCCCAGAGGAATGGCGTCTACGATCTTTTCCCGAATGTTGAGAAGGGAAAGAATGACAAAAATAATACCCTCCAGCAGGATGATGACAAGGGCGGCCTGGAAGGAGGCTACATATGTCATTCCCGTGAGGGCGGCGATGTTGGTGACTACGATGGCGAAGAAGCTGTTCAGTCCCATGCCGGGGGCCAGGGCGAAGGGCTTGTTGGCGGCAAAGGCCATGACGAACATACCGATGGCGGAGGCAATACAGGTGGCCAGGAACACGCCGTTCCACAGAGCGGAACCTACGTCAAAGCCGGTGAGCAGGTTGGGATTCAGGGCGATAATGTAGGCCATGGTCATGAAGGTGGTCAGTCCCGCAACGATCTCTGTGCGCAGGGTGGTGCCGTTCTCTTTGAGCTTGAACAATTTTTCCATAGCGCTCCCTCTCCGCAACTCCGAAAATTTTTCCGGTATGAGGGAGACGAGCGGCAAACAGGAAAAACAAAAGAAGCGGAACAACGAAACGTGTTCCACTCTATGCAATTCCGGTAGTTGTCGGATAGGCCGCCAGTAGAGACTCGAGACCCAACTCGTCTCGATTATACCGAAAATATGAAGTTGACGTCATTATAGTAACATAGCCCACGACAAAATACTACTGATTATTCCCGCAAAATTGACAAGAGGAAAACCGGGGAGTATAATTCAATTTACACAAAAAGAAGGAGTTGGTGGCCATGACCTATGAGCTGACGGTGGCGGGGCTGAAACGCGCGCTTCCCCTGTGTCCCCTGAACGACACGCTGATGATCGGCGCCTTTGTGATCTTCGGCGACGTGGAGCTGACCTGCGCCTGCGCCCGGGAGCTTTTGAAGAAGGCCCCGGAGTTTGATTACATGGTGGCCCCTGAGGCCAAGGCCATCCCCCTGATCCATGAGATGGCCCGCCAGAGCGGCCGCAACGAGTACTTTCTGGTGCGGAAAAAGAAGAAGGCCTATATGAACGGGGTCTTTGAGGCGGCGGATCGCTCCATCACCACCCAGGGGGAGCAGAAGCTCTACATGGACGGGGCGGACGCGGCCAAAATGAAGGGCAAGCGGATCCTCATTCTGGACGACGTGATCTCCACTGGAGGCTCCCTGGCGGCGGTGGAGAATCTGGTGGAGCAGGCAGGGGGAAATGTGGTGGGCCGGATGGCCATCCTGGCCGAGGGGGACGCCGCCAAGCGGGAGGACATCCTCTTTCTGGAGAAGCTCCCCCTGTTCAACGCCCAGGGAGAGCCTCTGAGCTGAGGAACTGAAACAAGAAGCGGGTGCTGTGGATCAATACCTGATAAAAAGTGGGCTCGCCGCAGAATGAAAATCTGCGGCGAGCCTTTTTGTTCTGTATTTTACTGGATGGGGCCAAAGTCGTCCCCAAAGGGGAAGACCACCCATAGGGCCCGGCCCAGGACATAGCGCTCATCCACAGTGCCCAGAAGCTCATGGCGGGAGTCGGAGGAGTGGTTGCGGTTGTCGCCCAGAACGTAAATGGAGCCCTGGGGCACATCCACATCCAGGACGGTCATGGAGGGGTTGAGGGGATCGGCCATGATCTCATTGATATAGGGCTCGTCCAGGGCCGTTCCGTCCACATAGACCTTATTGGCGGTGTAGTCCACCGTCACATGCTGTCCGCCGGTGGCGATGACCCGCTTGACAATGGGATCGGTCATAAAAGAGTTCTTGCGCAGCACCACCACGTCCCCCTGCCTGGGGGTGTAGCCGATGGACTGGAGAAGCATCAGATCGCCCTCGTGAAGAGTGGGCTTCATGGAGCCGCCCTTTACCTCAATGACCCGGCCCACCAGGGAGAACATCAGAATGAGAAAAATGAGTACGGTGACCAGGGTCTGGGTCCAATAATAGAGATCCAACTTGAAGGAGCCCTTTTCTTCCTTTTCGGGGGGAGGCGTGAGGTCGGGGTCTTTGGGCTCGGGGGACTCGCCGGAGGCCTGGGCCTCTTCGAGGCCCAAGATCTCTTTGGGTTCCAGGGACTCGTCAGCCATGGGATCAGCTCCTTTTCGGGGCGGGACGATCCCGCCGGGTTCATACAGAGACATTTATTATAGCCCTATTCTCAGGAAAAATCAACCTTATCACAGACTTGCCAAGGTGGCGGCAGTGCCCCGGAGCATTTCCTTTTCCCTGCTGTGGCAGGTGAACAGGAGCACCTGCCGCTGTTTGCTCAGCTCCAGAAGGCACTCCAGGGCCCATTGGGCCCGCTGGTCGTCAAAGGCGTCCAGGGCGTCGTCCAGAATAATGGGGCAATCCCCGCCGTCGGGGAGGGCCAGCTCGCACATGGCCAGCCGGGCGGCCAGATAGAGCTGCTCCACCGTGCCCGTGGAGAGGGTCAGATCCTGCCGGGAGACGGTTCCGTCCTCAGCCTGGGCCAGGGCCTGGAACTGGCGGGTGAGATGGGCTTTGTCATATTTCCCGCCGGTAAGGGCGGCCAGATAGGCTCCCGCTCTGGCGTTGACCGCAGGGGAGAAACGCTCCTGCAGGAGAGAGTCGGCCTCCTTCAGACCGGTGAGGGCGGCGGAGATGGCCTCGTACTCCTCCCGGCGCTTCTCCAGCTCCTCCAGAAGCCGGCCCCGGCGCTGGGAGAGCTCCGCCGGATCACCGGAAGAGGAGAGCTCTCCCTGAAGCCGGGCGGCTTCGGCGCCGGCGCGTTCCAATTGGGCGTTCAGGGAGGCCAGACGCTCCGCGTCCTCACTGTCGGTGAGCAGCGGGGCGGAACTCTGGGGAGAGGGAAGGGCGGTGAGAAGCTTTTCGGCGGCCTCCAGCTTCGCTTGGGCCACCTGACGCCGTTCCCCCTGCTGAAGGGCACGGGAGAGGGCGGCGGAGACCCCGAAGGGATCGGAGACCTCGGGGGCAAAGGGGTGGACAAAGTCCAGAAGCTGGGCGGTGAGCTCTGCTTTTTGGGCGGCGAGCTTGTCCCGCTCGGTCTGGGTCGCCTGGAGCTGCCGCTCCGCGGCCTGAAGGGCGGCCATCTTTTGGGTGTAGTCCGTACCGCGGGCAAGGATATCCTCGGGGGTCCGGGCCTGATAACGCTCCATAAGAGTGGAAAGCCGTTTTTTCCTTCCCCGGCCCATGAGGAACATGGGGAGGGCCACGATGGCCCAGCCCAGAATGGCGCCCAGGATGAGCAGGGGCAGGGAATAGGGGCGGCCCTGGGCGGTGCGGCCCAGAACAAAACCCAAAACAGAGCCTGCCGGCGCGCCCAAAAGGGACAGGGCAGGGAAGCTCTTTTTTTGCAGGGCCATGGCCTGGTCGTGGTCGGACTGGGCCTTGGCGGCGGCCTGAGCGGCGTCCCAGCCGGAAAAGCAGGGGTCGGCCTTGGCAATGGCCTGGGCCGCCTCCACAGCCGCCCGGTCCTCCGGGATGGCCTTCTCCGCCATGCGCAGGTTGGAGCCCAAAGTGTTGAGGTAACTCAGATCCCCCTGGGCCCGGCGGAGCTCCTCGGCGGAGGGGAGCGTCCCGGCGGCGGTCTGAGCGGCCTGGAGGGCGTCCATGGCGGCGTCATAGTCGGCCTGGGCGTCCTCCCGGCGCCGGAGCTGCTGGGAGTGCTGCCGGGCGCTCTGGTCACGCAGCTGGGCCTCCAGCTCCGCCTTTTGGGCCTGGAGGTTCTCCTGCTCCTGCCGGGCGGCCTGGGCCCGGGAGAGGAGCTCCCCCTGATGGTCCATGGCGGCCTTTACCCGCTCCAACTCCTCCTCCAGCTCGGGGATGAGCCCTACCCGGCTGTTCACCTTTCGCCGGTTGAGCCAGTCCTTGAGCCGCCGCTCCACCTGGGAGAAAGAGACCTCCTCCTCCCCGGAGGAGCACAGGGCGGCCACCCGCTTTTCCAGATCGGCGCTGGGGGAGAGGAGGATATTTCCCTGGCCCACAAAGGCGGTGCGCTCGAAGACCTCCCGGGAGATCCCCAGCAGGCGTTCGCCGCAGTTTTCCGCCGTCAGGCCCTCCGCCTCCTCCTGGGTGGCGCTCCACCGGGCGGAAAAGGCCCCCCAGGGGGTGCTGCCCTTGGGGCCCCGGTACAGGGTCAGCGCCCGGCCCTGCCACAGCAGCTCCAAGGTGCCCTCCATAGGAGCGCCCGACCAGGGCTGATAGCGGTTTTTCTCCGCCAGATAGCCCGCCTTGTCCCGATCCCGGGCGGGGAAGCCGTAGAGCATGGCCCGGAGGAAGGCGCACCAGGTGGATTTGCCCGACTCGTTGGAGGCCTCGATCAGGGTGAGTCCCTCGCCGGGGATGAGGACGGCATGCTCCAAAACGCCGAAGGTGGCGGTCATCTTCAATATTTTCATGGCATATCCTCCCCGTTTTCCAGGGCGGCCAGACCGAAGCGCACCGCCTTTTCCAGGGTGGGGCGCTCCTCCGGGTCGGCGTTTTCGATGCGTCGGCGCATTTGGCGCAGGAAGAGGCCGGTGAGGTTGTCCTCCCCCTCCCGGGCCCAGAGGTCCCGGGGCACCCGGGTGTGATCCCGGCCGGTGAGGGCCCAGCGCAGGGAGGCCGCCCCCGCCAGAAGGGCGGGAAGATCCAGAGCGGGGGCCTCTCCGGTGAGGATAAGGCGGCAGATGTCCTCCCGGCTTCCCCGGGAGAGGGTCTCGGCCACGGCGTGGGCGGGATCCTTTCCCGTGAGGTCGCATTCCAGGATCTCGTACCGGCGGCGGCACAGGGGGAGGAATTCGGCGTTCACGGCGCCGCTGTCCTCAATGGAGACCCAGAGGGCGCCCTTGTCCCCGGTCTCGTCGAAGCCCCGGCCCTCGGCGCAGCCGGGATAGGCCCAATATGTATTGCCCTCTTGCCGGAGCCCCGAGCAGCTGTGGACATGGCCCAGAGCCAGGTAGGTGAGCCCGCTCCGGGCGATCTGCGCCCGGGAGATGGAGCCGTAGCGGTCATTGGCCTCCACGTCCCCATGGCAGACCATTACGCTGGGCTTGCCCGAGGCAGAGGCCTGAAATCCCTCCAGGGGGGAGTCATACCGGGCCGGGCCGGTGAAGGCGCAGCCGTAGAGATCCAGATCGGGCAGTTCAATGCGCTGGGGGGCGGCCTCCCGGAAGATGACCACATTTTTGGGCCAGATCCGGGCGGCATAGAGGGAGGAGGGGCCGTAAAAGTCATGGTTGCCCGGGGCAATGGCCACCGGGGCGGGGATCCGACCCAGGGCGTCGGCCAGGGCCTGGGCGGTCTCCCGGTAGGTCTGCTCCGAGTCCAGAAGGTCTCCGGAGAGAACCACCAGATCCGCTCCCCGCTCAATGGCGGCGTCCGCCAGGGCGTCCAGCAACAGTCGCTGTTCACTCCGGCGCGCTCTGGCCTGCTCGGCGGTGAGAGCGGCGAAGGGGGCGTCCAGATGGAGGTCGGCGGCGTGTAGGATATGAAGCATGGAGGAAACCTCCTCTCAAAAGAGAATGAGAAATATGGGTCGTGTGGGGCGTGAAGCGGCCATGTCCCGCGTTCAGTCCTGAATGTCCACCCGCTCCACGCCCACGCACTTTTTCGTCTGGGTGTCGATGGTAAAGAGCACGGCGTTGAGCTTACAGGGGCCCGGGGCCTCCTCGTACCGGCGGGGGAGCCCCCCCAGAAAGCGGTTCACCGCCTGCTCGGGCTTGATGCCCAGAATGGACTGGGCGGGGCCCGTCATGCCCAGGTCGGTGACGAAGCCCGTGCCCTGGGGAAGGATCTGGCCGTCGGCGGTGGGCACGTGGGTGTGGGTACCCCACACCGCCTGGGCCCGGCCGTCCAGATAGTACCCCATGGCCCCCTTTTCACTGGTGGCCTCGGCGTGGAAATCCACCGCCACCACGTCGCAGTCCATCTCCTTCAACGCCCGGTCGGCCACGGTGAAGGGGTTGTCAAAGTTGGCGTCCATCTCGGTGCGGCCGATGAGGTTCATCACCCCGACGCGCACTCCCCTGGGTCCATCGAAGACCCCCCAGCCCCGACCGGGGACCCGGTTGGTATAGTTGCCGGGGCGGAGGATATAGGGGTTCTCCTCCAGAAAGTCGGCGATCTGGAGCCGGTTCCAGGTGTGGTTGCCCAGGGTGATCACGTCACACCCGGCGTCAAAGATGACCTGGGCCTGCTGGGGGGTGATGCCCACCCCGGAGGCGTTCTCCCCGTTGACCACGGTGAAATCCACCGCCTTAAGTTTTTTCAGAGAGCGCAGGTGGCGGGTGAGATAGTCCAGACCGGACTGCCCCACCACGTCGCCCACGGCCAGAAGATGAAGGATCATAGCGCTTCCTCCTTGCTTTTTCAAACAGTATTATGCCACATTTTTGTCCGGGGCGCAATTGAAACTGTGGAAGAGAAGGGGAAGAGGCAAAAAATTGTAAACTTTCTTTAAACCCCCTTGAAAATTTTGACACGAAGGACTATCATAGCGTTAGCACTCGAAGGAAAAGAGTGCTAACGCTTTGTTTTTAAAAAATTTATCATATACGGAGGCAATATACCATGGCGAAGAAGCAATTCAAGGCGGAGTCCAAGCGGCTGTTGGATATGATGATCAACTCCATCTATACCCACAGGGAGATCTTTCTCCGGGAGCTCATCTCCAACGCCAGCGATGCGGTGGACAAGCTGGCCTACAGGGCCCTCACCGACGACAAGGTGGCCGTCAAGCGCAAGGATTTTCAGATCAACCTGATCCCCGACAAGGCTGCCGGTACGCTGACCGTCACCGACAACGGCATCGGCATGACCAAAGAAGAGCTGGAGAAGAACCTGGGCACCATCGCCCGCAGTGGCTCCCTCCAGTTCAAGCAGGAGATGGAGAAGGCGGAGAAGACCCCCAAGGGGGCCAAAAACGTGGACATTATCGGCCAGTTCGGCGTGGGCTTCTATTCCGCCTTCATGGTGGCCGACACCGTCACGGTGCGCTCCAAGGCCTACGGCAGCGACGAGGCCTGGGAGTGGCAGAGCGACGGGGCTGACGGCTATACCCTGGAGCCCTGCGAGAAGGAGAGCGTGGGCACCGAGATCATCCTCCACATCAAGCCGGATACAGAGGAGGAAAAGTACAGCGAATATCTGGAGACCTATCGGCTCCAGGAGCTGGTGAAGAAATACTCCGACTACGTCCACACCCCCATCCGCATGGAGGTGAGCCACACCCACATGAAGGAGCGTCCCGCCGACGCCGGGGAGGACTACAGGCCCGAGTATGAGACCCACACGGAGGTGGAGACCCTCAACTCCATGGTGCCCCTGTGGCAGCGGCAGAAGAGCCGGGTGAAGCAGGAGGAGTACGACCAGTTCTACAAGGAGAAGTTCGCCGACTGGGAGGAGCCCCTGGCCACCATCCATGTTTCCGCCGAGGGACAGATGGAGTATAAGACGCTCCTCTTTATCCCCGCCCACGCCCCCTTCGACTACTACTCCAAGGACTATGAGAAGGGGCTCCAGCTCTACTCCTCCGGGGTGCTCATTATGGACAAGTGCCCCGAGGTGGTTCCCGACCACTTCTCCTTTGTCAAGGGCGTGGTGGATTCCCAGGATCTGCCGCTGAACATCTCCCGGGAGACCCTGCAGCACACCCGGGCCCTCCATATCATTGAGAGCAATGTGGAGAAGAAGGTGAAGGCGGAGCTTCTGAAGCTCCAGAAGGAGGACCGGGAGAAGTACCTGAAGTTCTGGAAGGGCTTTGCCCGCCAGCTCAAGTATGGCACGGTGAATCAGTACGGAGCAAAGAAGGAGGTTCTTCAGGATCTGCTGCTGTTCCGCTCCTCCGGCGGGGAGGAGTTCACCACCCTCAAGGAGTATGTGGAGCGGATGCCGGAGGGCCAGGAGAGCATCTTCTACCTGTGCGCCGAGAGCGTGGAGCTGGCCCGGGCCCTGCCCCAGGCCGAGCGGGTGCTGGACAAGGGCTATGAAATTTTGTACTTTACCGACGAGGTGGACGAGTTTGTGGCCCAGACCCTGATGCAGTATGAGGGCAAGAGCTTCAAGAGTGCCGCCGACCCCGACGCCCTTCCCGAGACCGAGGAGGAGAAGACCCAGGCCGAGCAGAAGACCGAGGCCAACCGCCCGGTGCTGGACTTTGTGAAGGAGGCCCTGGGGGACAGGGTCAGCGACGTGCGCCTTTCCAGGGTGCTCAAGTCCGGTGCGGTGTGCATGACTACCGACGGGCCTCTGAGCCTGGAGATGGAGAAGTACTTCCGGAAGATGGGGGACGACATGGGGGGCATGAAGGCCCAGCGGGTGCTGGAGCTCAATGCCGACAGCCCGGTATACTCCGCCCTCTGTCAGGCGGTCGCCCAGGATCCGGAGAAGGCAAAAAAATACGCCGAGCTGCTCTACGACCAGGCCCTGATCATCGCGGGGCTGGGGGTGGAGGACACGGCCAGGTATACGGAGCTTGTGTGCTCGCTGATGGTGTGAATTTGCGTATATCGTATTGACGGTATGGGCCCTTGACCTGAAAGAGAACTTTTCTGTGGAATGGGATCCCACTTTGGAGGATGGGAAGAGCTATTGGGGTGGTGCAATCTGGTAGTTATCCCATTTGAATATCCGGCCCCTGGCCTGAGAGAGACCGGGGGACCATTCTTGACGTCAAGAATGGCC